>NZ_CP189837.1:1360728-2041092 GCF_050261105.1 Ornithinimicrobium pulveris | reverse complement strand
GTGCCGATATTGGACGAGGCGAACCAGGCGATGAACTGGCTCGCGGCGAAGAACAGGACCAGGACCGGCGCCATCTCCAGCATGCCCTTGGTCATGAACTTGGGGATGTCGTCGAAGGCGGTGATCGTGCCCGCGACGAGCCCGTAAGCCACGCCGGCGACGATGAAGGACAGCATGATGATGATGCCGATGTTGAGCAGCACCGGCGAGGTGACGATCCCACCGTCCTCCCCGCGCAGGGGCGAGTCCGGCCAGGCCAAAGCGGTCAGGAAGAGCCCGATGAAGACGGCCGTCGCGAGCAGCGAGACCCAGATGCCACGGCGCTCCTTGGGCTCCAGCTGCATGGCGTCGAGGTCCTCGAAGTCCTGCTCCACCTCCTCGGTGGCCTCCTCCGCCCGCTCGGCCTGCTCGTCGGTGGCCAGCGCGTTGGACTTCGCGGCCTCCTCATCGATGGGGGTCTCATCGAGCAGTGTCATCCGCTTGGCCAGGAGTGTCTCGGCCACCAGGGTGATGACGAAGGCCAGCATGATGGCCGACGCTGCCGAGAAGTACCAGTTGGCGATCGGTGACACGACATAGCCGGGCTCGACGATCTCGGCCGCCGAGGTGGACAGTCCGGCCAGCAGCGCGTCCGTGGGGGTCAGCAGCAGGCTTGCGTTGAAGCCGCCCGCGACACCGGCGAAGGCCACCACGACACCGGCGATCGGGCTCCGGCCGACGGCCTTGAAGGCCAGCGCCGCCAGGGGCGGCAGGATGACATAGAGGGCGTCGGCCGCCACCGAGCCGACGATGCCGGCCAGCGCCACCACAAAGGTCAGCAACTTCGGGCTGACCTTGGTCACCGCACCACGCAAGCACGCCGAGATCAGGCCAGCCTGCTCGGCCACCGCGACACCCAGCAGGACCGTGATGACCAGGCCTAGGGGCGGGAAGGTCATGAAGTTGGGGATCGCCTCGGTGATCATCTCCAGGATGCCCTCACCGCTGAGGAGGTTCTTGACCGGCACCTCCTCCCCGTCGGCCGGGTTGGTCACCGTCACGCCGGCCTGAGCCAGGATCCAGGACAGCACCGCCGTCGCGGCGGCGAGCAGGATGAAGAGCCAGAACGGGTTGGGCAGCTTGTTGCCGACCCGCTCGATCCACCCCAGGGCCCGCATCGTGAGGCCCTCACGGGGTGCCTTCCGCTGACCGCCCTGCTGCCCTTCCTGCTCGGTCTCCGCGCTGGCCCTGCCCATGGTCCCTCCCCGGGATCGGTGATCGGTCGGTCCGTGCACCCTCAGGTCTGCCTGGGAGGGGTCGCGAGTCGAAGAGCCGGCGCGGTTCTGGACGGGAGGGTTCCTGCTCCGGATGCAGGGCGCCGACGATCGTTCTAGCGTTGACGGTATGACGCAACGACTCAACGGCAAGACGATCGCCTTCCTGGCTACCGACGGCTTCGAGGACAGCGAACTGACCAGCCCCTGGAACACCGTCACCGAGGCCGGTGGAACCGCTCACCTCATCGGTCCGGAGAAGGGCTCGATCGAGGGCAAGAACGGCCACACCCAGGACGTCGACCACGCGGTGGGTGACGTGGACCCGGCCGACTACGACGCGCTCGTGCTCCCCGGCGGGACCGCCAATGCGGACAAGATCCGGATGGACGAGGGTGCGGTCGCCTTCACCCGGCACTTCGGCACGGAGGGCAAGCCGATCGCGGTGATCTGCCACGGCGCGTGGATCATGGCCGACGCCGACATCCTCAAGGGCCGCCGGATGACCTCCTACGCCTCGCTCAAGACCGACCTGCGCAACGCGGGCGCGACCTGGGTCGACGAGGAGGTCGTCGTCGACGGGGGAGTGGTGTCCAGCCGCACCCCGGCTGACCTGGAGGCCTTCAACCGCGAGCTGGTCGAGGCCTTCGCGGACGCCTGAGAGGGCTTGCTCAGCCGTCCGCGCCGCCGGTCGCGACCGGTCGCGCCAGGTCGGTGATCCAATCGCTCCAGCTGCCGACACAGACGGCTGGGGAGTCCAGGCCGGCGGCCTCCAGCGCGAGCGCGGCGTGGGCCGCCTGCACCCCGGAGCCGCAGTAGACGGCGGTCGGCGCATCCGGCTCTGCCCCCGCGTCGCGGAGCAGGGCCCGGATGGCGTCGCCGTCCAGGAAGCCGCCCTCGTCGTCGAGCAGTGACAGGGCGGGCAGGCTCCGGGCTCCGGGGATGTGCCCGGCCACGGGGTCGATCACCTCGTTCTCCCCGCGGAAGCGATCCGACGGTCTTGAGTCGAGCAGTTGACCGCCCTCGGCGAGGAGTCCGATGACTCCCGACGCCTGCAGCAGATCCTTCGTGCCGGCCACCAACGAGACATCTCCCTCGGTGGGCTGGAGGTCGCCAGAGTCGACGGGCAGGCCCGCTGCCTCCCAGGCCGCCAGGCCGCCGTCGAGCACGCGCGCGGGCACGCCGTAGTAGGTCGCCACCCACCAGGCGCGGGCGGCGCCGAGCGAGGTCCGCGCGTCGTAGAAGACGACGGGCTTCCCCTCGCGCACCCCTGCCGCGCGCAGGCCCTCCTCGACGCGCTCCAGCGAGGGCATCGGGTGGCGGCCACCGACGCCGCCCTGTCGCGGCGGGTCCGACAGGGCGCTCTCCAGGTCCAGGAAGCTCGCCCCGGGCAGGTGCCCTTCCCGGTATGCCGTGTGGTTGGCCTCGGCGCCCGCCCCCAAGGCCCAGCGCACGTCGACGAGCGTCGGTGGGGCTTGGCCCTCGAGCTCCCGCGCCAGTTCAGTCGCACTCACGAGCGGGGAGGGGGAGCCGGAAGGATGGGTCCTCTCTCCGGCGGGCGACATCAGGATCCCGCCTCGACCGGGGCGTCCAGCGCCTCGCGGAAGGTGTCGGCGAGTTCGCCCACCTCGTCGTCGGTCATCGTGAAGGACGGCGAGATCTGGATGGCGCCGGCGCCGCACGCGCGGGTCGCGATGCCGAAGTCCCGGACCCGGGCGGCGAACTGCATCGCGGCCGGCGGGTTCTCCAACTGGATGGCCGCGACCGCTCCGACGCCGGAGCGCACCTCGACCACGCGCTCGTGGTCGGCGAGCGCGCCGATCCGCTCGTCCAGAGTCTGCTCGAGGCGGGCCGCCTCCTCCACGAGGCCCTCCCGTTCCAGCAGGTCCAGGTTGGCGAGCGCGACCGCCGAGGCCATGGCGTGGCCGGAGTAGGTGTAGCCGTGCCGGAACCACACCCCAGCGCCGGTGCGGAAGAAGGGCTCCCAGACGCGCGGAGCGACGAGGACTGCACCCATCGGGGCATAACCGCTGGTCAGGCCCTTGGCGGTGGTGACAAGATCGGGCTCGAGGCCGAACCGAGAGCTGGCGAACCAGGATCCGCCGATCCGGCCGTACCCGGTCACCACCTCGTCGGCGACGAACAGGATGTCGTGCTCGGTGCACACCTTCCGCACCTCGGTCAGGTAGCCCTCCGGGGGCGGGTAGACCCCACCTGCGCCGATCACGGGCTCGCAGAAGAAGGCGGCGATCTTGTCGGCGCCGATCCGCTCGATGGTGGAGCGCAGTTCCTCGGCCGAGTCCCACTCGACCTGGGCGGTGCTGTCGGGGACGAGCTCGCCGTAGCCCTCGCGGTTGCCGGGGATGCCGGCCAGCGCGGTGCCCGCGTAGTGCATGCCGTGATAGGCCTTGGAGCGGGAGAGCAGCACGGTCTTCTCCGGGCGTCCCTGCTCGACCCAGTACCGCCGCGCCATCTTGGCTGCGGTGTCCACCGAGTCCGAGCCACCGGAGGTGAGGAAGATCTTGCTGCCGGGCACCGGCGCGATCGCCTCCAGCCGGTCGGCGAGTTCCAGGGTGGGGACCGTCGCGTAGTCACCGAAGGTGGAGTAGGCGGCGATCGTCCGCATCTGCTCGGCGGCTGCCTCAGCGAGCTCGGCCCGGCCGTGCCCGACATTGGTGAACCACAGCCCGGCGGTCGCATCCAGGTAGCGCCGCCCCTGGGTGTCGTAGACGTGGACCCCCTCGCCACGCTCGATCACGAACTCGCCACCGCTTTCGACCGCTCCCATGTCCGAGAACGGGTGCCAGAGAGATCCCATGAACCGACCCTAGCGGGCGGGCTCGTGGCAGAGTGTGCTGCATGTGCCGCAACATCCGCCCCCTCAACAACTTCGCCCCGCCGGCCACCCCGGATGAGGTGCAGGCCGCGGCGTTGCAGTACGTCCGCAAGGTGGGTGGGGCGAGCAAGCCGGCCAAGGCGAACGAGCAGGCGTATGCCGCAGCCGTCGCCGCGATCGCCGAGGCCACCCAGACCCTTCTGGACTCCCTCGTCACCGCCGCGCCGCCCAAGGACCGCGAGGTCGAGGCGGCCAAGGCCCGGGCGCGCGCTCAGGCCCGCTACGCCTGAGATGTCCGGCCGCTACCTCCGCCCGGAGGTCCCGCTGCCGCGGCACCCGTCGCTGGCGCCCAACGCCCTGGGCGATCCCCCCTTCGTGCGTCGGCGGCACTGGCTGAACTGGCTCAACCTGTCCACCCCTGTCGGCCTGCTCGTCGCGAAGGTCGGGGGCGCGCGGATCAGGCGTGGGCCGGGCCGCAGTTTCCTGGCCGACTACTACCGGTGGACCTTCCCGGCCGGTGGGGCCTTCACGATCGGCGACGTGGTCCTGACGAGGCACGACCTGGACCTGCTCGTCGAGCGCCGGCCCCTGCTGCTCCAGCACGAGTTGGTGCACAGCACCCAGTGGGCCTACTGCTTCGGGCTGCCCTTCCTCCCGCTCTACGTCGGCTCGATGGCCTGGTCCTGGCTGCGGACGGGTGACCGCGCGGCGCGCAGCGTCTTCGAGCGGGAGGCCGGCCTGGCCGACGGTGGCTACCGAGACGTGCCGCCCCGTCCCCTGGGCCCGGTGGTCGGAGCAGGCATGCGGCGGATGCGGGCGCTGGTCGCCGGCCGACGGGGGCTGGACCGAGGCACCCAGCTCGGCCTCGACGACCGCCGCTGAACCGGGCTGCTCAGCCCCACCGCTGAGGGGCACGGGCCCGCGGGCGGGGGCCACGGCATACCCTCGGGGTGTGTCGACGACCACCTCCCACCGCGCGCCGCTCGACGTGCCGGGGTACTCCCCGCAGGACCGTGAGCGGTGGGTCGCCGAGGATCCGGCGCAGAAGCGCTCGGACCGGCACGACTTCGCGCGGGACCGCGCCCGCGTGCTGCACTCCGCCGCCCTGCGCCGACTGGCGGCGACCACCCAGGTGGTGCAGCCGACCAGCGACGACTTCGTCCGCAACCGGTTGACCCACTCCCTGGAGGTGGCGCAGATCGGGCGCGAGCTGGGGGCTGCGCTGGGCTGCGACGCCGACGTGGTCGACACCGCCTGCCTGGCCCACGACATCGGCCACCCGCCATTCGGGCACAACGGGGAGGCGATCCTGGATGAGTTGGCCGCCGACATCGGCGGCTTCGAGGGCAACGCGCAGACGCTGCGCGTGTTGACCCGGCTCGAGGCCAAGCGCACCCACCCTGACGGGCGACCGGCGGGCCTGAACCTGACCCGCGCCAGCCTGGATGCGACGACGAAGTATCCCTGGTCCCGGGGTGCCGGACCGATCCCGGCATCGCCCAAGTTCGGGGCGTATGCCGATGACGCGGAGGTCTTCGGGTGGCTTCGCGCAGGCGCACCCGATGAGGACCCGCACCGGCGGTGCTTCGAGGCTCAGGTGATGGACTGGTCGGACGACGTGGCCTACTGCGTGCACGACGTGGAGGACGCGATCGCCTCCGGGCGGGTGGACCCCGGGGCGCTGCGCTCGGGCGAGGTCCAGCTGGCCGTCGCACGCGTGGCGCAGGAGTGGTACGCCTCCGATCTGGAGGTCGAGCACCTGCGGGAAGTGCTGGCAGGCGTCCTCGACAACGACTGGGTCCCGCTGCAGCACAGCGGTTCCCGTGCTGATCTTGCGGCTCTGAAGGATATGACCTCCCGGCTGATCGGCCACTTCGTGCACAGCGTCGAGGTCGCGACGCGAGAGCGGTACGGCCCAGGGATCCTGACCCGGTATGCCGCGGATCTGGTCGTCCCGGACCGCGTGCGGGCACAGGCGGCCGTGCTCAAGGCGGTGGCGGCGCACTTCGTGATGCTCAGCGAGGAGCGGCGGCTGGTGATGGACACCGAACGCGAGGTGCTGACCGAGCTGGTCCGGCTCTACTCCGAGGACTCCTCGCGGCTGGACCCGGTGCACCTGGAGGCCTACGACGGTGCTGCGGACGCAGGCGCCGCGGCCCGCGCGGTGATCGACCAGGTCGCGAGCCTGTCGGACGCCCGCGCGCTGGCGATCTTCGCCGACCGGACGAGGTGCCGGTCATGAGCGTGCTGTCCGGGCGCACGCTGCCCGTCGTCGGCGCGCCGATGGCCGGTGGGGTCAGCTCACCCCTGCTCGTCGCGGCGGTCAGCGATGCCGGGGGACTGGGGATGATGGCCGCGGGCTACCGGACCCCGGAGCAGTTGGCGACAGATCTGGTCCACACCCGGGACCTGACCCGTGAGCCTTTCGGGGTCAACCTCTTCGTGCCGACCGACCCAGCGCGGCGCTCCCGCGACCGGCGCAGCCACGAGGCAGCGGTGGCCAGCTATCGCGAGGCGATCCAGGACCGGGCGCAGGAGTTGGGGGTGGCTGCCGGGCATCCGCAGTGGGAGGGCGATGACCACTGGGAGGAGAAGGTCGTGCTCATCGAGACCTTTGCGCCGGCGGTCGTCTCCTGCACCTTCGGGGTGCCGCCGGTCGAGGTGGTGCGGCGCTGGCAGGCCGTCGGCTCCGAAGTGCACGTGACGGTGACCTCCCCGTCTGAGGCGCTCGCGGCGGCCGCGGCCCAGGCCGACGTGCTCATCCTGCAGGGGCAGGAGGCGGGCGGGCACCGCGGCAGCCACGAGGTCGAGGCGGAGCCCGAGCCCATCGACCACCTGGGTCTGCTGGAGACCGTCCGCGGGCTCGTCGATCTGCCGCTCGTGGCGGCGGGCGGCATCACGACTGCGGGGGATCTGCGGCGCGCGCTGGACGCCGGGGCCGCGGGAGTGCAGATCGGGACCGCGCTGCTGCTGGCCACCGAGTCCGGTGCCTCGATGACCTACCGCGCTGCGCTGCGCGATCCTGGGCTGACCGAGCGGGTCACGACCCGGGCGTTCAGCGGTCGGGTGGCCGGCGCGGTCCGCAACGCCTTCGTCGACCGCTACGCCGAGCTCGCCCCGCCCGCCTTCCCGGCGGTGGACCAGGTGAGCCGACCGGTGCGGGCCGCGGCTGCGCGTGCAGGGGACGTCCACGGCATACACATCTGGGCGGGAGCCGGGTGGCGTGCCTGCCAGGACCGACCCGCGGGGGAGATCATCCGGGAGCTGGCGGGGTGAGTGAGCCCGGCTGGCCGCCCGCCGACGTGCGGCTAGGAGATCCGATCGACCTGGGTGGATCCAGCCGCTCCGAGGTCCTGCGGCACCCGGTGCTGGAGGGTCCGGCCGAGTGGGGCAGCTCCGTCGTGACCAAGCGGTTCCTGCCGCAGCAGGAGGGCTCGCGGGCGGCGATGGGGTTTCGCCGGGAGCGGACCGGGCTCGCGTATCTGCCCGGGGCGCCGGAGCTGCTGGCCGTGGACGAGGCCCGAGAGCTTCTCGTGCTTGAGGATCTGGGAGACCACCCGACGCTGGCCGACCTGCTCCTGGGGTCTGAGTCCCGCGAGGCGAGGAACGCCGCGCTGAGGTGGGCGGCGGCACTCGGCCGCACGCTACTTCCTCTGGGTGCGCTACCGGCGGAGGCCAGGGCGAGCCTGGGTGATGCCGTGGCTGAGGACCGGCGCATGCGGCGTGAGTTTCCCCGCTCTGGGCTGGCGCGGCTGATCGAGGTGACCGGCTCCCGGCACGGCAACGCGGCGGTCAGCGAGATCCATGATGCGGTGGAGGCGCTGGAGCGTGATGTGGATCGGCACGTGCTCGGCCCGGGCGACACCTGTCCGGACAACGCGGTGCTCACGGACTCCGGGGTGCGCTTCCTGGACCTGGAGGGAGCCGGCTTCCGGCATGCCGCTTTCGAGGCCGCCTACGCGGCTGAGCCGTTCAGCACCTGCTGGTGCGTCTTCACCCCGCCCGCTGGCCTGACCGGCGCGATGCTCGCGGCCTTCACGGAGGGAGCTGAGCAGAGGCTTCCTGGTCTGGGGGCGGATCCCAGGTGGCCCGCGCAGGTGCGGGCAGCGGTGGCAGCGTGGGTGCTCAGCGGCACGCTCTGGCTGATGGATGGTGCGCTGGATGACCGGGTGATGGCCCCGGTGGGCCGATCCGGACCGCGCTTCCGGGCACTGCTCGTCGCCCGATGGCGCTGGGTGGTGCGAGAGTGTTCCGCGCAGCTGCCGGACGTGGCCGCGGTGTGCGAGGACGCGCTGCGCTGGGCGGCGCGCAGCTGGTCTGCCTCCGACCTCGTGCTGCCGGGTTATCCGGCCTTTCGCGGAGCGGACTGAACGTCTCCGCGGCCGGACTGACATTCTCGCGGCATGGGCTGAACCTTTTGAGCTGGTGATGCGACAGAGTGGGTGAGCAGGCCCGCCCGGGCCTGCCTCCCGCGAAGGAGAGGAGCGGCCGTTGTTCACCACGGATCCCGGCTACCGCGACTTCGTGCTCTCCCGGCAGGACGGTCTGCGTCGCGCCGCGGTCCTGATGTGCGGCGAGCAGGCGCAGGCGGAGGATCTGCTGCAGGAGGCGTTGGTTGCGCTGGCCGAGCGGTGGGAATCGGTGGATCATCCGGAGGCCTTCGTGCGGCGGGTGATCTATCGCCAGCGGGTGTCGTGGTGGCGCCGCCGGCGACGTGAGGTCGTGGTCGACGCGGTTCCGGAGCGGGGAGTCGGCGACGGGAGCGAGGGCCGGGCGCGGGACGCAGAGGTGCGCGAGGCGCTGCGGCACCTGCCCCAGCGCCAGCGCGCGGCGCTGGTCCTGCGCTATTTCGAGGACCTGACCGAGGCCCAGACGGCCGAGGTGATGGGCGTGGCCGTCGGCACCGTGAAGAGCCTCTCCCATCAGGGGATGGCGCGGCTGCGCGAGGAACTGTCCGCCCGACAGGCGGATGTGGAGCAGGAGGGTGTGCGATGAACGAGCGGTATGACGTTTCCACGCTGCTCGAGGGGGCGGCCGGCTCAGGAGACCGGGGCGCACCTGCGGTGGATCCCGACGAGACCTGGCGCGCCGGGCGACGGCGGCGGATCGGCAAGCGGGTCGGTGCGGCGGCGCTCGCGGTGACCGTGCTGGGAGCGGCGGCGGGGGTGGCGTGGCAGTCGGGCCTGCTCGGGGGTGACGGCGACGCGGGTGCTGGGGAACCCGCGGGGCAGGTGAGTGTGCCGGAGGGATACACCACCTTCGTCTTCGCGGCGCCGGATGCGCCAGAGGTGAACCCGCATACGATCAGCTCGATGCCTGCGCTCGACGTGCCCGCCCTACGGGACACCAGGTGGACGATGATCGAACCGCTCTACCGCGTCGCCACCGACTCCGAGGGGGGCGACGGCGAGCCAGGGGATCTCAGCGCCCAGGCGGCGATCGGGGTCACCGACCTGATCACCTTGCACATCACCGAGGAGGCGATTCTCGGCGTGCAGGTCGGGGACTGTGGGGCCATCCCCTCGGCGATCGATGCCTCCCTGCAGGAGGACGGCAGGTTCGCCGCGGGTGACATCGCGAACGACAGCGTGCAGTGCGCCACGGCGAGCCAGGACGACGCGGTGCAGTACTGGATCGAGGCGCTGTCCCACGGAGGCTATGTTGAGCGGCTTGGCGGCAGTTGGTTGCTCCTGTCAGTCCAGGCTCCGGGCCCGGTGGGGGAGCTGGTCGACGGACCTGCCTTCCGTGATCCCACGCAGGAATGGATCGATGAGCCCTGGCCGGCGGCGGGCGGCGGGCTGCTGGCACCCACCGTGCGGGCCGGCGCGCATGACGGCTTCGATCGGGTCGTGCTGGACCTCGCAGGACGGCACGAGGAGCCGTGGCCAGGCTGGCGGGCTGCCTACACCGATGCGCCCACCCGGGACGGGTCCGGGCTGCCGATCGAGCTGGCGGGCGACAGCACACTGGAGATCAGGATCAACGGCATGGACCTGCCCGCCCCGGACGACCCGACCTACGACGATGGTGACCTCAGAGTCAGCACCCCGGAGCTGGACCTGGTGACCGAGGTGGTGCGCACGACGCCCTTCGAGGGCCAGGTGGACCTGGTCGTCGGGCTCTCCGGCGAGCCGCGTCCCTACCGCGTCTTCCTGCTGACCGACCCGCTTCGCCTCGTGGTCGACATCGAACACTGACCGGGTCAGGCCGGAGCGTCGTCAACCACCGACGTCTCGCCCTGCGCCTCGTCCCGCCCAGCCCACTCCAGCAGCGGCGCGAGGTCGAAGACGGCCTCGTCGATGCCCTCCCACAGGTCACCCAGCGCGGCGAACCGACCCGGCATCGTCAGCATCGTGAAGTCGCGCGGGTCGCAGTCCGGCACCTCCTCCCAGCGCAGCGGGGCCGACACCTGGGCCGCCTCCCCGGCGCGCACGGAGTACGCGCTGGCGATGGTGTGATCGCGAGCGTTCTGGTTGTAGTCGAGAAAGACCCGCCTCGGATCGCGCTCCTTGCGCCACCACACCGTCGTTGCCTCGTCGGTCCGCCGCTCCACCTCGCGCGCGAAGGCGAGCGCCGCGCGTCGGACGTCCTGGAAGCCGTGGGTCGGCGGGATCCGGACGTAGACGTGGATTCCCTTGCTTCCCGTCGTCTTCGGCCAGCCGACCGCCCCGAGCTCCTCGAGCACCTCGGCGACCACACCGCATACCCGGCGGACCGTGGCGAAGTCGCACTCCTCGCCCGGGTCGAGGTCGATCCGCCACTCGTCGGGCTGCTCGACGTGGCCGCGGCGGCTGTTCCACGGGTGAAACTCGACGCAGGACATCTGCACCGACCAGATCACCTGGGCAAGCTCGGTGACGCAGAGTTCGTCGGCGGTCAGGTTGTAGCGCGGGAAGGTCAGCTGCACGGTCTCCACCCAGTCGGGGGCGCCGCGGGGAAGCCGCTTCTGGTGCACCCGCTCACCGGTGATCCCGGTGGGAAAGCGGTGCATCATGCAGGGCCGCTCACGCAGCGCGTTCACGATGCCGTCGCCGACGGCCAGGTAGTACTGCGCCAGGTCCAGCTTGGTCAGGCCAAGGTCGGGGAAGTAGATGCGGTCCGGGTTGGAGATCCGCACCGTGCGACCGCCCACCTCCAGCTCGGTCGACGGGCTGCTCGCCTTGGGCATGGGCTCAGACTAGGCCCCCGGGTATGCCGTGTGCTCGGCCTCCGCGGACGCGTCCGGCTCGGCGGCGCCCGGGGTCGCGGTGTCGCGGGGGCCGGCGTGCTCCTCGCCCTCGGGACGTCGTACGAAGATCGCCAGCACGACGACACCGGCAGCCAGGGCGGCGCCGACGAGCAGCGCAACCCGGATCCCGTCACCGAGCGCAGCCACCTCGGTGGCACCTCCACGCGCCAGGGTCGCCGCAGTCACCTGCATGACCGTGACGACCAGCGCGGCACCGGCCGCCCCCGCCACCTGCTGGGAGGCGCCGAGCAGGGCGCTGCCGTGCGAGGAGAGGCGCGTGGGCAGGGCGCCCAGCCCCGCGGTGAAGACCGGCGTGAAGAGGAAGGCCAGCGCGACGCTGATCACCGAGTGCAAGGCGACCAGCGCCCACCACGGCGCGTGTTGCACGCTCAGCGCGAGGGTCGCCATCGCGGCGACCAGCACAACTGCCCCGGGCACGACGAGCGGGCGTGGGCCCACCCTGTCGTAGAGGCGACCTACCGTCGGGCCGAGCAGACCCATTGCCAGCGCGCCCGGCATCAGCATCAGGCCGGACTGGAGCACGCTCATCCCGCGGACCTCCTGCAACGCGATCGGCAGCAGGAGCATCGCCCCGATGAGCGCCATGAAGGACAGGCACAGGAGGCCGAGAGCAACGGCATACCGGGAATGGCGCAGGGTCCGCAGGTCGAGGAAGGGCTGGTCGCGGCGCTGCAGCGCCACCTGGCGCCAGACGAAGAGGGCGAGCGCGACCACGCCGACCACCAAGGTCCAGACCGGGTTCAGCGCAGCGCCGCCTCCGGCGGCCTTGCCGAAGGCAGAAAGGCCGTAGACCAGGCCACCGAAGCCGAGGGCGGTGAGCAGGACCGAGAGCACATCCAGGCGGGCCGGACGACCCGGGTCGCTGCTGCGGAGCAGCCGCACCCCGGCGACCGTCATCAGCACCGCGACCGGCAGGACCAGACCGAACAGCCAGCGCCAGGAGCCGAACTGCAGGATGATCCCAGACACCGTGGGGCCAAGGGCCGGCGCGACCGACATCGCCAGGGTGAGATTGCCCATGACCCGCCCTCGGCGGTCGGCCGGGACCATCGTCATGATCGTGGTCATCAGCAGCGGCATCATCACCGCGGTGCCGCAGGCCTGGACAACCCGGCCGAGGAGCAGGATCGAGAAGCTCGGTGCGAGGGCACACAGCGCAGTGCCGACGATGAAGGTGCCCATCGCCAGCGCGAAGGCGGTGCGGATGCTGACCCGCTGGAGCAGCCAGCCCGTCATCGGGATGACCACCGCCATGGTGAGCATGAAGCCGGTGGTCAGCCACTGACCCACCGAGGCGTCGATCGCGAAGACCTCCATCAGCGGCGGCAGGGCGTTCATCATCAGGGTCTCGTTGAGGATGACGACGAAGGCTGCCGCGGTGAGCACGCGCAGGACCAGGGTGATGCGGGCGTCGTCCGGCGGGGCGGGCTGCGCCGTGGGGGTGGGGGATGACGTCGTCGAGGTCACGTGGGCTCCCGGGGTCGTGGTGGTGGGGAGTGCGCCGGCTGGGACGTCATCGGTGGCGGGGCGCAACCGGATGAGTCTACGCCTTGGGGACAACTGGCGCGCGCGCATTTGTGGGCGACCTAGACTCGGCGGGGACGTCGGATCAGTCGGCACGTCGGTCAGTCGGTAGATCGGTAGATCGGTAGGTCGCAGAGGAGGTGCGCGCGTGGCACGGATCAACGCGGAGGATATTCAGGCGGTCAAGGAGCGCGCCTCTGTCGAGGATGTCGTGCGTGAGCACGTGACGCTGCGCGGTGGCGGCGTCGGGACGCTCAAGGGCCTGTGCCCCTTCCACGACGAGAAGACGCCGTCCTTTACGGTGCGGCCGGCGGTCGGCTACTACCACTGCTTCGGCTGCGGCGAGGGCGGCGACGTCCTGGACTTCGTGCAGAAGATCGACCACCTCACCTTTGCCGAGTCCGTCGAGCGGCTCGCCGACCGGCTCGGGATGACGCTGCGGTATGAGGACACCGGGCAGGGCGGACGTGACGCCGGACCGCAGGCGCCGGCCGGGCAACGGACCCGGCTGATGGAGGCGCACCGGGTGGCCGAGGAGTTCTACCACCAGGCGCTGCTGGAGAGCCCCGAGGGGAGGGCGGCGCGGATCTTCCTGCACGACAAGGGCTTCACCGGGGAGCACGCCGGTCAGTTCATGGTGGGCTACGCGCCGCAGGGCGGCCAGGTGCTGACCGATCACCTGCGGAGCAAGAAGTTCACCGACGAGGAGCTGGTGCTGTCCGGCCTCTCGGCGAAAGGCTCACGCGGGCTCTATGACCGCTTCCGCGGCCGGGTGATGTGGCCGATCCGCTCGATCGCGGGGGACACCGTGGGCTTCGGGGCGCGGCGACTCTATGACGATGACCGGATCGCGGCGAAGTACCTGAACACTTCCGAGACCCCGATCTACAAGAAGACCGGCGTGCTCTATGGGCTGGATCTGGCCAAGAAGGCGATCTCCACCGAGCGCCGGGCCGTGGTGGTCGAGGGCTACACCGACGTGATGGCGGCTCACCTGTCGGGGGTGGGCACGGCGGTGGCGACGTGCGGGACGGCCTTCGGCACCGACCACATCTCCATCCTGCGCCGGATCCTGCGGGACGAGGCCGGGCGGGCACCGGCTCGGGTGATCTTCACCTTCGACGGCGACGCGGCCGGGCAGAAGGCGGCGATGAAGGCCTTCGAGCAGGACCAGCGGTGGGCGGCGCAGAGCTTCGTGGCCGTGGCCGAGGGTGGGCAGGACCCGAACGACCTGTGGATCAAGGAGGGTGAGGAGGCGGTGCGGGCCTTGGTCGACTCGGCCCAGCCGATGTTCGAGTTCGCCGTCCGCACGACCCTGGCGCCCTACGACCTCTCGCTGGCCCAGGAGCGGGTGCAGGCGGTGCGGGCGGTCGCCCCGATCCTGGCCGGGATCAAGGACTCCTCGGACCGGCCGGAGTACGTCCGCGATGTGGCCGGCTGGATGGGCGTGGACCCCCAGTCGCTGACGGTCGAGGTCAATCGGGTCATGCAGGCTCCGGCCCAGGGTCTGCGACCCCGCCAGCCCCAAGACCAGGGGGAGCGGGCGCACTCGGGGGAGTTGCGGCATACGGGACAGGGGGCGGAGCCGCAGCAGTTGCCGGTGCCGGACCTGACCGACCCCGTGCAGCTGGCCGAGCGGAGCCTGCTGCAGGTGGCGCTGCAGTATCCGCTCGCGATCTACGCCGACGACATGGACGCCCTGGCGGCTGAGCAGTTGCGGGCGCCGATGCACCGCGCCGTGTGGCACGCGGTGCGCGCGGCGGGCGGGGTGTGGGCGGCCGACACGATGAGCGCGACGGCTTGGAACCGCGCGGTGCTGGCGCAGACCCCACCGCCGGTGCAGCCTCTCGTGCACGAGCTGGCGGTCGCGCCCCTGCCCGTCCGCCTCGACCCGGTCGAGGGAACACCGCCCCAGGCGTATGTCGATTCCCTCTTCCAGCGCGTGCGCCTCGCCGTGCTCGAGCACCAGATCACCCAGACGCTCGGGGAGGTGCAGCGCGCGCCCGAGGGCTCGCCGGACTCCCGGCGGCTCGGGGAGCGACTGATGGCGCTGCAACGCGAGCACGCCGCCCTCAAGGACAGGACGATCTGAGACATGCCGCTGTTCCGCCGCCGCAAGGTCGTCATCGGTGATGACGTCCCGCCCCCGACCACGAAGCCGGACGCCGTGCCGCGCGAGGCGATGGTGCCCCTGGAGCGCGGGGAGAGCCTGCTCGCCTCGGCCCAGGAGGATGCCGACGGCCATTGGCTGCTGCTGACCACCTGGCGGCTGCTCGAGCGCTCCGAGCAGGGCGAGACCGTGGTGGAGCGAGCGTGGCATGAGATCGACACCGGCGCCTGGAACCCGGACTCCTGGACCCTCGCGGTCTCCTTCGTGGGTGGTGGTGGCCGACAGTGGGGGCTGCGGCGGCGCACCGGTCCGGGGTCGGTCCCGCAGGTCTTCCGCGAGCGCACCTCGGCGAGCGTGGTGCTGACCCGCTCCATCGACCTCGGGCCTCGTCGCTCGGCCCGGGTGAGCATCCGGACGGTCCTGCGGACAAGGGAGCTGGTCGAGCAGGTTCTCCTCGGCAAAGAGACCGATCCGGAGGACGCCGAGCTGTCGGCCGAGGTGCTCCAGGCGCGTCAGGATCTGCGTACGCAGGTAGGGCTGGATCCGGTCCGCTGATTTCGGTCAGGCCCGTGCGGTTTGGTACAGTCTGTCCTCGCTGCACCATTCCCCTGTAGCTCAATTGGCAGAGCAGCCGGCTGTTAACCGGCAGGTTCTTGGTTCGAGTCCAAGTGGGGGAGCGCACGGCGCTCAGGAGATGATCCTGAGGGCTAAAGGGCCGGATCCGATCGGATCCGGCCCTTTCGCGTGTGCTCGGAAGGTCCTGCTGACGGTGTGGCTCAGCGCGTCGAGGTCGCGTCCATGGTCACCACACCGGCGGCCGGCTTCTTGGTGGGCTTGCCGCCCCGCTCGCGCACGCGCCGCTCGAGGTACTCCGCGAGCATGGTGACCGCGTAGTTGATCAGGATGAAGAGCACTGCGGCGGTGATGAAGGCCACGGTGGTGTTGCCGAATCGGGTGCCCATCTGGCGCGCTGAGTTCAACAGCTCGGGGTACAGGATGATGTAACCCAGCGCGCTGTCCTTGAGGGCCACCACCATCTGGCTGACCAGGGCGGGCAGCATGGCGGTGAGGGCCTGGGGGACCAGGATCATCCGGCGGACCTGGGTGGGGTTCAGCCCGATCGACAGCCCGGCCTTGCGCTGGCCAGACGGCAGCGAGGCTACGCCATTGCGGATGACCTCGGCCATGACGGCACCGTTGTAGAAGACCAGGCCGATGATCACGGCGACAAGGGGCCGCTGCGGTGTCGGCACCGGGGTGTACTGGGTCACGAAGGTCAGCGCGAAGATCATCATGATCAGGACCGGCACGGCGCGGAAGAACTCGATGAAGATGGTCGCCGGCCAGCGCAGGAAGGGGCTCTCGGCCATCCGGCACATGGCGGCGACGAAGGCGATCACGAAGGCGATGGTGATCGAGAAGATCGCCGCCAGGATCGTGGCGCGGATGCCCGGGAGCAGGTAGAACCGCCATGCCTCGGCGCCCAGGATCGGCTCCCAGCGTTGCGGGGTGATCTGGTTGAGATTCCAGAGGGTCCAGACCATCCAGGCGATGACGCCGGCGATGATGACCGCGCCGATGATCGAGCCGATGAGGTGGATCCGTCGGGCGCGGGGACCGGGGGCGTCGAAGAGGACGTTGGCGCTGCTCATCGCTTCACCGCGAACTTCTGTGAGGCCCAGCTGGTCAGCATGCCCATCGGCAGCGTGATGATCACGAAGCCGACGGCCACGATGAGGAAGATCAGGAAGAGGACATCGGGTCGGAACTCGATGGCTCGGCGCATGGACAGCGAGACCACACCCACGCCGATGGCCGCGGCCACGGTGGTGTTCTTGGTCAGCGCGATGAGCACATTGCCGATGGGGGTGATGGCTCCGCGGAAGGCCTGGGGGAGGATCACGTGCCGCAGGCTCTGGGAGAACGTGAGCCCGATCGAGCGAGCCGCCTCCGCCTGACCGAGGGGGATGGTGTTGACACCGCTGCGCAGGGCCTCGCAGACGAAGGCTGCGTGATAGACCGACAGGCCCAGGATGGCCAGCCGGATGTTGTTGGTGACCGAGTTGTCGCCGAGCTCGATCCCGAGCTGGATCCAGAGCACGAAGTTGGCGGCCACGATGATCAACGTCAGGGGGGTGTTGCGCAGCGCATTGACGATGAAGCCGCCGACCATGTTGACGGTCCGGATAGGGACCAACCGCATGATCGCCAGGATGGTGCCGATGATCAGCGCCCAGGCGGCGCTCCACAACGTCAGCCACAGCACCAGGCCAAAGCCCTGGATGAAGTCGAAGCGTTGGATCAGTTCAGGAATGTCCTGCATCTACCCTCCTTCGGTGGCAGACCGGTGGTCGGCCGCCCCGGCATGCGGGACGGCCGACCACGTCAGGTCCGCGTTGGATCAGTCGCCCGCGCAGTGCCCGCCGGGGCTGGGCGGGTTGGCGTCGCTGGCCTCGTAGTCAGCCGGGCCGAGGTTCTCGCTGATGATGTCCTCCATCGTCCCGTCGTCCCACATCTCGGTGATGATGTCGTTGATCGCCTCGCACGCCTCGCTGTCCTGGTTCAGGCCGATCCCGAACAGCTCCTCGCTGAAGGTGTTGCCGGTGACCTTGAACTGACCGGCCCACTGGTCCTGGGCGGCGTACCCGGCCAGGATCACGTCGTCGGTGGTCAGCGCGTCGACACGACCGGCCGCGAGGGCCTCCATGCACAGCGTGTAGGTGTCGTAGGTGGACAGGTCGATGTCCAGGTTGCTGTACTCCTCGGCCACCCGCTCGGCGGGGGTCGAACCGGCAACCGAGCACAGGGACTTGCCATCGAGGTCCTCGGGGCCGGTGATGTCGCTGTCGTTCTTGACGAGCAGGTCCTGGCCGGCGACGAAGTACGGGCCGGCATACTGCACGCGCTGCTTGCGCTCGTCGGTGATCGAGTAGGTGGCGGCGATCATGTCGACCGTGCCGTTGACCAGCATGTCCTCACGCTGGGGGGTGGGGGACTCCTGCCAGGTGATGTCGTCCTCGGAGTAGCCGAGGCGCTCGGCGATCTCCTTGGCCACATCGACGTCCATGCCCTTGTACTCACCCTCGATCAGGATGCCGGTGCCAGGCTGGTCGATCTTGGTGCCGATGGTGATGGTGTCACCAAAGGGCTTGTCGCCCTCGGCAGCAGCACCGTTCTCGGCGGTCGAGTCCCCGTTGCTGTCGCCGTCTCCGTTGCCGTTGTCGCCACAGGCCGCCAGGGCGAGGGCGGTCGCGGCCGCGAGGGCGGCGACGCGGTAGGTCGTGGTGCGCATGAGTGGTGTTCTCCTTCGTTGGTGTTCTTCTCGTGCGTTTCGCAGATGTATAGGTGGGTGGTCGGTCAGTGCGCCAGGATCTTGCCCAGGAAGTCCTTGGCGCGGGAGGACTGGGGGTTGGTGAAGAACTCCTCCGGGGTGTTTTCCTCGACGATTGCGCCGTCGGCCATGAAGACGACCCGGTCGGCGGCCCGGCGGGCGAAGCCCATCTCGTGGGTGACCACGATCATCGTCATACCGCTTTTGGCCAGCTGGGTCATCACGTCGAGGACCTCGTTGATCATCTCCGGGTCCAGCGCTGAGGTGGGCTCGTCGAAGAGCATCACCGTGGGCTCCATCGCCAGCGAGCGGGCGATCGCCACCCGCTGTTGCTGACCGCCGGAGAGCTGGGCGGGGTACTTGTTGGCCTGGTGGTCGACGCCGACGCGCTCGAGCAGCTCCATCGCCCGCTTCTTCGCGGCGGCCGGCTTGGTGCGGCGCACCTTGATCGGCCCCATGGTGACGTTCTCGAGGATCGTCTTGTGGCTGAACAGGTTGAAGCTCTGGAAGACCATCCCGACATCGGCGCGCAACTTGGCCAACGCCTTGCCTTCCTCGGGCAGCTGGTCGCCGTGGATCGTGATCGTGCCCGACTCGAAGGGCTCGAGGCGGTTGATGGTGCGGCACAGCGTGGACTTGCCGGACCCCGACGGGCCGATCACGACCACGACCTCCCCTTCGTGCACCGTGAGGTTGATGTCCTTGAGGACATGCAGGTCACCGAAGTGCTTGTTGACATCCTTCAGCACCACGAGAGGCTGGCCAGAGTGGCCGCGCTCGACCGTGTCTGTGGTCTCCGTCATGTCGGGAGACTAGACCGAGGGTGCGGCGAGCGGGGCGCATTTGCGCAGGTTGTCACCGAGTCGTGACCTTTTAGCCGCTCAGGCTTCGGGTGGGCCAGCAGGGGCTTGAACCCTGGACCGACGGATTATGAGTCCGCTGCTCTAACCGGCTGAGCTACTGGCCCCGAACGCCCGATCCTACAAGGGCCCAGGGGGTATGCCGAAGCCCACCCGAGTGCGCGGGCGTCACTGTCGCAGGTAGGACTCCAGGTGGTCTCGCTCGGCTTCGAGCGCGTCCAAGCGCGCCTTGACCACGTCGCCGATGGAGATGATCCCGTGCAGGGTGCCGTCCTGGACGACCGGGACATGGCGGTGGCGATGCTCGGTCATGGTCACGGCGAGGTCCTGCACCTCGTCCTCGAGGGAGCAGGTGCGCACCTCTGAGGTCATCAGGGCGCTCAACTCCACCTCGGTGTCGGTACCGCCGCGCAGGTGATGCACGACATCGCGTTCGGAGACGATCCCCACCACGGTGCCGGTGCCGCCCTCCTCGGTGGTGCTGTCGTCGACCACGACGACAGCACCGATCTTGTGGTCGTCCAGGGTCTCGAGCAGCGTGGAGACGCTCGCGGTGGCCGGGAGGGTCACCACGGTGCTGCCCTTCTTCTTCAGCAGTTCAGCGACGCGCATACGTGAAACTAGCACGGTGGCGGGGGCAGCGGGTGGGGCCGAAATGCGACTCGCCCCCGACCTGGTGGGGTCGGGGGCGAGCCTGCTGTATGCCGTGTGGCTGGGTCAGCCGATGCGGCCGTACCAGACGTTGCTGCTCACCAGCGGGCCGTAGCGCACGCCGGTGGAGGGGTTCAGCGCCTCGTAGGTCATGCCGTTCCCGGCGTAGATGCCCACGTGGTAGAAGTCGTTGTAGAAGACAAGGTCACCGGGCTGGGGGTTGGAGACCGGGGTGACGGCCGCCTTCTGCCCGGCGACGGTGCGGGGGATGT
Source organism: Ornithinimicrobium pulveris (assembly GCF_050261105.1). Taxonomy (GTDB): domain Bacteria; phylum Actinomycetota; class Actinomycetes; order Actinomycetales; family Dermatophilaceae; genus Ornithinicoccus. The sequence goes on along the minus strand of NZ_CP189837.1, from coordinate 2,021,006 downwards.
CGATGCCGGCCTGCTTGAACACCCACCAGGTGTAGGCGGAGCAGTCGAAGGCCTGGGGCGGGGTGCCGTAGAGCACGTAGGGGTAGCCGACGTAGCTCGCCGCGATGTCGAACAGCGAGCCGCCGACCGGGGCGGGCGCGGGCGCGGGGGCCGGGGCCGGGGCCGGGGCCTGCTGGGTGGGCTGGCTCTGGGTCTGGGTCTGCTGGCGGGCGGGCGCCTGCTGGGTCTGCTGCTGCGCCGGCGCCTGCTGCGTCTGCTGGGCCGCCTGCTGCTGGGTCGACTGCTGCTGGGTCGACTCGGTCTGCGCCGGGGCGGCGACCTCCTCGGCAGCCTCCTCGGTCACGACCTCCTCGGTCACTTCCTCGACCGGCTCGGCGACCTCGAGGGTGGTGCCGGTGAAGGCGGAGTCCGCCAGGACGGTGGATACACCGTCGGCGTCCTCAGGTGCGCTGCGGGCCTGGCTGCGGTCGGCAGCGCCCTGGTCGCGCAGCTCGGACAGCGAGGCGCTGTAGAGCTCGGCGACGTCAGCGGAGCGGTCAGCGTCCTCCGGCGTCTCCTGGACGGCGGTGGACACATCATTCAGCAGGGCCGTGGCGACGTCCGAGCGCTCGCTCGTGTCGTCGCCCTGGGCCAGGGTGACGGTCGCGCCCGCGGCCGCCACCGTGCCAGCGACGAGGCCGCCGATCATCAGCGCAGCGACGCCGCCACGGTTGGACGTGCCGGCGTTGCGGTGCTTGGGAAAGCCGATGGACTTCAAGGGAACCTCCGGGCCGCGACGGGGCGACCTCTCTACTCGAAAGGGCAGCAGCGGTGGTCGCGCAGGGCGTCGACCGTTGCCACTTCTTGCAGGGGCGCGGTGGTCCGGGACAAGGACACAGGGAAAAACGCGCCTCGGCTAGATTACGGAATGATCACGAAATCGCCAAGTTTGTGTCGCGTGTTGTGACGGAACTGACATTGAGCTCCGTGTGGCGAACCCCTCTTGCTGCGGCCGACACGCCTGCCGGTTGCGACGGGAGTGACAAGAGAGCACAATGTGACACACAACCGCACAGGATGTGTTGGTAGTCCGTGTGATCGAGGTCGTTGGGGAAGACGTCCCTCACCACACAGGAGGCCAGGATGTCCGCTGTCATGCCCCGAGTCATGACTCGCGGGGTGGTGTACGTGCACTCCACCCCCACCGCGCTGTGCCCGCACATCGCCTGGGCCCTGGAAGGGGTCCTTGACACCCGTGTCTCCTTGGACTGGGTGCCGCAGCCGGCGCAGCCCGGCTCGATGCGCACGGAGTTCTCCTGGACCGGTGAGGCCGGGACCGGCGCGCTCATCGCCAGCGCCATGCGCGGCTGGGACGGCCTGCGGTATGAGGTCGTCGAGGAAGCCAGCCGCGGCAGCGACGGGATGCGCTGGACGCATACTCCCTCGCTCGGTATCCACCAGTCCCGCCTGTCGGCCAATGGTGACCTCGTGGTGAACGAGGACCGCCTGCGCTCGGTGCTGGAGCGCTGCGCCGGTGATGCCACCCGGCTGTCCCAGGAGCTCGAGCAGGTGCTCGGTGCCGACTGGGATGCCGAGCTCGAGGTGTACCGGCATGCGGGGGAGGGCGCGCCAGCCACCTGGCTGCATAAGGTCGGCTGACAGCCGCCCGAGGACCCGAGCGAGGCCCAGAGGGCCGGACTGCTCAACTGTGCTTGCGGGTATGCCGTGTCCGCAGCTTCTCGTGCAGCGCCAGCATGCGGTCGGCTGAGTCGGGCCAGTTGAAGCGTTCGGCCTGGGCGCGGGCGCGCTGGCGTCCGTTGGGCCGGGCGAGGAGGGTTTCGACGCCGTCTGCGAAGGCGGCCGGGGTGCCCGGCACAATGGCTCCGCCGTCGCCGACGACCTCGTGGAGGGCGCCCTCGTCTGTGCAGACGGTCGGCACCCCGCAGGCGAGCACCTCGAGTGCGGCCAACCCGAAGGTCTCCAGCGGTCCTGGTGCCAGCGCGATGTCGGCCTGGCCCATCCGGGCCGCGAGCTCGGCCCGGTCGGTGATGTAGGAGTGGAAGACGATCGGTAGGTTCTGCGCCCGTTCCATCAGGGCAGCCTTGAGCGGACCGTCGCCGAACATCGTCATGCGGACGTCATGTCCGCGCCGGACGAGTTCCCGCACGGTCTCCACAGACAGCTCCGGGCGCTTCTCGGGGGACATTCGCCCGCAGTGGATGAGCTCGATGGGTACGCCTGGTCCGGGCGCGGTGTAGTGCGCCGGATCCGAGGTCGGGGTGAAGACCTCGAGGTCCACACCGAGGGGAACGACGACGGCGTCGACGCCGATGTGCTGCCACTCCTCGGCGGAGAAGTGGCTGGGCGTGACGATGGCGTCGTAGTCGTGGGCGCTGCGCCGGTTGATGAAGTCGGCACTCCACACCGAGGGTGCATGGGGCAGGGGCGTGCGCCGGACCATGATGCCGGTCATGTTCTCGTGGCTGATCATCACCGAGCCCACCCGGTTGTGGCGAGCCCAACGCCCCATCCACCGCGTGGTGGCGCGGTCCGAGACCTCGAGGGCGTCCGGGGCGATGGCGTCGAGGAGCCGGGCCACCCCGGTGCGATCCCACATCAGTGAGTATCCGGTGCCCGGGATGGGGGTCGCGGGCACGCGGAAGACCATGCCCTGGCTCTCCTCACTGATCTCCGGCCCCGGTCCAGGGATGATCAGCGAGGCGCGGTGCCCCCTGGCCTGATAGCACTCACCCCACTCGCGCAGGGCGGTCTTGATGCCGCCCGAGGTCGGGCTGACGAAGTTGGCGACGCGCAGGATATGCATGGCGTGCTCGACCCTACCGTCGGGATGCCGGGGCGCCCCGACGGTAGGTGCTGGTGCTCACGGGCGCGTCAGCGATAGGTGCGCAGCGCGAGGGCGACGTTGACTCCACCGAAGCCGAAGGAGTTGTTGACGGCGGCCAGATCCGCGTCGGCGGACAGCGCCCGCGCCTGCCCGGTGACGACGTCGAGGTCGATCTCCGGGTCCTGGTTGTCCAGGTTGATGGTGGGCGGGATCTGCCGGTGGTGGAGCGTCAGGGCCGTCAGCACCGCCTCGAGCGCACCCGCGGCACCCAGCAGGTGCCCGGTCATCGACTTGGTGGCGGTCACCGCGATGTCCTGGGTGCGCTCGCCAAAGGCGCGGTGGATGGCGCGGGTCTCGGCCAGGTCGCCGACCGGGGTGGAGGTGGCATGGGCGTTGATGTGGGCGATGTCGCGCAACCCGAGGCCCGCGTCGGAGATGGCCTCCTCCATGGCGCGTGCGGCGCCTGCGCCCTCGGGCTCCCCGGCGGTGATGTGGTAGGCGTCCGAGCTCATGCCGACTCCGGCGAGCTCGCCGTAGATGGTGGCGCCGCGGGCCAGCGCGTGCTCCTCGGCCTCCAGCACCATCAGACCGGCGCCCTCGCCGATGACGAAGCCGTCGCGGTCGACGTCATACGGACGCGAGGCGCGCTCGGGGTCGTCATTACGCCCCGAGAGCGCGGTCATCGCGGCGAAGGCGGCGATGGGGAGGGGATGGATCGCGGCCTCGGTGCCGCCAGCGACCATCACATCGGCGCGGCCGTTGCGGATCATCTGGAGGGCCAGGCCCATGCCCTCGGCGCCGGAGGCGCAGGCGCTGACCGGGCAGTGGGCGCCGGCGCGGGCCGAGAGGTCCAGCGAGACCGCAGCCGCAGGGCCGTTGGGCATCAGCATCGGGACGGTGAGCGGGAAGACGCGGCGGGGACCGCGCGTGCGCAGCACCTCCCACTGATCCAGCAGGGTCCAGACCCCACCGATACCCGAACCGATCGCGACGCCGAGTCGCTCGGGCTCGACCTCGGGGGAGCCAGCGTCCGCCCAGGCCTCCCGGGCAGCGACGAGGGCGAACTGGCCGGAGGGGTCGTTGCGGCGTACTTCGACCTTGGCCAGCGTCTCCGCGGGGGAGGTGTGGATCTGGCCGGCGAAGGTGACGGGCAGCTCGTGCTCGGCCACCCAGTCCTGCGTCAGCGGACGCACGCCGGAGCGGCCCGCACTGATCGCCTCCCAGGTGGTCGGGGCGGTGCCACCGACAGGGGTGGTGGCACCCAGTCCGGTGATGACGACGCGGCGGGGGGACGAGGTGGAGCTGGGCATCGGGACGGCCTCCTGGTGGTCGGTCGTGCGCTGACGGTGGTGGTCCCTGGCGCGGGGCGGTGATCCCGCCCCGCGCCAGGAACGAACCTGCGGGTCAGCCCTGGTTGGTGGTGATGTAGGTGACCGCGTCGCGGACGTGGGTGAGGTTCTTGACCTCGTCGTCGGGGATGCGGACGCCGAACTTGTCCTCGGCGTTGACGACGATCGTCATCATCGAGAGCGAGTCGATGTCGAGGTCCTCGGTGAACGACTTGTCCATCTGGACCTCCTCGGGCTCCAGACCGGTCTCCTCGTTGACGATCTCGGCCAGACCCTCGAGGATCTCCTGCTCGGACAGTGCCATGTGAATTCTCCTTCGGTATGCGGTTGGGCTGACCCGGTTGTGGTGCACCCGCCGGGCCTCGGGAGCGTGGGGCTCAGGGCATCTGGACGACCTGGGCGGCGTAGACCAGCCCGGCGCCGAAGCCGATCTGCAGGGCGTAGCCGCCGTGCGGCGCCTCGCCCTCATCCAGCATCCGGGACATGGCCAGCGGGATCGAGGCGGCTGAGGTGTTGCCCGTCTCGGCGATGTCCCGGGCGACCGGGACGTGCTCAGGCAGTTTCAGCGCCTTGATCATGGCGTCGGTGATCCGCATGTTGGCCTGGTGGGGCACGAAGGCGTCCAGCTCATCCGGCGTCAGACCGGCCGCCTCGACCGCGGCCACCGCCACCGGGGCCATCGAGAAGACCGCCCAGCGGAAGACCGTCTGGCCCTGCATCGTGAAGGCGGGCCACGGTATACCGTCCTCGCGCCCGGGCTCCTCCATGGCTGGCCGCAGGTCGGTCCAGGACTCGCGCTGGGTGATGGCGTCCGACTGCTCGCCCAGGCTGCCCCACAGGGTGGGGCCGATGCCCGGGGTGTCGGAGACGCCCACCACGGCCGCGCCCGCGCCGTCGCCGAAGATGAAGGCGGATCCGCGGTCGTACTTGTCGGTGAAGTCGGAAAGCTTCTCGACGCCGATGACCAGCACGTGGTCGACGGTGCCGGAGCGAACCATGTCGTTGGCCAGTGAGATGCCATGGCAGTAGCCGGCGCAGGCCGCGGAGATATCGAAGGCGGCCGGGTGGGCCAGGCCCATGCGGTCGGCCAGGATCGGCGCCGCGGCCGGGGTCTGGAAGGGGTGGCTGACGGTGGCCATGATCACAGCCCCGATCTGCTCCTTGCCGATGCCCGCACGCTCGATGGCCTGGGTGGCGGCCGCCTCGGCCATGTCGATGACGGTCTCGTCCTCGCGCGCGAAGCGGCGGGTGATGATGCCCGAGCGCTGCTGGATCCACTCGTCCGAGGAGTCGATGAACTGGCAGATCTCCTCGTTCGTCACGACCCGCTCGGGGCGGTAGCCGCCCAGGCCCAGGATGCGAGCATGGCGATCGCCCCGGTGCACGGTCAGCTGCTTCCGGCCGCCCTCGCGTGTGGTGCTCATGCCTGCTCCGCCCCCTCGACGCTGGCGTGCTCGGCCACCATCCGGCGAGCGGCCTCGAGGTCATCTGGGGATTTCAGCGCCACCAGTTCCACGCCCTTCAGAGCGCGCTTGGCCAGGCCGACGAGGGTCCCAGCGGGCGCGAGTTCGATCAGCCCGGTCACGCCGAGGTCCAGGAAGCGCTCCATCGTCAGGTCCCACCGGACCGGGTTGGACACCTGGGTGACCAGCCGCTGGAGGACCTCCTCGCCGGCGGGGACAGCGGCGCCCTCCGCGTTGGAGATGAGGAGCACCTGGGGGTCCGAGGGACGCACGCCCTCCGCAGCACGGGCCAGCCGTTCGACGGCGGGTGCCATGTGCTCGGTGTGGAAGGCGCCGGCGACCTTGAGGGGGATGACCCGGGCGCGGGTCGGAGGCTGCTCGGCCAGGGCGGCCAGCTGCTCGAGCGTCCCAGCTGCGACCACCTGGCCGGCGCCGTTCATGTTGGCCGCGGTCAGGCCCTCACGAGAGAGCACCTCCTGCACCTCGTCAGGGTCCCCACCGAGGACCGCGCTCATGCCGGTGGGGCGCACGGCGGCGGCCTCGGCCATGGCTCTGGCGCGCTCGCTCACCAGGGCGAGGGCGTCCTCGTCGGTGAGGACGCCCGCGGCGACGGCCGCGGTGAACTCACCGACGCTGTGCCCGGCGGTGACGCCGATGACAGCAGGGTCGATGTCCAGGGCGCTAAGGCTCGCGAGGCCGGCGGCCACGATGAGCGGCTGGGCCACAGCGGTATCCTTGATGGTCTCCTCATCAGACGTGGTGCCGTGGGCGACCAGGTCGAGATGGGCGACCGAGGAGAGCCGGTCGACCTGGTCGCGGAGGCCCGGCAATTCCAGCCACGGAGCGAGGAAGCCTGGAGTCTGGGAGCCCTGTCCGGGCGCAACGATGGCGAGCACCACACCACTGTGCCGGTGGGATCCTCCATCGCGCGCCAGCGATACCGACGAGGTGCAGGCCTGGTCTTTGGAGGAAACCTACAAAGCGGGCGCGCCGGGTCAGAGTGGACGGAGCCTGCTGCCGGCGCGGCGCAGGGGTCCTCAGAGGTGGCGGTGGCTCATCCGCCCGAGCGCCAGCGCCACCTGCAGCACCCAGGCGTCACGGGGGGTGTGCGGGTCCAGCCCGACCACCTCGGCTACCCGCCGCAGGCGGTAGCGCACCGTGTTGGGGTGCAGGAAGAGGTCGCGCGCGGTGGCCTCCAGCACGGTGCCACGCTCGAGATAGGCCTGGACGGTGTCCAACAGTTCAGGGTGCTGCTTGCGCAGTGGGAGGTAGACGCGGTCCGCGAGCACTCGACGGGCCGGCTGCTCACCGAGAAGCGCGCGCTCGGCGAGCAGCTCGTCGGCGGCCACCGGTCGGGGTGCGGCGGGCCAGGCGCGGGCGGCGTCGGCACCGGAGATGGCCGCCCGCGCGCTGCGGCCGGCGGCGAACAGGTGCGGCACCCGCGGACCGACGACGACCGGGCCGGGAGCGAAGCGTTCGACGACGTGGGTGGCGTCGGCGAGGGGATCCTGGGTCCCGCCCACGATGCAGATCATCCGGGGGCCGAGGACGGCGACGAGCGCCTCGCGGCCGAGCTCCAGCACCGCTGCGCGCAACTCGCCGAGGGCCGTTCGGCTGTCACCCTCCGGCAGCGGGCCCACCACGACCGCGACGCCGGCGACCGACTCCCAGCCCAGCTCCGCGGCCCGGGAGGCCAGGGTGTCGTCGGCCTCACCACGGACGACGGCGTGCACGACCAAGGACTCGAGACGGGCGTCCCACCGGCCTCTGCGCTCGGCTGCCCGGGCATAGAAGGCTGCGGCCGTGAAGGCGATCTCGCGGGAGTAGGTCAGCACAGCCTCGCGCAGCTCGGGCTGCTCCTCGGCATCCACCAGGTCGGGCACAGCGTCCTCGACGGTGGCGATCGCGGTGCGGGTCAGGTCCAGCGCCTGGTGCAAGGAGATGGCCTTGGCCAGCGAGCTCGGGGCACTGGTGAACATGTCATCCGGCGCGGAACCGCCCGGGCAGCCTGCGGCATACCAGGACAAGAGGGACTGGATCCCGGACTGGGCGATGACCGAGATCCAGGAGCGGTCATCGGCGCTCAGCTCACGGAACCAGGAGTGCTCGGTCTCCATCCGGCGCACGGCGGCGGTGGCGAGTCCACCGGAACGGCGCGGCAGACCGTCGATGCCCGAAGGGCCCTCCCGACCGCGGTCGGGAGGGCCCTGGACGAGCTCGGAGCTGCTCAGGCGTCGCCTCCGACATTGCCCGAGGTGCCGGCATTGACGTCGAGCAAGCGGTACTTCTCAGCGGCCTGGCGCGGAACCGAGGGGTCGAGCTCACCGCGGTCCGCGAGCATCTGCAGCGCCTTGACCGCCATCGACGGACCGTCGATGTGGAAGAACCGGCGGGCTGCGGCCCGGGTGTCGGCAAAGCCGAAGCCGTCGGCACCCAGGGCGAAGAAGTCCTCCGGGACCCAGGGGGCGATCTGGTCCTGGACCGCCCGCATGTAGTCGCTGGTCGCGATGACCGGACCGGTGCCCTCGGACAGGCGGCGGGTGACGTAGGGGATGCGGCGTTCCTGCTCGGGGTGCAGGAAGGCGTCCTCGTCGCAGTCCATGGCCTCGCGGCGCAACTCCGACCAGGAGGTCACCGACCACACGTCGGCGCTGACGCCCCAGTCCTCGCGGAGCAGTTCCTCGGCCTCCAGGGCCCACGGCACGCCGACACCGGAGGCGAGCAGCCGCACGTGCTTGCCCTCGCCTGCGGGCTCGGATGCCTTGATCCGGTGCATGCCCTTGAGGATGCCCTCGACGTCCACGTCCTCCGGCTCGGCCGGCTGGCTCATCGGCTCGTTGTAGACGGTGAGGTAGTAGAAGATGTCCTCGGGGTTCTCGCCATACATCCGCTCGAGCGCATCGGGCAGGATGTGCGCCAACTCGTAGGCGTAGGCTGGGTCGTAGGCCACGCACGCGGGGTTGGTGGAGGCGAGCAGGGGGGAGTGGCCGTCGGCGTGCTGCAGGCCCTCGCCGGCCAGCGTGGTGCGGCCGGCCGTGGCGCCGATCATGAAGCCGCGCGCCAACTGGTCCGCCGCTGCCCAGATGCCGTCACCGGTGCGCTGGAAGCCGAACATCGAGTAGAAGATGTAGAACGGCACCATCGCCACCTCGTGGGTGTCGTAGGCGGTGCCAGCGGCGGTGAAGGCCGCGACTGAGCCACCCTCGTTGATGCCGACGTGCCAGATCTGACCGGAGGTGGACTCCTTGTAGGCCAGCATCAGGTCGGCGTCGACCGAGGTGTAGTTCTGCCCGTGGACGTTGTAGATCTTGGCGGTCGGGAAGAAGCTGTCCATCCCGAAGGTGCGCGCCTCGTCCGGGATGATCGGCACCAGGTGCTTGCCGAACTCCTTGTCACGGATCCATTCCTTGAAGATCCGGACCAGGGCCATCGTGGTGGCAACCTGCTGCTTGCCCGAGCCCTTCTTGGCGACGTCGTAGATCTTCTCGTCGGGCAGCTTCAGCGCCTGGGCCTTGTCCGCCTCGCGCTTGGGCAGGTAGCCACCCAGCTGACGGCGGCGGTCCTGGAGGTACTGGATCGCCGGGTCGTCCTGACCGGGGTGGTAGTAGGGCGGACGGTAGGGGTCGGCCTCGAGCTGCTCGTCCGAGATCGGGATCTTGAGGCTGTCGCGGAAGGCCTTGAGGTCATCCAGCGTCATCTTCTTCATCTGGTGCGTCGCGTTGCGGCCCGCGAAGTGGGTGCCGAGCGAGTAGCCCTTGATGGTGTGCGCCAGGATCACGGTCGGCTGGCCGGTGTGGTTCATCGCGGCCTGGTAGGCGGCGAAGACCTTGCGGTAGTCGTGGCCACCGCGCTTGAGCTTCCACCAGACCTCTTCGTCGCTCCAGTCCTTGACCATCTCCTTGGTCCGCGGGTCGCGGCCGAAGAAGTGGTCCCGGATGAAGGCGCCGTCGTTGGCCCGGAAGGTCTGGAAGTCACCGTCGGGGGTGGTGTTCATCAGGTTGACCAGTGCGCCGTGGGTGTCCTTGGCGATCAACTCATCCCAGCCACGGCCCCAGAGGACCTTCACCACATTCCAGCCGGCGCCGCGGAAGAAGCTCTCCAGCTCCTGGACGATCTTGCCGTTACCTCGGACCGGTCCGTCCAGGCGCTGCAGGTTGCAGTTGACGACGAAGGTCAGGTTGTCGAGCTCGTCGTTGGCGGCGACCTGGAGCAGACCGCGCGACTCCGGCTCATCCATCTCGCCATCGCCGAGGAAGGCCCAGACGTGCTGCTGGCTGGTGTCCTTGATGCCGCGGTTGTGCAGGTACTTGTTGAAGGCAGCCTGGTAGATGGCGTTCATCGGGCCCAGACCCATCGACACGGTCGGGAACTGCCAGAACTCCGGCATCGACCGCGGGTGCGGGTAGGAGGGCAGCGGGGTGACGCCCTCGCGCAGGCCAGACTTTTCCTGGCGGAAGGCGTCGAGGTCGTCTTCGCTCAGCCGGCCCTCGAGGAAGGCGCGGGCGTAGATGCCGGGGGAGGCGTGGCCCTGGAAGAACAGCTGGTCACCGCCGCCCTCGTGGTCGCGGCCGCGCCAGAAGTGGTTGAAGCCGACCTCCCACAGCGTGGAGATCGAGGCATAGGTGGAGATGTGGCCGCCCACCGAGATGTCCGGGCGCTGGGCACGGTGCACCATGACCGCGGCGTTCCACCGGATCCAGGCGCGGTACTTGCGCTCCATCTCCTCATCACCGGGGAACCAGGGCTCGCGCTCCGGCGGGATGGTGTTGATGTAGTCCGTGGTGGTCAGCGAGGGCAGGCCCACCTGGGAGTCACGCGCGCGCTCCAGCATCCGCAGCATCAGGTAGCGAGCCCGCTGTCGGCCGCCCGATTCGATGGCACCGTCCAACGAGTCGAGCCACTCCTGGGTCTCGTCCGGGTCGGTGTCCGGCACCTGGCTAGGTAGACCGTTCAGGATCGGTCCGACGGGGCGCTGCTGGGCCATCTGGGGGTGTCCTTTCCACGCAAGGATGTCCGCACCAGTCTGTCACGCAACCTGACGCAACGTCCGCCCGGCTCCCGGTTCGCCTCCCGCTTCGTCTTTACAAGCACCGCCAACATCTAGTTGTGTAGGGGCATCATGGCTGAGACGAAGGACCGAGAGACAGACATCGAGACGACGGAGGGCGACGCCGGTCCGCTGGCTGCAGGGGTGCGCAAGCTCGGCTTCGGGCCGGACCAGATCGTCATCGAGTACGGCTACGACGACGATGTCGAGGAGGACGTTCGGGTCGCCGTGGAGACCTTGGCCGGGGGGCCGTTGGAGGACGAGGACTACGACGGTGTCGTCGATGTCGTCCTGCTGTGGTGGCGCGAGGGGGACGGGGACCTTGCCGATGAGTTGATGGACGCGCTCACGACGATGGAGGAAGGCGGCTTCATCGCCCTGCTCACGCCGGGCACCCGCCGGGAGGACCGGCTGGCCGCTCATGAGGTCCAGGAGGCCTGCACCACCTGCTCACTCACCGCCGCCGGCGCCGTCCCCCTGGGTGAGTGGGTCGGGCAGCGTCTGGTGGGGCGCAGGTGAGACTGGCCCAGGGCGATACCGCTCCGGACTTCCAGCTCCCCGACCAGTACGGTCAACGGCGCACGCTCGACCAACTGGTCGCTGACCGGCACGCGCTCCTCGTCTTCTTCCCGTTCGCCTTCTCCTCGATCTGCACCGGCGAGCTCCTTGAGATCCAGCTCAACATCGACGAGTTCGTCAACGATCGAGTCCAGGTGGTCGGGATCTCCTGCGATCCCACCTATGCGCTCAAGGGTTGGGCGGCCATCGAGGGTTACCGCTTCCCGCTCCTGTCCGACTTCTGGCCGCATGGCGAGACCAGCCGCGCCTACGGCGTCTTCGACGAGGATTCCGGTATGGCGACACGCGGCACCTTCCTCGTCTCACCCGGGCGCTCGGTGGAGTGGAGCCTGGTGCAGGGGCCGGGGGAGCCGCGCGAGATCGGTGTGCTGCACCGTGCGGTCCGCGACCTGTAACAATGGTCGCTCGCAAGGGCCTGTAGCTCAGTTGGTAGAGCGCCGCGTTTACACCGCGTAGGTCGTCGGTTCGAGCCCGGCCGGGCCCACGTGGACAACAGCAGAGCAGAAGAGGACCAGGGGCGCGACGGGCTGCGCCTGCGCGAGGTCGTGGCGGTGCTGGAGGGCTTCTACCCTCCGGCGACAGCGCAGTCCTGGGACCGGGTCGGGCTGGTGGCCGGTGACCCGGAGCAGACGATCGAGTCCATCCTGCTCGCGGTCGACCCCACCCTGGACGTGATCGCCGAGGCGATCGAGCAGGGCGCCGACCTGATCATCACCCACCACCCGCTGCTCCTGCGCGGCATCCACTCGGTCGCCACGACGAGTGCCAAGGGAGCCGCGGTCACTGACCTGATCGTCAACGACATCGCCCTCTACTGCGCCCACACCAACGCTGACGTGGCTGACCCCGGCGTGGGCCAGGCGCTCGCAGCGGCGTGCGGCCTCCAGCTCACGGAGGCGCTGGAGATTGCCGAGGAGCAGGAGCTGGGCCGGGTCGGGGACCTGTCCGAGGAGACCACGCTGGCCAGGCTGGCGCAGCGGCTCAGCGATGCGCTCCCGCCCAGCGGCGGCGGGGTGCGGGTGAGCGGCCCCGCAGGCGCCACCGTCCGCCGCATCGCGGTGCTCGGGGGCGCTGGAGATTCGTCTTTCGCGGCTGTGCGCAGGAGCGGGGCGGACGTCTATGTCACCGCCGACCTGCGGCACCACCCGGCGATCGAGGCCCGGGAGGAGGCCCGGGCGAGCGCGCGTGCGGGCGGGCGGGACACGCCATACCTGATCGATGCGGGGCACTTCGCGAGTGAGTGGCTGTGGCTGCCCGGCCTGCGGGACCGGCTCGCGGCAGAGTTGCCCCAGCACGTCGGCATCGAGATCTCGACCGTGTGCACTGACCCGTGGGACTTCGTGGTCGATGCCCGGGCTGCCACCGACGTGGACCACGATCAGCACGGCGACACACACGATGAGCAACCGACCACCCAGGACGATGCCGCAGGAGGCACCCCGTGAAAGCAACCCCCCAGATGCAGACGAGGTTGCTGGACCTCCAGGACCTCGACACCCGGCTGAACCAGCTCGACCACCAGGCGCGCACGCTGCCCGAGTCGACCGACATCGCCACCCTGGAGGCGGCTGAGCCGGACCTCGAGGCCGAGCAGGTGCGGACCGAGACCGCCGTCGGGGACCTGCAGCGCGAGGTCAACCGTGCTGAGGCAGCGGTGCAGCAGGTGCGTGACCGCGTCGCGCGCGACGAGGCCAGGCTGAACGCCGGGACGGGCACCGCCAAGGACCTCCAGGGACTGCAGCGGGAGCTGGAGTCCTTGGCCCGCCGGCAGACCGTGCTCGAGGACGAGGAGCTGGAGGTGATGGAGCGCGTCGAGACGGCCGAGGGCGAGGCCGGCGCGGCACGGACCGCGCTGGAGGAGCACCGGGCCAGGCTGACCCAGTTGCGCGAGGTCCGGGACGAGAAGCTGGCCACCCTCACTCAGGAGCGTGACGAGGTCGCCTCCGGCCGGGACGAGATCGTCGCCGACCTCTCGGATGAGCTCCTGGCGCTCTATGACCGGATCCGCGCGCAGACCGGCCTGGGCGCGGCCGCCCTGCGCCAGCGCCGCTGCGATGGCTGCCGCCTCGAGCTCAACGCGGTCGACCTGTCCCGCATCCGGGCCGCCGCAGAGGACGAGGTGCTGCGCTGTGAGGAGTGCGGCCGGATCCTGGTGAGAACGACGGAGTCGGGCTTGTGACGCTGCGCAGGGCGCTGGTCGTCGAGGCCGATGGCGGATCCCGCGGCAACCCGGGCGTCGCCGGGTATGGCGCACTGGTCCGGGACGCGCGGACCGGCGAGCTGCTGGCCGAGCGAGCCGCGCCCCTGGGCAAGGCGTCGAACAATGTCGCGGAGTATCAAGGCCTGATCGCGGGGCTGACCGCGGTGCTCGACCTCGGGCTCGCGGACGAGGCCGCGATCGAGGTCCGGATGGACTCCAAGCTGGTCGTGGAGCAGATGTGCGGCCGGTGGAAGATCAAGCACGAGGACATGCGGCGGCTCGCGCTGCAGGCCCGCCGGCTGGTGGATCAGATCCAGGCGCAGGAGGGCACCGTGGACTTCCGCTGGATCCGGCGGGAGAGCAACAAGGACGCCGATGCCCTGTCCAACCGGGGGATGGACGGGGAGACGGTCACGCAGGACCACGTCCCGACGGGTGATCAGGGGGCGTCTCGCACAGACCTGGAGCCGGAGGCGGAGTGGACGCTGCTCGATGGTGTCGACGCTGGAAGCGAGGTCACCGACGGCGGGACTGACGAGGCGTTAGCGACGGCCGTGGGTGCGGCTGCGACCCCACCAACCTTCGGGGTCGGCCGAGCCCCGCTGAGCGATGTCTACGTCTCCGACGAGACCGTCCCCACGCTGGAGGGGGAGACCCGGCTCATCCTGGTGCGCCACGGCGTCACCGACTTCACCCAGTCGCACCGCTTGGACGGTCGGGGTGGGGCTGACCCGTCGCTGAACAGCACCGGCCTCGCCCAGGCCCGGGCCGCGGCCGTCGCGGTTTCCCGCCTGATCGAGCGCTCCGATCCGGGCCCGGTCAGCGTGGTGAGTTCCTCGCTGCAGCGGGCGCGGCAGACCGGGCAGGCGATCGCCGATCAGCTCGGCGTGCCGCGGGAGGAGGACCGGGAGTGGGACGAGCAGGCCTTCGGGGAGTGGGACGGCGCGACGATGGGCGAGTTGGTCTCCGGCCGCCCTGAGGAGCTCCTTCGCCTCCGCTCGGACCTGGACTTCGCCCCGGCGGGTGGAGAGAGTCGGCGCCAGGTGGACGAGCGGGTCGGCGCGGCGCTGGCGCGGGCGATCGGCCGCGGCGGGATCGTGGTGGTCGCCACCCACCGAGTGGTGCTGATGTCGGTGCTGTGCCGGTTGCTCGGGATCGACCACGACCGGGCCTGGTCGATCGCGACCGCGCCCACCTCGCTGTCCGCGATCGAGGTCTGGCCGGACGGCGGCGCCCAGGTCGCGTTCATCAACGACACCCACCACCTCTACGACCCGGCCTTCGAGGAGGACCTCGCCGGCTCGGCCCAGGTCCGCATCCTCGACTCGTCCCTGGAGTGAGGAGGGCGCGAGCATGACCCAGCCCGTCGAACCGATCACCCACGTGCGGATCAGCCCCGAGGAGGGCTACGCCGCGAACCGGGAGAACTGGGATGGCCGCGCCCGCGTCCACCTGGGGAGCCAGATGTATGGCGTGGCGGACCTGGTCTCCGACCCGGACGCCATCTCCTCGGTGGTTCGGCGCGATCTCGAGCTGTGGCGACCGCATCTGGCGACAGGAGATGCGGATGGTGGGGCGGGAGGCGCTGGTGGGGCCCACGGCGTGGAGGGTCTGGACCTGGTGCACCTGCAGTGCCACATCGGCACCGACACCCTGTCCTGGTCCCGCCTCGGTGCCCGCTGCACCGGGATCGACCTGTCGCCGGTCTCACTCGAGCTGGCCCGGGATATCGCTGACCGGGCCGGTCAGGAGATTCGCTTCATCGAGAGCAACGTCCTGACCGCAGCGGACGCGGTCAGTGAGCGGTTCGACCTCGTCTACACCTCCACCGGCACGATCTGCTGGCTGCACGACCTCACCGCGTGGGCGCAGCAGATCGCCCGGCTGCTGAGACCAGGCGGCAGCTTCTTCTTCCGGGACTCCCACCCGTTCGCGAACGCCCTGGAGGACCTGGATGCGACGGCGCTCACCCCGGCCTACCGCTACTTCCCGCTC
The DNA here is from genome assembly GCF_050261105.1 of Ornithinimicrobium pulveris. GTDB lineage: Bacteria > Actinomycetota > Actinomycetes > Actinomycetales > Dermatophilaceae > Ornithinicoccus. The sequence goes on along the minus strand of NZ_CP189837.1, from coordinate 2,005,549 downwards.
GGTCCGGGGGAGGCCCACACGTATGCCGATGGCCTCACCTACACCGACGGCGACCAGGGGCTGATCAGCCAGCCGCGCAACTACGAGTGGCCGCACTCGGTCGCCGAGGTGCTCAGCGCGCTGATCGGGGCGGGCCTGCAGATCGTGGCCGTTGAGGAGCAGGACGACCTGCCTTGGCCGATCCATCCCTCGATGACGCTGCAGGGCGAGGCCTACGTGCTGCCCGAGCGCTGGCGGGACAGGGTGCCGGTCGCCTGGTCTGTGGTGGCGCGGAGTTCAGGTGAGGCGGGCGGCTGACGAGGTCGGCTCAGGCGGGCTGAACGTCCAGGATCCACGGACGTCCAATCCGCTGCGGTGCGTGCAGTTCCACCTCGAAACGCTCAGCCAGGATCTCGACCATCGCCTCGGGCCGTCGCGGATCGGCAGCGTTCACGCACAGTGCGCGCGCCACCAACCCACGGGTGTGCTTGGCCATGTGCGTGGCGCCGGGGACCCGCACCTGGACCCAGCGCTCGGTGGCGCTCCCGGTCGGGACCCAGGCCGCGGCATACGTGCTGGACCGGCAGTCGATGACCAGACCGGCACCGGCCTCGGCGGTGAGCACCGGCTCGAGGTGCGGCTTCCAGAAGCTGGCGAGGCGTCCCACTTCGGGAAGCGTGACGGCCATCGACAGGCGGTACGGGGCGAGCCGATCGGTCATCCGCACGACACCGTAGAGCGCCGAGACGACACGCAGCCGCGAGGTCGCGCGCCTCCGCGCCGGGGAGTCCAGTCCGGGCAGGTCGAGGGCGTCGTAGAGCACGCCGGTGTACAGGTCGCGGGCCTCGAGGGTGGGTGCCTGAGCCAGGCGGGTGTTGCGCGCGATCTCCTCGCCCAGGTTGGGGCTCACGCCGAGCACCTCGGAGGCGTACTCCCCGCGGCTCACCTGCGCCAGGGCGGCGGCCACCGATTGCCGCGCGGAGGTGAGCTCGGCGCAGGAGAGGCCGTCCCAGCGCAGAGCGGACCCCCGGGAACGGGTGGCCTTGGACTCGGACGGCGGCAGCAGGATCAGCACGTCAGGCAGGGTAGGACACCGGTGCGGCCGCGCGGCACGGACGGTCCGCACATAGGCTTTGGGCCATGGTGCAGCAAGCGACGACGTTGTCCTGCGACCCGGCCTCCAGCGAGACCGGTCGCCTCCTCGAGCAGGCCTTCCAGGCCGCCCGCGACGAGATGGAGGTGCGCCAGGAGTTCCCGCACCAGGTGCTGGGGGAGTTGCGGAACACCATGGCTGAACCCGACCTGCCGGATCGTGATGAAACCGACCTCGAGTTCATCACCATCGACCCGGCGGGCTCGATGGACCTGGATCAGGCGATGCACATCGAGCGCGCAGGGGAGGGCTGGCGGGTGCGCTACGCCATCGCCGACGTCCCCGCCTTCATCCGGATCGGCGGCTCGCTGGACCAGGAGGTCCGGCTGCGTGGCCAGACGATCTACAGCCCCGACAAGAGAGTGCCACTGCACCCCCAGGAACTGAGCGAGGCTGCGGCCAGCCTGCTGCCCGACCAGACCTGTCCTGCCTACGTCTGGGATGTGACCCTGTCAGCGAACGGGGAACGGGAGAAGGCCGAGGTCTACCGGGCGATGGTCCGGTCGCGGCGGCGGTATGACTACCACGAGACCCAGGAGCTCATCGACTCCGGCGAGGGGGAGGAGACTCTCCTGCTGCTCAAGGAGGTCGGCGAGGTCCGGATCCAGCGCGAGATCGACCGCGGCGGCGCCAGCCTGCCGATGCCCCAGCAGGAGGTGCATCAGGAGGGCGAGAGTTATGTGCTGCGCCAGCGTCCGCTCCTGCCGTCGGAGGACTGGAACGCCCAGATCTCGCTGCTCACCGGGATGGTTGCCGGGCAGATGATGCTGGAGGGCGGGATCGGGATCCTGCGCACCATGCCCGTGCCGTCCGAGCAGGATGTCGCCCGCTTCCGGCGCGAGGCCAAGGGCCTGGGCGTGGAGTGGGAGAAGGGGATGAGCTATGGCGAGTTCCTGCGCACCCTGGACAAGAGCGACCCCGCACACCTGGCGATCGTCAACGCCGCCACCTCACTCTTTCGCGGGGCGGCCTACACCGCCTTCGACGGCGAGCTGCCGCCGGAGGAGGAGCGGGTGCAGTCGGCGCTCGCGGCGCCCTATGCGCACGTCACCGCGCCCTTGCGTCGGCTGGTCGACCGCTGGGGCCTGGCCATCTGCGAGGCACTCTCCGCAGGCAGGGACGTGCCGGACTGGGCGCGCGAGTCCCTCGCCGAGCTGCCCGAGATCATGAAGGAGAGCGACCGCCGTGCGCGCTCGGTGGACCGGGCCTGCATCAGCGCGGTCGAGGCAGCCGTGCTGTGTGACCGGGTAGGCGACACCTTCGAGGCGGTCGTGGTGGACGAGATGCCGCGCGGCGACGCCGTCGTCCAGCTCACCGACCCGCCGGTCAGCGAGATCGCCAGGGGCAGTGCCGATCTGGGCACCACCGTGACGGTCAAGGTCGAGGCGGCCGACATTCTGGAGCGCAATGTCGACCTGGCCATCGTGGGTGGTGAGGGCGAGGGATGACCCGGCCTGGCGGCATACCGGACGTGGTCGCGACCGACTGCGACGGCACCCTGCTGCGCACCGGCGGCACGGTCTCGGACTACACCCGGGAGGTGCTCGACCAAGTGGCCGGGATCGGGGTGCGGGTGGTGCTGGTGACGGCGCGGCCGCCCCGGTGGCTGGATGAGCTGGCCGATCTCGGCGTGAGCGGGCTCGCGCTGTGCGGCAACGGCGCGTTCACCTACGACCTGGGGCGCCGCGAAGTGGTGGCCCACCGGCTGATGGACACCACCCTCGTCGCCGAGTTGCTCGCCGACCTGCGGCGTGACCTGCCGGAGGTGGCGCTGGCCACCGAGTCGCTGCGCGGCTTCGCCCGCGAGCCCCACTTCGAGCGGGCCAGCGGCCGCGAGGACGGTCAGTGGCTGGTCGGGGAACTGGCCGAGATCGGTGCCGTGGACGCCGGCAAGATCCTCGTGCGGCACCCCTCCCTGCACACCGAGGAGCTCACCGGGTTGGTCGCCGAGATCGTGGGGCAGCGGGCCGAGGTCTCGCACTCGGGCGCGATCCGGATGACCGAGATCGTGCCGCCCGGCGTGACCAAGGCCCTGGCCCTGGCGCACTGGTGCGAGGAGCTGGACCCGCCGATACCGGCCGAGCAGGTCTGGGCCTTCGGCGACATGCCGAACGACCTGCCGATGCTGGAGTGGGCCGGCGTCGCCCACGCCGTCGCCAATGCCCACCCGGACGTGCTCGCGGTGGCGGATCACGTCATACCGGGCAATGACGAGGACGGCGTCGCCCGCACTCTCGCCACCCTCCTTTGACCCACCGGACGTCCACCGTGTCGCCGACACCGGCCACCGGACGCGCCGGATGCTCGCGAGAGCGCCGACCGAACGTGTGGGCGAAAGTCGGTAGACTGGTGGCTGGATGAGTCGGCCAGGCGGCCGCGTCGGACCTTCGGGTCCGCCGAGGAACGTCCGGGCTCCACAGGGCACGGTGGTGGCTAACGGCCACCCGGGGTGACCCGCGGGACAGTGCCACAGAGAGCAGACCGCCTCCCGCCCAGGCGGGAGGTCAGGGTGAAAGGGTGGTGTAAGAGACCACCAGCACGCCAGGTGACTGGCGTGGCTAGGTAAACCCCACCGGGAGCAAGGTCAGACAGTGCGCGTTCGAGGGCTGCCCGCCCGAGCGTACGGGTAGGCCGCTGGAGGCGATCGGCAACGATCGCCCTAGATGGATGGTCGCCACCTCCGCAGTGCCGGTAACGGCGCGGAGGGACAGAACCCGGCGTACCGGCCGTCTCATCCACCCACACCTTCTGGGGTGAACTCAGACCGTTGAACTCAGACGGACGTCGCGCCTGCCCCGCGCAGATCGAGCACCTCCACCCCACCGTCGGCACCGAAGTCGCCGACGTGCGTGAGGTACATCTTCCGCCCGGCGTCGCTGAGGAGCGCATCGTGGATCGGAATGATCGCCCGGGCTGGCGCGATCCGGCGGACGAACTCGATCGTCTCGGCGACCTTGCTCCACGGGGCGTTGATCGGCACCGCGAGCAGGTCTACCTCGCCCGGCTCGCCGTCGACGGCGTCGCCGGGGTGGTAGAGGGTCGGGCCGTCGCCGCGCAGCACGACGCCCACGTTGCCGACGCGGGGCACGTAGGGATGGTTGGGTGCGTGCAGCTCACCGACCGGGGTGACCTCCACGGAGCCCAGCTGCACGACCTGGCCGGCGACCAGGCGCTCCACCCGCTCGCCCAGGCCCTTCTCCTCCAGCTGCTCAGCGGTCTGCGGCTCGGTGAGCACGGTCGCGTCCGGGTTGTCGGCAAGCAGCCCGGGGACGCGCTCCAGGTCGCAGTGGTCGGCGTGCTGGTGGGTCACGATGACGGCCGTCAGGTCGCGCAGCCCGTCCAGCTCGGAGAAGTTGCCGGGGTCGATCAGGATCCGTTGGTCGCCGCTCTCGATGAGGAGACAGGCGTGGCCGAGGTGGGTGATCTCCATGCCCCGACCGTATGCCGCAACCCACCCGACCGCCATCCGTGCACCCGGGCGCAGGCCGGCTGCCGAAGGGCGCCCACGTAGGCTAGTGCCCCGTGGAGTTCCTCAACGGCACGGTTCCGACGCACGATCTGACCTACAACGACGTCTTCATGGTCCCCTCCCGCTCGGGGGTGACCTCGCGGATGGACGTCGACCTGAGCACCCCGGACGGGGTCGGGACGACGCTGCCGATCGTGGTGGCCAATATGACGGCCGTGGCCGGTCGCCGGATGGCCGAGACGGTCGCGCGCCGCGGCGGCATCGCGGTGCTTCCGCAGGACATCCCGCTGCCGGAGGTGCGCAAGACCATCGAGCGGGTCAAGGCTGCGCACACCGTCTACGAGACGCCGATCGTCATCGAGCGCACCGCCCCGGTGGCCCAGCTGCTGTCCGTGATGAACAAGCGCGCTCACCACGCCGCGGTCGTCGTCGAGGCAGGGCAGCCCGTGGGCCTGGTGACCGAGAGCGACACCGAGGAGGTCGACCGCTTCGCCTCCGTCGCCGATGTGATGAAGGAGCCGCGCCTCGTCCTCGAGGACGGCGTTGACCTGCGTGAGGCCTTCGACCAGCTCGAGGATGTCGGGCTCGCACTCGCCCCCGTCGTCGCCGGTGGCCTGCTGCGCGGTGTCGTCACCCGCACCGGTCTGTTGCGCTCGGCGATCTACCGACCGGCCGTGGACAGCGACGGACAGCTCGTCGTGGGCGCCGCGGTCGGCATCAATGGCGATGTGCCGGGGAAGGCTGCCGAGCTCCTCGCGGCTGGCGCGGACGTGCTCGTGGTGGACACCGCCCACGGCCACCAGGACAAGATGATCGACGCTCTGCCGCAGGTCGTCGCGGCCAGGGACGAGCACGAGGCCCGCACCGGCCACCGTGTCCCGGTCGTCGCCGGCAATATCGTGGCCCGCGCCGGGGTCGAGGATCTCGTCGAGGCGGGCGCCGATGTGCTCAAGGTCGGCGTCGGCCCGGGCGCCATGTGCACCACCCGGATGATGACCGGTGTCGGTCGCCCGCAGTTCTCCGCCGTCCTCGAGTGCGCCGAGGCAGCCCGCGACCTGGGCGCCCACGTCTGGGCCGACGGCGGCGTCAAGTACCCCCGCGACGTCGCCCTCGCGCTCGCCGCGGGCGCCGCCTCGGTGATGGTCGGCTCGTGGTTCGCCGGCACGCTGGAGTCGCCGGGGGACCTGCGCCGTGACGTGGACGGTCGGCTCTACAAGGAGTCCTTCGGTATGGCGTCCGCCCGCGCTGTTCGCAACCGCACCCGCGAGCTCTCGGCCTTCGAGCGCGCCCGGTCGGCACTCTTTGAGGAGGGGATCTCCTCGGGCCGGATGTTCCTGGACCCGCAGCGCCCCGGCGTCGAGGACGTGCTCGACCAGATCATCTCCGGTGTGCGCTCGGCCTTCACCTACGCCGGCGCCAGCACGATCGGGGAGTTCCGTGGTCGGGCGATCGTGGGCATCCAGGGTGCGGCTGGCTACGACGAGGGTCGCCCTCGCCACACCAGCTGGTAGTGGGACTGCGCGCGCCCTTACCCCAGGTGCTCGGCGTGCCAGGCAGCGCCGATGATCCCGGCCTCGTTCTTCAGCTCGGCCGGGACGATCGGGGCCCGCGTGCTCAGCAGCGGGAGGAACTTCTTCGCCTTCTTCGACACCCCACCACCGACGATGATCAGGTCGGGGGAGAAGAGCGCCTCGACGACGGAGTAGTAGCGCTGTAGGCGCTCCGCCCAGTCTTCCCAGGACAGCTCCTCGCGCTCGCGCGCGCTGTTCGCCGCACGCGTCTCCGCGTCGTGCCCGTCGATCTCCAGGTGCCCGAGCTCGGTGTTCGGCACCAGGATCCCGTCGATGAACAGGGCCGAGCCGATCCCGGTCCCGAGCGTGGTCAGCAGCACCACGCCCTTCTCGTCCCGACCCGCCCCGTAGTGCACCTCGGCCACGCCCGCCGCGTCAGCGTCGTTGACCACGTGGACCGACCGGCCGAGGCGCTCGGTGAACAGGGCGTCCGCGTCGGTGTCGATCCAGGACGCGTCGATATTGGCGGCGGAGCGCACGACGCCCCGCTGGGCGACCGCCGGCACGGTGATGCCGATCGGCGACTTCTTGTCCAGGTCCCCGGCGAAATGATCGGCCACCTCCGCGACCACCCCCGCCACGTCGCTGGGCGTTGCGCCCTCGGGGGTGTCGATCCGGACCCGGTCGGCCGACAACTCCCCCTTCTTGAGGTTGACGGGCGCTCCCTTGATCCCGCTGCCGCCGATGTCGATGCCCAGGACGTGCTTGTTCGCCATGCCCGACAGGGTATGTCGTGTCCCGGCCGGGCGCGAGCGCTCGGCTCCCGCGTCGCTCGGCGCAGGGCAGGATCAGGTCAGGATCAGGGCAGCGTGAGGATCTCCGCGCCGTCGTCGGTGATCAGGATGGTGTGCTCGAACTGCGCTGAGGGCCGACCGTCCGCGGTGAGCACGGTCCACCCGTCCTCCCATTCCACCCACTCGGGCGTGCCGAGGTTGAGCATGGGCTCGATGGTGAACGTCATGCCGGGCTCGATGAGGGTGTCGTAGTCCGGGGCGGCGTCGTAGTGCGGCACCACCAGCCCGGAGTGGAAGGCCTCACCGACCCCGTGGCCGGTGAACTCGCGGACCACGCCATACCCGAACCGCTGGGCATAGCTCTCGATCACGCGCCCGATCACGTTGATCTGCCGACCCGGACGGGCGGCGCGGATCGCCCGCATCAGGGCTTCCTGCGTGCGCTCGACGAGCAGCCGCGTCTCGTCAGCCACGTCGCCGCACAGGAAGGTCGCGTTGTTGTCCCCGTGCACCCCGCCCAGGTAGGCGGTGATGTCGATATTGCAGATGTCCCCATCGCGCAGCTCCCGGTCGTCCGGGATGCCGTGGCACACGACCTCGTTGACCGAGCTGCACAGCGACTTGGGGAAGCCGCGATAGCCCAGCGTCGAGGGGTAGGCGCCGTGGTCGAGCAGGAACTCGTGCCCGGCACGATCGATCTCATCGGTGGTCACCCCAGGGCGCACCAGCGAGCCGCACAGCGCCAGGGCCTGCGCCGCCAGGCGGCCCGCCGCCCGCATCCGCTCGATCGTCTCCGCGTCCTTGACCTCGGAGCCGGTGAAGGCCTCCGGAGCCGGCCGGTCGACATACTCCGGGCGGGCGATCGAGGCAGGCACGGGCAGCCTCGGGCTGACCGTTCCAGGGGCGAGCGGGGAGAGGGTGGGCATAGGGTTCAGTCTAGGCGTCGCGCACCGGGGCGCCGGACCACCCGAGAGGACGAGGTATGCCGTTCTGGTTCAACACCCGCACCAACCAGGTCGAGTCTGCGGACTCCCCGGACCGGGCCCGGATCGGGGATCTGATGGGCCCGTACGAGTCGGAGGAGCAGGCCCGCGAGGCCTACGCCACCGCGGCCGACCGGACAGCCGCCTGGGACGACGAAGACCGCGAGGAGGAGGAGTGGCGCTCCGGCGATGCCGACTCCTCTCAGTGGGACAACAACCCGCTCAATGACAACGACTGATGGACAACGACTGATCGCAACCCTCGTCAGGTGAGCGACGCTGACGAACGCGTCGAGCGGGTGCTGCGTGCCATCGAGCAGGTGCCGCCCGGCCACGTGGTCTCCTACGGGGACGTAGGCGCCCTGGTCGGAATGGGGCCGCGGCAGGTCGGACAGGTGTTGCGGCACTGGGGCGGCAATGTCACCTGGTGGCGCGTCACCAACCGGCAGGGCGACCTCGCCGGCGACCTCATCCACCGCGCCCGGCCCCACTGGGAGCAGGAGGGGATCGAGGTCAAGGCGAACGGGCAGGGGTGCAGCTACTCGGCATACCGGGCGGATCTGGAGCAGCTCGCCCGCGACTACGCCCGGGCGACCCAGGACCTGGGGGATACGGCAGGATGAGAACCATGAACCGCCAGCAGGAGTATGTCCTCCGCACCATCGAGGAGAGGGACATCCGGTTCGTCCGGCTCTGGTTCACCGACATCCTCGGCACCCTGAAGTCGGTGGCCGTCGCGCCGGCCGAGTTGGAGCAGGCGTTCACCGAGGGCATCGGCATCGACGGCAGCGTGATCGAGGGCTTCACCCGGGTCTACGAGGCCGACATGGTGATCCAGCCCGATGCCGACACCTTCCAGGTCCTGCCCTGGCGAGAGCGGACCGCCCGGATGTTCTGCGACATCCACATGCCCGACGGCACGCCTGCGGCGACCGACTCGCGGCACATCCTGCGGCGCGCGCTGTCCTCGGCGGCGGAGGAGGGCTTCACCTTCTACACCCACCCCGAGATCGAGTTCTACCTGTTCAAGGAGCCCTACGACCCCAGCGTCGGGCCGGTCCCGGTTGACCAGGCGGGCTTCTTCGACCACGTGGCGCGCGGCGACGGTCACGACTTCCGACGGGACGCGATCGACACCCTCGAGCAGATGGGGATCAGCGTCGAGTTCAGCCACCACGAGGGCGGGCCGGGGCAGCAGGAGATCGACCTGCGCTATGCCGACGCGCTCGCGATGGCGGACAACATCATCACCTTCCGCGCGGTCGTGCGGGAGGTGGCGCTGCAGGACAAGGCGTTCGCCAGTTTCATGCCCAAGCCGCTCGCCGCCCACCCGGGCTCGGGCATGCACACGCACGTCTCGCTCTTCGAGGGCGACTCCAACGCCTTCTACGAGCCCAGCGCCTCCTACGAGCTCTCCCAGACCGGGCGCCGCTTCATGGCCGGCGTGCTCGCGCACAGCCGCGAGATCTGCGCGGTGACCAACCAGTGGGTCAACTCCTACAAGCGGCTCTGGGGCGGCGGTGAGGCCCCGGCCTACGTCTGCTGGGGACATAACAACCGCTCCGCGCTGGCCCGCGTGCCGATGTACTCCATCGGCAAGGGGCACTCGCGCCGGATCGAGGTGCGCTCGATCGACTCGGCGTGCAACCCCTACCTGACCTACGCGGTGATCCTCGCGGCCGGTCTGCGCGGCATCAAGGAGGGGTACGACCTGCCGCCGGAGGCTGAGGACGACGCGTGGGCGCTGACCGACGCCGAGCGGCGCGCGATGGGCATCGACCCCCTTCCGCAGAGCCTGGGGGAGGCCGTCGCCGTGATGGAGGACTCCGACCTCGTCGCCGACGTGCTGGGCGAGCAGGTCTTCGACTTCTACCTGCGCAACAAGTGGCAGGAGTGGGGCGAGTACCGCTCGCAGGTGACCCGCTTCGAGCTGGACCGCTACCTGCTCCACCTGTGAGTCTGCGCCCCAGCCCCCGATCCCGAGCAGGTATGCCGTGACCTCCGACCGCGCACCCCTCACCGTGGGGTCGGGCGAGCTGGCCCGGGCCGGGCTGGCCGATGTCACCCGCTCGGGCACGATGCTCAGCGAGGTGCTCGGCCGGCTCGGGACCGATGACTCCGACGGGGGAGCCGGGGCGCTGGATGTGTCGTCGCTGCTCGGGGATCTGGCGACGGTGGCCGATCCCGATGCGGCGCTGCTGGCGCTGGTGCGGCTTCTCGACCCGCGCAGCCACGGTGCCGAGGGCGGCGCGGCTAGCAGGCCGACGGCCGAGGTGCTGCGCGGTGGCGGCGACCCGCGGCGCAGGTTGCTCGCGCTGCTGGGCGGGTCAACAGCCCTCGGAGATCACCTGTTACGCCACCCCGAGCACATCGGGGAGGTCGCCTCGGGCGCTGCCCCGGAGCCAGGCGCGGTCGTGGAGGCGGTGCGGGACCTGCGGGGGACGGAGGGGGCTGAGGCGCTGCGGGTGGCCTACCGCCGCCAGCTGGTCCGGGTGGCGGCAGCGGATCTGACCAGCACCGACTGCACCGCGCAGATGCCGGAGGTCGGTCGGTGGCTGGCCGATCTCGCGGGCGCGGCGCTGGAGGGTGCGCTGCTGCTGGCGCGCGCCGAGACCGAGCACGAGGAGCTGGCCCGGCTGACGATCATCGGGATGGGCAAGACCGGTGGGCGGGAGCTGAACTACATCAGCGACGTGGACGTGATCTTCCTCGCGGCACCGGTCGGTGACGGCGACGAGGGCAGCCAGGACTCCCACGAGCGCGAGGAGGAGGCCCTGCGGATCGGGACCAAGTTGGCCAGCGCGGTGATGCGGATCTGCTCACAGTCCACCGGCGAGGGCGCGCTCTGGCAGGTCGATGCCGCGCTGCGCCCGGAGGGCAAGCACGGGCCGCTGATCCGGTCGCTGCACTCGCACAAGGAGTATTACGAGCGCTGGGCCAAGACCTGGGAGTTCCAGGCGCTGCTCAAGGCCCGGGTGGTCGCCGGCGACGAGGAACTGGGCCAGGAGTGGCTGGAGATGGTGGCGCCGATGGTGTGGTCGGCCACGGAGCGCGAGAACTTCGTCGAGGACGTCCAGAGCATGCGGCGTCGGGTGGAGGAGCACGTCAAGGCCGGCGAGGCCGATCGCCAACTCAAGTTGGGACCCGGTGGCATCCGGGACATCGAGTTCAGCATCCAGTTGCTGCAGTTGGTGCACGGGCGCACCGATGAGAGCCTGCGCTCGGGCACCACTCTGGAGGCGCTGCACGCCTTGACCGAGGGTGGCTATGTCGGCCGCGACGACCTCAAGGTCCTCGACGACGCCTATCGGCTGCTGCGCTGCCTGGAGCATCGTGTCCAACTGCCCAAGATGCGGCGCACCCACCTCATGCCCAGCTCGTCGGCCGAGCTCCGGCGACTGGGTCGCGCGATGGGGGAGCGCAGCGACGCCGAGCGAGCGCTGCTGCAACGCTGGCGCGGCGTCCAGCGCGACGTGCGCCGACTGCACGAGCGGCTCTTCTACCGCCCCCTGCTGTCCGCCGTGGCCCGCCTGTCCGCCGCCGAGGCCCGGCTCTCCCCGGAGGCCGCGCGGGAGCGACTGGCCGCGCTCGGCTTCCGCGACCCAGCGGGGGCGATGCGCCACCTCGAGTCGCTCACCGACGGGGTCAGTCGCCGAGCGACCATCCAGCGGCACCTGCTGCCCGTCATGCTCTCCTGGTTCGCCGACGGGGCGGACCCGGATGCCGGGCTCCTCGCCTTCCGACAGATCAGCGACGCGCTCGGCACGACCCACTGGTATCTCGGCATGCTCCGCGACGAGGGCACCGCAGCCCAGCGCCTCGCCCGCGTGCTCTCCTCCAGCCGGTATGCCGTGGATCTGCTCATCCGCTCCCCGGAGACGGTCTCGCTGCTGGGGGACAAGAAGGGGCTGATCGCGCCCGCTCAGGACGAGGTGGTGCAGCGGATGCGGTCTGCGGCAGCACGTCAGGAGGGCTCCGAGGATGCCTTCCTCGCGGTCCGTCGGGTCCGTGCCCGGGAGCTGGTGCGGATCGTCCTCGGTGATGTCGTCGGTGACTGGGACGGAACCGCCGTGCGTGGCGCCCTGTCCGATCTGACGGATGCCTACCTCCGTTGTGCCTTGGAGGTCGCGACCGCGGAGGTGCTGGCCCGGCGGGAGGAGGAGCCCGCCTCCGCGCTGCTCGTCGTGGGGATGGGTCGGTTGGGTGGTCGCGAGCTGGGCTATGGCAGCGATGCCGACGTGCTCTATGTGCACGACCCGCTGCCGGGCGCCGATCCGTCAGTGGCGACGCGCCAGGCCGAGGAGATCGTGGCGCACCTTCGGGAGGGTTTGGCCTCCTCGGGGCCTGACCCGACGCTGGAGCTGGACGCCGATCTGCGACCCGAGGGACGGTCCGGGGCACTGGTCCGCACCCTGGAGGGCTATGCCACCTACTACGAGCGCTGGTCCGCCGGCTGGGAGTCCCAGGCCCTGCTGCGGGCCCGCCCGGTCGCGGGCGATGAGGACCTGGGGCGTCGCTTCGAGGACCTCATCCGCCCGCTGCGCTGGCCGAAGGACGGCATCACCCCCGAGGCGGTGCGCGACATCCGCAAGCTCAAGGCCCGCATGGAGGCTGAGCGGCTGCCCCGCGGGGCAGACCGGCGCACCCACCTGAAGCTGGGGATGGGCGGGCTCTCGGACGTCGAGTGGGTCGTCCAACTGCTCCAGCTCCAGCATGCCGACCAGCATGAGGAGCTGCGCACCACCAGCACCCTCGAGGCGCTGGAGGGCGCCGTCAAGGCCGGCGTCCTGGCCCGCGGCGACTGTCTGGTCCTCACGGAAGCCTGGTCCCTGGCCTCCCAACTGCGGGATGCCGGTGTCGTCTGGAGGGGCCGGCCCGTGGACTCGGTCCCCAGCGACCTACGGGATGCCGAGGGGATGTCGCGGGTGATGGCTCGCGCTCCCGGACGCGGTGGTGAACTGGCCGAGACCTGGCGGCGGGCCGGTCGGCACAGCCGCACGGTGGTCGAGCGTCTCCTCTACGGGGACTCCCCGCCCCGCCCCGGCGCCCACGCCGAGCCTGCTGCCCGGACGAGCGGTCGACCTCGACCTGGTCGGGCCGCCGGGTTCAGTGGCAGCTCCACCCGCCCCAACCCGCCGCGTTCTAGCTCTCGCTTCCCCCGGCCCCGCTTCCCGCGACGCGACGACCCGTGATGTGCAGATCAGGCTGTGCACGACCCGTGCTCAAGCACCAGACACGCACCACCTGATCTGCACAGTCCAGGACCGCGCGATGGGTCCTTGTTGAGAGTCAGACCATCAAGGACGACGCTCGGCAGTGGGTAGCCGCGCCCTGGGCAGCGGCGCTACCGAGTGGCGGGCAGCGGCTCCTGGGAGGGCATCCGTAGGATGTTGCGGTGACTTCGAGCAGCCCCTCCGCCGTCGAACCGCCGCGCGGGCTGCTCCTTCTTGGTGGCAGCCGGGCCGAGATCGCCGACTGGGCCAAGCGCACCGTGGTGCCCCTCGTCGTGGCGCCGACCGATGCGTGGACCGTGGCGGTGGCGACCGGCGAGCCGATGACCGCCTCGCCCTATGACGACGCTGCCCTCCTGCTCGCCTCCCGGCCGGTCCCGATCACGGCCGGACCGGCGTTGGGCTTCTTCGAGATCGACGGTCGCGCAGTCGTCACCGTGCATGGCAGCGGCCGTCGGCGGGGAACCGGCTGGGTGGTCTGGGAGCCGGAGATCGGGTTGTTGCGCCCGCCCGGTCTGGACCTGGCGGGGCCTGCCGAGCTGGTCCGGATCGCGGCGTGCGCGCCGAGTGTCCGGGACGAGCTGGTGGACCTGCTCCATGAGACTCGGAGCCGTCCTTTGACCATGCTGCAGGCAGTCATGGCCACGCTCTCGCTGCCGGGGGCGAGGCTGCTCGCCGAGCCCGAACGGGCCGGGAGTATGCCTTCGGCGAAGGCGCACGGCCCCCGAGAGGTGGAGGTCGGCCGGTTCGAGGACGCGGTGGCTGACTCGGTCCGCCTGCGTCGCGAGCTGGGGGCCCTCCCGTGATCGCCGACCACGCACGCTTCACCCTCCTGCCTGCCGTCGATATCGCCGGGGGCCGCGCCGCCCAGGTCGTGCGAGGCACCGACGACCCGTATGCCGTGGCGATGGGCTGGGTGGACCAGGGCGCTGCGTGGCTGCACCTGGTGGATCTGGACCGAGCCTTCGGTCGAGGGGAGAATGCTGAGCTGCTCGCCAGCCTGATCGACCGGCTGCCCGTCCGGGTCCAGCTGTCCGGCGGACTCGCCGACGAGGACGCGGCGCGGTGGGCCGCCAGCACCGGGGCAGAGCGGTTCGTCCTGGCAAGCTCCACGCTCGCCGATCGCTCGCTCATCGCCACCCTGATCGAACAGCACGGCGATGACCGCGTGGTTCCTGCCGTCGACGTGCGGGACGGTCGTGTGGTCAGCAGGGGCACCGACCTTGAGCTGGGGTCCCTTGAGGAGGTGCTGACCGAGGTACCGGAGTTGACGGCCGGTCGGCATCTGCTCGTGGCCGACGCCTCGCGAGACGGGTCTCGGAGGGGCAGCGATGTCGAGCTCTTCGGGCGGGTGGCCGCGAAGGGATCGGCCGAGGTCATCGCCTCGGGTGGGGTGGCGAGCCTGTCCGACCTGAGAGAACTGCAATCGCTGGCGGAGGAGGGAGTGACGGGGGCGGTGCTCGGTGCCGCGCTCTACCACGGCACCTTCACCTTGGCCGAGGCGCTGGAGGTGTGCTCATGAACAACGGGACCGACAACCACAGTGACACTGACAATCACACTGGCGATCGCACGGACCACCACCAGCACCGCTTCACCGGGCACGACCCGGCAGCCGGGCGCGATACTGGGGGAGTGCCGTGGGCAGGTCGGACGCTCACCGGCACGGGCTTCGACGATGACACCGGCGCGGCCGACGCCGGGCTCGCTGAGCTCCTGGCACAGCCCGACCCTGATCCTCGCGAGCTGGTAGCCGCAGTGGCGGCTGCCCGGCTGATCGTGCCGATCGTGGCGGTGCCGAGTGAGATCGATGACTCCTCCGGTATCCCGGTGGACGCGGTGAGCGACATGGCCTCGGTGACGCTGGAGGGCCCGAACGGTGAGCGCGCCCTGCCCGCGTTCACCAGCACCGAGGCGCTGTCGGCCTGGAACGCCGATGCCCGACCGGTGCCAGTCACCGCCCAACGAGCCGCGCTCGCTGCGGTCCAGGAGGGCTGCCACGTGATGCCACTCGACCTACAGCCAGCGCCGGGAGAACCCGCCTACGTGCTGCGGCCCTCGATGGTCTGGGCGCTGGCCATGGACCGGGACTGGCTGCCGGCCCACGAGGATCCGCAGGTCGCCTCCCGTGTCGCCGAGGCGGTGGCGGCCGAGGACGTGATCGAGGGGCATGGGCTGGCGCCCGGCCCCGACGGGGCCCTCCAGGTGGTGATCGCCCTCCGCCCAGGCCTGACCCAGAGCGAACTCCAGGCGTTGGTCACCCGCATCGGGGAGCGGATCGCCGCCGACGGTGAGACCCGCGCCCGCCTTGACGCCCTCACCTTCGCCGTCCGCGCCGCCACCTGAGCGAGTCCCACGCTCGCTGTTCCGCGCCGCCACCTGAGCGAGTCCCACCTTCGCCGTCCGCGCCGCCACCTGAGCGAGTCCCACCCAGCTTGGGGGAGCCTTCATGGACACCCGAGCGACCATTCAGACATGCACAACGAAGACGGGTTCAACAGAACCGCAGGTCAGCGGTGCTGGGAACTGCTGCCCCGCTCGTCGTGCATGTCTGAATGGCTGGCGCGCGCCTTGGTCAGCGGACGCCCGCGTAGGCGTCGCCCGGCTCCTCGACGAGAGCGTCCGGCTCGTCCGCGGGAGCTTCGGCACCCGGGACGTGCTCGGAGCCGGCGTCGGCCTCGGCGATCTCCTGGATGCGCTCGCCGACGGACTGGTCGACATTGCGCCAGTACGCGTAGACACGCTCGCGGATCTCCGGCTCGCAGGCGCCCATCATCCCGGCGACGGTCTGGACGAGACGCTCACGCTGGTCCTCGTCGAAGACCTCTCGCACCAGCGCGCCGGGCTGGCTGAAGTCGTCGTCGTCCTCGCGCAGGGTGTAGGCCTGACGCACCAGGGCGCCGTCGGCCTCCCAGCCGTTCTCCACCGCGCCCTCGTGGTCGGCCCAGGGGCGACCGTAGGAGTTGGTGACATAGGTCGGCTGGCTGCCCGAGTGCAGGTAGGCCATCGGCCCGTCGAACTGGTAGGCGTTCACCTGGACCTTGGGCTGGTTGACCGGCAGGTGGGTGAAGTTGGCCCCGATGCGGTGCCGCTGCGCGTCCGGGTAAGAGAAGACGCGGGCCAGCAGCATCTTGTCGGGGGAGACCCCGGTGCCCGGCACCTGATTGGACGGGCTGAAGGCGACCTGCTCGATCTGGGCGAACCAGTTCTCTGGGTTGCGGTTCAGGGTCAGCGTGCCGACCTTCTTCAGCGGGTAGTCCGCGTGCGGCCAGACCTTGGTCAGGTCGAAGGGGTTGATCCGGTAGGACTTGGCCTCCTCGTAGGGCATGACCTGGACCGACAGGGTCCACGAGGGGTGGTCGCCGCGCTCGATGGCGTCGAACAGGTCGCGGCGGTGGTAGTCCGCGTCCTGGCCGGCCAGCTTCTCGGCCTCTTCGTTGGTCATGTTCTCCACGCCCTGGTCGCTGTGCCAGTGGTACTTGACGAAGAAGCGCTCGCCGGCCTCGTTGACCCACATGTAGGTGTGCGAGGAGTAGCCGTTCATGGTTCGCCAGCTCTTGGGCAGACCACGGTCACCCATCAGGTAGGTCACCTGGTGAGCGGTCTCGGGGTTGTGCGTCCAGAAGTCCCACTGCATGTTGGCATCGCGCAGGCCGCTGTTGGGCGTGCGGCGCTGGGAGCGGATGAAGTTGGGGAACTTCATGGGGTCACGCACGAAGAAGACCGGCGTGTTGTTGCCGACGATGTCGAGGTTGCCCTCGTCGGTGTAGAGGCGCACCGCGAAACCGCGCACGTCGCGCCAGGTGTCGGGGGAGCCCTGCTCACCGGCGACCGTGGAGAAGCGAAGGATGACCTCGCTGCTCGCGCCCTGCTGGAAGGCGGCGGCCTTGGTGAAGGCGGACACGTCCTCGGTGGCCTCGAAGACCCCGAAGGCGCCCGAGCCCTTGGCGTGCGGCAGGCGCTCCGGCACCTTCTCGCGGTCGAAGTGGGCGAGGTTCTCGATCAGGGCGACGTCGTGCAGCAGCAACGGGCCGTCGGGGCCGACCGACAGGCTCTGGCGGTCGTTCTCGATCGGCGCACCATTGCTGGTGGTGCCCCCCTCGGGCGTCGGGCCCTGGCCCGAGTGCTCGGCGTTGACGAAACCTGGCTGGTGATGGGTCATGCCTTCTCCTTCGTGTCGTCGTGCGTCATGGTCGGTTGCGTGTCGTGCGGGTGATGCGAGTCGTGCTGGGGTGGTTCAGGGGTGTCCCCGACAGGTGGAACGGACGGGGAGTTCTGGGGGTGGCCCTCGGCAGTCGATCCACAGGTAGGGCACAGCCCCCAGTAGATGACCTCGGCCTGGTCGACGCTGAAACCCACGGCGTGCGCCGGGGCGGGGTCGAGGCAGGGGGCGGCGCCGATGAGGCAGCCGACGTCGACGAGGGTTTCGCAGCGTCGGCAGACGGCGTGGTGGTGGTTGTCGCCATGGTCGACCTCGAAGCGGGCGACCGAGTGGGCGGGCTGGATGCGGCGGATGACGCGGGCCTCCAGCAGCGTCCCGAGCACGTCGTAGACGCCCTGCACCGAGACGCTCGCCGCGCGCTCGCGGCTGCGTCGCAGCACCTGTGCGGCATCGGCGTGGGGGTGCTCGAGCAGCGCTTCCAGCACGGCGACCCGCGGTCCGGTGACGCGCAGGCCGGCGGTCGTGAGGACCTCGCTCGGCGTCGGCATGACTCCATCCGATCACCTTTACTTGAATGATTCAACCTGAGTCGGAGGTGGGCGAGTCCCGTCCTCGGCGTGGTCTGGGAGGGAGCCACGTTCTGCTATCATGGTTGATCGACCAGTCGGGGACTGCCCTGCGAGCATGTGCTCCCAGCCAGGCCTTGACGTGCAAGAGGGGCTCAGCCCCCACCCGCGCCGACCACCGGTCGCCGGGTCCAGTCCCAGCCACCGAGCTGGTGACGGTATGCCGTGAGGTGACTCACGCCATACCGGCGCCGCTGTGGGCCGGGCCCGGAAGGTGAAGGCCTCTTGCGCACCCGTGCACAGGAGGCCTTTCTGCTGCCCGGGGTCGCGAACCGACAGCGACGAAGGAGCAGCACATCAGCGAGCCTCGCATCAATGACCGCATCCGGGTCCCGGAAGTGCGGTTGGTGGGCCCCAACGGGGAGCAGGTCGGCATCGTGCGCGTCGAGGACGCGCTGCGACTGGCGGCCGAGGCCGACCTCGACCTCGTCGAGGTGGCCCCGATGGCGCGCCCTCCGGTCGCCAAGCTCATGGACTACGGCAAGTTCAAGTACGAAGCCGCCATGAAGGCCCGTGAAGCCCGGAAGAACCAGATCAACACGGTCATCAAGGAGATCAAGCTCCGCCCGAAGATCGATGCGCACGACTACGGCACCAAGAAGGGGCACGTCGAGCGCTTCCTCAAGGGTGGCGACAAGGTCAAGGTCACGATCATGTTCCGCGGCCGGGAGCAGTCCCGCCCCGAGCTGGGCTACCGGCTGCTGCAGCGCCTCGCCGAGGACGTTGCCGAACTGGGCAATGTCGAGAGCGAGCCGAAGCAGGACGGCCGCAACATGGTCATGGTGATCGGCCCGACCAGGAAGAAGACCGCCGTGCGGCAGGAGAAGAAGCGGGACGCCGAGCGCGCCGCTGCTCCGGCCACCGAGGCGGACCCGGCCCCGCAGGACGAGGCCCCCGAGAACGAGCCGGCTGCCAGCGCCGCCGGCGAGCAGGAGTGAGGCGGGACCACACGGTCCCACCCACGAACCACCCGCCCGTCGCAGCCCGATGGGTGAGAGCAACGAAGGAGATCGGCCCATGCCGAAGATGAAGACCCACAGCGGTGCCAAGAAGCGCTTCCGCGTGACCGGCACCGGCAAGGTGATGCACCAGCGCGCCCGCCACGTGCACAAGTTCCAGGAGCGTCGCGCCTCGCAGGCCCGCCGCCTCGTCAACGACAAGGTCGTTGCGCCGTCCGACGTCCGCAAGGTGAAGAAGATGCTCGGCCTCTGAAGGCTTGAGCTCTTCCGACACAGCAAGTAGTAGAAGGAGAATCACGTGGCACGCGTGAAGCGGGCGGTCAACGCCCACAAGAAGCGTCGGGTCGTCCTGGAGCGCGCCAGCGGTTACCGCGGTCAGCGCAGCCGGCTCTACCGCAAGGCCAAGGAGCAGGTCACCCACTCGCTGGTCTACAGCTACAACGACCGCCGCGCCCGCAAGGGTGACTTCCGTCGTCTCTGGATCCAGCGCATCAACGCCGGCGCCCGCGCCAACGGCATGACCTACAACCGGTTCATCCAGGGCCTGAAGGCCGCCGGTGTCGAGGTCGACCGCCGCATGCTGGCCGAGTTGGCCGTGAGCGACGAGGCTGCCTTCACCGCGCTCGTCGAGCTTGCCAAGGCCAACGTTCCGGCCGAGGGCGAGAAGGTGGAGGCCGGCTCCGCCGCCTGAGCCACCGAACTCCGCACCCGACGCCCCAGCGCATGACCACCGATCCCCAGCTGCTGAGCAACCCTCGCAGCGACCGGGTCAAGCAGGTCGCCGCGCTGGGGCGTCGCGCTGTCCGCGCCCGGACCGGTCGCTTCCTCGTGGAGGGCCCGCAGGCGGTCCGCGAGCTGCTGGCGTATGCCGAGTCCTCGGCTCGCGAGCTGTACGTCACCACCGAGGCGGAGAAGCGGCATACGGGCATCGTGGGGCGCGCGGAGGAGTCGGGCGTCGTCGTCTACCGGTGCACTGACGTGGTGCTGGCGGCGATGGCGGACACGGGGTCCCCGCAGGGGATGCTGGGCGTGGCGGACCGTGTGGATGTGCCTCTCGCCGAGGCGCTGGCCTTCGTCGGGGAGGGGGAGTTCGCCGTGGTGCTGACCCACGTGCGCGACCCCGGAAACGCCGGGACGGTCCTGCGCGGGGCCGACGCCTTCGGGGCGGCTGCCGTGCTGGTCAGCGACGCGTCGGTCGACGTCTACAACCCCAAGGTCGTGCGCTCCACCGTCGGCTCGCTCTTCCACCTGCCGGTCTCGGTGGGGACCCCGGTCACCGAGCTGCTGAACGCCTGCCGGGAGAGGGGGATCCGGCTGCTGGCCGCCGACGGCACCGGCACCACGATGCTGCCCGACGTCGATCTCACCGGCCCGCACGCCTGGGTGATGGGCAACGAGGCCTGGGGGCTGGAGCCCGAGGTGCTTGAGCTGTGCGACGAGGTCGTCGCCATCCCGATCCAACGGGCGGAGTCGCTCAACCTGGCGATGGCCGCGACGGTCTGCCTGCACGCCTCGGCGAGCGCGCGCACCCGCTGACAGCCACCGCGGGGGCGCTCGCCTGCTCACTGTGACTGCGCATAGTTGGTCGCGCTTGCTCACGGTGAGTGCCGGTGTGTGATCCGCATTCTGCGCTGGATCCGTCTCAACCCGGGGCACTCACAGGTGCCGCCCCCGCTGACTGCGGTGCTCATGGGGCAGCCTCTTCCGCCTCCTCGACGGCGGGGCGACATCTTCGGCGTCCTCGACCGCGTGCTGGTGCTCCTCGCCGCGCCGTCCCAGCCAAGCCAGGCCCAGCACGACGACGGCGCCCACGAAGAAGAGGATGACCGGCAAAGCAATGTCCCCGGAGGGTGCGAGCAGCGTGCGGTCCTCGTCCTGCCAGGGCCACAGCGCGCGGGCGGCGCCGGCAATGATCCCTGTGACCACGACCAGGGTGGCCACGTGGTGGCGCTCCAGCAGGTGCTGCAGCACCCGCACGAAGAGCGAGAGCCCGACGACCATGCCGCTGATGAAGACGAGGATGTAGACCCAGTCGCGGTTGTTGAGGGCCGCAATCGTCGGGGCGTAGAGCCCGACCGTGAGCAGCAGGAACGACCCGGAGAGGCCGGGCAGCACCAGCGCGCAGACGGCGACGGCGGCCGCCACGAAGACCAGGGCGAGGTGCGTGGGCACCTGCTGTGGCGGCATACCCACGAGCAGGAAGACGACCACCGCCACCCCGGCGGCGAGCGCCACCCGGCGCCAGTCCCAGGCCGGGCCGACCATGCCGGCCGGCACCGTGATCGCCGCCACGCTCATCCCCAGGAAGAGCGCGAAGGTCGGCACCGGGTGGTCCTCGACCAGGGGCCCGAGGATCCGCGCGCCGACGATGACGGCCGGGATGATGCCGAGCAGCACCGGGATGACCACGTCCCAGCGGACCTTGGCGAACTCTGCCCGCGCCGCGGCGCGATCGGTGAGCAGCAGCCGCGCGGCGCCCACACAGTGACCGGCCGAGGTGATGAGCCGCTCGTAGACGCCGACGATGAGCGCCACCGTCCCGCCGCTGATGCCGGGCATCACCTCCGAGAGGCCGATGGCCACCCCGCGGGCAGCATGGATCACGGTCGTCACGGGGGAGGGCATGGGATCAGGGTATGCAGTGGGTCCGGGTGAGCGGAAAACCGCAGCCGCCCCCTGGGGCCGGCCGGGAGGGAAACCGGTTCGGAGAGGCAGCCCCCGGCTGCCTAGACTTGCGCAGGTGTCCGGACCCAACACGAACTACGACCCTGTCGAGGTCGCGGCCCTTGCGCCGGAGGCCATCGAGGCCAACGTCGCCGACGCGCTGAGCGCGATCGCCGCAGCCGCCGACCTCGACCAGCTCAAGGAGGCGCGCCTGGCGCACGCCGCCGAGCGCTCCCCGCTCGCGCTGGCCAACCGCGAGATCGGCGCGCTGCCGCCGAGCGCCAAGGCCGAGGCCGGCAAGCGCGTCGGGCAGGCCCGAGGGCAGGTGAACCAAGCCCTCGCCGCCCGGCAGGCCGAGCTGGAGGCCGAGCGCGACGAGCGGATCCTCGTCGAGGAGGCGATGGACCTGACGGCGGTGCCGGGGCGTCGCCCGTTGGGTCGCCGCCACGTGCTGACCGTCACCGCCGAGCGGATGGCTGACGCGATGGTCGGCATGGGTTGGGAGATCGCCGAAGGCCCGGCCGTCGAGGCCGAGTGGTTTAACTTCGACGCGCTCAACTTCGACAAGGACCACCCGGCGCGGCAGATGCAGGACACCTTCTTCGTCGACCCGGCTGACGCGGGGCTGGTGCTGCGCACCCACACCTCGCCGGTGCAGGCGCGCAGCCTGCTCGAGCGCGGGGTGCCGCTCTATGTCGCGGTGCCGGGCAAGACCTTCCGGACCGATGAGCTGGACGCCACCCACACGCCGGTCTTCCACCAGCTGGAGGGCATCGCCATCGACGAGGGCCTGACGATGGCGCACCTCAAGGGCACCCTCGACCGGCTGGCCGAGGCCATGTTCGGCGAGGGCATCGTCAGCCGGCTGCGCCCGGCTTTCTTCCCCTTCACCGAGCCCAGCGCCGAGATGGACTTCCAGTGCTTCGTGTGCCGGGGCGAGAACCCTGCCTGTCGAACGTGTGGAGGCACCGGCTGGATCGAGTGGGGCGGCTGCGGCATGGTCAACCAGAACGTGCTGCGCGCGTGCGGGGTCGACCCGGAGCGCTATCAGGGCTTCGCCTTCGGGATGGGTGTGGAGCGGACCGCGATGTTCCGCCACGGCATCACCGACATGCGGGAGCTGATCGAGGGAGACGTGCGCTTCAACGCGCAGTTCGGGATGGAGATCTGATGCGGGTTCCGGTCGACTGGCTGGGTGAGTATGTCGAGCTGCCCGAGGGCGTGACCGGCGAGCAGATCGCCGCCGACCTCGTGGCCGTGGGCCTGGAGGAGGAGGGCCTGCACGGAGGTGACGTCCAGGGTCCGCTCGTCGTGGGTCGGGTGCTGGAGAAGCACCCCGAGCCGCAGAAGAACGGCAAGACGATCAACTGGTGCCAGGTGGATGTGGGGGACAACGGCCAGCGCCTGATCGGCGGGAGCCCGCAGGGCATCGTCTGCGGGGCCCACAACTTCGAGGTCGGCGACCTCGTCGCCGTGATCCTGCCGGGCGGTGTGCTGCCCGGTGACTTCCAGATCTCCGCGCGCAAGACCTACGGGCACGTCTCCGCCGGGATGATCTGCTCCACCCGCGAGCTCGGGATCGGTGATGATCATGACGGGATCATCGTGCTGCCTCGCCTCCTGGGTGAGGAGCGCGTGGCCGAGCTGGACCTGCAGCCCGGACAGGACCTCATACCGGTCCTCGGGCTGGACCGCGAGACGGTCGAGGTCAACGTCACCCCCGACCGCGGCTACTGCTTCTCGATCCGCGGCATCGCCCGGGAGTACTCCCACTCCACGGGGGCCCGCTTCACCGACCCCGCCGGGCTCGCGGTCGACGCGCCCACCGAGGATGGGTATGCGGTCCGGCTGGCCGACGAGACCCCGCTCGACGGGGTGGCGGGCTGCGACCGCTACCTGGCCCGCGTCGTGCGCGACATCGACCTGACCCGGCAGACCCCGGAGTGGATGGCACGGCGGCTGACCGAGGCCGGTATGCGGCCGCTCGGCCTGGCCGTCGACGTCACCAACTACGTGATGCTGGCGCTCGGGCAACCGCTGCACGCCTTCGACCTGGCCACCCTGGACGGCCCGATCGTGGTGCGCCGGGCCAGGGCGGGGGAGCGGCTGAAGACGCTCGACGACGTGGACCGGACGCTGGATCCCGAGGACCTGCTCATCACCAATGGGGAGGATGGCGGGCGCATCCTCGCCCTGGCCGGCGTCATGGGTGGCGAGGATGGTGAGGTCACGCCTGGGGAGACCACGGACGTGCTCATCGAGGCGGCCCACTTCGACCCGCGCACCGTGGCGCGGACCGCGCGCCGGCACAAGCTGTCCAGCGAGGCGGCCAAGCGGTTCGAGCGCGGGGTGGACCCGGCCGTCACGGCTGCGGCCGCCCAGCTCGCGGTCGACCTGCTCGTCGAGCACGGGGGCGGCACCGCCGATCCGGCCATCACCGACCGCGACGAGCGCGCCGCCTCCACGATGCCGACCATCCAACTCGACCCGGGCATGCCGACCTCCTACGTCGGCGTCGACTACTCGCCGGACCGTGTCGTCGAGCTGCTGGAGATGATTGGCTGCGCGGTGTCGCCCCAAGGTGACCTGCTCTCCGTCGTGCCGCCCACCTGGCGCCCTGACCTCACCGACGCCACCACCCTGGTCGAGGAGGTCGCGCGGGTCGACGGCTACGACAAGATTCCCTCTGTCGTGCCACGCGCGATCGGCGGCCGGGGTCTGACCCACGGCCAGCGCTCCCGTCGGGCGGTCGCGGGCGCCCTCGCCGGGCAGGGCCTGCAGGAGGTGCTGACCTATCCGTTCGTCGGGACCGACCGGTTCGACGAGCTCGGGCTGGGGGCAGACGACGTGCGGCGCGAGGCGCTGCGGCTGGCCAATCCGCTGTCGGACGAGGCGCCGCTGATGCGCACCGAGCTGCTCCAGACCCTCCCCGAAGCGTTGCGCCGCAACGTCTCCCGCGGCGCCCGGGATGTCGCCCTCTTCGAGATCGACACCGTGACGCTGCCGGACAGCGCGGCCAAGGCCCCGGTGCCTGGCGTCGGCGTGCGGCCGGATGACGCTGTGCTGCAGCAGATCCGGGACGCAGTCCCGCACCAGCCGTGGCACGTCGCCCTCGTCGCGGCCGGTCAGGCCGACCGCGCCGGCTGGTGGGGGGAGGGTCGTCCCGTCGAGGTGACCGATGTCGTGGCGTGGGCGCACGCGGTCGCCGACACGCTCGGTGTGCCGGTCCAGCGTGTCCAGGCCGAACGCGAGCCCTTCCACCCAGGCCGCTGCGTGCAGCTCACGCTCCAGGACGGCACGACCGTCGGCTGGGCCGGTGAGCTGCACCCGAAGGTCGTCCAGCGGCTGGGCCTGCCCGAGCGCACCAGCGCCGCCGAGCTCGACCTCGACGTGCTGATCCGCGCCAGCGACCACCGCACCCAGGCCACCCCGCTCTCGACCCACCCGATGGCCGCCTCCGATGTGGCCCTGGTGGTCTCGCGCGACGTCCGCTTCGGCGACGTCGAGGAGTCGCTGCGGGCCGGCGCTGGTGACCTGCTCGAGTCGATCCAGCTCTTCGACGTCTACGTCGGTGACCAGATCGGCGCCGACCAGCAGTCGCTGGCCTTCCGGATGCACTTCCGGGCTCCGGATCGCACGCTGACGACCGAGGAAGTCAACGCCGCCCGCGACGCCGCCGTGACACGGGCAGCCCAGGACCACGGGGCGGTGCAGCGATGAGCGCTGAGGGGACTCGCGCCCGGGCGGCGACCGCTGCCGGGACGACCCGCGTCGCTCTGGTCACCGGCGCCTCGCGCGGGATCGGTGATCACATCGTCGAGGCGCTGCTCGGGGCCGGCTGGACCGTCGTCGGGCTCTCCCGCAGCGGTGAGGCCCGCGAGGGCGCCCACGCCCTCGCCTGCGATGTCACCGACGCTGAGGCGGTCGACCGCGCCGTCGCCGAGGTGCTGGCGACGCACGGCCGGATCGACCTGCTGGTCAACAACGCCGGGCTCATCGAGACCGAGCGTCCGCTGTGGGAGGCCGACGTCGAGGAGTGGTGGCAGGTGATGGTGACCAACGTCAAGGGCCCGTTCCTGCTCACCCGCGCCGTCGTCCCGCACATGATCGAGGCCGGCGGCGGACGGGTGATCAACCTCAACTCCGGCTCGGGCACCCGCGAGAGCGATGTCCTGACGGCCTACCACTCGTCGAAGAGTGCCCTCGCCCGCCTCACCGGCGGCACCGCGTTGGCCGGAGCCGAGCACGGCGTCCACGCCTTCGACCTCGCCCCGGGCGTCATCGAGTCGGACATGACCCACTCGATGAAGATGCACGCCGACCGCACCGACTGGACCGACCCGGCGGACGTGCAGGCGCTGGTGCTGGCCCTGGCCGACGGCGAGCTGGACGGCTTCTCGGGCCGTTTCGTGCGCGCGGGAACGGACGAGCTGGACGTCCTGCGCGAGCGGTCCGCGGCCGGGCTCGCCGAGGGCGAGCGGATGCTGCGCCTGCGCCCTTGGGGTGGCCCGGTCGCTGACCCGCTCGGCTGAGTCGCGGCATACGGACGGATTCTTCATGTATGGCGTGCGCCTCACCTGGGCCGACCTGCCCCGCGACGTCCACGACGCCGTCGCAGCCATGCTCGGCGCCCCCGTCGTCGCCGCCGAGTCTCAGCCCGGCGGCTTCTCGCCCGGCTCCGCCGACCGCGTGCGGACCGCCGACGGCACCCGCGCCTTCGTCAAGGCCGTCTCCACCCAGCAGAACCCGGACAGCCCCGGCCTGCACCGCCGCGAGGGCGAGGTACTCGCGCAGCTGGGCACCCTGACCGACGCGGTGCCCCGCCTGCTGGGCGTCCACGATGACGGCGACTGGCTCGCGCTGGTCATCGAGGACGTCGACGGCCGTCATCCGAGGCTGCCCTGGGAGCGTCAGGAGCTGGCCGCCGCGCTCGAGGCCCTCGCCGAGATCGCCCAGGTCGAGGCCCCCCCGGAATGGAACGGCCTGGAGGTCGAGATCGCGGGCGAGATGGCCTGCTGGGAGCGCGTCGTCGCCGAGCCGCCCGAGGATCTCGACCCCTGGGCCCGCGAGCGGCTGACGGATCTGGTCGAGCTGGCCGCCCTGACGGTGCCGCGGCTGGCGGGGGACCGCGTGGCCCACACCGACGTGCGCGCCGACAACCTGCTCGTCCGCCCCGACGGCAGCGTCCGCGTAATCGACTGGCCCTGGGCCACCCGCGGCGCACCGTGGGCGGACGCCGCGATGCTGCTGCTCAACGTGCGCTGGGCCGGCGACCTCGACGTCCGCCCCCACCTGCCCGCGCTGCACGCCCTGGGCGCGGAGCCGGAAGACGTCGTCGGGCTCGTCGCCGGGCTCACCGGCTTCCTCGTCGACGCCTGCCGACGCCCGCCCTCGCCGGGCCTGCCGACGCTGCGCGCGTTCCAGCGCGAGCAGGCCCGCGGCGGGCTCGCGCTGCTGCGGGAGTTGTGGCCAGACGGCTGAGCGGCGATCGACTCGCGACGCCAGGCAAGGTTGCTCACGCCATGTCATGGATAT
The DNA here is from genome assembly GCF_050261105.1 of Ornithinimicrobium pulveris. Taxonomy (GTDB): domain Bacteria; phylum Actinomycetota; class Actinomycetes; order Actinomycetales; family Dermatophilaceae; genus Ornithinicoccus. The sequence goes on along the minus strand of NZ_CP189837.1, from coordinate 1,978,483 downwards.
TGCCGTGCATTGCGTGAGCAACCTTGTCTGGCGGTGTGCCGACGGCGCGGCCGGGCGGGCGAGTGCCCGCGGCCGGGCGGGTGAGTGCCCGCGGCCGGGCGGGCGAGTGCCATCGCTCTCGACGGGGCTGGCCCACCGGGGCGCATAGTCATACATGCCCAGGTATAGTCCTGCAGCGTGACCTCCATCCCGATGACGCGTGCGGCGCGGCACCAGCGCATCGTCGACCTGCTCGAACGGCACGCCGTCGGCTCTCAGGGACAGTTGCTCGACCTCCTCGCCGAGGACGGCATCAGCGTCACCCAGGCCACGCTCTCGCGGGATCTGGTGGATCTGGACGCGGTGAAGGTCCGCCGCGGCCGGACCCTGGTGTATGCCGTGCCCGGACAGGGTGGCGACCTCACCCCGCGCCCGGCGCAGGACACCTTCGAGATCTCGGCCCGGCTGGCCAGGCTCGTCCAGGAGCTGCTGGTCAGCGCGCGGGCGGTGGGCAACCAGGTGGTGCTGCGCACACCTCCCGGGGCTGCCCAGTTCCTCGCCTCGGCGATCGACCGCAGCGATGCCCCCGACATCCTGGGCACCATCGCCGGCGATGACACCATCCTGGTGATCACCACGGACCCCGACGGTGGACCAGGCACGGCGCAGCGGCTGCTGGCCCTGGCCGGTGACGAGGCCGACCGCGACCTCTGACAGGGCCTCGTCAAGGGCCCCGCAAGCACCCTCGCCCAGGACCTCGCCACAGTCCGCGCAGGCACCCTGGGATGAGACCTATCCCGCCCGCTGACCGAGCACCTGATCCGCTGGGGGAGAATGTCGCTATGACCGTCAGCCTGTGGGGAGGCCGCTTCACCGGCGGCCCGAGCGACGCCCTCGCGGCGTTGAGCAAGAGCACGCACTTCGATTGGCGCCTGGCGCCCTACGACCTCGCCGGGTCGCGCGCCCACGCGCGCGTCCTGCACGCCGCCGGGCTGTTGTCGGATGAGCACCTCGAGACGATGCTGCGCGGACTTCGCGAGCTCGGGGCGGATGTCGCCTCGGGGGAGTTCGTGGCCGCCGAGGCCGACGAGGACGTGCACACCGCGCTGGAGCGCGGACTCATCGAGCGGATCGGCCCCGATGTGGGCGGCCGGCTGCGCGCGGGCCGCTCCCGCAACGACCAGGTCGCCACCCAGTTCCGGATGTATCTGCGCGACCAGTCCCGGCTCCTTGGCACCAAGGTCCTGGCGGTCGTGCAGGCCCTGGTCGATCAGGCGGCCGCGCACCCTGAGGTCGCGATGCCTGGCCGGACGCACCTACAGCACGCCCAGCCCGTGCTCCTCGCCCACCACCTCCAGGCCCACGGCTGGACCCTGATCCGCGACGTGCAGCGGCTCATCGACTGGGACACCCGCGCGGCCGTGAGCCCCTACGGATCTGGCGCGCTGGCGGGTTCCTCGCTCGGTCTGGACCCCGTCGCCATCGCCCACGACCTGGGCATGGACCGCCCGGTCGACAACTCGATCGACGGCACCGCCTCGCGTGATTTCGCCGCGGAGTTCTCCTTCGTCGCGGCGATGATCGCGGTCGACCTGTCCCGCATCGCCGAGGAGATCATCCTGTGGGCCACCGCGGAGTTCGGCTTCGTCAGCCTCGATGACGCCTTCTCGACCGGGTCGAGCATCATGCCGCAGAAGAAGAACCCCGACGTCGCCGAACTCGCTCGCGGTAAGGCTGGTCGCCTGATCGGTGACCTGGCCGGCCTCCTCGCCACCCTCAAGGGACTGCCGCTCGCCTACAACCGTGATCTGCAGGAGGACAAGGAGCCGGTCTTCGACGCGGTCGACACCCTCGAGGTCCTGCTGCCCGCCGTCTCCGGCATGATCGCCACGCTCACCTTCCACCCCGAGCGCCTCGAGGAACTCGCGCCGCGCGGATTCTCGCTGGCGACCGACGTGGCCGAGTGGCTGGTCCGCGAGGGGGTCCCGTTCCGGATCGCGCACGAGGTGGCGGGGGAGTGCGTACGGGTCTGCGAGCAGCGCGGCATCGAGCTGGACGAGCTGTCCGACGACGACCTGGCCTCGATCAGCGAGCACCTCAACCCCGGTGTGCGGTCGGTGCTCACCGTTCCGGGTTCGCTGGCCTCGCGGTCAGCGGTCGGCGGCACGGCGCCAGCGCGGGTCAGCGAACAGCGCGCCCACCTCCTCAAGAATCTCGCCACCCTGCGCCACTGGGTCGAGGACATGCCGACCGTTCGCGACTGAGCTGGCGCAGCGCTCCCGCCAGGTCCATCTACCGAGCCCGGTCCCGTATGCCGTCGCCCCAGTCATCCTCCGAGCTCGCTGTCCTGGCACGGCCGGCCCTGGAGGTGGCTCCGGACCTGCTCGGCTGGCACCTGGTCCACGACGCCCCGGAGGGACGGGTGGCCATCCGACTCACCGAGACCGAGGCCTACGAGGGCGCGGATGACCCCGCATCCCACGCCTATCGTGGGCCGACCCCTCGGACACAGGTGATGTTCGAGCGGCCGGGGCTGCTCTATGTCTATCGCTCCTACGGAGCGCACTGGGCGTGCAATGTGGTGACCGGGGCTGCTGGGCTGGCCAGCGCCGTGCTTCTCCGCGCCGGCGCTGTCGTGGAAGCGACCGCCCTGGCGCAGCGACGGCGCGGGCTGTCCCGCGATCTCCCCGACTCCGTCAGTCGGCTCGCCCGTGGGCCGGGCAATCTCGCCAGCGCACTCGGTCTGACGGGAGACCACTACGGCCTCGACCTGCTGGACGCCGCCTCCCCGGTCCGACTGCAGCGGGGCAGGCGGCCCGATGTGGTCCGCACCGGTCCGCGGGTCGGGATATCGCGCGCGGCGGATCGCCCTTGGCGGTTCTGGAGTGCGGACGACCTGACGGTCTCGGCCTACCGGCGCAGCCCACGCGCACCGGCACCGTAGGCTGGGCATCGACAGCGAGCTCGACCGGATCGACCGGATCGCGAGCCCCCGACGGCAGCAAGAGAAGGACCCCAGCACGTGAGCAGCGGAGCAGCCATCCTCGACGAGTTGCAGTGGCGCGGACTGGTGGCGCAGACCACCGACCTCGATGCCCTGCGGGCCGAGATGGAGGCGCGTCCCATCACCGTCTACTGCGGGTTTGATCCCACCGCCGCTTCGCTGCACTTCGGCAACCTGGTGCAACTCATCGTGTTGCGCCACCTCCAGCGGGCGGGCCACCGCGTGATCGCTCTGGTGGGAGGCTCCACCGGCCTGATCGGTGACCCCCGGCCCACGTCCGAGCGGATCCTGAAGACCAAGGAGATGACCGCGGACTACGTCGCGCGGATCCAGGAGCAGGTGCAACCCTTCCTCTCCTTCGAGGGCGACAACCCGGCCGTGATGGTGAACAACCTGGACTGGACCGCCCCGATGAGCGCCCTGGACTTCCTGCGCGACGTGGGCAAGCACTTCCGCGTCAACCAGATGATCAAGAAGGACGCGATCGCGGCCCGACTCGCCAGCCAGGAGGGCATCTCCTACACCGAGTTCAGCTACCAGCTCCTGCAGGGGCTGGACTACCTGCACCTGTTCCGGGAGCACGGGTGCCGACTCCAGACGGGTGGCCAGGACCAGTGGGGCAACCTGGTGGCCGGAGCCGACCTGATCCATCGGGTCGAGGGGGAGGCCGTGCACGTCCTGACCACCCCGCTCATCACGGACGAGAACGGTGAGAAGTACGGCAAGTCGGCCGGCAACGCCGTCTGGTTGAGCGCCGAGATGACCAGTCCCTATGCCTTCTACCAGTACTGGATCAACGTGGCCGACGGCGAGACGGGCAAGTTGCTGCGTGTCTTCACCGACCGCACCCCGGAGGAGATCGCCACGCTGGAGCGGGCCGCGGCGGAGCGACCGCACCTGCGGGAAGCCCAGCGCGCGCTGGCTGCCGACGTCACCACCCTGGTCCACGGCAGCAGAGCGACGGAACAGGTCGAGGCAGCCAGCCAGGTGCTCTTCGGCAAGGCAGACCCCGCCCAGCTGGACGCTGACACCCTGCGTGACGCCACGGCTGAACTGCCTGCGGCGGACGTCACCGTGGGGTTGCCCCTGGTGGACGCGCTCGTCGAACTGGCCATCGCCGACAGCAAGGGCGCGGCCCGCCGCCTGATCGGCGAGGGTGGGATCAGCGTCAACAACGCCAAGATCGCCGCCGACCAGCTGGACCGGACCCTGGTGGAGCAGGACTTCCTGCACGATCAGATCGCTCTGGTCAAGCGTGGCCGCAAGCACCTCGCTGCGGCCCGAAAGGCCCTCTGACCAGCGGATTTGCGAACTGCGGCGAAGGTGTCCTAATGTTGTCCCTCGCCGCTCCGACAGGGAGGCACGGACACCCCAAGGTGGCCGGTCCCGGGCGCGGAATACTCCCACCGAGGTAGGCGTTGACATGATCAACGATGCCCACGGACTCCGAGAAAGCGGATTTGACCGCAGCGGAGAACGCGGAGTAACGTAGGACAAGCACCCCGACGAAATGCGCGGAAAACGCGCAGGACTTCGTGTGTGTCCGATCTTTGAGAACTCAACAGCGTGCTAGTTATGTTTTTGATGCCAATTTTTGTTTGATTGGGTCATTGTGTTGTCGCCCCCCGCGGTGGCATGGTGGCCCGTTTTTGTCAGGTTATCTTGGCTCTTCGTTAAGGGTTTAAGGTTTTTATCGGAGAGTTTGATCCTGGCTCAGGACGAACGCTGGCGGCGTGCTTAACACATGCAAGTCGAACGATGAAGCCCAGCTTGCTGGGTGGATTAGTGGCGAACGGGTGAGTAACACGTGAGTAACCTGCCCTTCACTCTGGGATAACCGCCGGAAACGGTGGCTAATACTGGATATGACTCCTGCCTGCATGGGCTGGGGGTGGAAAGATTTTTTGGTGGAGGATGGACTCGCGGCCTATCAGCTTGTTGGTGGGGTAATGGCCTACCAAGGCGACGACGGGTAGCCGGCCTGAGAGGGTGACCGGCCACACTGGGACTGAGACACGGCCCAGACTCCTACGGGAGGCAGCAGTGGGGAATATTGCACAATGGGCGAAAGCCTGATGCAGCGACGCCGCGTGAGGGATGACGGCCTTCGGGTTGTAAACCTCTTTCAGCTCTGACGAAGCTTTTGTGACGGTAGGAGCAGAAGAAGCACCGGCTAACTACGTGCCAGCAGCCGCGGTAATACGTAGGGTGCGAGCGTTGTCCGGAATTATTGGGCGTAAAGAGCTTGTAGGCGGTTTGTCGCGTCTGCTGTGAAAGCCCGGGGCTTAACCCCGGGTCTGCAGTGGGTACGGGCAGGCTAGAGTGTGGTAGGGGAGACTGGAATTCCTGGTGTAGCGGTGGAATGCGCAGATATCAGGAGGAACACCGATGGCGAAGGCAGGTCTCTGGGCCATTACTGACGCTGAGAAGCGAAAGCGTGGGGAGCGAACAGGATTAGATACCCTGGTAGTCCACGCCGTAAACGTTGGGCGCTAGGTGTGGGTCCCATTCCACGGGGTCCGTGCCGCAGCTAACGCATTAAGCGCCCCGCCTGGGGAGTACGGCCGCAAGGCTAAAACTCAAAGGAATTGACGGGGGCCCGCACAAGCGGCGGAGCATGCGGATTAATTCGATGCAACGCGAAGAACCTTACCAAGGCTTGACATATACCGGAAACGTGCAGAGATGTGCGCCCCGCAAGGTCGGTATACAGGTGGTGCATGGTTGTCGTCGTCAGCTCGTGTCGTGAGATGTTGGGTTAAGTCCCGCAACGAGCGCAACCCTCGTTCTATGTTGCCAGCGCGTGATGGCGGGGACTCATAGGAGACTGCCGGGGTCAACTCGGAGGAAGGTGGGGATGACGTCAAATCATCATGCCCCTTACGTCTTGGGCTTCACGCATGCTACAATGGCCGGTACAGAGGGCTGCGAAACCGTGAGGTGGAGCGAATCCCTTAAAGCTGGTCTCAGTTCGGATTGGGGTCTGCAACTCGACCCCATGAAGTCGGAGTCGCTAGTAATCGCAGATCAGCAACGCTGCGGTGAATACGTTCCCGGGCCTTGTACACACCGCCCGTCAAGTCACGAAAGTCGGTAACACCCGAAGCCGGTGGCCCAACCCTTGTGGAGGGAGCTGTCGAAGGTGGGACTGGTGATTGGGACTAAGTCGTAACAAGGTAGCCGTACCGGAAGGTGCGGCTGGATCACCTCCTTTCTAAGGAGCATTTAGTCACCATTGCGTGGACGCGTGTTCCACGGTGGTGTGCTCATGGGTGGAACATCAGGGGCATGGCTGGCGCGTTGTTGGGTCCTGAGGGATCGGGCCCTTCACGTCCCCTTGGTGGGTGGTGTCACGTTGGTGGCGTCGTCCTGCTGGTGTGGGGGTGTGGGGGTTGGGTTGCTCTTGGTAGTCCGGGGCCATGACTGTTCACGCGGTGTGCATCGACGATGGGTTGGTGCGTGTGTGGGTGTGTTGTGGTGGGCCTGGTCGTATGTTGAGAACTGTACAGTGGACGCGAGCATCTTTGTGGCTTTTATGTTTTTAAGGGCGCACGGTGGATGCCTTGGTACCAGGAACCGAAGAAGGACGTAGGAATCTGCGATAAGCCTCGGGGAGTCGATAACCAGACATTGATCCGAGGATTTCCGAATGGGGAAACCCGGCCGGCTTCATCGCCGGTCACCCGCACCTGAATGTATAGGGTGTGTGGAGGGAACGTGGGGAAGTGAAACATCTCAGTACCCACAGGAAGAGAAAACAACATGTGATTCCGTGAGTAGTGGCGAGCGAAAGCGGATGAGGCCAAACCGTACTCGTGTGAGACCTGTCAGGGGTTGCGGGTGCGGGGTTGTGGGAGTGTGTGTGCTGGCACTGACATGCTGGCGCGGAGTAAGAAATCGAGGGCATAGGCGAAGGGTCTGGAAAGGCCTGGCGTAGACGGTGAGACCCCGGTAGCTGAAATGTTCTTGACTCCGTTGCACATTTTTCCCAAGTAGTACGGGGCCCGAGAAATCCCGTACGAATCTGGCAGGACCACCTGCTAAGCCTAAATATTACCTGGTGACCGATAGCGGACAAGTACCGTGAGGGAAAGGTGAAAAGTACCCCGGGAGGGGAGTGAAATAGTTCCTGAAACCGTGTGCCTACAATCCGTCGGAGCTGGACTGCGGTCTGGTGACGGCGTGCCTTTTGAAGAATGAGCCTGCGAGTTAGTGCTCAGTGGCGAGGTTAACCCGTGTGGGGTAGCCGTAGCGAAAGCGAGTCCGAAGAGGGCGATTGAGTCGCTGGGTCTAGACCCGAAGCGGAGTGATCTACCCATGGCCAGGGTGAAGCGCGGGTAAGACCGCGTGGAGGCCCGAACCCACTTAGGTTGAAAACTGAGGGGATGAGCTGTGGGTAGGGGTGAAAGGCCAATCAAACTCCGTGATAGCTGGTTCTCCCCGAAATGCATTTAGGTGCAGCGTCATGTGTTTCTTGCCGGAGGTAGAGCTACTGGATGGCTGATGGGCCCCACCGGGTTACTGACGTCAGCCAAACTCCGAATGCCGGTAAGTGAGAGCATGGCAGTGAGACTGCGGGGGATAAGCTTCGTAGTCGAGAGGGAAACAGCCCAGATCACCAGCTAAGGTCCCTAAGCGTGTGCTAAGTGGGAAAGGATGTGGAGTTGCGAAGACAACCAGGAGGTTGGCTTAGAAGCAGCCACCCTTTAAAGAGTGCGTAATAGCTCACTGGTCAAGTGATTCCGCGCCGACAATGTAGCGGGGCTCAAGCACACCACCGAAGCTGTGGCAGTGACACTTTGCTCGGCCCATCACTTTTGTGTGTGGGTCCAGGCGTGTTGCTGGGTAGGGGAGCGTCGTGCCGGCAGTGAAGCATCCGAGTGATCGAGGTGTGGAGCCGGCACGAGTGAGAATGCAGGCATGAGTAGCGAATGAAGAGTGAGAAACTCTTCCGCCGAATAACCAAGGGTTCCAGGGTCAAGCTAATCTGCCCTGGGTAAGTCGGGACCTAAGGCGAGGCCGACAGGCGTAGTCGATGGACATCCGGTTGATATTCCGGAACCGGCGAAGAACCGCCCATACCGAGGCACGTAATGCTAAGCGCCTGAAACCTCCCATGAACCAGCTCTTTGCCTTCGGGCGAGGGTTGGGAGGGGGGTGGAACGCGTGACCCGAGCGTGTAGTAGGTAAGCGATGGAAGGACGCAGGAAGGTAGCCTCCGCGTGGCGATGGTAGTCCACGTCCAAGAGCGCAGGACCGGGGAGTGGTAAATCCGCCCCATCAGTGTCCGAGGCTTGATGGTGACCACGTATGTGGGAAGCAGGGTGATCCTATGCTGCCAAGAAAATTTCCTAGCGAGGTTCGAGCCGCCCGTACCCCAAACCGACTCAGGTGGTTAGGTAGAGAATACCAAGGCGATCGAGTGAATCGTGGTTAAGGAACTCGGCAAAATGCCCCCGTAACTTCGGGAGAAGGGGGGCCCGCGGCGTGAAACCCTTTACGGGTTAGCGTCAAGGGCCGCAGAGACCAGGGAGAAGCGACTGTTTACTAAAAACACAGGTCCGTGCGAAGTCGCAAGACGATGTATACGGACTGACGCCTGCCCGGTGCTGGAACGTTAAGGGGACGGGTCAACCACCTTTGGTGGTGAAGCTCTGAACTTAAGCGCCAGTAAACGGCGGTGGTAACTATAACCATCCTAAGGTAGCGAAATTCCTTGTCGGGTAAGTTCCGACCTGCACGAATGGCGTAACGACTTCTCCACTGTCTCAACCACGAACTCGGCGAAATTGCACTACGAGTAAAGATGCTCGTTACGCGCAGCAGGACGGAAAGACCCCGGGACCTTTACTATAGCTTGGTATTGGTGTTCGGTACGGCTTGTGTAGGATAGGTGGGAGACTATGAAGCAGCCACGCCAGTGGTTGTGGAGTCATCGTTGAAATACCACTCTGGTCGTTCTGGATATCTAACCTCGGTCCGTGATCCGGATCAGGGACAGTGCCTGGTGGGTAGTTTAACTGGGGCGGTTGCCTCCCAAAAGGTAACGGAGGCGCCCAAAGGTTCCCTCAGCCTGGTTGGCAATCAGGTATCGAGTGTAAGTGCACAAGGGAGCTTGACTGTGAGACAGACATGTCGAGCAGAGACGAAAGTCGGGACTAGTGACCCGACGGTGGCTTGTGGAAGCGCCGTCGCTCAACGGATAAAAGGTACCCCGGGGATAACAGGCTGATCCTGCCCAAGAGCTCATATCGACGGCATGGTTTGGCACCTCGATGTCGGCTCGTCGCATCCTGGGGCTGGAGTCGGTCCCAAGGGTTGGGCTGTTCGCCCATTAAAGCGGTACGCGAGCTGGGTTTAGAACGTCGTGAGACAGTTCGGTCCCTATCCGCTGCGCGCGTAGGAAACTTGAGGAGAGCTGTCCCTAGTACGAGAGGACCGGGATGGACGAACCACTGGTGTGTCAGTTGTCCTGCCAAGGGCACCGCTGATTAGCTACGTTCGGACGTGATAACCGCTGAAAGCATCTAAGCGGGAAGCACACTCCAAGATGAGGTTTCCATACCCTTTACGGGTGAGAGGCTCCCAGCTAGACTACTGGGTTGATAGGCCGGATGTGGAAGCACAGCAATGTGTGAAGCTGACCGGTACTAATAAGCCGATAACATAAACAACAAAGATGCTACGCGTCCACTGTACGGTCTCTCGAGATACGAACACCCCACCCCCGGTGGGCACACACAACCACGACCGTGGCGTGTGCGTGTTCGGTAACAACTCGATAATGTTACGGCGGTCATAGCGTCAGGGAAACGCCCGGTCACATTCCGAACCCGGAAGCTAAGCCTGACAGCGCCGATGGTACTGCACTGGAAACGGTGTGGGAGAGTAGGACACCGCCGGACCACACTTAGGATGGGCCCTGATCGACACCTCGTGTTGGTCAGGGCCCATTCGCATGTCCGGGCCCGGATCGTTGTCCGACCGTGCCACCGCGCGCACTCGCACTGCGCAGGAAGAGAGTTGACCACTGTGTCCGACCAGTCTGATCGCCAGGAGCGCCAGGAGCGTCCGGACCGCCCCGAGCGCCCACGCAGAGAAGGTGGTCCGCGGCGGGATGGTGGACCTCGCCGTGACGACCGTGGTGGTTATCGGGGGGGCGAGCGCCGGGATGATCGTGGTGGGTACCGCGGAGGAGACCGCCGTGACGACCGCCGGGACGATCGTGGTGGATTTCGTCGGGACGACCGCCGAGATGATCGTGGGGGGTACCGCGGGGGAGACCGGCGAGACGATCGGCGCGATGACTTGCGCCGCGATGACCGTCCACGACACGACCGTCCACGACACGACCGTCCGAAGCGGGCCCCCGAGCCGGAGCTGCCCGAGGACATTGTGGCGGGAGACCTCGCCAAGGAACTGCGCTCTGAGCTGCTGACGCTGAGCAAGGAGAATGCTGAAGGCGTCGCGCGACACCTCGTCGCCGTCGGGCGTGCTCTGGATGCCGAGGAGTTCGACCTGGCCCTCGCGCACGCCGAGGAGGCGTCGCGTCGGGCGGGGCGCGTGGCCGGCGTACGCGAAACACTGGGTGTTGTGCACTACCGGCGCGGGGAGTGGGCTAAGGCGCTTGCCGAGTTCCGTACCGCTCGCCGGCTCTCCGGCCTGGATCACCTGCTGCCGCTGATGGCTGATGTCGAGCGCGGGCTAGGCCGTCCCGAGCGCGCCCTGGAGCTCGCTGCCAGTCCCGAGGCGCAGCGCCTGGGGGCTGCGGAGCGGGTCGAAATGGCGATCGTCGTATCCGGAGCCCGCATCGACCTCGGGCAGACCGCGGCAGCGGTTCAGCACCTGCGAGACATGGCAGAAGCCAGCGCGCCGAACGTGCCGTGGGCGGCTCGCCTGCGTTACGCCTATGCGGCGGCTCTGGAGGCGGACGGCAAACCGGATGACGCACGTGAGTGGTTCGCCCGCGCCGCCATCGTGGACGAGGCCGGCGAGACCGATGCGCGCGAACTGCTCGGCGTGGAGCCGGAACCGGACTTCATGGACCTGACGGGTGACCCGGAGCCAGAGCCAGAGGTGGAGGTCGACGCAGAGGCCGAGGTCGGTCGCGAGCCTGTGGTCGGGTCGAGCAATGAGCGCCCCGAGGATCCCGAGGTGGACCGGGCGTGAGGGTCCGCGGGATCCTCTGCGACCTGGACGGGGTCGTCTACCGGGGCGAGGTGGCCTGTCCAGGCGCTGTCGAGGGTCTGGATGGAGCTCGGAAGGCCGGCGTCCGAGTTCTCTTCATGACCAACAACGCCTCCCGCAGACCCGAGGTGGTCGCCGACCAGCTGGTGTCCCTCGGCGTTGATGCCGAAGGGCAGGATGTTCTCACGGCGTCGCAGGTGGCTGCCACGCTGCTGGCCGAGGGTCTCACGCAGGGCCGCTGGGAGCTGCCGGAAAGCAGGCAGGTGCTCGCGGTCGGCGGAGAGGGGGTGGCCGCGGCGCTGCGGGAGCGCGGTCTCGACCCGGTGTCGCCGGGCCGTGTGCGCGAGCAGGCTGGCAGGCGGGGATCAGTGCCCGCCATCGTGGTGCAGGGCTATGGGGGCGCGCTGACCCCGCCCGACCTGTCCGAGATCGCCTACGCGCTGGCGGACGGCGCCATCTGGATCGCCACCAACGACGACTCGACGCTGCCCACCCCACGCGGGTTCGGCCTGGGCAACGGCTCGCTCATCGCGGCGGTCTCGCACGCCACCGGTCGGGTCCCTGACGCCATCGCCGGCAAACCGCACCCGGGCGCCTACCAGGTGGCGCTGGAGCGCCTGGGGCTCGTGGCCGAGGACTGCCTGATGATCGGTGATCGGCTGGATACGGATATCAGCGGGGCAGTAGCGGCGGGGATCCCTTCGGCCCTCGTCCTCACCGGCGTGGCGTCCGCGCAGGATGCCGAGCAGGCGCCGCAGGCCTCCCGACCCGACCATGTCGTGCACGCGATCACCGACCTTGAGCACCTCTGGAGCCCACGATGACCGAGACCAACAGGCCGGACCCTGTCCCGCAGCACGTGGCGCCCCACACCGGCGATCGCGCTGTTGACGAGGCGCTGGCTGCCTTTGCGGAGGGCGCGAACGGTTCACCGACCGAGCAGGTAGAGGCCGCCACGGAGGCCCACCGCGCGCTGCAGGCCCGTCTCACCGCACCGGCTCGACAGCCGGACCCACCTGGCCAGGCCAGGCCGGGCCCCCGCTCGTGATGGGGAACCCCTGGTGACGGCGCGGCTCGATGTGGCGTTGGTGCGACGCGGCCTCGCGCGCTCTCGCACCCAGGCCCAGGCGCTGGTCCGGGCCGAGGTCGTCCTGCTCGACGGGCGGGTCGTCACCAAGGCCTCGACGACGGTGGCCGACCACCAGCAGCTGTCGCTGACCCCGGCCGACCCCTTCGGCGAGGAGGCTCGATGGATCGTGCACGGCTATGTCGGTCGCGGTGCCCTCAAATTGCGCCACGCGCTCCTGACCTGGGCACCGCGCGGCCTGACAGTCGAGAGCCGCCGCTGCCTGGACATCGGGGCCTCCACCGGAGGCTTCACCCAGGTGCTGCTGGAGGAGGGCGCCCGCGAGGTCATTGCCCTGGATGTCGGGCACGGCCAGCTGGCCGAGCAGGTCCGAGCCCATCCAGCGGTCCGGGATCTGTCGGGCACCAACATCCGCGACACGAGCACAGCGGATCTGGGTGGACCAGTCGAGGTCATCGTCGGTGACCTGTCCTTCATCTCCCTGACCCACGTCATACCCGTCCTCCCGGGACTCATCGCCGTGGACAGCGCAGTGTCTGAGGGGGCGGGAGGCGGAGAACACGAGAGCAGCGCTGAGATCGTGCTGCTCGTCAAGCCACAGTTCGAGGTCGGAGCGGACCGACTGGGCCGCGGTGGGATCGTCCGCTCGGCAGCGCTGCGCCACGACGCTCTGACCAGGATCGCTGACCTCGGCCGCGCGCACGGGCTGATCCCGATGGACGTGGAGCGATCACCGGTGACGGGCGGCGTGGAGGGCGAGGGCAACATCGAATATCTGCTCTGGCTGCGACCTTGTCGGTCCAGCATGATGGACTTGGGCCCGTCGCCGCAGGACTGGGCGGCCAGATGCGCCGAACTACGGATGGAGGAGGAGCGATGACCCGCCGCGTCATGCTGGTGACCCACCCGTCCCGTCCGGAGGCGCCCGACCTGGCCAAGGCCTTCGCCGAGCGGCTCGAGGCCCACGGCATCGAGGTCGAGACCGTTCCCGAGGCCGAGCCCACGCACGAGGTGGTCTCCACCGACGCGATCGCCGCCCAGAAGAGCCCCGTGCCCCCGCACGTGGACGCGACCGACTGCGAGCTGGTCGTGGTCTTCGGCGGTGACGGCACGATCCTGCGCGGCGCCGAGATCGCCCGACCGGCCGTCACCCCGCTGCTCGGGGTGAACCTGGGCCGCGTCGGTTTCCTCGCCGAGGCTGAGCGCGAGGACGTCGACGCCATCGTGACCCACATCGTGGAGCGGGAGTACCACGTCGAGGAGCGGATGACCCTCGAGGTCGACGTGCTCCACGAGGGTCGGGTCGTGTGCTCCAACTGGGCTCTGAACGAGGCCTCGGTGGAGAAGTCCGCCCGCGAACGGATGCTCGAGGTCGCCGTCGAGGTCGACGGGCGACCGCTGTCCACCTGGGGCTGCGACGGCGTGGTGATGGCCACTCCCACGGGCTCCACCGCCTATGCCTTCTCCGGTGGCGGACCAGTGGTCTGGCCGGACGTCGAAGCCCTGCTCCTCGTGCCGATCTCCGCGCACGCGCTCTTCGCCCGCCCTCTCGTGCTGGGCCCCGACACCGAGCTCGCGGTCGAGGTCGTGCCGCACTCCTACGTCACCGGCGTGATGTGGTGCGACGGGCGCCGCACGGTCGAGCTGCCGCCCGGCGCCCGGATCGAGGTCCGACGCTCCCGCACGCCGGTGCTGCTCGCCCGCTTCACCCGGGCCCCGTTCGCAGACCGGCTGGTCGCCAAGTTCGCCCTGCCGGTCGGCGGGTGGCGCGGGCCGGTCGGCCGGAAGACCCCCCCGTGACGCTACGGCGGATCCGCATCCAGGGGCTGGGCGTGATCGATGACGCCGAGCTGGACCTCGCCGATGGGCTCAACGTGATCACCGGCGAGACCGGTGCGGGCAAGACGATGGTGGTCAGCGGGCTGGGTCTGCTCCTCGGTGCGCGGGCGGACGCCGGGCTGGTGCGGGCCGGCACCCGCCAGGCGGTGATCGAGGGCGAGGTGGATGTGCCGCTCGACCATCCGGCGGCGCTCCGGGTGGAGGAGGCCGGCGGGGAGAGCGAGGACGGTCTCCTGCTGATCCGTACCGTGCCCGCCGACGGCCGTTCGCGCGCCCATGTCGGTGGCCGCTCGGCCCCGGTCAGCGTGCTGACCGAGATCGGCGAGCACCTCGTGGCCGTTCATGGCCAGGCCGATCAGTGGCGGCTGCGCGACGCAGAGCAGCACCGGGTGCTGCTCGACGCCGCTGGTGGCGCCGACCTCGCTGCCGCGGTGGCGACCTACGAGTCCCGGTATGACGCGTGGCGGGCCGCGCGCGCCCGCCTCGCCGAGCTGGCCCGCACCTCGACCGAGCGCGACCTGCGCGTGGGTGTGCTGCGTGCGGCACTGGAGGAGATCGAGGCGGTCGATCCGCAGCCAGGTGAGGAGGACGCTCTGCGCGCCGAGTCCGACCGACTCACCTATGCCGAGGAGCTGCGGACCGCGGCCTTCTCCGCCAGGGACGCGCTCGGTGGCGCGGACGGCGCCACGGGCGAGGACCAGCCGGGCGTGACCGGCCTGGTGCAGGCCGCGTCCCAGTCACTCCAGCAGGCCTCGGCCCACGACCCAGAGTTGGCGGCCCTGCTGACCCGAACCCAGGAGATCGGCTACCTGGCGGCTGACCTCGCGACTGAACTCTCCGCATACGGGAGCGGGGTCGAGGTCGACGAGGAGCGGCTGGACACGGTGCACCGGCGGCGCGCGGAGCTGGGTGCCCTGTTGCGGCGCTACGGGCCAGGGACCGCCGAGGCACTGGCGTTCGCGCGCTCGGCGGCCGAGGAACTCGACGGCCTGGAGGTCTCCGACGAAGACCTGGAGCGGCTCGAGCAGAGCTGCGCCGATCTCGCCGCGGAGGTGGGCCGCGCAGGGGCAGAGCTGTCCGCGCTGCGGCGGAGGACTGCGGAGCGGATAGCCGCCGACGCGACCGAGGAACTGGCCCACCTGGCCATGGGCTCTGCCCGGGTGGCGATCGAGGTGACCACCCGCGCTGCCGA
This sequence comes from Ornithinimicrobium pulveris, assembly GCF_050261105.1. GTDB lineage: Bacteria > Actinomycetota > Actinomycetes > Actinomycetales > Dermatophilaceae > Ornithinicoccus. Next base: position 1,963,195 of record NZ_CP189837.1, on the reverse strand, counting down.
GGCCGACCGGTCTGAGGACGGCGAGCAGCCACGCAGCACAGCGTCTGGCACAGCGCCCGGCACGCCCCCCGTCCCGGTGCCCGGGGGTGGCTGGGCCCGCCCCACGCGGCACGGCCTGGACGAGGTCGAGATCCAGCTCGCCGCCAACCCCGGCGCCCCAGCACGCTCGGTGACCCGCGCCGCCTCTGGCGGTGAGTTGTCGCGCGTGATGCTCGCCCTGGAACTGGTGGTGGGTGCCGGCGACGTGCCGACCTATGTCTTTGACGAGGTGGATGCCGGGGTCGGCGGGGGCGCGGCGCTGGACCTCGGTGCCCGGCTCGCCCGGCTCGCGGAGCACGCCCAGGTCATTGTCGTGACCCATCTCGGACAGGTCGCCGCCTACGCCGACCGGCACCTCGTGGTCCGCAAGAGCACCGACGGGCAGGTGACGAGCAGCGGCGTCGTGGTGGTCGAGGACGCCGACCGGGAGGCCGAGCTGGCCCGGATGCTGGGCGGGGTCGCCGACTCTGACGCGGCACTGGAGCATGCCCGGGAGCTGCTCTCCCGGCGTGCGACCATGTCCTGACATGGTCACCCGTCGAAAGCAGAACCGGGCCGCGACGCGCAGCGTCAGCGGTCCTGTGCGCGTCGACCCCCGGACCAAGCGCCTCACCGCCAGGCTGCAGCCCGGCGACCTCGCGGTGATCGACCACGACGACCTGGACCAGGTCAGCGCCCACGCGCTGGTGGCCTGCGCGCCTGTCGCGGTCATCAACGCTGCGCCGAGCAGCACCGGTGCCTACCCCAACCGGGGGCCCGAGATCCTGCTCGAGGCGGGCATCCCGGTGCTCGACCTCGCCGGCCCGACCGTGATGGAGGTGGCGGAGGGTGCCCAGGGGGTGCTGGAGGGCGAGGAGTTTCTCGTCGACGGCGAGGTGGTGGCCCGCGGGGTGCGGCTGACCGAGGCCCTGGTGGCGGCGCAGATGCAGGACGCGCGGGCCAACCTCTCCACCCAGATCGAAGCCTTCTCGGCCAACACGATGGAGTACGTGAAGGCAGAGCGAGAGCTGCTCCTCGACGGCATCGGGATCCCCGAGCTGCGTACCGAGCTGAGCGGTCGTTACGTGCTGGTCGTGGTGCGCGGCTACCACTACAAGGAGGACCTGCAGACGCTGCGGCCCTTCATCCGGGAGGCGCGGCCTGTGCTGATCGGGGTGGACGGCGGTGCTGATGCGCTGATGGAACAGGGGCTGAAGCCTGATCTGATCGTGGGCGACATGGACTCGGTCTCCGACGCCGCGCTGACCAGCGGTGCCGAGCTGGTGGTGCATGCCTACCGGGACGGCAAGGCTCCCGGGCTGGAGCGGGTGGAGGCCCTGGGGATCACCGACGCGGTCGTGCTCCCGGCCCCGGGCACCAGCGAGGACATCGCGATGCTGCTGGCGGATGACTCGGGCGCCGAGCTGATCGTGGCGGTCGGCACGCACGCGACCCTGGTGGAGTTCCTGGACAAGGGGCGCCAGGGGATGGCCAGCACCTTCCTGACCCGGCTGCGGGTGGGGAGCAAGCTCGTCGACGCCAAGGGGGTGAGCCTGCTCTACCGTTCCCGCATCCCGACCATGTCGCTGGTGTGGCTGGTGCTGGCGGGGCTGTTCGCGCTGTTCACGGCGCTCTGGGTGACCCCGGCCGGGCGTGCTCTGTTCGGCGTGCTGGCCGTACGATGGGACGATGTCTGGGCCTGGGTGCAGGGGGTGGTGAGGTGATCGACTTCCGCTATCACCTGGTCTCCCTCGTGGCCGTCTTCATCGCCCTCGCGGTCGGGATCGCGCTCGGCGCCGGGCCGCTGCGCGAGGGCATCTCGGACACCCTGGAGAGCGAGGTCTCCCAGCTCCGAGAGGAGCGGGCCGACCTGCGCGCGCAGGTCGACGCCGCGGTCCAGCGTGCCCAGGTCAAGGACGAGGCCGTGGATCTGCTCGCCAGCCGGGCGCTGCCTGGCACCCTCGACGGGACCCGGGTCGCTGTCGTCGTGCTCCCTGGCGCGGATCGCAACACCCTGGACCAGTTGGAGAGCCGCCTGTCGCTGGCCGGTGCCGACCTCGTGCTGACCGCGGAGGTGGATGCCCGGGCGCAGGCCGAGGATCCGCCCGCCGACCGGCAGGAACTCGTCGACCGGCTGGCCACCCTGCTTGCCGTCCCCCAGCCGCGCGGGGGCGCCGACGCGGCGGGTGAGCCCGATGCTGCTCAGGAGGCCACCCTGGAGACCGTGCTCGCCGCCGTCCTCACCGGTGCCGACGACGTGGCCCGACCGGGAGCGTGGGTGCAGGCCGGCGCCGAGCTGGATGAGGCTGGGCTGCTCGACCTCACCTGGCGCGACGGCATCGGCGCCCAGGTCACCGACCGGCGCCCGGCTGACGCGTTCGTGGTCGCCGGCGGAGGGTTGACCGCCGAGACCGTGCTGGAGCCGGCGGGGGAGCACACCCTGGAGCGCCGCCTCGCACTGATCGATGCGCTCGCGGCGCTGGACGCCCCGCTCGTGGTGACCGGCATCGGCGCGGAGAGCGTCCCCGGTCCGGGCCTGGATCCGGTGGACCCCCTTGTCACGGCCATCCGCGAGGACTCCGACCTGGCCGAACTCGTCTCCACCGTGGACAACACCGAGAGCGCGGCCGGGCAGGTCGCCGCCGCCATGGCGCTCGCCTGGGAGCTGCAGGGACAGTCCGGTCAGTATGGCGTCGGTGAGCTCGCCGAGGCCGCCGTCCCTGTGGTGCCGCCGCTGTTCGAAGGCCCGGGTGTTGAGCTGCCGGGAGCGGGTGAGCCCGACCCCACCGAGCCGGTGCCCGTACCCGACCCGAATGATGAAGATCAGGGTCAGGACGAGGGGAGTGGCGCCGAAGGCAGCGATGGCGGCACCGGCACCGGCCAGGATGAGCCCGCGACCACCTCGGGCCCCTGAGCGCCGTGAGGTCTCGCGCACGCGGTGAAGGCGCAGCAGCTCCAGCCACCGCAGTCATCTCAGCCCCCGTCATCTCGGCCCCAGTCATCGCAGTCATCTCAGCCACCGCGGCCGCTGCCGCGAGCGCCTGCGTCGCCGCCCACCGCGCCGGCTACCTCCCCGGTGGCAGTTCCCGGTGGGCGCGGACCAACCACGCCGGCGAGGAGGTCACGCTCACCGAAGGAGTCGCGCTGACCGTCGGCACCGCGCTGCCGCTGCTCGTCGCCGATCCGCCGGCCGCCGCCACCGTCCTCGGCGCGGGCGTGGCCGGGGCTGTCGATGACTTGGCGGGGGAGAGCAGCACCAAGGGGCTGCGCGGTCACCTCTCGGCGTTACGCCGAGGTCAGGTCACCACCGGGACCCTGAAGATCGCCCTGTTGGGAGGGGCGGGTCTGCTCGGGTGTGCCTGGTCCGACGCTCGCCAGCGCAGCGTCACCGTGCCCCGTACCCCACACCGCCACCACAGCCCGACCCTCCACACCCTCCTGGGCGCCGCGCTGGTGGCCGGCTCGGCCAATCTGGCCAACCTCCTGGACCTGCGCCCGGGGCGGGCTCTCAAGGTTGGGCTGGTGCACGCCATACCCCTGGGCCTGGGGGGATCCCCGGCCGCCGCGGCCGTGGGCGGTGCCGGGCTGGCCGTTGTCGCCGACGACCTCGCCGGCCGGTCGATGCTCGGCGACACCGGCGCCAACCCGCTCGGGGCAGCGGTAGGCCTGGCCGCGGCCCAACGCCTCGGCACCGGCGGCCGGGCGCTCGCCCTCCTCGGCGTCACCGGCCTCGTGCTGCTCAGTGAGCGGGTGAGCTTCACCCGCGTCATCGAGCGGACCCCGTGGCTGCGGGCTCTCGACGAGTGGGGACGCCCACGGTGAGCCAGGCGCCCAGCCCGCGCCTCGCCGCCGGGGGGCTGGCGGCTGCAGCGGGCCTCGTCGCGCTCGTCACCCTCGCCGCGCGCGGGGTGGGCCTGGCGCGGTGGTTCGTCTTCTCCAAGGCGGTGGGCGCGACCTGTGTCGGTCAGGTCTATGTCACCGCCAACACCGTCCCCAACGTCCTCTTCGAGGTCGCGGCCGGCGGCGCGCTCGCTGCCGTGGCCGTGCCGCTCGTCGCGGGCCACCTGCAGCGCGGGCGCGAGGACCTGGCCGACCGCACCGCCTCCGCCCTGCTCACCTGGAGCATCTGCGTCCTGCTGCCGCTCGCCGCGCTCGTGGCCCTCGCCGCCGGCCCGATCACCGCCTGGCTGCTGGGGACACCGGAGGGCTGTGACCCCGCCGACGCCCATGCCGCCGGGCGGCTGATGCTGCTCCTCTTCGCGCCGCAGGTGCTGCTCTACGGGATCGGGATCGTGCTGACGGGGGTGCTCCAGGCGCACCGTCGGTTCTTCGCGGCGGCGCTCGCGCCCCTGCTGTCCAGCGTGGTGGTGATCGCGGTCTACCTCGGCTTCGACCGGCTCTACGACCCGACCACCCCGCTCGGTGAGATTCCCACCTCCGCGCTGTGGCTGCTCGCCGGGGGCACGACACTCGGCGTGGTCGCGCTGAGCCTGCCGCTCCTGCTGCCCGCCGCGCGCCTCGGCATCCGCTGGCGCCTCACCTGGACCTTCCCCGCTGGCACCGGCGCCCGGGCGCGCTCGCTCCTGCTGGCCGGGGTCGCGGCCGTCGGCGCCCAGCAGCTGACCACCGTCGTGGTGCTGCTGCTCACCAACGCCAGCCCGGGGGTCGCCGGGATCACCGTCTGGACCTACGCCCAGACCGCCTATCTGCTCCCGTACGCCGTCCTCGTCGTCCCCCTCGCCACCGCAGCCTTCCCCCGCCTCACCGCTCCGGCCCGCGAAGCCACGCGGGTGCTGCGTGGGGCGCTGCTGGGTGGGTTGGTGGCAGCCGTGGTCGCCGCGATCGCGCTCGTCGCCGTGCGGCGCGAGATCGGCGGCCTCTTCCTGCTCATCGACGCGGGCGGTGGTGGTGCCGGTCGCCTCACCCTCGAGGCGCTCCCGCTGACCGTGGCGGCCCTGGCTCCCGGACTGCTCGGCTACGCGCTGGTCGCCGTGGGAACCCGCGCCCTGTATGCCGTGGGCTCACCCGCGCGGGCCGCCGCCGCTGCCTCCTTGGGCTGGGCTGTAGCCGCCCTGGTGCCACTCCTCGTGCTGGGGACGGGCGCCGCTGTGCTGCCGACGCTGGTGTGGTTGGGGCTCGGGTCGAGCCTGGGGATGACCGTCGCCGGGGTCCTCCTGGCGGTGGAGGTCGTCAAGGTGTGGGGCGCTGGCGCCTTCGCCGGCGTGGCGCGCGCGGTGCTCGCGGCAGGAGCGGGGGCCGCCGCTGGCCTGGCCGTGCGGGAAGTGGCCGGGCCCAGCGCCGTCGTGGTCGGATGGGCGTCAGCAGTGGGCTGGGCGGTGCTGGGCGGCGTCCTGGTGCTGGCTGGCGCCGCGCTGGGACTGCGGCTTCTCGCCCCCGAGGCCTTCCGGCTCGTCCGCGCGCGCATGCCCGGAGGAAAGGTGTCCGTCGGCAGGAAGGTGTCCGTCGGCAGGAAGGTGTCCCGATGAATGTCCTGCTGGTGACGGGGCTGGTGGCCGGGGGCGTCGGCCGCCATGTCGAGATGCTGGTGAGAGGCCTCGTGGGACGCGGCTACCGGGTCGTGGTGGCCTGCCCGGAGGACGTCTCCCAGTCCTTCGATCTGACCGGTGCCCGCATCGTGCCCATTCAGATCGGCGCGCGACCGCACCCCTGGCGCGATCAACGGACCGTGCGGACGCTGGCCAGACTGTTCGCAGGGGCCGATGTCGTGCACGCCCACGGCATCCGGGCGGGGGCTTTGGCGAGTCTGGCGAGGGGGTGGCTCGGCAACGGCAGGTGGGAGACCGGTCGACGTCACGGGCCACGGCTGGTGGTCACCACGCACAATGCAGCGCCCCATCATGCCGCGCCGTCCCCAGCAGGAGCCTCGGGAGCGTCGTCGTCGGCGAGAACAACGTCCGGGGTCGCGACCTCGGTCACGGCGGCGCTCGCCTACCGGCTGAGCGAGGAGCTCGTCGTGCGCGGCGCCGACCTGGTGCTGGGCGTCTCGCCCGACCTGGTCGACCGCGCGCGGGCAGCAGGTGCCGCAGAGGTCGGGCTCGCGGTCGTGCCGGCCCGCGACGAGCGCGACCGGCCCACGCGGGATGCGGTTGAGGTGCGCCGGGAACTGGGACTGCCGGAGAACGAGCACGGCGGTGACGGGAACGAGGGCCCGCTGCTCGTGGTGTCGGTGGGCCGGCTCGCGGAGCAGAAGGACCACGCCTCGCTGATCGAGGCCCAGGTCGAGGTGCTGCGCAGATGGCCAACGACGCCTCCGCCTCACCTGGTGATCGCCGGCGACGGGCCCGAACGAGCGCGGCTCCAGGAACGCATCGACGCGCGTCTGGCAGGACTCGCAGGCCTCGCCGCAGGCCCGGTGGCCGCAGACCCGCCGATCCGACTGCTCGGGCAGCGCAGCGATGTCTCCGACCTCCTCGCGGCCGCCGACCTCGTCGTCTCCTCCGCCCGCTGGGAGGGTCAACCGGTCTGGCTGCAGGAGGCCCTCCAGCGCGGCTGCCCGATCGTGGCCACCGCCGTGGGCGGGACCGGGCTGCTGCTCGACGACGGCGCAGAGCTGATCCACCGCGATGACAGTGTCCATCCCAGTGGCCGCGACGACCCGAGCCGCGCGCTCAGCCACCGGCTCGCCGACGCCATGTGGCGCGTGCTCACCGACCCAGACCACCGTGCCGACCTACGGTCCCGGGCGCTGGCCCGCGCCGCGGAGCTGCCCACCGAGGAGGACGCGCTCGAGGCGACGCTCACGGCATACAGGGGCGGTGGTGCGGGCCCCCAGCCGACGCCCCCGGACGCGCCGGGGGCACCGGGTGCGCCGGACCCCCGACCCCTCACGTAGACTGACAGCCCGTGGCGGACACGACGAAGCACATCTTTGTGACCGGAGGCGTTGCCTCCTCGCTCGGCAAGGGGTTGACCGCCTCGAGCCTGGGTTTCTTGCTCCGCAGCCGGGGACTGCGGGTCACCATGCAGAAGCTGGACCCCTACATCAACGTCGATCCCGGCACGATGAACCCCTTTCAGCACGGCGAGGTCTTCGTCACCGAGGACGGGGCCGAGTGCGACCTGGACATCGGCCACTACGAGCGCTTCCTCGACGTGAACCTCTCGGGCCGGTCCAATGTCACCACTGGGCAGGTCTACAACGACGTCATCGCCCGCGAGCGACGCGGTGAGTACCTCGGCGACACCGTCCAGGTCATCCCGCACATCACCAACGAGATCAAGTCGCGGATGCGCGCGGACGCCGAGCGCCCCGACGGCGAGCGCCCGGACATCATCATCACCGAGGTCGGCGGGACCGTCGGCGACATCGAGTCGCTGCCCTTCCTCGAGGCCGCCCGGCAGGTGCGCCACGACATCGGCCGCTCCAACTGCTTCTTCCTGCACGTCTCGCTCGTGCCCTACCTCGCGCCCAGCGGCGAGCTGAAGACCAAGCCCACCCAGCACTCGGTGGCCGCCCTGCGGCAGGTCGGCATCCAGCCCGACGCGCTCGTGCTGCGCGCAGACCGGGAGATCCCGGACCCGATCAAGCGCAAGATCTCGATGATGTGCGATGTCGACGCCGAGGCCGTGGCGGCCGCGGTGGACGCGCCCTCGATCTACGACATCCCCAAGGTGCTGCACCGGGAGATGCTCGATGCGTATGTCGTGCGCCACCTCGGTCTGCCCTTCCGGGACGTCGAGTGGTCGGCCTGGGATGCCCTCCTGGAGCGTGTGCACGAGCCTGAGCATCGGGTGGAGATCGCGCTGGTCGGCAAGTACATCGACCTGCCTGACGCCTACCTGTCGGTGACCGAGGCGATGCGGGCCGGTGGGTTCCGCCACGACGCCAAGGTCGACATCCGGTGGGTGGCCTCCGATGAGTGCCAGACCGAGGCGGGGGCGACCAAGGCACTGGGCGGCGTGGACGCCGTGCTGGTGCCTGGCGGTTTCGGGGTGCGTGGCATCGAGGGCAAGATCGGCGCGCTGCGCTGGGCGCGGGAGCGTCAGGTGCCGACGCTGGGCATCTGCCTGGGGCTGCAGGCGATGGTGATCGAGCACGCCCGCCATGTCGCCGGCATCGAGGGCGCGAGCTCGACCGAGTTCGACCCGCAGACGCCCGCCCCCGTGATCGCCACGATGGAGGAGCAGAAGGCCTTCGTCGAGGGTGCAGGTGACCTGGGTGGCACGATGCGCCTCGGTTCGTATGAGGCCGCGCTGGCCGAGGGCTCGGTCGCGGCTGGGGCCTACGGCACGACCGAGGTGACCGAGCGCCACCGCCACCGCTACGAGGTCAACAATGCCTACCGGGACCAGCTCACCGAGGCCGGTCTGGTGATCAGCGGGACCTCCCCGGATGGCTCGCTCGTGGAGTTTGTCGAACTGCCCGCCGACGTCCACCCCTACTACGTCTCCACCCAGGCGCACCCGGAGTTCAAGTCCCGCCCCGACCGCGCGCACCCGCTCTTCGCCGGCCTGGTCGAGGCGGCGCTGGACCAGCAGCGCAGCCAGCGTCTGGTCGAGGTCGAGGCCCGCCAGCACCAGCACGAGCTGCCGTGAGCCTGGACGCGCCCCGTCTGAGCGTCGCGGACCTGCGCGACGTGCCGGGGCGCCGGCCCGTGGTCTCCTCCGAGACCGTCTTCGAGGGACGGGTCTGGGATGTGGTGGCCGACGAGGTCGACCTCGGCTCCGGTGACCCGGTGCGCAGGGAGTACGTGCGGCATACGGGCGCGGTGGTGGTGCTCGCCGTACGCGAGGACCGGGGTGAGCCGGAGGTGCTGGTGATCCGGCAGTACCGCCACCCGATCGGCGCCGAGGACTGGGAGCTGCCCGCCGGGCTGCTGGACATCGAGGGCGAGCCGGCCGTGGAGACCGCGGCGCGCGAGCTGGCCGAGGAGGCCGACCTGCGGGCGGCGGAGTGGGCCGAGTTGGTGACTTTCACGCCCTCCCCGGGCGGGCTGGACGAGGTGATCACCGTCTTCGTCGCGACCGGACTGTCGGACGTGCCGGAGGAGGAGCGGCACGAGCGGACCGACGAGGAGGCCGGTATGCCGACCGGCTGGGTCCCCCTGTCCGACGCCGTGGCCGCGGTGCTGGGTGGGCAGGTGCGCAACGGCCCGCTGATGATCGGGGTGCTGGCGCTGGCCAGGACGCGTGCTTGACTGAGGGCGTGGCTGATCTGGGGATACGGGGTGACGGGATGGTAGGCGCCGGGACGCGTCGGGCCGGGCGTGCGCGGGCGTTGCTGGTGAGTGGCGCGGCCGCGGTGTTGCTGGCCGGTTGCAGCAACGGGGGCGGTGCAGGGACGACCGGGGGTCCCACCGAGGAGACAACCGAGGTAACCACACAGGAGACAACCGAGGCTGGGGTGCTGGCTGCCTGGCGAACCGTGGGGACCGGGGTGGGGGAGTGGGACCGCGCGGCTGGGATGTGGGTGAACACCGCCACTCTGGCGCCCCTGCTGGCGGAGGTTGACGATCTCGTTGCGGGTGCGGATCGAGTGGCCGCCGGGCGCGGACTCGCGACGCGCCACCTGCTGGATCAGGCCCGCCCCATCACCCTGTTCGCGCCGGTGCTGCCGCCGGAGGACGAGGCGTGGCACGCGGTCGCCGACGACCGGCAACGGCTGGCCGAGACCGCCTGGGCGCTGCGCGTGGGGATGATGGGACCGGTGTCGTTCACCGCCTGGCAGGGGTCGACTGCCTGGGATGCGCTGGAGCCTGCCGTGGCCGACTCCTCGAGCTGGTAGCCGACGGAGGACGGGTTCCGTTATGTCGGGCCGCGCGGACCGTGGTCCCAGGATCTCGAGGTGTCTGCGCCGAGCGAGGGGACGGTGGTCTGGAGCACGGCGCGGTCGTCCTGGCGGGAGGCGCTGGGGTCCGAGCCGACGCTGGCCGACCTGCCCGCTGCGGAAGGCTTGGGTGCGTGTCTGGCCGAGGCGGACGCGTCCTACTTCGTGGTCGCGCCCGATGGTTTGTCTCTTCCGCAGCTGACCACCGTTGTCGGGGTTCCGGCGAATGGCTATGCCCTTGGCGCCAGCGTGCAGAGCGCCTCGGAGGCTACTGCGTGGTGGTGCGTGTCGGTGCCGGGCCTGGCCGAAGCGGTCGCCGGCCGTGCCGCGCCGCAGTCCGTGCACGATGAGCGGGTGCGGACCGGGCAGCCCGAGGTGGTGGATGAGAACACGGTCCGCGTCCGGCTGAGCGTGCCCGAGGATGACCCCAACGGTCCGCTCTCGATCCTGCTGGGAGCGCCCGAGGCGATCGCCCCCGGCTACTGACGGCGTTCTGCCCCTCGGACACGGCATACACTGGTCCTCGTGCCGGGGCGGAGTGACGACCCGCGAGAACCCCGGCACCGCGCGTGCGGCGGACCGACGAGAGGCTGAGGTTCCCTCGGCGAAGGTGTGGTGGCACCGCGACCTGGCCCCCGCCCACACCTGCAAGGGCTGTCCGGTGGACAGCCCGTCCTCCGGACCGTGACCCGAGAGGAGAGATCTCATGCTTCGCACCCACGAGGCTGGCACCCTGCGCGCCGGCGACGTCGGGACCACCGTGACCCTGACCGGATGGGTCGGACGCCGCCGTGACCACGGCGGTGTGGCCTTCATCGACCTGCGCGATGCCAGCGGCACAGTCCAGGTCGTGGCCCGCGATGAGGTGCTGACCGGGACCGCCCACGACCTGCGCAGCGAGTTCTGCGTCAAGGTCGTCGGTGAGGTCACCGCGCGCGCCGAGAAGGACGTCAACCCCGACCTGCCGACCGGCGCGGTCGACGTCGTCGCGCACGAGATCGAGGTGCTCTCGGAGTCCGCTCCGCTGCCCTTCCAGATCGACGAGCGGGTCACGGTGGGCGAGGAGGCGCGGCTGCGCCACCGCTACCTGGACCTGAGGCGGCCGGGCGCGAGTGCGGCGGGACAGAACCTGCGGCTGCGGTCCAAGGTCAACGCCGCGGCGCGAAACCTGTTGGCGGACAAGGACTTTGTTGAGATCGAGACCCCGACGCTGACGCGATCCACCCCGGAGGGAGCCCGGGACTTCCTGGTGCCGGCGCGGCTGCAGCCGGGCAGTTGGTACGCCCTCCCGCAGAGCCCGCAGCTGTTCAAGCAGTTGCTCATGGTGGCCGGGATGGAGCGGTACTACCAGATCGCGCGCTGCTATCGCGACGAGGACTTCCGCGCCGACCGCCAGCCGGAGTTCACCCAGCTGGACATCGAGATGAGTTTTGTCGAGCAGGAGGACGTCCTCGAGCTCGGTGAGGCGATCGCCAAGGCGGTCTGGGGCGTCATCGGCGTGGACCTGCCGACCCCCTTCCCGCGGATGACCTACGCCGAGTCGATGGCGCGCTACGGCACCGATAAGCCGGACCTGCGCTTCGAGCTCGAGCTGACCGACTGCACCGAGTTCTTCGCCCAGACCCCCTTCCGGGTCTTCCAGGCGGAGTACGTCGGCGCCGTCGTCATGCCCGGCGGCGGCTCCCAGCCGCGGCGCCAGTTCGACGCGTGGCAGGAGTGGGCCAAACAGCGCGGCGCCAAGGGGCTGGCCTATGTCACCGTGGGCGAGGACGGCGAGCTGGGTGGCCCGGTGGCCAAGAACATCTCCGAGGAGGAGCGGGCCGGGCTGGCCGCGCACACCGGTGCCGAGCCGGGCGACGCGATCTTCTTCGCGGCCGGACCGACCAAGGCGTCGCGGGCGCTGCTCGGTGCGGCGCGCCTGGAGATCGGCAAGCGCTGCGAGCTGATCGATGAGTCCGCGTGGAGCTTCCTGTGGGTCATCGACGCGCCGCTCTTCGAGCCGGCCGGGGACGCCGTGGCTGCCGGTGACGTGGCCGTCGGGTCGGGTGCGTGGACTGCGGTCCACCACGCCTTTACCTCGCCCAAGGCGGAGTTCCTGGACTCCCTGGAGTCCGACCCGGGCGCGGCGCTGGCCTATGCCTACGACATGGTCTGCAATGGCAACGAGATCGGTGGTGGCTCGATCCGTATCCACCGCCGCGACATCCAGGAGCGTGTCTTCGCGATCATGGGCCTGTCGGCGGAGGAGGCTCAGGAGAAGTTCGGGTTCCTGCTCGAGGCCTTCAAGTACGGCGCGCCGCCCCACGGCGGCATCGCCTTCGGCTGGGACCGGATCGTGGCGCTGCTGGCCGGCACCGACTCGATCCGCGACGTCATCGCCTTCCCGAAGACCGGTGGTGGCTTCGACCCGCTGACCGAGGCGCCTGCTCCGATCACCCCGCAGCAACGCAAGGAGGCCGGCATCGACAGCAAGCCCGCCAAGGACGCTCCGGCGCCGCAGGGTGCGCAGGAGGTCAGCCCCGCGCAGAGCTGAGGCTCGTGACAGAGTGATCCCATGACGACCACGTCCGCCGCCGCTCGGCGCGACGTGGTCGTTGTGGGTTCGGGACCCAATGGGCTGGCCGCGGCGGTCACGCTGGCTCGTGCCGGGTTGTCGGTCACGGTGCTTGAGGGGCAGTCGACGCCGGGCGGGGGCGCTCGCACCCTGCCCCTGGTCGGCGGGTCGGTGACGGGCGCGGAGGGCCTGCTGCGCGATGTGTGCGCTGCGGTGCCGGCGGCCGCGCCCACCTCTCCATTCTTCGCCGAGTTCGACCTGCGGGCCCGCGGGGTCGAGTTGATCGTGCCCGAGCTCTCCTACGCCCAGCCGCTGGATGATGGCGCCGCCGGGCTGGCCTGGCGCGATGTTGAGCGCACCGCCGAGGGGCTGGGCGCCGACGCGCGACGGTGGCGCACCCTGGTGGGGGCCCTCGCTGCCGAAGCGGAGGGAGTGGCTCGGATCGCCCTGTCCGACAAGCGCTCCCTTCCTCCCGAGGCGGTCACCACCCGCGCCGGTATGGCGTTTGCCCAGGCCGTGGCTGTGCTCGGCTCGCGCCTGGGGGACCGGTACTGGCGTACGGAGACTGCGCCCGCCCTGATCACCGGCGTCGCAGCCCACGCGATCACCCCGGTGCCCTCTCTCGCGGCAGCCGGCACCGCGGCATACCTGGGGGCACTGGCGCACTCCCGGGACGGGTGGCCGCTGGTGCGGGGCGGGATCGGGGAGATCACGCGGGTGTTGGTCGAAGACCTCCTCGCCCACGGTGGGGAACTGGTGCTGGACCATCCGGTGCGATCGCGTGCCGACCTGCCGCCGGCGCGGACGTATGTGCTGGACCTGCACGTGCGGGCTGCCGCGACGCTCTTCGCCGAGCCCTGGGCCGACCGGTTGAGCCGACTGCCGTTGGGGGACGGGGTGTGCAAGATCGACTACGTGCTGTCCGGTCCGGTGCCGTGGGCGAACCCGGCCGTCGGGGGTGCGGGGACGGTGCACGTGTGTGGAACGGTCGAGGACATGCGGCGCGCGGAGTCGCTGGTGGCGGAGGGTCGGCATGCCGAGCGGCCGATGGTGCTGGTGAGCGACCCTGCCGCGCATGACACCTCGCGGCTCGGCGCGCGTGGGTTGCGGCCTTTGTGGACGTACGCCCATGTGCCCGGCGGGTCGGATCGCGATGTGAGGGCGGAGGTAGATGCCCAGGTGGAGCGCTTCGCTCCTGGGTTCCGGGACCTCGTGGTGGACGCGGTCGTGACGCCGGCCTCGCGAATGTCGACGCACAACGCCTCGTATCCCGGGGGCGACATCTCCGGTGGTCTGATCTCGCTGTGGCGGATGGTGGCGCGGCCCACGCTGAGCTGGGACCCTTATCGGGTTGCGCGGGATGTGTGGCTCTGCTCGGCCTCGACGCCGCCGGGTCCTGGGGTGCACGGGATGAGTGGACTGCATGCGGCGAGGCGGGTTTTGCGGTCGCTCGGGGTCCGGCAGCTGCCCTCGCTCTCCCCGTGAAGTCTCGTCCCGTGAGGTCGTGCCGGCATCATGCGGCATCCGCTCGGCCTTGGTCTGGGTCCTGCTTCAGAGCCCAGTCCTTGATCAGCGCCTCTGGTGAAGGGGTGGCGAAGCGGGGTCCCATGCGGACCTCGCCGTCGGGGGTGATGTGCCCAACGGTGATGCCGCTGGCTGGGTCTGGACGGTCCTTCTGCACCGAGTGGTGTGCGTAGATGGCATAGATCAGCTGTGCCGCCCGGTCCCGCGTCTCGGCGAGGTCCTCGGAACTGATGGCGCGGGCGTACTGCGAGTAGTCGTGCACCCTCGTGGTGCGGACCTGCCCCAGGAGGGTGGTAAAGGTGACATCGCGTGCGGCGTTGATCGCAGCGGCCAGGTTCCCTGCGGTCTTCCGGTGGTGTGGTGGCAGGTTGAGCAACTGGAGATTGTGCTCGCCAGTCTCACCGCTACCCCAACCGAAGGGGGTCACGTGGTCGATCTCGCACTGGGACGCCGGAGCTCTGCTGCCCGGATAGCGGGAGTAGAGGTCAGCGGCCCGGACTTGCAGACGCATGGCGGCATCGGGGCGGTAGGACGGGATCGAGCGTTCTTTCAGTCGCCCGTCCGCCGGATCGGTGAGCAGGCGGTGCAAGATGGTCCCCGGGGTGAGCGCGAGCTCGCGGGCGAGACCGCCGCTGATGAACGCAGCGTTGGCCCCGATGATCTCGCCGACCTTGCCGCGGACAGTGCGGTCGTGGCCCGGTGGGGGACTGTTGTGTGAGGGGCGGGGCAGGGGACTGGTGGCCGTGGCTCGAGACCGCGGTGGGGCTTCCTGAGAGCCAGGCTCGGGAGGTGGATCGGAGGTCGTCTTGTCGGGTGCGTCGTGAGCAGAGCTGTCCTGTAGATCGGGAGGAGTCCCTGCGGATGGATCGGGAGCAGAGTTGTCCTGTGGATCGGGAGCCGTTCCCTCGGGTGGGGGTGTGGATCCGATGGGGCCGGAGCAGGCCATGCACACCGGAAAGCCTAGGCCGAGCGCGTCATGCGGGACGATCACCTGGAGGGCGACTGGTGGAGCGGCGTTGATGATCCGTGCCAGCAGGTCTGCGTCGTCCGGGGCGATGACCGGGTCGAAGAGACCGGGGCTGTCGGAGCCGTTGCTGTCAGAACCGTTGTTGTCGCTGGTGCCCTCGGTCAGGCTCTCGTCATTTGTGCCTTCGGCGTCCCTGAACGCCTCCAATTCGCCGATCGTGGCGTAGGTCAGGATCGTCAGCGCGATGTCGGCCCTGGCCTGAGGACGGGTGCGTTGGTCCCTGGTGGTCTTGAGCGTCTTGGTCGCGAGATCGATGCGCTGACCGGCGCTGAGGACGAATGGGGCGGGTCCTCGGATCGTCATCGTGGCCGTGCCGTCGTCATTGACCCGGGTCCTGGTGTAGCGATCGTTATAGGCGCGGAGCCGACGCTTGCGCTCGCTGTCGACATCGCTGGCGCGACAGGCGGTGACCTCCCGATCGAGGGCGGCCTCGTGATCGGCGTAGGACCACGGGTGGCCGTGGAACTCGCCGTCGGCGCCGAGGCGCTCGCGGGCGGCGGCCACCGGATCCGGGCCGTAGAGAGCGTGCGCGACGAGCAGACGCTGCTCGAAGGTCAGTGACGCGGTCGCGTTCCAGAACGTCATGACCTGAGTCAGCGCGGCCTCGCCGCGCAGCATCGCCCGGACGAGAAGCACCCTGAGCTCCTCACCCGTGGTCGCGATCGAGACCAGCGTGCGGGCGTCGTAGGTGCGCTCACCTGGGCCGCACTCCAGCTCGCCGACCAGGGCCGAGCGTGCCTCGGAGTGGAGTCGTGCGCAGGCGGTGGCGGACAGCTCGACACCGATCTTGTCGTGTGCCTCAAGCACCCGGTCGAGGGTCTCGTCGTAGGCGCAACCAAGTGAGGTGATCAGCTCGGCTTCGGCCTGGCGGATAGCGCCATACCCTTCGAGCACCGCCACCATCGTCGGGTGGATAGCCTCCGGTCGTTCCATCGTCGCTGCCTCCCCTCGGCAGGTCCCCATCCACGCGACCCCTGATCGCCTGGCGTCGACCGAAACTCGCTCCTGAGCTTCTCGTGATCGACTATGTCGATATTAGCACACCTGTACGACAGGCCTTCGTCTTTTCCACAGGGCGTGTCCTGACCCTGATCCGAGCCAGCGCTCCCATGGCAGGAAGGCCGACCAACAGATGACCGTTGGCAGGAAGTGGATCCCGAGCAGCACGAAGGTGCTCAGGTGGAAGCCCACGAAGAAGAGCACGACGAGCCAGCGCCAACGTTCCCGGACGAGGAACACGAGCGGCGCGGCGAGCTCCAGCGCCAGAGCTCCCCACTGGCTCGCCCGCACCAGCAGAGCCTGTTCTACGAGGAGCTCGTTGATCGGGTTCGGACGCCGCAGGAACGCCCACACCAGCGTCCCGGAGTTGGCCCACCGCATCAGGTTCCAGTCGTTGAGGACCGCTTTGGCCAGCACGGATCCGACATAGGTGAGCACGGCGAACACCTGCACCATGCGCAGCGCCCATCCGGCGGCGGGGCTGGGGAGGTGGGTGTCGGCATACCGGGACGTGCCGGCCGTTGGCAGGAGAAGGACGGCGACGATGATCGCCATGTGGTCGTGGGCGACATACCCAAAACTCATGCCCCACAGGCACCAGATCAGATAACTCACGCCGAGCAGGAGACCGCCCGCGTGCTGCACCCAGGCCGGCGTCCGCGTGCGCCCACCCAGGACCAGCCCGGCCAGGCCGAGCAGGATCCCGAGGAGGACCAGGTATGCCGTGACCTGGCTCGGTGCGGGCAGCTGCAGCAGGCGGGCGAGGGCGACCGGCGTGTAGAACTCGGGCGTGCCCGCACGGTGGCGAGGCGCGTTGAGCAGAAAGAGGGCGTCGACGGCGGCGACGGTGCCGATGAGGACCCGCACCCAGGCGACCCGGGCCCGCGGCACCTGTGGGAACCACCACCCCGCTGCCCGCTCCAGCACCGACTTCATGGCAGCCGCTCCCAGCGCAGAACCACACGTTGCTCGGGCGGCCCGACGCGGGCGCCGCCGCGGAGGGTGTCGACGCGCTGGCGCACCTCGAGGGCGCGCAGGCGGATGCCCGGGTGGTTGCGTTCGTAGGTGGCAGCCACCGCGGCGAGCGGCTCTGGGTCCTCGAGCAGACCGGGCAGCGCGACCTCCAGCTCGACGCGGGTGAGCCCGGCGGAGGGGGCGCGCAGCGGGATCTGGACCTCCTGGCCGTGCGAGTCCTCGCCGACCAGATAGGTGTTGATGACCTGGCCGTCGGGATCGCGGGCGACGGCGTACTGGCCGAGCATCCCCAGGGGGAACCAGTCGTCGTGGCGGCCGAGCTGAGCGGTGAGCAGGATGCCGAGAAGAGTCGCGGACACGACGAGGCGCACCACGATCCCCGCCCTGCTCAGGGCACCCCGCTGCATGGGCGAACAGTAGCCGCCGGTGGTGACAATGTGGTGGAGACGCGGGAGCGAGGCCGCCAGGACTTAGGTCCTCAGGAGTTAGCTCGCGAGGCGGCGGGAGTGCCAGGCACGGGCGGTCCGATAACCCAAGGCGCGATAGACCCGCCGGGCGACGTCGTTGTCGCTGAACATGCCGAGCGTGCTGACGCCGTGTTCCTCGATCGCCCACCGGGTCAGCCCGCGGGAGACCAGCGTGCCCCAGCCGTGGCCGCGTTGCGGGACCGCGGTGACGATCCCGGCGAGGTGCGGCACTCCGGCAGCGGTGAGCTCCGAGCCCCCGATGGCGAGCAGTTCTCCGCTCGTGGCGCGCAGGCCCAGCCAGCGGACCACCCGACCGCTGCCGATCTCGGTCCACACGCGCGGGTTGTGGGCCGCGGTGAAGGTCTGCAGCTCCTCGGCGTCCCGGGTGTCGTCGAGGACGACGAGCTGGCTCTCGCGGGGATCGGGGTCGGGGGTGCTCGTGGTCCACATCCAGTCCCACTCACCGCCGTCCCCGAGGTCGAGCACCTCGTGCGCGGGGCCGGCGTGCTCCTGGGGCACCGAGACGGCTATCACATCCATTCCGGGCAGGAGCCGGTCGCGCAGCTGGATCAACGCGGAGGTGAGGCGCTCGCGCTCGGTGGGTTGCGGCATACCGGACGGGAGCGGAGCGACCCAGAAGCCGGGGCGCGGGCCGTGCCGCTGGACCAGCGCGACGTCCTCGTGCACCCAGACCTCGCCGGGGAGGGCAGGGTCCAGCGCCCAGCGCACCCAGGGGTCGCCACCGGAGAGGTCGAGCAGCTCGCGGTGGGAGGTCAGTCGGTGCACCGGGTTAGCCTGCCATCTGTGTCCGATCTCTTCTCGTCCGCCTCGACCGAGGCCGGCCCGGGCGACTCCGCGGGCGACGCGACCGGTGACCTGCGGCCGCCGCTGGCCGTCCGCATGCGCCCGCGCTCGCTGGACGAGGTGGCCGGCCAGCGCGAGGCTCTGCGCCAGGGCTCGCCCCTGCGGCGCCTGATCGAGGGTCAAGGTGGGGCGGCGGGGCCGCTCTCGGCGATTCTCTGGGGGCCTCCCGGGACCGGCAAGACCACCCTCGCGCACCTCGTCGCGACCGCCACCGACCGCTCCTTCGTCGAGCTGTCGGCGGTGACGGCCGGGGTCAAGGACGTCCGTGCGGTGATGGATCAGGCGGCGCGAGACCGCTCGCTCTACGGCCGACAGACGGTGCTCTTCCTCGACGAGATCCACCGGTTCACCAAGGCCCAGCAGGACGCGCTCCTGCCAGGTGTGGAGAACCGCCTCGTGATCCTGGTCGCGGCGACGACGGAGAACCCGTCCTTCAGCATCATCGCCCCGCTGCTGTCCCGCTCAGTGCTCGTCGCCCTCACCTCGCTCGAGGACGCCGATGTCCGCGATCTCGTGGAACGGGCGCTCGCCGATGAGCGGGGGTTGGCGGGGGAGTTTACCCTGGCAAAGGACGGGATGGACCATGTCGTCCGGATGGCAGGAGGCGACGCCCGCCGGGCGCTGACCACCCTGGAGGCGGCGGCCGGGGTCGCTGCCGACGACCGAGCGGCCGGCACCGAGGGCGAGACTGCGCCAATCACTCTGGCGCACGTCGAGCAGGCGGTGGCGCACGCGGCCGTGCGCTACGACCGGGCTGGCGACCAGCACTACGACGTGGCCAGCGCCTTCATCAAGTCGATGCGGGGCTCCGACGTCGACGCCGCCCTGCACTATCTGGCCCGCCAGCTGGAGGCGGGGGAGGACCCTCGTTTCATCGCGCGCCGGATCGTGATCGCGGCCTCGGAGGAGGTCGGGATGGCGGACCCGACGGCGCTGCAGACGGCAGTCGCCGCGTTGCACGCCGTGGCGCAGATTGGGATGCCCGAGGCGAGGTTGATCTTGGGCCAGGCCGTCGTGCACATCGCGCTGGCGCCGAAGTCCAATGCGGCCTACTCGGCCATCAACGCGGCCATCGCCGACGTGCGGGCGGGCAAGGGTGGGGCGGTGCCAC
This sequence comes from Ornithinimicrobium pulveris, assembly GCF_050261105.1. Lineage (GTDB taxonomy): Bacteria > Actinomycetota > Actinomycetes > Actinomycetales > Dermatophilaceae > Ornithinicoccus. Next base: position 1,943,869 of record NZ_CP189837.1, on the reverse strand, counting down.
CCCACCTACGCGGTTCGGGTTACGCCGGGGCAGAGCGGCTCGGCCACGGCAAGGGCTATCGCTACAGCCACGACGAGGACGCGGGTGTGGGCCGGCAGCAGTTCCTGCCCGATGACCTGATCGAGGCGGATGCCGACTACTACCACCCGACCGCCCGCGGCTTCGAGGAGCGGCTGGGTCCGCGCTGGAGCGAGCTGCGCCGGATCATCCGCGGGCGGTGACGACGCACGGGCCGGTTGATGCGGCGTCGGCGAGCGCAGGAACCCGCTCGGAACGATCGCCCGCACCGACTAGCATGGTCCGGTCCCGCACACCCTGGTGAAGGAAGTCATGGAAACCGCCGAGATCCGCCGTCGTTGGCTGTCGTTCTTCGAGAGCAAGGGCCACACGGTGGTGCCCAGCGCCCCCCTCGTCCACGACGACCCCAACCTGTTGTTCGTCAACGCCGGGATGGTGCCCTTCAAGCCCTACTTCCTAGGTCAGCAGAGCGCGCCCTGGGACCGCGCCACCAGCGTGCAGAAGTGCGTGCGCACCCTCGACATCGAGGAGGTCGGGAAGACCACGCGGCACGGCACCTTCTTCCAGATGAACGGCAACTTCTCCTTCGGCGACTACTTCAAGGAAGGTGCGATCTCCTACGCCTGGGAGTTGGTCACCGGCTCCCAGCAGGAGGGCTTCCTCGGCTTCGACCCCGAGTCGGTCTGGGTGACCGTCTTGGACGGTGACGATGAGGCCGCCGACCTCTGGCACCGCGTTGCCGGGCTGCCGCACGAGCGGATCCAGCGCCGAGGTCTGGCCGACAACTACTGGCACATGGGCGTCCCTGGCCCCGGGGGTCCGTGCAGCGAGATCTACATCGACCGTGGCCCCGAGCACGGGCCTGACGGGGGACCGGTCGTCGACGAGGACCGCTTCCTGGAGATCTGGAACCTGGTCTTCATGCAGGAGGATCTGTCCGAGGTCCGCACCAAGGTGGACTTCGACGTGGCCGGTGAGTTGCCGCGCAAGAACATCGACACCGGTATGGGCTTGGAGCGCGTTGCCTACCTGCTGCAGGGCGTGGACAACCTCTACGAGATCGATGAGGTGTACCCCGTCATCGAGCGTGCCGAGGACCTCTCCGGCCGCACCTACGGCGCGGACGCCGAGGACGACGTCCGCTTTCGGGTCGTCGCCGACCACGTGCGCTCCGGCCTGATGCTCATGGGTGATGGCGTCACCCCGGGCAACGAGGGCCGCGGCTATGTGCTGCGCCGCCTGCTCCGACGGGCGGTGCGCTCGATGCGGTTGCTGGGCGTGCAGGACGCCGCGCTTCCCGAGCTGCTCCCCGTGAGCAAGGACGTGATGAAGTCGTCCTATCCCGAGCTGGAGCGTGACTGGCCGCGGATCAGCGAGAGCGCCTACGGCGAGGAGGACGCCTTCCGCCGCACGCTGGCCAGCGGGACCACAATCCTGGACACCGCGGTCCAGCGGGCGCGCCAGGCCGGCTCCTCGACCCTCGGCGGCGCCGAGGCCTTCCAGTTGCACGACACCTACGGCTTCCCGATCGACCTCACCCTGGAGATGGCCTCCGAGCAGGGCCTGTCGGTGGACGAGGACGGCTTCCGCACCCTGATGAAGGAGCAGCGGGAACGGGCCAAGGCCGATGCCAAGGCGAAGAAGCACGGCCACGCCGGCAGCACGGCATACCGGGACGTGGCCGACCGGATCGGTCGGGCGACCGAATTCACCGGGTATGCCGAGATGGCGGGCGATTCCCAGGTCCTCGCCCTGCTCTCGGGCGGGGTGGAGACCGACCGGCTCGCGCTCACGCCCCAAGACGCAGAGCACGGCGCCGAGGTCGAGCTGGTGCTCGGGTCGACCCCCTTCTACGCCGAGGCGGGCGGTCAGTTGGCCGACCACGGCACCATCCGGTTGGCCAACGGCGCGCTGGTGCAGGTCACCGACGTGCAGAGGCCCATCCCCGGGCTGATCGTCCACCGCGGCCGGCTCCTCGAGGGCGAACTGGCCGTGGGCGAGACCGCGACCGCCAGCATCGACACGCTGCGTCGAGCCTCGGTATCCCGCGCGCACACCGCCACGCACCTGGTGCACAAGGTGCTGCGCGAGACCCTCGGTGACACGGCGACCCAGGCCGGCTCGGAGAACGCTCCCGGCCGACTACGTTTCGACTTCAAGGCCGGACGTGGGCTGTCGGCGGATGAGCTGGTGGCCGTCGAGGCGCGGATCAACGAGCGCCTGATGGACGACCTGGAGGTGTCCGCGGCCGAAATGCCCCTCGCGCAGGCGCGTGAGATGGGCGCGATGGCGCTCTTCGGTGAGCGCTACCCGGACGTGGTGCGGGTCGTCTCGGTGGGCGGCCCCTGGAGCCTGGAGCTCTGTGGTGGCACGCACGTGCTCAATTCCGCCCAGCTCTCCCTGGTCAAACTGATGGGGGAGTCCTCGATCGGCTCCGGCGTGCGCCGCGTCGAAGCTCTGGTGGGCGCGGACGCCTACAGCCACCTGGCCCGCGAGAACGTCATCGTCAACCAGCTGACCGACACCCTCAAGGTCCGCCCCGACGAGCTGCCCGACCGCATCGGCCAGCTGATGGCGCGCCTGAAGGACGCAGAGCGGGAGATCGCCAAGGCCAAGTCGCAGCAGGCGCTCGCTGGAGCGGCCGGCCTGGTCGAGCAGGCGCGCGACGTGGCTGGAGTTCGCTATCTCGGGCACGATCTGGGTGACGGCGCTGGCGCGGACGACCTGCGCACGCTGGTGACCGACCTGCGCGGTCGTCTCGGCAACGACGGCCCGGTCGTCGTCGCGCTCACCGGGACCTCAGGCGGCCGTCCCGTCGTGGTGGTCGCCACGAACGAGCCGGCGCGCGAGCGCGGCGTCAAGGCGGGTGACCTGGTCAAGGTCGCTGCGCAGACCCTCGGTGGTGGCGGCGGCGGCAAGCCGGACCTCGCCCAGGGTGGCGGCCAGGATCCGACCCGCACCGGCGACGCGCTGCGGGTGATCGAGGACGCGCTGCGCGCCTGAGGCGATCGGGCACCTGGGTGATGACGGAGCGTGAGCGCGAGCCTGTGTCTGAGGGCGAGGGCCAGGTGCAGCCCACCGGTGTCCTCATCGGGGTCGACGTCGGCGAGGTCCGCGTCGGGGTCGCGGCGAGCGATGCCCTGGGTCTGCTTTCCCATCCCGTCGTCACCCTGAAGCGGGACAAGAAGCGCCGCTCCGACGTCGAGGAACTCCTCGGAATCTGCGCCGAACGCGAGGCCGTCGGCGTCGTCGTGGGCCTGCCCAGGTCCCTTTCAGGGGCAGAAGGGTTGGCCGCGGAGCGCGCACGTCGGTACGCTGGTGTGTTGCAGCGGCGTCTGGAGGTGCCGGTGTGGTTGTGGGATGAACGTCTCACCACGGTGGACGCCCATCGATCCCTGCACAGTGCCGGGGTCAGCGGTCGACAGCAGCGTGGCGTCGTCGATCAGGCCGCAGCCGTGCTTATCCTCCAGGCAGCGCTTGATGCCCGACGTGCCGGTCGTCCCCCCGGCACACCCCTGGCGGGCAGCTAGACCCGGGTCCCCGTGCCCGGCCAGACGGTAAAGGATCCGGATGATTCAGCCTCCCTACGAGGAGTGGGATGAGCATGACGTGCGTGGTGTCGGCGCACGCCGCTCGACCCACTTCGATGACGACGTCCTCGGGCTGCGCGGAGTCTCCGAGCACGACGAGAGTCTGGCTGACGAAATGCTGGAGCCCGAGCCGGAGGAGGGGCAGTTCCGCCCCCGCCGCACCCGGCGGCGCAACCCGCTGCTGAAGGTGGTCGCCCTCCTGCTGGCCGCCGGTCTGGTGCTCACGGGTGGCTTCTACGCCTTCAGCTCCCTGCAGGGCCTGCTTCCGGACTTCTCCCTCGGCGGCGAGGACGCGGGTCCCACCGACTACGAGGGTGCGGGCTCTGGTGAGGTCATGGTCGAGATCCCGCCGGGAGCGGCCGGCGGACAGATCGCCGAGATCCTGGCCGGTGAGGACGTCATCGCCTCGACCGGTCCCTTCATGGCGCTGGTGCAGGCCGACCCGCGCGCCGCCGGCATTCAGCCGGGCACCTATCGGATGGCCAACCAGATGAGCTCGAGCTCAGCGCTCGCTCGGCTGCTGGATGGCAACTATCGCGAGATCAACGGGGTGACCGTCCGCGAGGGCCTCTGGGTCTCGGAAACCTTCGAGATCCTGGCGGAGGCGACCGGGCACGAGGTGTCCGAGTACGAGGACGTCGACCCGACCTCGCTCGACCTGCCCGAGGCGGCCGATGGTGACCTTGAGGGCTACCTGTTCCCCTCGACCTACGAGTTCTCCCCGGACGCCACGCCGCAGGAGCAGCTGCAGGCGATGGTCGACCTGGCCAAGCGCAAGGTGTCCGAGATCGGCGTGCCGGACGACGAGCTGCACGACGTGATGACCAAGGCCAGCATCATCCAGGGCGAGGGGATGTTCGCCGAGGACCTGCCCAAGATCGGTCGGGTCATCGAGAACCGGCTCGAGGGCAACTCCGAGACCGGCGGGCGTTTGGAGATGGACTCCACGATCCACTTCATCGCCCAGGAGCGCGGACGCGCAGGCACCAGCACCGCGCAGCGCGAGGTCGACGATCCCTACAACACCTATCGCAACCAGGGCCTGCCGCCGGGGCCGATCAACAGCCCCGGTGAGGCCGCGATCCGGGCCGCGCTGCACCCGGAGGAGGGTGACTGGGTCTTCTTCGTCACCACCAACCCGCACACTGGCGAGACGAAGTTCGCCGCCACCTATGCCGAGCACCAGGAGAACGTCCAGGAGTTCCTCCAGTGGTGCGAAGAGAACACCGACGACACCGGGCAGTGCTGATCGGGCAGTGACTGATCGTCAACGCGAAGAGGCACCTGCGCCCCGCCGGGCTGGTGTCATCGGGTCGCCGATCGCGCACTCCCTCTCGCCGGTCCTGCACCGGGCCGCGTATGCCGCGTTGGGCCTGGGTGGCTGGACCTACACCGCCGCGGAGGTCGGGTCGGGCGAGCTGGCTGCGCACGTGGCCGGTCTGCCGGACGACTGGATCGGGCTCTCGGTCACCATGCCGGGCAAGGAGGAGGCGTTGGAGTTGGCGTCCTCGGCCAGCCCCCGTGCCCTCCTCACCGGCGCTGCCAACACCCTGGTGCGGAGCACCGACGGCACGGGATGGCATGCCGACAACACCGATGTCGAAGGGCTCGTGAGGGCGCTGCGTGAAGCTGGCCGTGGTTGCTCTGAAGCCTCGCGCAGCCCGCTCGAAGGGGGCGCGAGCGGGGTCGTGATCGGTGGGGGAGCGACGGCCCGCTCGGCCCTGCTGGCCGTGGCCGAGCTCGGGATCACCGAGGTCGACCTCTGGGTCCGCACGGCGCCCCGGCCGGAGACGGCCGCTCTGATTGCGCGGCGCGAGGTCGGGCTGGCGGTACGGGTGCGCCGCTTCGCCGAGGGGACCCTGGTCATCGGGGAGGCGGGGCAACGGGTGGTGGTCTCTACGCTCCCGGCGCAGGCACCGGCGCCGAGGCTGCGCCTGGCCCAGGCGCCGGAGACCGCGCCTGAGACCGGCGGCCCGGACGCGCAGCCCACCCTCCTCGACGTGCTCTACGCGCCCTGGCCAAGCTCGTTCGCGACCGCAGTGGCCGCTCTCGGGCCGGCCGCGCCCGTCGTGCACGACGGCACCGGCATGCTGCTGCACCAGGCCGCCCGGCAGGTCGAGCTGATGACCGGGCATGATGGCCCGGTGGAGGCGATGAGGGCCGCGCTGACGGCCGAGGGGGAGCGGCGGCAGGCTGCCGTGACCAGCGGGGGGTCACCGGATGGGAAGTCCTGAGTCGGTGTGGATCCCGGTGGTCGCTGGCGTGATCGTGGCGATCGCCGGCATCCCGGTGGCCCGCTGGCTGGAGGAGGCGACCTACCGCAAGCCGGACGAGGTGGACGATCCCGTCCCGGCCAGGCGCTGGTGGGTCCCGCTGGCGCTCGGTCTGTCCAGCGCGCTGGTCCTGCACCGGATCTGGTTCTCCGACCGCGGTCCGGAGATCTCCCCCTGGGTCGGGACCGTGCTCTCCGCCACCCTGCTGATGCTCGTCCTGTCCTGCGTCTGCCTAGCTGCGATGGACCTCGACGTCCACCGCCTGCCCGACCGGATCATGTGGCCCACGATGGGCTTCCTCGCCGCCGGACTCACCCTGGCCGCCCTCGTCGGTGGCGGGCTCGATGCCTGGGTCAGAACCATGCTGGGTGGACTCGCCGCAGGAGCGTTCTACCTCCTGCTCGCCCTGGTCTCCCTGGCCCGCGGCTCACTCTCCCTCGGCCTCGGTGACGTGAAGCTCGCGGTGGTGCTCGGCGCGGCGCTGGGGTGGTTTGGCTGGGCCGAGATGATCACCGGCATCTACGCCGGGTTCCTGGTCGGTGGTGTCGTGGCCTTGGCGCTCCTGGCCGGGCGGCGCGTCTCCTGGGAAGGCCACTTCGCCTTCGGGCCACCGATGATGGTCGGTGCCCTGCTCGGCCTGCTCACCGCCCCCACCCTGTTGACCGCGCTCTCCTGACCACGCTCTCCTGACCGCGCTCTCCTGACCGCGCTCCCTCCACCAGCCCTGAGCACGTGGTCAGGAGCGCCTGGCCAGCGTGACAGAATCTGGCCCCATGCTGCGTTGGTTGACCGCCGGTGAGTCGCACGGACCCGCCCTGACCGCGATCCTCGAAGGGCTGCCCGCCGGGGTGCGCATCGACCGGGAGGTCGTCGAAGGTGCGCTCGCCCGTCGGCGCCTCGGCTACGGCCGCGGCGCGCGGATGTCCTTCGAGGCCGACCGGCTCCACTTTCTGGGCGGGCTGCGCCACGGGTCGACCCTCGGGTCCCCGCTGGCGCTGCAGATCGAGAACACCGAATGGGCCAAGTGGCAGGCCGTGATGTCGCCCGAGCCGGTGGCCGATGACGACCTGCGCCGCGCCGATGACGTCGGCGCTCCGCAGGAGCTGGCCCGCAACAAGCCGCTCACCCGCCCCCGCCCCGGTCATGCCGACCTGGTCGGCATGACCAAGTACGGCTTCGAGGAGGCCCGCCCGATCCTGGAGCGCGCCAGTGCCCGGGAGACTGCGGCCCGGGTCGCGCTGGGCGCCGTTGCTGCAGCCTTCCTCGAGCAGTCGGTCGGGATCCGCCTCGTCTCGCACACCACGAGCATCGGCCGAGCCGGCGTGCCAGGTCCGGACGCCGACGCGCCCGCGTTGGAGACCTTGCCCACCCCCGAGGACGTGGACGCGCTCGACGCCGACCCCGTCCGCACCCTGGACAGCGAGCTGTCCGCGCAGATGGTGGCCGAGGTCGACGCGGCGCGCAAGGAGGGCGACACCCTGGGTGGGGTGGTCGAAGTCCTGGCCTACGGCATACCCCCGGGCCTGGGCTCGCACGTCCACTGGGACCGGCGCCTGGACAGCCGGCTGGCCGCCGCGCTGATGGGGATCCAGGCGATCAAGGGCGTCGAAATCGGCGAGGGCTTCCGCACCGCCGCCCGACGCGGCAGCCAGGCGCACGATGAATTGGACCGCGGCGAGGACGGCCTGATCCGACGCGCCACTCAGCGCAGCGGCGGCACCGAGGGCGGGATGAGCACCGGCGAGGTGCTGCGCGTCCGGGCCGCGATGAAGCCGATCTCCACCGTGCCGCGCGCGCTGCGCACGATCGACACCACCACCGGCGAGGCAGCGACCGCCATTCACCAGCGTTCTGACGTCTGCGCCGTCCCGGCCGCTGGTGTCGTCGCTGAGGCGATGGTCGCCCTGGTGCTCGCGGACGCGGTCGTCGAGAAGTTCGGTGGGGACTCGGTCGCCGAGGTGGCGCGCAACCACGAGGCCTACCTCGCCGCGGTCGCCGAGCACCAGCGCACCACCGGGACCGGACCGGCATGAGCGCCATCGTGCTGATCGGCCCGCCCGGTTCCGGCAAGTCCACCGTCGGAGCGCTGCTCGCCACCCGCCTCGGCGTGCCGCAGATCGACACCGACGAGGCGGTCGAGACCCGGGCGGGGCGGACGATCAGCGACATCTTTGTCCAGGACGGTGAAGCGGCCTTCCGCACCCTCGAGCGTGAGGAGGCCGCCCGCGCGCTGGCGCTGGAGGAGGGCGTGGTGAGCCTCGGCGGCGGCGCCGTGATGCAGGAGGAGGTCGCGGAGGCCGTGCGCGACTCCACTCACCGGGTGGTCTTCCTCGACGTCTCGATCGCCGACGCCGCCCCCCGGGTCGGCTTCGACGCCTCGCGCCCGTTGCTGGTGATCAACCCGCGGGCGTCGTGGACCCGCCTGATGAACGCGCGCCGCCCCACCTACGAGGCGCTCGCCGAGATCGTGGTGGCCACCGGCGGTCGCACGCCTGACGAGGTGACCGAGGAGATCCTGGACGCGCTCGGGCTGGGGGAGCGGTGAGCACCCGGACCGTGCAGGTCGGGGGCGATCGCCCGTATGCCGTCCACGTCGCCCCGGGCGTGCGGTCCCACCTGGCCGAGTTCGTCAGGCCAGGTCGCCGCGTGCTCGTGATCTATCAGGACGGTCGCCACGACACCGCTCTCGCGGCGGAGGAGGTGCTACGGCAGGGCGGTGCCTCGTGCGTCATGATCGGGGTGCCCGATGCGGAGGCGGCCAAGACCTCGCAGGTGCTGGTCGACCTGTGGTCGTTGTTGGGGGAGGAGGGCTTCACCCGGGACGATCTGATCCTGGGTGTGGGCGGTGGCGCAACGACCGACCTCGCCGGGTTTGTCGCCGCCAGTTGGCTGCGTGGGGTCGACGTCATCCACCTGCCGACCTCGATGCTCGGCGTGGTCGACGCGGCCGTGGGCGGGAAGACCGGGATCAACACCCAGGCGGGCAAGAATCTGGTCGGCGCCTTCCACCCGCCGGCCGCGGTCCTCTGTGACCCCGTCTGGTTGACCACGATGCCTCCGGCGGACTACGTCTCCGGGTTGGCCGAGGTCGTCAAGTGCGGGTTCATCGCCGACCCGCAGATCCTGGAGCTGATCGAGGCTGACCCGGACGCGGCACGCGACCCGCGGGCCGACCCCGACCTGGTCGTGGAGCTGATCGGCAGGGCCGTGCAGGTCAAGGCGGACGTCGTCGCCGCGGACCTGCGGGAAGCCTCGCTGCGCGAGATCCTCAACTACGGGCACACCTTCGGGCACGCCATCGAGCTGCTGGAGAACTACCGCTGGCGGCACGGCGACGCCGTCGCCGTCGGCATGGTCTTCGTCGCCGAACTCGCGCACCGATCCGGTCTGATCGACGACGCCCTCCTCGAGCGGCACAGGACGGTGCTGAGCAGCCTCGGCCTGCCCACGGCATACCCCGGGGGCGCGGAGCGCTGGCCCGAGCTGCGCGCCGCGATGGCCCTGGACAAGAAGTCCCGCGGAGACACCCTGCGCTTCGTGGTCCTGGAGGGCCTGGCCCGGCCGACCCGGCTCGTGGGGCCGGAGGAGGAGGTGCTGCGCCTCGCGCACGCCGCCGTCTCGGAGCCAGGCCCGGTGCACCGGTAGACTTGCGCAGGTTTGGGTGAGGCCCTGCCCACCCGCACGTGCACGTCATACCCGAAGGAAAGCGAAGCTGTGGCAACGACGAACGACCTCAAGAACGGCATGGTCCTGTCCATGGACAACGGCCTGTGGCAGGTGCTGGAGTTCCAGCACGTCAAGCCCGGCAAGGGCCCGGCGTTCGTGCGCACCAAGCTCAAGAACGTGACCAGCGGCAAGATCGTCGACAAGACCTTCAACGCCGGCACCAAGGTCGAGACGGCGACCGTGGACCGCTCGGACTTCCAGTACCTCTACAACGACGGCACCGACTTCATCTTCATGGATGAGAAGACCTACGAGCAGGTGCACGTCTCCCCGGAGTCCATGGGTGACGCCGCGAAGTACCTGCTGGAGAACGGGCGGGCGATGATCGCCCAGCACGAGGGCCAGGTCCTGTACGTCGAGCTGCCCGCCTCGGTGGAGCTCGAGATCACCCACACCGACCCGGGTCTGCAGGGTGACCGCTCCACCGGTGGCACCAAGCCTGCGACGCTGGAGACCGGCGCCGAGATCCAGGTGCCGCTCTTCCTGGAGACCGGCACCAAGGTCAAGGTCGACACCCGCGACGGCTCCTACCTCGGCCGCGTGAACTGACGTGGCGGCACGCACCAAGGCGCGCAAGCGTGCCCTGGAGCTGCTCTTCGAGGCCGAGCAGCGGGGCGTGAACGTCGGCACCCTGCTCGAGGACCGCGTCGCCGCCCCGACCACTCAGCATCCGCTGCCGGACTACACCGTGCAGCTGGTGCGCGGGGTGCTGGAGCGATGGACCACGATCAACGAGACGCTGACGACCTACAGCCAGGGCTGGTCCTTGGAGCGGATGGCGGCGGTCGACCGGGCTGCGCTGCGCCTGGGCACCTGGGAGATCGTCTGGAACGACGAGGTCCCGGACACCGTCGCGATCTCCGAGGCTGTCGGTCTGGTGCAGGACATGTCGACCGATGACTCCCCGAAGTTCGTCAACGGCCTGCTGGCCAGGGTCGTCGACATCAAGGCCACCCTGCTGTAGCCCAGGGACGGCAAGGCGCAGGGATCGGAGGTGCGCGCCTCATCACCACCTCATGCGGGTCACCTAGCGTCCGCGTCATGAAGATCGATCTGTTCCTCGTCCGCCACCCCGCCGACCGTCCGAGCCCGGTTATGCCGGCCATGGTCGACCATCTCACGGCACACGGGAGTGAGATCCGCGCCGTCTACCCGGACGAAGGGGATGCAGTACCAGACCCGCCTGGGGACCTCGTGGTGCTCAAGGCAAAGACCCCTGCTGCGCTCGACCTCGCGCGCCGCTATCACGGGCTCGAGGTGCGGTGCTTCCCCAGTTATGAGGTCACGGTGCTGTGCCGGGACAAGATCGCGACCACGCTGGCGTTGCGCGACGCGGGGGTGCCGGTCCCGCAGACCTGGGTGGTCGATGACCCGGGGGCGCTACTCCCGCACCTGACGGACGGCCCCCTCATCGTCAAGCCCTTCCAAGGCAGCCAGGGCCAAGGCATCGTCATCGTCCACCAGCCGGAGGACCTCGTCGGAATCGACCACGGGGCCGACCCCGTGATGGCGCAGCGGTACCTGGAGCCCGATGGGCTGGACCGGAAGATCTATCGGATCGGGGAGGAGGTCTTCTGCGTCGAGCGGGTCTGGCCGCCCCGCAGCTATGAGGACAAACTGGGCCGGGTCGTCCCGCTGCCTGCCGCGATCGAGAAGGTGGCACGGGCCTGCGGTGACGCGCTCGGGATCGACACCTACGGAGTGGACATCATCGAACACCGGGGAGCCCCCTACGTGGTGGATCTGTCCAGCTTCCCGGGGTTCAAGGGTGTCCCGGAGGCGGGGCGACGGCTGGCCGAGCGCATCCAGCGGGAGGGTCAGGTCGCGGACCCCGCCTGACCTGCGGGTGTTTTGGTGAGAGCCTTCTCACGTTCACGTCATCGACACCTCATGCGGGTCGGGTTAGCTGCCTTTCATGGTGATCAGGGTGACCGTCCTCGTGGAGGACCGCTATCGGGAGCAGGCGCAGCCGGCCGGGCTGGTCTCGGCCCTGCGAGCCCGGGGGGCTGACGTCCGGCTCGTCGGCGACCGGGGGGCCATCCCGACGGACTGCCTGACCGGGACCGATGTCGTGGTGGCGCGGGGCCGCAGCGACCGGGTCCTGCGTGCGCTGGCAGCTGCCGAGCAGGCCGGAGTGCCCACCCTGGATGGTGCGGCGGCCGTTCGCAAGGTGCGTGACAAGGGTGAGATGACTGCACGGCTGCTGGAGGTCGGGCTGCCCGTGCCGCGCACCTTCGTGGGCCGAGGGCCGGACATGAGCGAACGGCTGGCGCCGCTCTGGGACGCGGCACCGGGCACCCACGGGTGGATCGTCAAGCCGCGGTTCGGAGACAACTCCCGTGGGGTCGCCCGCGCGGACTCGCTGGGATCCCTCGCCCGCCGGCACGAGGAGTTGGTGGTCCAAGAGTTCATCCCCGGCAGCGGCGCCGATCTCAAGCTCTACGTCATCGGTACCCAGGTGTTCGCAGCCCGCAAGCCCTCTCCTGTCACACCCTGCACCCTCGATCCAGCCGAGCTGGGGCCGGTCGTGGTGACCGAGCCCCTGCAGGAGATCGCGGAGAAGTGCGGTCGCGCCTTCGGGCTCATGCTGTTCGGCGTCGACTGCGTGGAGAGCGGGCCCGACCTGGTCGTGATCGAGGTCAACGATTTTCCGAACTACACGCACGTCCCCACGGCTGATGACCTGCTGGCCCGACACGTGCTGGGGAGCGTGCGGTGATGCGCATCGTGGTGCTGACCTCTCAGCCGGTGCCCAGGACGGCGTCGGTCACCGCTGACTGCCTCGACCTGTTGCGATCGTGGGGTGCACGCGTCGAGGTCGTGCTGCCGGAGACTCTGGTGGACGTCACGTCGCTGGCCCCGGACGCCGACCTGTATCTGCTCAAGTCGGTGAACGACCACGTCGTGAGCCTCGCCCACGCGCTGGCCGCCGGCGGCGGCCGGTGCGTCAACACAGCCGACGTGGCTCGCCTGTGCCGAGACCGGGTGGCCGCCACCGCGAGCCTGGCCGCGCACTCCGTGCCCGTCCCCCAGACCTGGACCACGCGCGACCTTCCGGCGCTGGAGGAGTTGCTGCAGGACGGTCCGCTGGTGCTCAAGCCTGGCCGTGTCGGAGCCGGGACGGGCAGCCGGGTCGTGTGGGACGTCGAGGAACTCCTCGACCTCAGTCCGACCGAGCAGCCGTGGCTCGTGCAACGACTGCAGGAGACCTCCGCGCGGGACCGCAAGCTCTATCGGATCGGGGAGCAGGTCTTCGGCGTCAAGCGACGTTGGCCCGCGACCAGCCTGCTGGAGAAGCAGGGTGAGCCGTTCACGGTGACCGAGGAACTGCACAGGATCACCGACCGGGTCGGGGCCGCCCTGGGCACCGACCTCTTCGGGGTCGACGTGGTCGAGACCACCACGGGACCTGTCGTCGTGGACGTTCACCACTTCCCGGGTTTCAAAGGGGTTCCCGACGGCGCCTTGCGCCTCGCGGACTACATCTTCGCGGCCGCCGCTGGCTCAGAGCCGGAGGTCCTTCAGGACGACTCACACCAGAACAACTCACACCAGAACCACTCAGGAAGGGGCAGGGCATGAAAGCGGTCATCATCGGAGCAGGCCGGGTCGGGCTCGGCTGCGCAGCGCAGATCGCCCACTGTGGCGGTCTGGAGGTCGTCGTCCTGGGCCGGGGCCAGGTCGTGCAGGGCCTGAAGCGGCACGAGCGCGTGCAGATCGAGACCGTGCACGGCCCTCGGTCGGAGCGCCACGATGTGCCGGTCCAGGCGCTGGATCTGACCATCGAGCGTGACCGCGCAGTCGAGGAGATCGCCGACGCAGACCTCGTGCTGACCGCAGTCGGCCCGGCTCAGTTGCCGAGTATCGCGAACCTGCTGGGAGCCGGTCTCGAACGCGCGGGTGGCAGCGTCGACGTGGTCGCGCTGGAGAACACCGAGGATGCCGGCGACCACCTCCGGCATCGAGTAGGCGCCGCAGGCACAGGACATGGCTTCTCGGGCGCCGTGGTGGACAGGGTCGTCGCCAGGCGTGATCTGGGGAACGACAGTGCGCCGGTCAGTGTCGTGGTCGAGCCGGCGTGCCGCGTCACCATCGATGGTCCGGCACTCACCCGGGACTGGTCCTGGCTGCCTGGGGTCAGGTCAACAACCTCGTTCGCCGCTGACTACCGCGCAAAGCTGTACTGCTTCAGCGCGGGTCATGCGACCGCGGCCTATCTGGGCCAGCTCAAGGGATATCGCTACCTGCACGCCGCCGTCACCGATCCAGAGATCGCTGCCGTCGTGCTGGGCGCGATGGAGGAGGGGCGGCGGGGGTTGCTGCACCGCTATGGCCTCGACGTCGCCGGCAGCCCTGAGGCGCTGGTGGCGATCCTGCACCGCTTCAGCAATGCCGCGCTGGGAGACACCACCCTGCGTGTCGGCCGGGACGTTCCCCGCAAACTGGCGCGGGACGATCGTCTGGTGGGCGCGGCGCGCCTCGCCTACCGCGCTGGCGCGGAACCGACGCAGCTCGGGCTCGCCGTCGCCGCCGCACTCCAGGCGCACCTCGGCCCGCACCAGCTGCCCCCGGCCGGCTCACCTGCGCGCCTGCGGCAGATCTCCACCCTGACCGGGCTGAGGCCCGCCCACCCACTCATCGAGATCGTCGACCGCCTCTGGGCCGACCTCGGTGAGCCCGCGGCGCTGCTCTCGCTGCGCACCGGGTTGCCCGCCTGGGAGAGCCTGAGGAGGGCGGCATGAAGATCGTCTTCCTCCTCACCCGTAGGGTGCCTGACCGCCCGAGCCCGATCCTCCTTGAGGTGGCCGACCGGCTGCGCGCTGCCGGACACGACGTCGAGGGGTGGATCCCTGAAGACCGCATCCTGTGCGCCCACGACCTGGGAGATCTCGCCGACCTCTACGTGCTGAAGAGCCACACCGAACACGCTCTCAGCTATGCCTGTGCCCTAGCCGCGGCCGGGGCGCGGGTGCTCAATGACCTGCCCGCCTGCCTCGCGGCCCAAGACAAGGTCACCGCGGCTGGGCGGATGCGGTCGGCCGGGGTGCCCACGCCGGACACCTGGTTGGTGCACAACCCCTCGTCAGCGGTCCACCTCGTGGATTCCGGCCCGCTCATCGTCAAGCCGAACCGAGGCCATCGTGGGGCCGGTGTGCACCTGGTCAGCACGCCGCAGGAACTCGCTACCGTGCCGCAGGCTGGCGGCCCGCTCATCGTTCAGCGACACGTCCCGGGCCCGGGCGAGGATCTCAAGGTGTATGTCGCGGGGGACCAGGTCTGGGCAGTTCGCAAGTCCTTCGATGAGCTGTCCTTCACTCGCCCAGGACGACCGGTAGCGGCTTCTCCGGAGGTGCGTGAGCTGGCTGGACGCGTCCGCACAGCATTCGGCCTCGAGCTCTTTGGGGTCGACGTGATCGAGTCCCCGGACGGACCAGCTGTGGTGGACGTCAACTACTTCCCTGGCTACAAGGGGTGTCCCGACCCCGCTCCGGCGATCACCGACGTCGTGCTCGCCGCCCTGCACGACCGTGCGACCTGAGGTGCGGACCGGGCTGGATCGCCTCCTGGGTGTGCTGGCGCTGCTGGCGATCATTCTGGTCGCCACCGTCGGCCTGGTTGACCGTGAAGGGCGACGGTCCATCGAGACGCAGGCGCAGCGGGACAGCGCGGCCACCGTCTGGACCGCCGTGGCGGTGGTGCATGACCTGAGCGCGCCGATGAGCGATGACGAGATCGTCGCAGCCCTGGGCCGCGAGTTCGCTGCAGCACCCGATCCCGCTGTGCTGCACCTGTTCGCCCCCGTACAGGGGCGGCCTGTGGTGGTGGGTGCTGACCGCCACCGGCTCACCCCCGTAGCCCTGCAGGTGCTGAGCCCCGAGAGCTCCGGGCAGGGAACGATGCTCATGGACACACCGAGCGGGCCCGTCCAGATCGCGTGGGCCTCACTGTCCCTCGAGGGTGAGCCGGTCGGTCGGTATGTCCTCGCCCGCGCCCTCGCGACCGACCTGGCAGAGATGGGGGAGCGGACCCGGGGCCACCTCCTGACCGTCGGCCTCGGCCTGGCAGCGGTGGCCGCGGTCGGCGCCGTGGTCCTCGGTCTCAGCCAGGCCGTGGGCCGAGGGCAGCGGCGGCCGTCCAAGGACAGCGGGCGGTCCAACGCTGAGCGGGGTCCGATCGGCGCGGTAGTGGCGGAGGGCTTCTTCTCCCGGCTCGCCTTCGGCATCATCAGTTTCGCGTTACCCCTGTATGCCTACGACCTAGGGATGTCCCTGGCTCAGATCGGGCTGCTCCTGTCGACCAACATGGCGGTGGCGGTCGTCCTCAAACCTCTGATGGGTGGCCTCATCGATCGGATGGGCGTTCGGACCGCCTACCTCGTGGCGGTGGCCCTCCGCTGCATCGTGCTGGTGTTGCTCGTCCTGGCCGCCGGACCTGCTCTCCTCTTCGCCGCCCGAGCCGTGCACGGGCTCTCGATCGCGCTCCGGGACCCGGCGAGCGCCACGGTGCTCTCGGCCCTCGGCGGTAAGCGGGCCGTCGCGCAGCGCTTCGCCTGGTATCAAACCGTGAAGTCCTTCGCCGGCTCCGGCGGCCAGTTCGGCGCGGGCGTGCTGCTGACCATCCTGGTGAACGACTTCACCCTGGTCTTCGTGATCGCCGGGGTCCTGTCCCTCCTGCCGCTGGGGCTGGTTCTGAGCCGACTGCGCGGTCCAGCCCTGGAGGGGCTTCGGCTGCCCCGCCCAGAGACGAAGGTTCCGATGCCGACCGACCTGCGGCGCGCGTTGCTGCCCTACGCAGGTCTGGGCGCGATGGCCACCGGGACGGCCTACCTGATGGCCAATCTCCTCCCGGTCCTGGCTGTCGAATACATGGGCCTGACTGCCGCTGCGGCCGGTTCGATGTACCTCGTGAAATCTCTTGTCAGCCTGACCGGGCCAGTCTGGGGCTGGGTGGCGGACCGGGTCAGCGTGAACCTCGTGCTGGGTGTACGCGCCCTCGGAAATACCGTCTCTTCACTGATCTGGCTGCTCTTCCCGGGCTACGCCGGCCTCCTCCTCGGGCGGCTGGCTGACGATCTCGGCAAAGCCGCCTTCGCCCCGGCCTGGGGTGCCGTCATGGCAGGCGTGAGCGAACTGGACCCGAGCCGGCGCTCGCGCACCTTGGCCTGGCTCAGCTCGGCCGAGGACGCTGGGGAGATGGCTGGTCCCGTGGTCGCCGGGGTGATCTGGTCGACCTTCGGGCTGCCCGCGCTCCTCATCTTCCGGGCGTTGCTCGCGCTTGCGACCGAGGTGTATGCCGCCCGGCTCGCTCGATCCGCGGGCCGGGTCCGGGTGGTGCAGAGCGAGCGGTAGGGTGGTCCCCGACCGACACGTCCTTTAACCACCGTCCTGTGAGGCGGGGAAGGAGAGGTGGGCCCGATGAGCCCTGCCCGTCACTCAGATTCCGGGCCGGGGGGTCAGGCACCCCCCGGAGGACGTGAGGTCCTCTCCGGCAACGACATCCACCGCGCACTCAAGCGGATCGCGCACGAGATCCTGGAGGGCAACAAGGGCGCAGACGATCTCGTTCTGCTGGGAATCCCGACCCGCGGCGTGCCGTTGGCCCACCGGCTCGCGACCGCGATCGCCGAGGTGGAAGGCGCGCAGCTGCCCACCGGCTCCCTGGACATCACGATGTATCGCGACGACCTGCGCACCCAGCCCACCCGTGCGTTGGAGAAGATGCACGTGCCCGAGGGCGGGGTGGATGGCAAGGTCGTCGTCCTCGTGGACGACGTCCTCTACTCCGGCCGCACCATCCGTGCCGCGCTCGACAGCCTGGCGGACCTTGGGCGACCTCGCGCCGTCCGGCTCGCCGTCCTCGTGGACCGCGGCCACCGGGACCTGCCGATCCGCGCGGACTACGTCGGTAAGAACCTGCCCACCTCTCGCTCCGAGCGGGTGATGGTCCGACTGGCCGACCAGGACGAGGTCGAGGGTGTGTGGATCGCTGCGGGTGATGAGCGTGCGGGGGAGGGCCAGTCGTGAAGCACCTGCTCTCCATCGCCGACCTGTCCCAGGACGACATCCTGGCGATCCTGGACACCGCAACCTCCATGCACGAGGTGCAGGACCGCGAGGTCAAGAAGCTGCCCACGCTGCGCGGGCGCACCATCATCAACTTCTTCTTCGAGGACTCCACCCGGACCCGCTCCTCCTTCGAGATCGCGGGTAAGTGGATGAGCGCCGACACCATCAACCTCACCGGCAAGGGCACCTCGGTGTCCAAGGGCGAGTCGCTGCGCGACACCGTCTTGACCATCGACGCCATGGGCGTGGACATGATGATCATCCGCCACCCGGCCAGCGGGGCGCCGAAGCAGATCGCCGAGTGGGTGGACTGCTCGATCGTCAACGCGGGCGATGGCACCCACGAGCACCCCAGCCAGGCGCTGCTGGACGCCTACACGATGCGGCGCGAGCTCGGCGAACTGGAAGGCCGCCACGTGGCGATCGTCGGTGACCTCACCCACTCCCGGGTGCTGCGCTCCAACCTGCTCTGCCTGCGCACCCTCGGCGCCCAGGTCACCCTGGTCGCCCCACCGACCCTGATGCCGGCTGGCATCGCCGCCTGGGCGGCTGCAGATGGCTTCGAGATCTCCTACGACCTCGACGCCGTGCTCCCGACGGTGGATGCCGTGATGATGCTGCGCGTCCAGCGCGAGCGGATGAGCGGCGGCTACTTCCCGACGGCCAAGGAGTATGCCGTCACCTACGGACTCACCGCCCGTCGCCTCTCCCTGCTCCAGGACCACGCGGTGATCTGCCACCCCGGCCCGATGAACCGCGGCCTGGAGATCTCCGCGGACGCTGCCGACGCGGCCCGCTCCCTGGTCCTGGGCCAGGTGAGCGCGGGCGTCGCCGTCCGGATGTCGATCCTCTACCACCTGCTCGCCGGCGAAGGAAGCACCTCGTGACCCAGTCGAACCAGCCCATCCCGCCCGTGCTGATCCAGGGCGCCGACCTCCTCGGGGAGGGCGTCCAGGACGTCCTCGTCCGCGACGGGCGGATCGCTGCCGTCGGCTCCGACGCCTCCGGTGACGCGCCAGAGAGCACCCAGCGACTGTCTGCCGACGGCTTGGTCCTGCTGCCTGGCCTGGTCGACCTGCACACCCACCTGCGTGAGCCTGGCCGCGAGGACGCTGAGACGGTCGAGACCGGATCGCAGGCGGCCGCGGTCGGTGGCTTCACCGCGATCCTGGCGATGGCGAACACCAGCCCCGTCACCGACACCTCGGAGGTCGCCGAGACGGTGCTCGACCTGGGCCGCCGTGCCGGGTATGTCGATGTGCACCCGGTCGGTGCTGTCACCAAGGGCCTGGCCGGGGAGGAACTCGCCGAGCTCGGGCTGATGGCGCGCTCCCGCGCCCGGGTTCGGGTCTTCTCCGACGACGGGAAGTGCGTCCACGACGCCCGCCTCATGCGCCGGGCGCTGGAGTACGTCAAGGCCTTCGACGGCGTCATCTCCCAGCACTCCCAAGACCCCCGCCTGGCCGACGGCACCGCCTGCTGCCACGAGGGCGAGCTGTCCGGTCGCCTCGGGCTCCCGGGCTGGCCCTCGGTGGCCGAGGAGACCATCGTGGCGCGCGACGTCATGCTGGCCCGGCATACGGGCTCCCGCGTCCACGTCGCCCACGTCTCCACGGCCGGCTCGGTCGAGGTGATCCGCTGGGCCAAGGCTCAGGGGATCGACGTCACCGCCGAGGTGACACCTCACCACCTGATGCTCACCCAGGACCTGCTCACCGGTTATGACCCCACCTACAAGGTCAACCCGCCGCTGCGACCGGGCGAGGATGCTCAGGCTCTGCGGGAGGCGCTGGCCGACGGCACCATCGACGCCGTGGCGACCGACCACGCCCCGCACGCCCGTCAGGACAAGGAGCACGCCTTCACCGACGCAGCCTTCGGGATGCTCGGCCTGGAGACCGCGCTCCCGGTGGTCTCGACAGTGATGGTGCGCGAAGGTCTGCTGACCTGGGCCGACGTCGCCCGCGTCATGTCCAGCGCACCGGCTCGGATCGCCCGCCTGGACGACCAGGGTCAGGGCATCACCGCCGGCGCTCCGGCGAACCTGACCCTGGTCGATCCGGACCGGGCACAGACGGTCGACCGCACGCTGTCCAAGTCGCTCTCGCGCAACAACCCGTGGCACGGCCTGGAGCTGACCGGCGCGGTGCACCTGACGATGCTGCGGGGACGGGTGACGGCTCGAGAAGGTCTGGTGTGGGGCGATGACGCTGCAGGCGAGGAGTTCTGATGACGACAGCCCATGAGGCCGTCCTGGTCCTGGAGGACGGGCGCACCTTCCGCGGCGAGTCCTACGGTGCGCTCGGTGAGACCTTCGGCGAGGCGGTCTTCGCCACCGCGATGACCGGCTACCAGGAGACGTTTACCGACCCCTCCTACCACCGCCAGGTGATCGTGATGACCGCGCCGCACATCGGCAACACCGGCGTCAACAGCACCGACATGGAGAGCCAGCGCATCTGGGCGGCGGGCGTGGTCGTCCGCGACCCCGCGGTGCGCCCGTCCAACTGGCGTTCGCAGGGCGACCTCGGCGAGGCGCTGCGTGAGGCCGGCGTGGTCGGGATCAGCGGGATCGACACCCGGGCGCTCACCCGCCACCTGCGGGACCGGGGCGCGATGCGCGTCGGGATCTTCTCGGGCGAGGCCGCACGGGCCGACACCGACGAGCTCCGCCAGCGGGTCGTCGATACGCCGCCGATGACCGGCGCCGCGCTCGCCGCCGAGGTCTCCACCACGGAGCCGTATGTGGTTTCTCCCCCCGACGGGCGACCCGCCCGGTTCCGGGTGGCCGCCCTGGACCTCGGGGTCAAGGGGATGACGCCCACCCTGCTCGCCGAGCGGGGGATCGAGGTGCACGTGCTGCCCTCGACCACCACCTTCGAGCAGATCGCCGCGCTCGAGCCGGACGGTGTCTTCTTCTCCAACGGCCCCGGAGACCCGGCCAGCGCCGAGCACGAGGTCGAACTGCTCCGGCAGGTGCTGGAGGCCAAGATTCCCTTCTTCGGGATCTGCTTCGGCAACCAGCTGCTGGCCAGGGCCCTGGGGCTGGACACCTACAAGCTGACCTTCGGGCACCGCGGCATCAACCAGCCGGTCCTGGACCGCACGACCGGCAAGGTCGAGGTGACCAGCCACAATCACGGCTTCGCCGTGCGCTGGCCCGAGGGGGTGCCGACCGATCAGCCGGCGGACACGCCATACGGGCCGGTGCGGTGCTCCCACGTCGCCCTCAATGACGACGTGGTGGAGGGCCTCCAGTGCGAGGACGTGCCGGCCTTCTCGGTGCAGTACCACCCCGAGGCGGCGGCGGGGCCGCACGACGCGGAGTACCTCTTCGACCGCTTCGTCCAGCACCTGAGCAGCTACCAGAACCAGCACGACGAGAACGAGCACGACGAGCACAACGAGCACGAGCAGAACGGGAGGGGCCCCGGTGCCCAAGCGTGAGGACATCCGCAGCGTCCTGGTGATCGGGTCCGGCCCGATCGTCATCGGCCAGGCCGCTGAGTTCGACTACTCCGGGACGCAGGCCTGCCGGGTGCTGCGCGAGGAGGGCGTGCGGGTGGTGCTGGTCAACTCCAATCCCGCCACGATCATGACCGACCCGGGGGTGGCCGATGCCACCTACATCGAGCCGATCACGCCCGAGATCGTCGAGAAGATCATCGCCAAGGAGCGCCCGGACGCCGTCCTGGCCACCCTGGGTGGGCAGACCGCGCTCAACACCGCGATCGCGCTGCACGAGAACGGTGTGCTGGAGCGCTACGGCTGCCCGTTGATCGGTGCCGACGTCCGCGCGATCCAGCTCGGCGAGGACCGCCAGTTGTTCAAGGAGGTCGTCACCCGCTGCGGCGCCGAGAGCGCCCGCTCGGCGATCTGCCACTCGATGGAGGAGGTGCTGGCCGCGGCCGAGGACCTCGGCTACCCGGTCGTCGTGCGCCCTTCCTTCACCATGGGTGGCCTGGGCTCCGGCTTCGCCTTCGACGAGGAGTCGCTGCGGCGGATCGCCGGCGCCGGGCTGCAGGACAGCCCGACCACCGAGGTGCTCCTGGAGGAGTCGATCATCGGCTGGAAGGAGTACGAGCTGGAGATCATGCGCGACCACGCCGACAACGTGGTCGTCGTCTGCTCCATCGAGAACCTCGACCCGATGGGCGTGCACACGGGTGACTCGATCACGGTGGCGCCCGCGCTGACCCTCACGGACCGAGAGTTTCAGCGGCTGCGCGACATCGGCATCGCGGTCATCCGCGAGGTCGGGGTGGACACCGGCGGCTGCAACATCCAGTTCGCGGTCAACCCTGAGGACGGGCGGGTGATCGTCATCGAGATGAACCCGCGCGTGTCCCGGTCCTCGGCGCTGGCCTCCAAGGCCACCGGCTTCCCGATCGCCAAGATCGCTGCCAAGATGGCGCTGGGCTACACCCTGGACGAGGTGCCCAACGACATCACCTCGCCCCTCAAGGAGCGCCCTGTCCCCGGTCAGGATCTCGCGGACGGGGAGACTTTCTACTCCGCCGCCTTCGAGCCCACCCTCGACTACGTCGTGGTCAAGGTGCCCCGGTTCGCCTTCGAGAAGTTCCCGCTCGCCGACCCCACCCTGACGACCACCATGAAGTCGGTGGGTGAGGCGATGGCGCTGGGACGCAACTTTACCGAGGCCCTGCAGAAGGCGTTGCGCTCCACCGAGCGCTCGGGCAGTTCCTTCCACTGGCGCGAGGAGGAGACGCCGACGCGGGAGATGGCCCTCGCCCTGCTCGACCAGGCTCGAACCCCGACCGATGGGCGCCTCGTCCTGGTCCAGCAGGCCCTGCGCGGCGGCTGCACCGTCGAGGAGGTGCACGACGCGACCGGGATCGACCCGTGGTTCCTGGACCAGATCGCCGTCCTCAATGAGGTGGCCGCCGAGATCCGCCAGCAGGCGGGCAGGCACTCCCACCAGGGCGTGCTGACCCCCGAGTTGCTCCGCCGCGCCAAGCGCCACGGCTTCTCCGACGCCCAGGTGGCCGAGCTCACCGGGATGTCCGAGGCCGTCGTGCGTGGCCTGCGCCACGCCCTCGGCGTGCGGCCGGTCTACAAGACGGTCGACACCTGCGCCGGCGAGTTCGCCGCGCTCACGCCCTACCACTACTCCTCCTACGACGAGGAGACCGAGGTCGCGCCGCGCGAGCGTCCGGCCGTCATCATCCTGGGCTCCGGACCCAACCGGATCGGCCAGGGCATCGAGTTCGACTACTCCTGCGTGCACGCCTCGCTCACGCTGCGGGAGAACGGCTTCGACACCGTGATGGTCAACTGCAACCCGGAGACGGTCTCCACCGACTACGACACCTCCAGCCGCCTCTACTTCGAACCGCTCACCCTCGAGGACGTCCTCGAGGTCGTGCACGCCGAGCGTCAGGCTGGGCCGCTGGCCGGCGTGATCGTCCAGCTCGGCGGCCAGACCCCGCTCGGGCTGGCGGCGGCGCTCAAGGCGGAGGGTGTGCCGATCGTCGGTACCTCCCCGGAGGCGATCGACCTCGCCGAGGACCGTGGCCACTTCGGCCGGGTGCTCAGCGAGACAGGTCTGGTCGCGCCCCGGCATGGCACGGCCTACACCGTCGAGGACGCGCTGACGGTCGCCCACGAGATCGGTTACCCGGTCCTGGTCCGCCCGTCCTACGTGCTCGGCGGCCGCGGCATGGAGATCGTCTACGACGACGAATCGCTCGCCGCCTATGTCGACCGCGCCACGCGCGCGGCCGAGGGCGACACCCCGCACCCTGTGCTCGTGGACCGCTTCCTGGACACGGCGGTCGAGATCGACGTGGACGCGCTCTACGACGGCGTCGACCTCTACCTCGGCGGGATCATGGAGCACATCGAGGAGGCCGGGATCCACTCCGGCGACTCGGCCTGCGTCATGCCGCCCTTCACCCTCGGACGCTCGGAGCTGGAGGAGGTGCGCGAGGCCACCCGCCGGCTCGCCGAGGCGATCGGGGTGCGCGGGCTGCTCAACGTGCAGTTCGCGCTCTCCCAGGACGTGCTCTACGTGCTCGAGGCCAACCCTCGCGCCAGCCGCACCGTGCCCTTCGTGGCCAAGGCGACCGGCGTCCCGCTGGCGGCCGCCGCCGCGCGGGTCATGCTCGGCAGCACTATCGCCGAGCTGCGCGAGGAGGGGGTGCTGCCCGCCGAGGTGGACGGTGGCTCGCTGCCGGCCGACGCGCCGTTCGCGGTCAAGGAGGCGATCCTGCCCTTCCGCCGGTTCCGCACCCAGACCGGGCAGGCGATCGACTCGATCCTGGGGCCGGAGATGCGCTCGACCGGCGAGGTGATGGGCATCGACGCCTCCTTCGGGGCCGCCTTCGCCAAGAGCCAGTTGCGCGCCGGCGGCGGCCTGCCGACCGGCGGCACGGTCTTCGTCTCCGTCGCCAACCGCGACAAGCGCTCGATGATCTTCCCGGTCAAGCGTCTGGTCGACCTCGGGTTCACCGTGATGGCGACCGAGGGCACCGCAGACGTGCTGCACCGCAACGGGATCGACGCCGAGGTGGTCCGCAAGCTCAGCGCTGGCCCTGGCCAGGACGGCACCGACCGCACGGTGGTCGACCAGATCGCCGCGGGCGAGGTGGACATGGTCATCAACACGCCCTCCGGCCGCGACGCGCGGGCCGACGGCTACGCCATCCGGGCCGCCACCACCTCCCTCGACAAGCCGATCATCACCACCGTGCAGCAGTTGGCGGTGGCGGTGCTCGGCATCGAGGCGATGCGCGAGGGCGACCTCCGGGTGGCTTCGCTGCAGGAGCACTCGGCGGCCCTGGACCTCTACGGCCGCGAGGCGGACGGGTCGCGCCGGGCGTGAGCACCCCCTCGGCCACGTCCACCGCGCCCGTTCGCGGCGAGGCGGTCGTCACGGCCGTCCGCGCGGCCGGCGTGCACGACGTGGTCAGCCTCCGCGTCCCCGACCCACGACCGTGGGTCCGGGGTCGGCCCGGCCAACTCGTCGTGCGTCCTGGTGACCCGGCCTCCGGGTCTGTGCTGCCTGAGGTGCACTGGCTGGCCGGCGTCCACACCGACCCGCTGCACGGCACCTCGGTCGAGCTGCTCCTCCCTGCCGCACGCGGGACGTCGCCGGGGGAGGTCTGGCGGCTGCTCGGCCCGCTGGGCCGTGGCTTCTCCGCGCCCGCGCAGCCGGTCTCGGTGGTGGTCGTGGGGCACGAGTCCGGTGCGATCCCGCTGCGCTGGTTGGTCGAGCTGCTCCGCGAGCGTGGCTGCCCGGTCCACGTGCTGCTCAGTGCCTCAGACCCCGAGCTGCACCTCGACCTCGTGCACCTGCGCCGCCACGCCCGGACGGTCGTGCTCAGCCTCCCCGAGGATGTCGGGGCGGCACTTGAGCGACTGCTCGACGACGCGTCGGTCGACCCCGCCGTCCTGTATGCCGCAGCCCCCGTCCCCCTGCTCCGCACCGTCGTCTCTGCTGCAGCCGGGCGAGGCCTGGCCTCCCGGGTGGCTGCCCTGGACCTGGCCGCGGACGTGGTGTGTGGGACCGGTCTGTGCGGCGCCTGCGATCTGGAGCTGCACGACGGCGCCCGGTCCGCGGTGGTCCGCCCCTGCCTCGAGGGCCCGGTGCTCCCCGGAGAGTGGTTGCGGGAGCCCCAGCCGTGAGGACGCTGCCGCCCATCTGGCTCGGCCCCGGGGCGATCACCGACCCGCGCGCGCTGGCCCGGTTCGGTGACCTGGTCGATGTCCCCCTTCCGGTCGGACCCGTCGAGGCGGGCTCCCGCCGGTCAAGGCCGGGACGCACGACGGTGCACGGAATCGGCGTCGGCGGGATCGACCACGACGACTGCCGGTCGGTCGGGGTCCCGGTGGCCGAGGACCTGCTGGCCTGGGCGGGCACCCGCGGGCTCACGGTGTGCGTCGGGCTGCGCGGCGCCTCCACCGGTGACCTGGCCGCCGTGCTCGACCGCCTGCGACGCAGCCCGCACGGCGATGCCCTCGCCGCCGTCGAGGTGGACCTGCGGATGGCGGACGACCAGTGGGCGCTGCGCTGCATGGCGCGCGTGCGGGAGTCCTCGCCCCGGCACCACCTGCTGCTGGCGCGCCTCGGGATCGCTGCCCCGGATCTCGTCAGCCGGGCCCGCGCGGCCGTCGCCGGTGGGGCCACGGCCATTGTCGTCGACGGTGCGGTGCCGCTCGGCTCCGGACGATGGTGGTCGGGTCCTGCGACGGCCGCGCACACGCGCGCCGGGCTGCGAGCCTTGCGCGCCGCGGCCGCTGAGCAGCGATGGCCGGGAGCGCCGCTCATCGCCGCCGGCGGGATCCACGATCCAGCCAGCGCCCGGGCCGCGCTGGACGACGGTGCGTCCGCCGTCCAGCTCGGTAGCGCGCTGTGGGCCGACCCGACCCTGCTCTGGGAGATCCGGGACACCGTCCGCGAGCACCTCGCGGCGCACTTCGGGGGACGGACAGACCGAGCCGGGACACGGCATACAGGGACGGGCGCCGCGCGCGAGACACGGGTCCCGGGATGACCACCGCCAAGAACACAACGCACGAGGAGAACCCCATGACAGACCACTTCGGGCGACGGCTGGCTGCCGCGATGGACTCGACCGGCCCGCTGTGCGTGGGCCTGGACCCGCACCCGCACCTGCTCGCGGACTGGGGCCTGAGCGATGACGCGGACGGACTGCGCACCTTCAGCCTGACTGTGCTGGACGCGGTCGCCGAGCGGTGTTCGGCGATCAAGCCGCAGTCCGCCTTCTACGAGCGGCACGGTGCCGGGGGCATCGCTGTCCTGGAGGAGGTGCTCGCCGGCTGCGCCGAGCGCGGTCTGCTCTCCGTGCTCGACGCCAAGCGCGGCGACATCGGCTCGACCATGGCCGGTTACGCGCAGGCCTACCTGGCCGACGGTGCGCCGCTCGCCGCCGACTCGATCACCGTGAGCCCCTACCTGGGGTATGGCGCTCTCCGCCCGGCCATCGACCTCGCCCGGGCGGACGGCCGGGGGCTGTGGGTCCTCGGGCTGACCTCCAACCCCGAGGGCGAATCTGTCCAACGCGTGGGGCAGCCGAGCGTAGCCGCGCGAGTGATGGCCCAGGTGGGAGAGGACAACGCCGGTCTCGAACCCTTCGGGGACATCGGCCTGGTGGTCGGCGCGACCTTGAGCGCTCCGCCAGCCGAGCTGGGGGTCGACCTGCCCGGCAGCGGCGCCCCGATCCTGGCGCCCGGGGTGGGTGCCCAGGGAGCAGGCCCGCAGGACGTGGCACGCACCTTCGCCGGCCTCACCGAGCGGGTGCTGGTCCCGATCAGCCGGGGGGTCCTGGGGGAGGGGCCGGACCCGGTCGCGCTCCGGGAGGCGACCACGCGCTGGCGCGAGTTGTTGGCGGCGGCCTTGCGCCCCTGACCTCGGGCGGGTGACCTCACGCGCTGGGGTTGGCAGAGCCGGTCCACAGTCGATAGGTTCGGCGTGCAGCGGGCCGCTCAGGCCCGCGGACGCCCAGACCGAGGAGTTGTGTCGTGGCCCTTCCCCAGCTGACGCCGGAGCAACGCGCCGAGGCGCTCGCCAAGGCCGCCGCCGCGCGCCGTGAGCGCGCGGCGGTGAAGAACCGTCTGAAGAACGCCCAGGGCTCCCTCAAGGACGTCATCAACGAGGGGCGCAGCAACGACGTCATCGGCAAGATGAAGGTCTCCGCGCTGCTGGAGTCGATGCCCGGCGTGGGCCGGGTCCGGGCCCGTCAGGTGATGGAGGAGATCGGGATCTCCGAGAGCCGGCGCGTGCGCGGGCTGGGCGCCAACCAGATCGCCCAGCTGCTCGAGCGCTTCGGCGAGCGCTGAGCGCCCGCCCAGCCCACAACCACCCGGTGCCCGACACGACCGCCACGCCCGTGCCACCGGGCGGTCGTCGACTCGTCGTGCTGGCCGGACCGACCGCGGTGGGCAAGGGCACGGTCGCGGCCTACGTCCGCGAGCACCACCCCGAGGTCTGGCTGTCCGTCTCGGCTACCACCCGTCCGCCACGACCGGGTGAGGTCGATGGCCAGCACTACTGGTTCGTCGACGACGAGGAGTTCGCCCGGCTCGAGGACGAGGGTCTGCTGCTCGAGTCCGCGGTCGTCCACGGCCGCGCGTGCTACGGCACGCCGCGCGCTCCGGTCGAGGAGGCGCTGGCCCAGGACCGCCCCGCGATGCTGGAGATCGATCTCCAGGGAGCCCGCCAGGTCCGGGCCGCGATGCCGGACGCGCTCTTCGTCTTCCTGGCCCCGCCGTCCTGGGAGGAGTTGGTCCACCGACTGGTCGGTCGGGGGACCGAGACCGAGGAGGAGCGGGAGGTCCGGCTCGCCACCGCGCGCACCGAACTGGCCGCCGTCCAGGAGTTCGACGTGACCATCGTGAACGACGATGTCGCCCGGGCGGCCGAAGAACTCGTATCATTGATGGTTGACCCCAACGCTGCAAAGGATTCGTGACGACTGTGACCGGCACCATCGCCCACCCGGACGGCATCACCAACCCGCCGATCGACTCTCTGCTCGAGCGCGCGGACAGCAAGTACGCCCTGGTGATCTACGCCGCCAAGCGCGCCCGGCAGATCAACGCCTACTACGCCCAGCTCTCCGAGGGCCTGCTCGAGTACGTCGGCCCGCTCGTCGAGGCCGACGCCACCGACAAGGCGCTCTCGATCGCCCTGCACGAGATCGACCAGGGCAAGCTGCAGATCAGCGCCCCCGAGAACTGACCGGCGGTCGCGGCATGCGCGTGGTCCTCGGTGTCTCTGGCGGCATCGCCGCCTACAAGGCCGCGCTCGTGCTGCGGCTGCTCACCGAGGCGGGCCACGAGGTGACGGTCGTGCCGACCGCTGCCGCTCTCCGGTTCGTCGGCGCCCCGACCTGGGAGGCGCTCAGCGGGCGACCCGTCACCTCCGAGGTGTGGGACGAGGTCCCCTCCGTCAACCATGTCCGGCTCGGCCAGGAGGCCGATCTGGTGCTGGTCGCCCCGGCGACGGCCGACCTGCTCGCGCGGGCCGCGCACGGGCTCGCCAACGACCTGCTCACCAACACCCTGCTCACCGCCCGCTGCCCGGTGGTGCTCGCACCGGCGATGCACACCGAGATGTGGACGCACGCCGCCACCGTCGCCAACGTCGCCCTGCTGCGCGAGCGTGGGGTGACCGTGATCGACCCGGCCTCCGGGCGGTTGACGGGCAAGGACTCCGGCCCGGGGCGCCTTCCTGAGCCGGAGGAGATCGTGGCTGCGGCGCTGGCAGCGGCAGGTGGCTCCGACGATGCGGTCGGCTCCGGGGCGCAGGGACGGCTCACCGGCCGGCATGTGGTCATCACCGCGGGTGGGACCCGCGAGCCGCTCGACCCCGTCCGCTTCCTGGGCAACCGGTCCTCCGGCAAGCAGGGGTATGCCGTGGCGGCGGCCGCCGCAGAGCGTGGCGCCCGGGTGACGCTGATCTCGGCCAACGTGGCCCTGCCGAGGCCGCCCGGGTGCGAGGTCGTGGAGGTCGGGTCCGCGCTCGAACTGCAGGAAGCGGTGCACGATGCGCTCGCTGAGGGGCAGCACCCCGTCGACGTCGTCGTCATGACGGCGGCGGTGGCGGACTTTCGACCCGCGCACTACACCGAGTCCAAGATCAAGAAGACCCACGGCGAGGGCGACGAGAGCGCGCCGGTCGTGGAACTGGTGCGCAATCCCGACATCCTCGCCGGGCTGGTGCGCGAGCGGGGGAGCCAGGACTCGCCATACATCGTCGGCTTCGCCGCCGAGACCGGTGACGACACCGGGGATGTGCTGCACCATGCGCGAGCCAAGCTGAAGCGCAAGGGGTGCGACCTGCTCGTGGCCAACGAGGTGGGGGCGGACAAGACCTTCGGGCAGGACACGAGCACGGTGCATCTGCTGCGCCCGGGGAGCGAGGACGTCGTGACGATCGGGCCGGCAGGCAAGGACGTCATCGCCGCCGGCCTCTGGGATGCCGTGGCGCCCGCGCTGCCAGATCGCGCCTGACGAACTGTCCACAGCCGAACGCCTCCTCAGCAGGTGTGTCGGCGCGCCACCGTAGACTGCCCACGTCAGTCAGCAGCCGCTGCAGCATCGAGGAGAGCCATGACCCGTCTGTTCACGTCCGAGTCCGTCACCGAGGGTCACCCCGACAAGATCTGTGACCAGATCAGCGACGGCATCCTCGATGAGCTGCTCCGCCAGGACGCCCAGTCCCGGGTCGCGGTCGAGACCATGGTGACCACCGGCCTGGTGCACGTGGCGGGTGAGGTCCGCACCCAGGGCTATGCCGACGTGGCCCGCATCGTCCGCGAGACGATCCTGGGCATCGGTTACGACAACTCGCACAAGGGCTTTGACGGCCGCACGTGCGGGGTCGAGGTCTCCATCGGTGAGCAGTCTCAGGAGATCGCGGTCGGCGTCGACACGGCGATGGCGGCGCGGGAGGACAGCGAGGCCGACGACTACGCACTCCAGGGCGCGGGTGACCAGGGCCTGATGTTCGGTTACGCCTGCGACGACACCCCCGAGCTGATGCCGCTGCCGATCTACCTCGCCCACCGGCTGGCCGAGCGGCTGTCCGCGGTGCGCAAGAGCGGTGAGCTGGACTACCTCCGCCCCGACGGCAAGACCCAGGTCACGATCGCCTATGACGGGGATCGAGCCGTGCGCCTGGACACCGTGGTGCTCTCCACCCAGCACGCCCCCGGCATCTCGCTGCCCGACCAGTTGGAGCCGGACATCCGCGAGCGCGTCATCACCCCGGTGCTCAACGAGGCGCGCGAGGCCGGCCTTGAGCTGGGCACCGACGGCTACCGGATGCTGGTCAACCCCACCGGCATCTTCACCATCGGCGGACCGATGGGGGACGCCGGCCTCACTGGCCGCAAGATCATCGTCGACACCTACGGCGGCATGGCCCGCCACGGCGGCGGTGCCTTCTCCGGCAAGGATCCGTCCAAGGTGGACCGTTCCGCCGCGTATGCCGTGCGGTGGGTCGCCAAGCATGTCGTCGCCGCCGGCCTCGCCCGCCGCTGCGAGATCCAGGTCGCCTACGCGATCGGCACCGCGGAGCCGGTCGGGTTGTATGTCGAGACTTTCGGCACCGAGACCGTCGCCGTCGACCAGATCCAGGACGCCATCACGCGGGTCTTCGACCTGCGCCCGGCCGCGATCGTGGCCGAGCTGGACCTGCTTCGTCCGATCTACGCCCCGACCGCCGCCTACGGCCACTTCGGCCGGACGTCGGCGCCAGGCGTCGACAAGGCTTTCACCTGGGAGCAGCTGGAGCGGGTCGAGGCGCTGCGCGCGGCGGTCTGATCAGCCGTGCCGGTGGGGGAGCCGCCTGCGGGGCCATCGCCCCAGGCCGAGCAGCTGGAGCTGGTGTCACCCGATGCCGGGCCTGGTGCAGAGGCAGCGGGTCAGGGCGCGGGGCGCGCTGGAGGAGGTGCGCGGCGCTCACGCCGTGGACCGGCCGCCGAGCGACCGGTCGCCACGGTCAACCCGGTGGCGCTGGTCGCCGTCGACACACCGTTGGCGCACCTGGATCGACCCTTTGAGTACCTCGTCCCCGAGGAGTTGGCCGCGCAGGCCCGACCAGGGGTCCGAGTGCGGGTGCGCTTCTCCGGTCGGGACCACGACGGCTTCATCCTGGGTCGCGCCGCGGTGGCCGAGCACACCGGTCGGCTGGCGCTGCTGCGGTCGGTGGTCAGCGCTGAGCCAGTCCTGACGCCACAGGTGCTCGCCGCGGCCAAGGAGGTGGCGGCGCATTACGGTGGCACGCTGGCCGACGTGCTCCGGCTCGCCGTACCGCCGCGACACGCTCGCGCGGAAAAGGGGGTCCCTCCGGCCGACAGCGGGGACGAGGTGGGGACCGCAGGGTCGGGCCCCGAGACGAGTTCCAGGAGCAGCCAAAGTGCCACCGGCTCGGGCCCGTCGGCCTGGGACAGCCAGGTGGCCGGCCCGGCCTTCCTGCGGCGCATCGAGGCGGGGGAGGCACCAGCCGCCGCCTGGTGCGCCCTCCCGGCGCGGCCGCCGGAGCTGGACTGGCCGACGGCCATCGCCGAGGCGGTGGCCGCGACCCGCCGATCCGGCCGTGGCGCCGTCGTCGTGGTCCCCGACCATCGCGACGTCGACCGGGTGGTCCACGCCATTGAGCTGGTCCTCGGCGCGGACAGTTGCGTTCGTCTGACGGCCGACCAGGGGCCCGAGGCTCGCTACCGCGCCTTCGTGCAGCTGCTGCGTGGACACGTTCGGGTCGCGGTGGGCACCCGGTCCGCGGCGTGGGCCCCGGTCCGCGACGCCGGATTGTTCGTCTGCTGGGACGACGGCGATGACGTGCTCGCCGAGCCGCGATCGCCCTACCCACAGACGCGCCACGTACTGCGGACCAGGTCGCGCATCGAGTCCGCCGCCCTGCTGATGGGGGGCTTCGTGCGCACCGTCGAGGTGCAGGCCTGGGTGGCCGAGGGAGTGCTCGCCGAGATGAGGGTGGAGCCCCGCGCCCTGCGCGCTGCGGCGCCACGGGTCGTGGTCGCGGGTGAGGGGCACCAGGAGGCGCGGGACGCGGCGGCCCGCAGCGCCAGGGTGCCGTCCACGGCGTGGCGTGCCCTGCGGTCGGGTCTGGTGGACGGTCCCGTCCTGGTGCAGGTGCCCAGGCGTGGGTATGTCGTATCCCTCGCCTGCCAGGACTGCCGCGCACCGGTGCGCTGCCTGAGCTGTGGCGGGCCGGTGGGGTTGGCCGGCGGAGACCAGGCGCCGGCGTGTCGGTGGTGCGGCGGCACGCCGCCACCGTCCCGGGAGTGCTCCGCCTGCGGCTCCACCCGGTTGCGTGCCTCGTCCGTGGGTGCCTCCCGCACCGCCGAGGAACTGGGGCGAGCCTTCCCGGGAGTCACGGTGCGCAGCTCCGGCGGAGGACAGGTGCTGGCTGCAGTCGGGGCTGACCCCGCGCTCGTGGTCGCCACGCCAGGTGCGGAGCCGGTGGCGGAGGGGGGATACCGGGCCGTGGTCCTGCTGGACGGGTGGCAACTCCTGGACAGGGCGAGTCTGGACGCGGCGATCGAGAGTCTGCGCAGATGGACCGCGGCGAGCGCCCTGGCCCAGCACGGCGCACCGGTGGTGCTCTGCGGGGTGCCTCCCCACGGGTCCGTGCCAGCGGTCGAAGCCTTCGTCCGCTGGGACCCGACCGGTCTGGCGGTGCGGGAATTGGCCGACCGCTCCGAGCTGGGGCTACCGCCGGTGGGTCGGCACGCCTCCCTGCGGGGTGCCCCGGCGGCCGTCACGCAGCTGCTGGCAGAGCTGGGCGAGGCCGGGCACCTCCCGCTGGGTGACGCCGCCCCGGCCGTGCGGAGCTCGGAACGCGATGAGGCCCGCGCCCTGGTCCGCCAGGGGACTGGCCTAGACCTCGCCAAGGACCTGCACGACGCGCGTGCGCGGCGCTCGGTGCGTCGCAGCGAGGACAGTCTCCGGGTGCAGGTGGACCCTGCCGATCTGGGCGGCTGAGCAGCGAATTCAGCCAGCGTTCAGGTTGACGAGCGCGGAAGTCTCAAAAGGGTAACGATCCGGTGACTGAGTGGACACTTCGCTAGACCGAGGGTCGGTCGCCTGTTTAAGTTCGATGCGCAACCCCCGGGTTCGGTGCTGACCCAGGGTCGTGACCACTGGCGGTCACCACCACGGCCCGAACCACTCACTAGGAGGAACATTGAAGATCAGGCGCGCGACCATGGCTGTCGTGGCGGCGGGTGCTCTGGCCCTTTCCGGCTGCACCTCCGACACCGGCGGCGACGCTGAGACCCCCGCCGCGGAGAACGGCACCGACGGTGGCGACACCGGCGGCGACGCCGGCACCGATGGTGCCGACACCACCGGCGACGGAGCTGACTCGACCGGTGACGGTGCCGACGAGACCGGTGACGGCATGGCTGCCGAGGGCGAGACCGGCAAGGAGGACCTGACCTTCGAGACCAACGAGGACGAGGTCTCCTTCTCCACCGGCGCCGAGCAGTACAACGCTTACAACGGTGGCACCTCGTCCACCAACTCCACCTACAACTCGGTGGTGAACAACCAGCTGTTCGGCGGCTTCTGGTACTGGGGCACCGACGGCGAGGTCTACCCGAACGAGTGGTTCGGCACCTACGAGCAGACCAACGACGACCCCCTGACGGTCGAGTACACCATCTCCGAGGAGGCCGTCTGGTCCGACGGCACCCCGGTGACCGCGAACGACTTCCTGCTCGACTGGGCGTCCTCGAACCCCGAGGCGCTCGGTGGCTCTGACACCCTGGGCTTCGACCCGGTGTCCGACACCTTCGGCAAGTACGTCCCGGAGGCTCCCGAGACCGAGCCGGGCTCCAAGAGCTTCACGGTCACCTACCCCGAGGCCTACCCCGACTGGGAGCTGGTCGTCTCCGGCGCCCTGCCCTCGCACATCGCCGCCCAGCAGGCGGGCCTCGAACCCGACGCGCTGGCCCAGGCCATCCTGGACGGCGACGGCGAGACCGTGGCCGAGGTCGCCGAGTTCTGGAACACCGGCTGGCTGTTCCCGGACTACGAGATCACCGACGAGGAGATCCTGCCCTCGTCCGGCCCGTACACCCTGGCTGGCTCCACCTGGCAGCAGGGTGAGTCCCTGGGTCTTCGCCCGAACACCGAGTTCTACGGTCCGGCGCCGGCCACCGGCAACCTGGTCTTCAAGTTCGTCGACCCGGGCTCGCAGGTCCAGGCGCTGCAGAACGCCGACCTGAACGTCATCGAGCCGCAGGCCACCGTGGACACGGTGGACCAGCTGGACGGCATGGCCGACCAGATCACCAAGTCCACCGGCCCGCGCATGACCTGGGAGCACCTGGACTACAACTTCGCCGAGGACTCCGTGTTCTCGGACGAGCAGGGTGGTCTGGCTGCCCGCGAGGCCTTCGCCCTGTGCGTGCCCCGCGAGCAGATCGTGCAGAACCTGATCCAGCCGATCGACCCCGAGGCCGAGGTGATGAACCTCCGCGAGGTCTTCCCCTTCCAGCCGCACTACCAGGAGGTCGTGGACGCGGCCTACGACGGCCGGTACGACCAGGTCGACATCGAGGCTGCTCAGGCCAAGCTGGAGGAGTCCGGTCTGGACACCCCCGTCACCGTCCGCATCGGATACTCGGCGCCCAACCCGCGTCGTACCGACGAGGTCACCGCCATCAAGGCGTCCTGTGACGAGGCCGGCTTCGACATCCAGGACGGCGCCGACCCGGCCTTCTTCGAGGCCGGTGGATCGCTGGACACCGGTGACTGGGAGATCGCCCTGTTCGCGTGGGCCGGCTCGGGCCAGATCGCCTCTGGCCAGCCGATCTACAGCACCGGTGGCGGCCAGAACTTCGGTGGCTTCTCCAACGAGGAGGTCGACGCGGCGTGGACCGAGCTGGCCGGCTCGGTTGACCCCGACGTGCACATGGAGCAGGTCAAGGTCATCGAGAAGCTGCTGTGGGACAACCTGTACGGCATCCCGCTGTTCGCCCACCCGGGCGTCGTCGGCTACGACAACACGCTCGAGAACGTCCGCAACACCGCGGTCCAGACCGGTGTGTCGTGGAACGCCGAGCAGTGGGTCCGCGCCAACTGACGCTGTCTCACCCTCGCTGAGGTCGTAGCGGTCGCACGAGCGACCGCTACTACCCAGCACCCGCCTACCGGGGCGGGAGGGCACCTCGCCCTCCCGCCCCGCATGGTGTCAACACCCCCATCCTCACCTTTGCCGTGACCACGAGGCCCCGCGTGCGCGCACTGTCGCGAACACGCCGCGAGGGCATGGTCAGACCCTGACCATTTCGGTTAGAGTCACCGGGCACACGGCACGTCGTCGTGCCAACCTCCGCAGGAAGGTAAGAACACCCGTGCTCCAGTTCATCCTCCGCAGGATCGCCATCTCTGGCCTGGTCCTGCTCCTGGGCTCGATGTTGCTGTACTTCGCGACCATCAACTCCGGCGACCCCCTGCAGGACCTTCGCGAGAGCCGCGCCGAGAACCGCGAGCAGCTCATGGCGGCGCGCATCGCCAACATGAATCTCGACATGCCGTGGTGGCAGCGCTACCTGACCTGGCTGGCGGGGGCCAGCAAGTGCCTGGTGCTCTCCTGCGACCTCGGCCAGGCGCGCAACGGCGCCAACATCAACAGCATGCTGGTCAACTCGGCGGGGGCGAGCCTGCGCCTGGTCAGCATCTCCGTCGTCCTGGCGATCGTCATCGGCATCACCCTGGGTGTGCTGTCCGCGATCCGGCAGTACTCCGGCTTCGACTACGCCATCACCTTCCTGGCCTTCCTCTTCTTCTCGCTGCCGGTCTTCTGGGCCGCGGTGCTGCTGAAGGACTTCGGCGCCATCCGCTTCAACAACTGGATCGCTGATCCAGTCTTGTCGACAACAGCAATCGCAGTCATAGCAGTGATCTTCGGCCTGCTCGTCGCCTCGGTGCTCGGGGGAACCCTGACCCGGCAGGCCATCACCTTTGCCGTGACCGCCCTCGTGGTCTTCGGTGCGGTCTTCTGGTTCGACACCATCGGCTGGTGGCGCAAGCCGGCCCTAGGCCTGCCGCTGATCATCATTGGCGGTCTGCTGGCCCTCGCCTTCTTCCTGACGCTGACCGTCGGGCTCACCGAGCGCAAGATCTCGGTCGCCGGCCTGGTCACGCTGGCCCTCGGTGTCGTCGCCTACTTCGTGACGCTGCCCATCATGGAGGACCCCTCCAGCTGGTTCGTGATCCTGGGGCTCGTCGCCGCCACAGTGGTGATCAGCGGAGCAGTCGGCTGGCTGATGGGTGGCTTCGAGAAAAAGCTGGCCATGTTCGTCACCATCGGCACCGGCCTGTCCTTCGGCTTCCTCGTCTTCATGGACCGCCTGCTGCGCAACTGGGGTGGCTTCCTGGAGCGCAAGCCGCGTCCGATCTCGACCATCGGCTCCGGTGTGCCCGGCTTCGAGGGCACCTTCTGGGAGGTCATCTTCGACTGGGGAGTGCAGCTCATCCTGCCGACCATGGTGCTGACCTTGATCTCGATCGCCGGCTACAGCCGCTACACGCGCGCCTCGATGCTGGAGACGATCAACCAGGACTACATCCGCACCGCTCGCTCCAAGGGGTTGTCGGACCGCGTCGTCTACACCAAGCACGCGCTGCGCAATGCGCTGATCCCGATCACCACCATCGTCGCCTTCGACTTCGCCAGCCTGCTGGGTGGCGCCGTCATCACCGAGACGATCTTCGGATGGAAGGGCTTGGGAGCGATGTTCAAGGAAGGGCTCGACAATGTCGATCCCGGGCCGGTGATGGGCTACTACCTGGTGGCCGGCGGCGCTGCAGTGCTGATGAACATGCTCGCCGATATCGCCTACGCCTTCCTCGACCCGCGGATCCGGAGGTGAGCGCCGTGCCGACCGACCGGCCCACCCTGGTATCTGCCCCTGAGCGCACCCGAAGGACGAACCGATGACCGACCGGCCCACTCCGCCCGGTGACCACCCCGAGCACCCCGACCAGCCCCGCGAGCCCGGCAGCGGCCGGGAAGGTCTCGCACCGATCCCCGCGCAGCAGGACAAGGGGGCTCCGCAGGACCTGGACCCCACCGCGGCCGACCCCGAGGCGGCTGGCACCTACTCGGTGGAAAAGCAGCTCGACCTGACCCAGAAGTCCTACTCGCAGGGACAGCTGGTGCGGCGGCGCTTCTTCCGCCACAAGGGGGCGATGGTGTCGCTGGCGATGCTGATCTTCATCACCGTCTTCGCCTTCACCTCGATCGGCTACGGGATCATTCCGGGCTGGTGGGACAAGGACTACCGTGCCGGCGCCCTCGTCATCGACCGCGGCCGGCCCACCCTGAGCCTGTGGCCGTTCTCGCTGGGCGAGCACCCCTTCGGCCAGGACAATGGTGGTAAGGACTACTTCGCGCTGACCATGCGCGGCACGCAGCGCTCGCTCATCGTCGCCTTCACGGTGGGTCTGCTCTCCACCATCCTGGGCACGTTGATCGGCGCGCTGGCCGGCTACTACCGCGGCTGGATCGAGTCGATCCTGATGCGGATCACCGACCTGTTCATCGTGATCCCCTCGCTGGTCCTCGCGGCCGTCTTCGGCAAGATGTCCGGCGGTGGCATCTGGCCGCTGGCGATCCTGCTGAGCTTCGTCGGCTGGACGAGCCTGGCCCGTCTGGTGCGCGGTGAGGTGCTCTCGCTGCGCGAGCGTGAGTTCGTCACCGCGGCCGAGGCGATCGGCACCGGGTCCGGGCGGATCATCTTCAAGCACATCCTGCCGAACACCATCGGAACGGTCATCGTGTCCGCCACCCTGGCGATCGCGGCGACCATCCTCACCGAGTCGGCGCTGTCCTTCCTCGGCTGGGGAGTCCGGGCCCCGGACACCTCGCTGGGTCTGCTGATCTCCACCTACCAGAACAGTTTCCAGACACGACCTTGGCTGTTCTGGTGGCCCGGCATGATCATCCTGGCCATCGCCTTGTCCGTGAACTTCCTCGGAGACGGTCTGCGCGACGCCTTCGACCCCCGTCAGAACAGGACTGCCGACTGATGAGCACCGCCACCGACAGCTACAGCGCGTCGGGCACCCCGGCCCGCGGCGAGGACGCCGTCCTCTCCTTCGACGATGTCGACGTGCGCTTCAAGACCGAGTTCGGCTCGGTGCACGCCGTCAAGGGCGTGGACCTGGCGGTCCGCCCCGGCGAGGTCGTCGCCCTGGTGGGCGAGTCCGGCTCGGGCAAGTCCGTCACCTCGATGACCGCCATGCGGCTGCTGCCGAGCAACGCCAACATCGGCGGGGCCGTCAACGTCGCCGGCAAGGAGGTCGGTCGGCTGTCCGAGCGGACCATGCGCCGACTGCGCGGCAATGACGTCGCCATGGTCTTCCAGGAGCCGATGACCGCCCTCAACCCGGTGCTGACCGTCGGCACCCAGATGGTCGAGTCGATGGAGCTGCACGGGGTGTCCCGTGGCCAGGCCGCGGTCGACCGGGCCGTCGAGCTGCTCGGCATGGTCGGCATCCCCGAGCCCGAGCGGCAGATGAAGAAGTACCCCCACGAGCTCTCCGGTGGTCAGCGCCAGCGCGTGGTCATCGCGATGGCGATCAGCTGTGACCCCAAGGTCATCATCGCCGACGAACCCACCACCGCCCTCGACGTCACCGTGCAGGCCGACATCCTCGACCTGCTCCGCTCGCTGAAGGACAAGCTGCAGACCGGCATCCTCCTGATCACCCACAACATGGGCGTCGTGGCTGACATGGCCGACCGCGTCTGCGTGATGTTCAAGGGCGAGATCGTCGAGCGTGGCACCGTCGAAGAGGTGCTCCTGCGCCCCCAGCACGAGTACACCCGGATGTTGCTCGGCTCGGTGCCCCGCATGGGCGCCGGCCGTGGCCAGATGGGCATCAACGTCAAGGAGGACGTCGACCAGGACGCCCCGTTGGCGATCGAGCTGAAGAACCTCGTCATCGAGTACCAGCGCCTGGGCAAGCCGCCGTTCCGCGCGGTCGACGACGTCAGTTTCGACGTCCGCAAGGGCGAGATCGTCGGCCTGGTGGGGGAGTCCGGCTCCGGCAAGTCGACGATCGGTCGGTGTGCACTGGGTCTGATCCCGGCCGCCGGCGGTGAGTTCCGCCTGCTGGGCGAGGACGTCACCTCGATGAGCCGCAAGCAGAAGCGGGCCCTGCGCAAGCGGATCGGCGTCATCTTCCAGGACCCGGCCGCCTCGCTGAACCCGCGGTTGCCGATCGGTGAGTGCATCGCGGAGCCGCTCGTGGTCCACAAGGTGGGTGACCGCAAAAGCCGCCAGCAGAAGGTGTATGACCTGCTGGACGCGGTGCACCTGCCCCGCGAGGTCTACAACCGTTACCCGCACGAGGTCTCCGGTGGTCAGCGTCAGCGCATCAGCGTCGCTCGGGCGCTGACCCTGGACCCCGAGCTGCTGGTGGCCGATGAGCCGACTTCCGCGCTCGACGTCTCGGTCCAGGCCCGCGTGCTGAAGATCTTCGCCGAGTTGCAGGAGCAGTTCGGGTTCGCCTGCCTCTTCATCAGCCACGACCTGGCGGTCATCGACCTGCTGGCTCACAAGGTGATCGTGCTGCAGAACGGCAAGGTCGTCGAGGCCGGTCCGCGCGAGCAGATCATGGAGAACCCGACCCAGGAGTACACCCAGCGACTCATCGCCGCGGCGCCGATCCCGGACCCGATCGAGCAGGCCCGTCGCCGCCGCGAGCGGCACGAGCTGCTCCGGGCGCAGGGCGAGGAAGTCGCCGAGCTGCAGGTGGGTGACCTCTCCGAGTTCCGCGACTCGATCTCGACCGAGGCGGACCAGTTCTGAGGATCGTCTTCGCCGGGACCCCCGAGGTGGCGGTGCCCTCGTTGCGGGCGCTGCTGGACTCCAACCACGAGATCGTCGGGGTGCTCACCCGACCCGACGCCGGGCGGGGTCGTGGCCGCCGAGCCACGCCCTCACCTGTGCGCGTCGTCGCCGAGGAGGCCGGTATACCGGTGCTCACGCCCGAGCGCCTGCGCGAGCCCGAGGTCGCGACCACGTTGCAGGACTGGGGGACCGAGGCCGTGGCGGTCGTCGCCTACGGCAACCTGGTCCCGCCTGAACTGCTGGGGCAGCCACGGCACGGCTGGGTGAACCTCCACTTCTCGCTGCTTCCTGCCTGGCGCGGCGCCGCGCCCGTGCAGCACGCCCTGCTGCACGGTGACGATGTCACCGGTGCAGTGACCTTCGTGCTGGAGGAAGGGTTGGACACCGGACCGATCCTGGGTCGGCTCACCGAGAGCGTCCGGCCCGGGGACACCAGCGGCGCGCTGCTGGAACGCCTTGCCTGGGCGGGGGCCGATCTGCTCGTCGCGACCATGGATGCCCTGGAGGCGGGCACCGTCGTCCCGGAGGAGCAACCGAGCCACGGTGTCAGCCATGCCCCGAAGGTCGGGGTGGAGGACGCCCGGGTCGACTGGTCCCACCCCGCCCTGGCCGTGGACCGACGGATCCGGGCGATGACCCCGGCCCCCGGCGCGTGGACCACCTTCCGGGGTGAACGCCTCAAGCTGGGCCCGGTCTCCCCGGTGGAGGACCTTGGCGTCGCGGCCCTGGCACCCGGTCAGGTGCGCGCCGACAAGAAGCAGGTGCTGATCGGCACCGCAACGGTCCCGGTGCGGCTCGGCCTGGTCACGCCCCATGGCAAGCGTGAGATGCCCGCCGCGGACTGGGCGCGCGGCAGCCGGATCGAGGAGGATGAGCAGGTTGGCGCGTGAGGATCGAGGACCGGCGAGGGGTGGCCGGGGCGCGGGCGCACGCGGTGGCCGCGAGGAGCGGCGGGATGAGCGACGCCGAGGACCCCGGGAGCGCTCGGCCCAGCGTCCCGCCGAGCGGGCCCGGCAGGGCGATCCGGCGAGGGACACGGCATACCGGGTGCTCCGGGCCGTCGACCAGGATGGCGCGTACGCCAACCTCGAGCTCCCTCAGGAGTTGCGCAGGGCCCGTGTGCGCGGGCGGGACGCTGCCTTCGCCACCGAGCTGACCTACGGCACCCTGCGTCTGCAGGGTCTCTACGACCGCGTGATCGCCCAGGCGGCAGATCGTGATCTGTCACAGGTGGACGCGCCGGTCCGCGACCTGCTGCGGCTGGGCACCCACCAGCTTCTCGGCATGCGCGTGCCCGACCACGCCGCGGTGAGCTCGACCGTCGCGCTGGCGCGCCAACACGTGAGCCAAGGCGCCGGCGGCTTCGTCAACGCGGTCCTGCGGCGCGTGGGGGAACGCACCCGTGAGGAGTGGCTGGAGATCGTGCTCGAGCCGATCACCGACCCGGTGGCGCGAGCGGCCGTGGAGCACTCCCACCCCGAGTGGGTGGTGCGCGCGCTGCGCGCTGCGCTGATCGCCCACGGGAGCACCGCCTCGGAGGCCGACGCCGAGCTGCCCGAGCTGCTGCGGGCGCACAACGAGCCGGGCGCGCTGACGCTGGTGCTCCGACCCGGGCTGGTCGAGCCTGATGCCCTCGAGCAGGCTGGTGCCGAGCCCTCGCCGGTGGCACCCACCGCGTGGACGCTGCCTGCCGGGGACCCCGGTGTGCTCTCCGCCGTCCGCGACGGCCGGGTCGCGGTCCAGGACGCCGGGTCCCAGCTGCTGACGCTGGCCCTCGCGGACGCCCCGCTGGAGGGGACAGACGAGCGCTGGCTTGACCTGTGCGCCGGTCCGGGCGGCAAGGCAGGTCTGCTGGCAGCGCTGGCGCTGGGGCGCGGGGCGAGCCTGCGCGCCAACGAGGTGTCGGCGCACCGCGCCGAGCTGGTGCGCAACACGCTGACCGGCGCTATC
The DNA here is from genome assembly GCF_050261105.1 of Ornithinimicrobium pulveris. Lineage (GTDB taxonomy): Bacteria > Actinomycetota > Actinomycetes > Actinomycetales > Dermatophilaceae > Ornithinicoccus. The sequence goes on along the minus strand of NZ_CP189837.1, from coordinate 1,901,867 downwards.
GACGCCGGGGCGGACGTGACCGTGACCGTCGAGGACGGCCGTGACGTGGGCACCCAGGAGCCTGGGCTCTACGACCGCGTGCTCGTCGACGCGCCGTGCACCGGGCTCGGCGCCCTGCGGCGCCGACCTGAGTCGCGGTGGCGGCGCAGCCCGCAGGACCTCGCGACCCTGGGTCCGCTGCAGCGAGAGCTGCTCGACTCCGCCCTCGACGCGGTCCGGGTGGGCGGCGTGGTCGCCTACGCGACCTGTTCACCGCACATCGCCGAGACCACCCTTGTGGTGGAGGACGTGCGCAAGCGGCGCGGGGACGTCGAGCTCGTGGATGTGCGGGCCCTGCTTCGGGACCGGTCCGGTCAGCAGGTCGCCGACACCGGCAGCGAGGGCGAACTCTGGGCCCAGCTGTGGTCGCACCGGCACGACACCGACGGGATGTTCGTCGCCCTGCTGCGTCGCACGGGCTGAGTGGCACGGGCTGAGTGGCTCGGGCTGAGTGGCTAGGGGCGGACCAGTACTGGCTGGGTAGGGTGTGCGCCATGCCTGCCCCGCACCTGCAGATCAGCCCTTCCATCCTGGCCTCGGACTTCGCCAACCTCGAGCGCGAGCTGGACCGCATCGCGGACGCGGACTGGGCGCACGTCGATGTCATGGACAACCACTTCGTGCCCAATCTGACGCTCGGTCTGCCGGTCGTGGAGGCACTGGTCAAGGTCTCCCCGGTGCCGATCGACACGCACCTGATGATCGCCGATCCAGATCGCTGGGCCCCGGGTTACGCCGAGGCCGGGGCGTCCTCGGTGACCTTCCACATCGAGGCGGCCAGCGACCCTGTCGCGATCGCTCGCGCCATCCGTGCCGAGGGCGCCCGGGCGGCTTTCGCGCTGAAGCCTGACACGCCTTTCGAGCCCTATGAGGAACTGCTCGCCGAGGTCGACATGGTGCTCGTGATGACCGTGGAGCCGGGCTTTGGCGGACAGTCCTTCATGGCTGACCAGATGCCGAAGGTGCGGGCGGTCCGGGACGCCGTGCGCCGACGCGGGGGAGAGGTCTGGGTCCAGGTCGACGGCGGGGTGGCGGCCGACACCATCGGGGAGTGCGCCGAGGCCGGTGCCGACGTCTTCGTCGCCGGCTCAGCCGTCTACGGGGCCGAGGACATCTCGGGGCGGATCGCCGAGCTGCGCGACCTCGCGGCCCGCCACGCCTGCGGCTGAGGCGCCGTCGTCCCGACCGTCCACCCCTCGGGTAAGGTGTGCCCAGCAATACGCACTACGTGCTCCGGGGTCGGTGAAATTCCGAGCCGGCGGTGACAGTCCGCGACCCGGCCGCAGCCAGCGGCCGGTTGACCTGGTGAAACTCCAGGACCGACGGTGAAAGTCCGGATGGGAGGTAGCACGCGCGTCGTCCTCGGACGTCGCACCCGCGCACCCGCGCGCCGATGTCTCGGCACCCGGGTGCAGGTGCCGACGTCCGGGATTGTCGATGCGTCGCTCCACGCACACGAACCCCCGGCGCCCACACCCGGCGAGCGGGGGTTGTCCTCTCTCGCCCTGATCCGAGAGGACAGACGTGGACGTCTGGAACGACATCTTCTACGCCGAGCTCGACCTGTTCGGCCACCCCATCGCCTGGCGGGAGGTGGTCGGCAATCTCTTCGGGTTCGCCTCCGCCATCCTCGGCATGCGCCGCAAGGTCTGGGCCTGGCCGGTGGGCATCATCGGCAACGCTCTGCTGTTCACCGTCTTCATGGGGGTCTGGTTCAACAACCCCCAGGAGCACAGCTTGTTCGGGCAGGCCGCCCGCCAGGTCTTCTTCATCGCGACCAGCGTCTACGGCTGGTGGCGCTGGCAGCAGTCCCGCAAGACCCGCGCCAAGGGCGAACCCGCTATCACGCCGCGCTGGGCGAGCGCCCGGGAGCGCGCCACCTATCTGGTCGTCGCCGCGGTCCTGGTGGTGCTGTGCCAGTGGATCTTCCGCGAGGTCGGCGTGGGCTGGCCAGCCCCGTCCTGGTACTACTGGACCGATGCCTGGATCTTCGTCGGGTCGATCCTGGCGACCTATGCGATGGCGCGCGGCTGGGTTGACTTCTGGCTGGTGTGGATCGCCGTCGACCTCGTCGGCGTCCCTTTGCTGTGGAGCTCTGGCTACTACCCCTCGGCCATCATGTATGCCGTGTACGGCGGCCTGGTCCTGTGGGGCTTCTTCGTCTGGAACCGGGCGGCGCGCGTCGAGGCACCGACCGGTGCGGGCCCGAACCTCGCGGAGCAGGAACGTACCCTGAAGTCATGATCCGTCCGACGTCCCGGCGCTCCGCCTACGACCCGTTCCGCCCCGTGATCGGTGCGTGGGTCGCCCGGGCGTGCGCCGTGGCAGCGATCATCGTCTTCGGTCTGGTCGCGATCTACGGCCCGACACCGCTCGGCTCAGACCCGTCCCTGCAGCTGGTCAACCGCGTGGCTGTGGCCGTGATCGGGATCGGGATGGCGGCTTTCCTGTGGCGTTACGGGATGATCCGCGCGCTGCCCACCAAGGAGGGGCTGCGCGTGGTCAACCTGGTGCGCAGCCACGACCTGTCCTGGGCCCAGATCGTCCGGGTCGGCTTCTCCGGTGGCGCCCCCTGGGCGGTGCTCGAGCTCACCGACACCGAAGAACTGGCCGTGATGGCCATCCAGCGGGCGGACGGGGAGCGGGCGACGAAGGAAGCGGGTCGTCTCGCTGCGCTCATCGAGCACCACTCCCGTCCGGCTTGCGGCGTGAACGACTGAGCGCGGTCCGGGAGGATCAGGCGTGGACGATCGAGTCACCCTTTCCGGTCGGTCTCCTCGCGTTCCTCCTCGGCGGCGCTGGGGTCCAGCTCCTCGCGGGTGGCCGGCACCCGCCGTCGTGCCTGGGCCACGGTCATCCCGGACAGCACGAGCAGGTCCACCACGGCCGAGCGGATCTGGGCGCGCATCACCTCGGCTGACAGGCCGGCCCGGGGATGGCTCCAGGTCGACTCCCGGGCGAGGATCACCAGATCCTCCTGGGCTGCCGCGAGGTCCTCATGGTCCTCGAGCCGTTCCACGATGGTGGCGGCTGCCGCCGCGAGACCGGTGACCATGTCGATATAGCTGTCGGGGACGAACTCCTCCTCGTCGACGGCGATCTGAGCCCGCCGCACGAGCACGCGCACGCTGCGGATGGCCAGGTCGAGCGGTCCGATCAGGTGCGCCACCTCGCGGACGCCGTCGCGGTGGGTCCGGGTCAGTAGGGGAGCCATCCGCACCGCGGCCTGCGCCTCAGCGGTGGAGGAGCGCAGGTCCTCCACCTCGGTGGACAGCCCGCGAGCCATCGCCAGGGCGCGGTCGGTGCGGCCGAGGTCCCGGTTGCGCAGTCCTTGAGCGGTGTCGGTCAGCACCTCGGCGAGGTGGCCGATCAGGGCTGTGGCGCGCTCCCGCGGCCGCGCCGTGGTGGAGCTCATCGGCGCCAGCATGGCGATGATCAGCGCGACGAGACCGCCGACGACCGCGTCGATCCAGCGGCTGAAGGCGGCCCCCTCGGGGGCCACCAGGGCGGTGACGATGACGGCCTGGATCCCGGCCTGCATGGTGAGCAGCTGGCCTGCCCCCAGCAACGCGGCCAGCGACATGGCCACCACCACGACGCAGAAGATCTGCCAGGTGCCGGAGCCGAAGACGTGGATGAAGAGGTCTGCGGTGAAGATGCCGATCGCCACGCCGATCGTCAGCTCGATGGTCCGTCGGAAGCGGTCGCCGTAGGTGAGACCGAGGCAGATCACCGCGGTGACGGGGGCGAAGAAGGGCTGCGGGTGCCCGAGCAGGTCCTTGGCCACCCACCACGCGAGGGCGGCGGCGATCCCGATCTGCAGGATCAGCCACGCTCGTGACCGCCAGCGCACCACCCGGGTGCGCGCCGCGTCGGGGGTGAGTTCTTCGCGCACCGGCCCCCACAGCTTGCGTCCTGCCTTGCGCAGGATCTCACCGGTGCTCACCGGTCCAGTCTGGCCTACTCGCTGGCGGTCTGCCCGTGACCCGCAGGCGCTGCGTTAGGCGCTGCGCTCGTGCTGCTCGAGCGCCAGGACGTCGGCGTCCGAGCCCTCGGCCCGCAGCTGCGCGACCGGGGCGCGGCCGAAGGCGTGCAGGAGCAGCTCCAGGGGCTCGCCGGTGAGCACCACGCTGCCCACGTCCCCGGACGGCGGGCGCTTGACCCCGGCCCGCCCATATCCCGGTGCGACGAGCACCACCCCGACGGGGGCGCTGCGGTAGAGCAGTCGCCCGGCACGGCGCACCGTGTCCCACAACTGCTGCTGGGTCTCGGCGTCCAGCACGGTTGGCTCGGGGTCGCCGGGCTGGGCCCGCACCATGTCCTCCAGGTGCACCGCCAGCTCGGCCGTATTCACCGCTCGGTCGACGGGTCCCAGCCGGGTGGGAGACCACGAGGGCGGGCCGGTGCGGACCCGATCGGCCAGGCCGGCGAGGCTGTGCTCGCGGGCCAGCTCGTCCTGGAGGCGTTCGGTATGCCGCTCCAGGGGCCCGAGCGGCAGCCCGATCCCGGGCAGGGCGTCCGGTCGCGTCTCCCGGAGCACCAGGTGAGCCAGGAGGTCGTGGACAGTCCAGGGATGGCACAGCGTCGGCGCCTGCGGCCCCAACCGCAGGGCAGTGGTGGCCACGAGCTCGCGAAGGTGGGCGGTCGACATACCGTCATCCCATCACGGACACCAGGGCTGGCGCGCTCCGGACGCCCTGGCGGCGAGGGCTGGCGCGCATCGTCGGTGGGTGGTGGCAGAATGGACGGTCGGCCTCCTGCCGCACACACCCACCTCCGTCGAAAGGTCGGCCTCGTCGTGTCCGTCGCCAGCACCCCGGTTCCCCGACCGACCGCGACCCGCGCGGTGCTCCGCCGCGGCCTCCGGGTCATCTGGGGCGGTGTCCGTCAGCAGCCGAGGCCGTTCGCCATCGCGGTGGTCGGCGCGGTGCTGTGGGCTGCAGCCACGGTCGGGACCGCCGCCGCGATCGGCTGGCTCACTGACACCGTCATCGAGCCCGCCGTGCTGGAGCGGACCGTGACGGCCGCCGGGCTCTGGCTGATCTTCGGAGTCCTGTTCCTGGTCCTGATCGTCAACGTCATCGGTGTCGTGCTGCGCCGCGTCTACGCCACGATCGCCGGCTTCAACCTGCAGGCGAGCAACCGGAGGGACGTTACCCGCCAGTACCTCCGGCTGCCGCTGTCCTGGCACCACGCGCATCCGTCGGGCCAGCTGCTGTCCAACGCGCACGCGGACATCGAGGCCACCTGGCAGGTCTTCAACCCGCTGCCGATGGCGATCGGCGTGATCTTTATGCTGGTGATCGCCGGCACGATGATGGTCTTCGTCGACCCCTTCCTCGCCTTCATCGGCCTGCTCGTCTTCCCGGGGCTGTTCGCCGCGAACCTGGTCTTTCAGCGCTTCATGGCACCGCGGATCACCCGCGCCCAGCAACTACGCGCCGAGGTGGCCCAGGTCGCCCACGAGTCCTTCGAGGCGGGCCTGGTCGTCAAGGCGATGGGCCGGGAGGATGAGGAGACCGCCCGCTTCCGCACCAAGACGCACGAGTTGCGGGACAGCCTGATCCTGGTCGGTCGCACCCGAGGCACGTTCGAACCAGTCATCGAGGCCATCCCCACGCTCGGCACCCTCGCGGTGCTCGGGGTAGGGACCTGGCAGGTGGCCAGCGGCGATCTTGGCGCCGCCGACGTGGTGCAGATGGCCTACCTGTTCTCCATCCTCGCCTTCCCCGTGCGCGCGCTCGGGTGGGTGCTCGCCGAGATCCCGCGCTCGGTGGTCGGCAACGACCGGGTGCAGCACGTGCTGCAGGCCGAGGGCGGTATGTCGTATGGCGAGGCCCGCGCCTCACGCCAGGGGGAGCCGGCCCTGGCTGAGCTGGACCGGGTCACCTACCGGCACCCGGGGGAGGAGAACCCGGCGATCGATGAACTCGATCTCACGGTGGCTCCGGGCGCGACGATCGCGCTCGTGGGTCCGACCGGGTCCGGCAAGACGACGGTGACGAACCTCGCGCTGCGGTTGGTCGATGTGCACGGGGGGACGGTCAGCCTGGACGAGGTCGAGGTGCGCGAACTGGCGCGCGGCGAGATCCCGGCCGTCGCCACCCTGGTCGCACAGCAGACCTTCATGTTCGACGACACGGTCCGGGGCAATGTCACCCTGGGCAACGAGGGCAACGAGGGCAACGAGGGCAACGAGGGCAACGAGGGCAACGAGGGCGAGAGCGACCCCAGCGTGGACGAGTCCGTCTGGGAGGCGCTGCGGATCGCGCAGGCGGACAGCTTCGTCGCCGCCCTCCCGGAGGGCCTCGACACGGTGATCGGGGAGCGCGGTGGCACGCTCTCCGGTGGTCAACGGCAGCGGATCGCGCTCGCTCGAGCGGTCTGGCGGCGCCCGCGCTTGCTCGTCCTGGACGATGCCACCAGCGCGGTGGATCCCTCGGTGGAACAGGCCATCCTGGCTGGCTTGCGTGAAGCCAGCCACGGCATGTCGGTCCTGGTCGTCGCCTACCGGATGGCGACCATCCTCCTCGCCGATGAGGTGGTCTACGTGGAGCAGGGACGGGTGGTGGACCGCGGCTCGCACGACGAGCTGGTCCGGCGTTGCCAGGGTTATGCCGATCTGGTCCAGGCCTATGCCCGGGAGGCGGCCGAGCGAGCCGCTGTCGAGCGCTCCGAGGAGTCGCCCGACACCACCGCACAGGCCGATGCGACGTCCGAGGAGGGGGAGCGATGAGCACGCCGGACACGGACCCGAAGCGCTCGGGCAGCAGCCGGATCGGCGGTCAGGGCGAGCTCGGGACGCTGGCCACACTGCGGCGAGGATTCGAGCTGTCTCCTGAGCTGCGTGCCGGGCTGCTCGTCACGGTGCTCCTGGGTGTGCTGGCGACCGTGGGCCGGGTCCTGATCCCGTTCGTGGTCCAGCAGACCACCGACCACGGCATCATGGCGCCCGGCGGGGTGGACGTCGACTTCGTCGTCGTCGCCATCCTGATCGCGGCAGGTGTCGTGCTGATCACCTCGATCGCCCAGTTCTTCGTCAACGTCAGGCTGTTCACCGCCGCCGAGCGGGGGCTGGCGACGCTGCGCCTGCGGGCGTTCCGGCACATCCACGACCTGTCGGTGCTCACCCAGAGCACGGAGCGTCGGGGCTCGCTGGTCTCGCGCGTCACCAATGACGTCGACACGATCTCGATGTTCGTCCAGTTCGGCGGCCTCATGCTGCTGATCTCCACCGCCCAGATCATGTTGGCGACCGTGCTGATGCTGATCTACAGCCCGGCGCTGGCCCTGGTGGTCTACCTGTGCTTCATCCCGTTGGCCCTGCTCATCCGGCGCTTCCAGCCGATGCTCGGCCGCGCCTACGGCCTGGTGCGCGAGCGGGTCGGCAACATGCTCGGGGCGATCAGCGAGGCCATCGTCGGTGCGGTCACCATCCGGGCCTACGGGGTCGAGGACCGGACCGCCGCCCGCATCGACCGCGCGATCGAGGAGCACCGGAGCGCAGCGGTCAAGGCCCAGATCCGCTCGGTGATGGCCTTCTCCTCGGGCCAGGCCTTCGCCGGCATCACCACCGCGATCGTGCTGGTGGTGGGCACGGTGCTCGCCACGCGGGGGCACCTGACCCTCGGTGAGCTGCTGGCCTTCCTCTTCCTGGTCAACCTCTTCACCCAGCCGGTCCTGATGGCGACCGAGATCCTCAACGAGATGCAGAACGCCGTGGCCGGCTGGCGGCGCGTGATCGGCGTGGTGGACACCCCGGCCGACGTCTCGGACCCGGGTCCGGACGGAGTGCGGCAGGAGCGCGGACCGATCACCGTGGAGTTCGACGACGTGTCCTTCGCCTATCCCGGCGGGGAGCCCGTGCTGCAGGACGTGAACCTCGTCCTGCAGCCGCACCTGAAGGTGGCGATCGTCGGGGAGACCGGTTCCGGCAAGACCACGATGGCCAAGCTGCTCACGAGGCTGATGGATCCCGCCGGGGGCCGGGTCCTGCTCGACGGCGTCGACCTGCGGGAGATCGCCTTCGACTCCCTGCGGCGCAGGGTCGTGCTGGTCCCGCAGGAGGGCTTCCTCTTCGATGAGGACCTGGCCGAGAACATCCGCTTCGGTCGCCCCGAGGCCACCGACGAGGACCTCGACCTGGCCATCACCGAGCTCGGCCTGGACGCCTGGGTCGAGTCGCTGCCGCACGGGCTGGCCACCCAGGTCGGCCAGCGCGGTGAGTCGTTGTCCGCCGGTGAGCGCCAACTTGTCGCGATCGCCCGGGCCTACCTGGCCGACCCCGACCTGCTCGTCCTCGACGAGGCCACGAGCGCGGTCGACCCCGCCACCGAGGTGCGGGTCCAGCGGGCACTGGAGGGCCTCACGCGTGGCCGGACCTCGGTCGCGATCGCCCACCGGCTCTCGACGGCGGAGGCGGCCGATCTCGTCGTGGTCGTGGACAAGGGCCGGATCGTCGAGCTCGGGCCGCACCGCGAGCTCGTCGACGGCGGAGGCGTCTACACGCGCATGCACGCCTCCTGGGCTGCTCAGCAGCAGGACCAGAGCGGGCGGGCGTGAGCCAGACCGCCCCAGGCCAGCGCGCACGCACCTCCTCCGTCGTGCTCGTGCTCCTGGGAGCGGGGCTCTTCGTGCTCGCCGCGACCCAGCCGTGGCTGAGCACAGTCGTCGAGGCGGCGCCGGGCGCGCCCCGGGTGCGCGAACGGCATACGGGATCCTCGGTGCTGCCCTGGGGCGGTGCGGCCGCCCTGCTGGCCACGGTCGCCACCCTCGCCGCGCTCGGGCTGCCTCGTGGGCGGGCGTTCACCGCGGGTCTGACCGCCATCGCCTCGGTGGCGACGTTGTCCTCGGTCCTCCTGGCCATGTCCGGTGCCGTCGAGCTCGACTCGACGGCCGGGATCGTCTCCTCCAGCCGCCTGGGGTGGGTGTGGGTCGCCCTGGTCGGGGCGGTGGTCCAGCTGCTCGGGGCGATGGGGCTGCTCCGGATCGTGGGCAGCCGCCCAGCGCCGCAGGCAGGATCTGACCTTGCCGGGGCGTCCGCCCAGCCCTCAGCGAACCTGCCCGAGGCCGAGCTGCGGCGGCGGGAGGCTGCCGACCAGTGGTCGAGGCTGAGTGCGGGGGAGGACCCCACCGATGGACCCGCGGCACACCGCTGACCTGCACCGCACGGTGCTGCTGGCAGAATGGGATCAGTTCCAGCAGTAGACCGTCACGAGGAGAAGACAATGCACGACGACGACCACGGCCACAGCGCGGCGGCCTGGATCGGGATCGCGGTGATGTTCGTGGCGACGGCGCTCGCCTGCTTCGCCGCCGTGTTCGGCCCCGCCTGGCTCTTCTGGGCCGGTGTCGTGCTCTTCCCCGTGGGCTCGCTGGTGTGGTACCTCCTGTCGCGCACGTCCTTGGGCCTGGAGGCCCGCAAGGAGCGTGAGCGCGCTGCCCTGGAGGCCCGAGAAGGGCGTGAGCGCTCCGGCGCCACCGCCTGACCGAAGGGGTCTGCGGTCACCAACCCCACCGTCCGGAGCACCCGTGCGGGTCGCCTAGGCTGGTGGGGTGGTGACGGTTCTGGACGAGATCATCAGCGGGGTGCGCGAGGACCTGACGCAGCGCCGCGCAGCCCTGTCCCTGGAGGACGTCCGCGAGCGCGCGCAGGCGGCCCCGCCCGCCCGTGATGCCTGGCGGGCGCTGCGGGCCCCAGGCCTGCACGTCATCGCCGAGGTCAAGCGCAGCAGCCCGAGCAAGGGTGCGCTGGCGGCCATCGCTGACCCGGCAGCCCTGGCCGCCGACTACGCCGAGGGTGGAGCGTCGGTGATCAGCGTGCTGACCGAAGGGCGGCGCTTCGGCGGATCGCTGGCCGACCTGGACGCCGTCCGCGCTCGCGTCGACGTCCCGGTCCTGCGCAAGGACTTCGTCGTCGACCCCTACCAGGTGTGGGAGGCCCGGGCCCATGGGGCGGACCTCGTCCTGCTCATCGTGGCGGCCCTGCCGCAGGAGGTCCTGATCGGGCTGCTGGAGCGCATCGAATCCCTCGGCATGCACGCCCTCGTGGAGGTGCACGACGAGCCGGAGTTGGAGCGTGCCCTCGCGGCCGGGGCCAGGATTGTCGGCGTCAACAACCGTGACCTGCGGACCCTCGAGGTGGACCGCGGCACCTTCGCTCGGCTGGCGCCCTCGATGCCCGAGGGGATCGTCCGGGTCGCCGAGTCCGGTGTCCGAGGTCCGCTTGACGTCGTGAGTTTCGTCGAGGCTGGCGCGGACGCCGTGCTGGTGGGCGAGGCACTGGTGACCGGGGCCAGTCCCCGGGAGGCTGTCGCAGAGCTGGTCGCCGTGGGCTCGCACCCCGCGGTGCACGCCGACCCGCACCGTGCCGGTGGTGGTCGTGCGTGACCGGCCGTTTCGGTGACTACGGCGGGCGCTACGTCCCGGAAGCCCTCGTCGCAGCCCTCGAGGAGCTCGAGCAGGCCTGGACCGAGGCGATGGCCGACCCCGACTTCGGTGCCGAGCTGGACCGGCTGCAGCGGCACTACACAGGCAGGCCCTCCCCGCTGACCGAGGTGCCGGGCTTCGCTGAGCACGCGGGTGCCGCCCGGGTCTTCCTCAAGCGCGAGGACCTCAACCACACCGGATCGCACAAGATCAACAACGTGCTCGGGCAGGCGCTGCTGACCGCGCGGATGGGCAAGCGCCGCGTCATCGCCGAGACTGGAGCCGGTCAGCACGGCGTCGCGACCGCGACCGCCGCTGCACTGCTCGGGCTGGAGTGCACGGTCTACATGGGCGAGGTCGACACCCGGCGCCAGGCGCTCAATGTCGCGCGGATGAAACTCCTGGGCGCTGAGGTCGTGCCGGTCGCCACCGGGAGCGCGACCCTCAAGGACGCGATCAATGAGGCGATGCGCGACTGGGTCACGCATGTCGACCATACCCACTACCTGCTCGGCACCGTGACCGGCCCCCACCCCTTCCCGACCATGGTGCGTGACTTCCACGCGGTGATCGGGCAGGAGGCCAGGGCGCAGATCCTGGAGCGCACCGGCCGGCTGCCGGACGCCGTGTGCGCCTGCGTCGGGGGCGGCTCCAACGCCATGGGCATCTTCCACGCCTTCCGCGAGGACGACGCGGTCCAGCTGCACGGCTTCGAGGCCGGCGGCGAAGGTGTCGGCACCGGCCGACACGCCGCGCGCTTCTCCGGCGGCTCGCCGGGGGTGCTGCACGGGGCCGCGTCCTACGTGCTGCAGGACGAGGACGGCCAGACCCTGGAGACCCACTCGGTCTCGGCCGGACTGGACTATCCCAGCGTGGGTCCCGAGCACTCCTTCCTGCACGACAGCGGCCGCGCGCGCTACGCACCGGTGACCGACGCCGAAGCGATGGACGCCTTCGCCCTGCTCTGCCGCACCGAGGGCATCATCCCGGCGATCGAGAGCGCGCACGCGCTGGCCGGCGCCGTGCGGGTCGGGCGTGAGCTCACCGAGGCCGGCATCGAGCAGCCGCTCGTCCTGGTGAACCTCTCCGGTCGCGGCGACAAGGACGTGGACACCGCGGCCCGGTGGTTCGGGCTGGTGGACGGGGAGGAGCTCGTCGAGGCCGAGCAGCTCAAGGCGGATGCACCCGTCGCCGAGGCGGAAGGGAGCGGCTGGTGAACGCTCTGGACGAGCTCTTCACGCGCACCCGGTCCGAGGGCCGGGCGGCGCTGGTTGCCTACCTCCCCGCGGGCTATCCCGACCTGGAGACCTCCGTGCAGGCGGTCCGGGCTGTCGCCGAGGCCGGTGCCGATGTGGTCGAGGTCGGCGTCCCCTACACCGATCCGTTGATGGACGGTCCGGTCATCGAGCAGGCTGCCTCCGAGGCGCTGAAGGCCGGCTTCCGGCTGGCCCAGGTCTTCGACGTTGTCGCCTCGGTGCGCGAGGCCGGCGCCGTCCCCGTGGTCATGTCCTACTACAACCCGATCCTCCGGCACGGGATCGACCAGTTCGCCGCCGAGCTCGCGGACGCGGGCGGCGCTGGTCTGATCACCCCGGACCTGATCCCCGACGAGGCCCAGGTATGGCGCAGCGCGGCCGACGCACATGGCCTCGCCCCGATCTTCCTGGTCGCGCCGAGCTCGGGCGACGAGCGACTGCGGATGACCGCGGAGGCGTGCCGGGGATTTGTCTACGTCGCCTCCACGATGGGGGTCACCGGTACGCGTGCCCAGGTCGGTCAGGGCGCCCCCGATCTGGTGAAGCGGACTCGGGCCGTGACCGAGCTGCCCCTGTGCGTCGGCCTGGGCGTGAGCACCGGGGCGCAGGCGGCCGAGGTCGCCTCCTTCGCCGACGGCGTGATCGTGGGGTCGGCCCTGGTGCGCGCCCTGGGCGCCGACCGCTCGCTGGCCGAGTTGACCCGGCTGACCGAGGAGCTCGCGGAGGGCGTGCGACGGTGAGGACACGCTGGTCGGCGCCGGACCTGGTCGGCCTGCTCGCTCGCGCCGTGCTGGCCGGTGTGCTGCTCGTCGCGGGCTGGGTGAAGATCACCGATCTGACCGGCTCGACCCAGAACGTGCTCGCGTACGAGTTGTTCAGCTATGACCTGGCTCGCTTCATCGGGGTGATGCTCCCCATCGTCGAGATCGCCCTCGGTCTGCTCCTTCTTGTCGGGCTGCTCACCCGGTGGGCTGCCGCTGCGACCGGCGTGCTGATGATCGTGTTCATCGGCGGCATCATCTCGGCCTGGGCGCGCGGCCTGTCCATCGACTGCGGCTGTTTCGGCTCCGGGGGGCCGGTGGATCCGGATGAGACCACCTACCTTCTGGACATCCTGCGCGACATCGCCTTCCTCGCCCTCGCGGCCTGGTTGGTCATCCGTCCGCGCACCCCCTTCTCCCTCGATGCTCAGCTCCAGAAAGGACCGTGACACCCATGCCCCGTCCGCCCGCCCCCGAGGTCAAGCCCGTCAGCCAGGGACCGTCGTCGGCCCTGATCGGCGGCGTCGTGGTGCTGGTCGTTGCGCTGATCGGCGTGCTGGTCTGGCTGGCGATCCGTAGCGGCGACTCGCTGGAGTCGAGCGGCAGCGCCAACGCGCTCAGCCAGGGTGGGGGCATCAGCTCCGGGCCAGGTGTGGATGCCGGCGACGGGGTCACCCAGGTCCATGTCTATGGCGATTTCCAGTGCCCGTTCTGCGGTGACCTCGAGGTGGCCGTAGGGGAGGAGTTGGAGCAGAAGGTGGAGGCCGGGGAGGTCAATCTCACCGTCACCCTGATGTCCTTCCTGGACGGCCGGATCGCGGGGGAGAACTCGGCGCGGGCAGCCAACGCAGCCCTCTGCGCCGACGACGCCGGGGCCTTCCTGCCCTTCTACCAGGACCTGTATACCGCCCAACCGCAGGAAGGCCAGGGTTGGAGCGATGAGCAGCTCGTCGCGACCGGCGAGGCCGCCGGCATCACCGGTGGCGACCTCGACACCTTCTCCTCGTGTGTCGCCGAGCGGCCCTACCAGGACTACGTGGACGACATGCAGCAGCGGGCCAACCAGGACGGCGTCACCGGGACCCCGCGGATGTTCGTCAACGGCACGCAGATCAGTGACGACGAGATGCGCGGCCTGATGGAGCGCACGATCGACGTGGACACGGTCCTCGCGACGCACTCCTGATCGCGCACCCGCGCATCCCGCTGGAAGGAGCGCGCTGGACCTGCTGGAACCTGTGTGCTGGAACCTCTGCGTGTGGGGCTCCTTAACGCGTGCTCGTGCGGGCTGCACAGCGTGAGGTGACGTAATGGCAGTCGAGGTCCGCGGAGGTCGCTGGGAGCATTAGGCTTGGTGTCATGCGTCGAGCCAAGATCGTGTGCACCCTGGGTCCCGCCACCGCCTCCGAAGAGCAGATCACCGCGCTCGTCGAGGCTGGCATGGACGTCGCCCGCCTCAACCTCTCCCACGGCAGCCACGAGGAGCACTACGAGCGCTATATGAGCGTCCGTCGCGCCGGTGACACGGTGGGTCACGCTGTGGCGGTGCTCGCGGACCTGCAGGGCCCCAAGATCCGTACCACCACCTTCGCCTCTGGGCCGGTCACGCTGGCCCCCGGCGACGTCTTCACCATCACCAACCGGGACGTCCCTGGTGATCAGCACGAGGTCGGCACCACCTACAAGGGCCTGCCGGGTGATGTGGCCGTCGGTGACGACCTGCTCATCGATGACGGCAAGGTCATGCTGCGCGCCACCCACGTCGACGACCAGGACGTTCGGTCCGAGGTCGTCGTCGGCGGCGTCGTCTCCAACAACAAGGGCATCAACCTGCCCGGTACCGCGGTGAGTGTCCCGGCGATGTCGGAGAAGGACGAAGAGGACCTGCGCTGGGCCATCCGCAGCGGCGTCGACTTCATCGCGCTGTCCTTCGTCCGATCGGCTGCCGACGTCGAGCCGGTGCACCGGATCATGGAGGAGGAGGGGCGCAAGCTGCCCGTCATCGCCAAGATCGAGAAGCCGCAGGCGGTCGAGAACCTCGACGAGATCATCGATGCCTTCGACGGAGTGATGGTGGCCCGCGGTGACCTCGGTGTGGAGCTGCCGCTCGAGCAGGTCCCGCTCGTGCAGAAGGACGCCATCCAGAAGTGTCGCGAGAAGGCCAAGCCGGTCATCGTCGCGACGCAGGTGCTGGAGTCGATGATCGAGAACCCGCGCCCCACACGCGCTGAGGCCAGCGACTGCGCCAACGCGGTCCTGGACGGCGCCGACGCCATCATGCTCTCCGGCGAGACGTCGGTCGGCGCCTGGCCGATCCGTGCGGTTCAGACGATGGCCGACATCATCTCCAGCACCGAGGAGCACGGCCTGGACCGGATCGCCCCGATCTCCACCAAGCCCAAGACGCCCGGCGGCGCGGTCACCCGAGCTGCCCTGTCGCTGGCGGACTCGCTGGACGGCATCAAGTTCATGGTGACCTTCACCAGCTCTGGTGACACCACCACCCGGATGGCGCGCATGCGCGCAGCGACCCCGATGCTGGCCTTCACGACCGAGCAGGCCACGCGCTCGCGGCTCGCGCTGACGTGGGGCGTGGAGACCTTCCTGGTGCCCTTCGTCTGGCACACCGACCAGATGGTGCAGCAGGTCGAGGAGGTGTTGCTGCGTGAGGGACGGTGCGAGCACGGCGACCTGGTGGTGATCGTCGCCGGCTCGCCCCCCGGGGTCTCGGGCACCACCAACGCCCTGCGCCTGCACCGCGTCGGCGACGTGATCTTCGGTCAGGCCCCGGCCTATCAGGCAGATCCCGTGGTCTAAGGGCACGAGGCGCCAGACAGCCCGCCCAGCGGGGCACGCATCGGGGCGCACGAGGCCACCTGGACGGGCCGGTATGCTGTACTCGCTCGTCCGAGCCCCCGCCGGGGTGGTGGAATGGCAGACACGGGGCACTCAAAATGCTCTGCCCGAAAGGGCGTGCGGGTTCAAGTCCCGCTCCCGGCACAACAAACCCCTGACCAGCGGTGGTCCGGGGCCATGACACACAGATAGGCTGACGCCGTGACCGATGCAAAGACGCAGACTTCCGAGCCGGGCGACGCCGAGGAGCAGGTCGAGGGGCAGGTCGCCGAGAAGGAGCGTCCTGCGGACGCTGACGCCACCTCGACCGAGCCGACCGGCGAGGACGCCGACGGTGGAGCTGCCGAGCAGGGTCTGCGGATCGTGCTCGCCGAGGACGAGGCGCTGATCCGGATGGATCTGGCCGAGATGCTCACCGAGGCCGGCCACGAGATCGTGGGCCAGGCCGTCGACGGCGAGCAGGCCGTGGAGCTGGTGAAAGAGACCGAGCCCGACCTCGTCGTGATGGACATCAAGATGCCCACGATGGACGGCATCTCGGCGGCCGAGCAGATCGGTCGAGAGGGTCTGGCACCGGTGGTGATGCTCACCGCTTTCAGTGACAAGAACCTCGTCGAGCGAGCCCGAGATGCGGGCGTCATGTCCTACGTGGTGAAGCCGTTCAGCGCGGCTGACGTGCTCCCGGCGATCGACATCGCCCGCGCCCGCTGGGCCGAGCGCAAGGCGCTGGAGAGCGAGGTGGCCGACCTCGGCGAACGCTTCGAGACCCGTAAGCGCGTGGACCGGGCCAAGGGCCTGCTGATGACCCAGCTCAAGTTGAGCGAGGCCGACGCCTTCCGCTGGATCCAGAAGGCCGCCATGGACCGCCGCCTGTCGATGCGCGAGGTCGCCGACGCAGTCATCGCCGGGATGCCCGCCAAGAAGTAGTCAGCGTCAGGCTGCGGGCAGCGCCAGGCCGCTGGCACCGTCAGACGGGCGAACCGTCAGCGGAGTTGGGCCACCACCGAGACCAGGATCGGTGCCACCACGAGCGCCGGCAGCAGGTCACCGACCGGGATCTGCCGGATCCGGAGCAGCCGCAGGGCGATCCCGACCAGCAGCAGCCCACCGACAGCGGTGAGTGCGGCGACGTGCGCCTCCGAGGCCACCTCGCCCAGCGTGACGCCCACGACGGTCAGCCCACCCTGGACGACGGCTACCGACACGGCGGAGAAGAGCACGCCGATCCCGAAGGTGGACGCGAAGGCGAGGGAGGCGAAGAAGTCCAGCGCCGACTTCAGGGCCAGCTGGTCGATCCCCAGGCCCAGCCCGTCCGAGAGCGATCCCAGCACCGTCAGCGGACCGACGCAGAAGAGCAATGAGGCGGTCAGCCATCCCTCGATGAACCGCTCCCGCGCAGCATGGCCACGCTCGGTGCGCCCGCCCAGCCGCGAGACGAGTCGCTGCACGTTCCCGGCGAGGCGTTCCAGGCGTTCCTCGATCCGCAGGAGCGATCCGGTGATGCCGCCGATGAGCAGGCTGCCCAGGACAATGAGCACGGGGACGCCCTGACCGACCGCCTCGCGCAGGGCGGGGGAGGTCACCTCGAGGGCCGACAGGACGGCTACGAGGAGGGTCACCAGGCCCAGGCAGTCGGTCACCACGTCCCGGACCCGCTCGGGCAGCCGGTGCCCGGCCAGGATCCCGATGATCGATCCACCGATGACGGCGACGACGTTGATGACGGTCCCCAGCCCGGGGAAGGCTCCATCCATGGCCGAAGAGTACGGCCCGCTCAGCGTCCGGGGGCTCGGTCCCGCAGTGCGCAGGTCAGCCGGGCGGTGCACACCCGACGCTCCTGCTCATCGCTCACCACGACCTCGTAACAGGCGACGGACCGCCCGAGCGACAACGGCGTGGCCACGCCGGTCACCCAGCCTTCCCTCACCGCACGGTGGTGGGTCGCGTTCAGATCCACCCCGACGGCGATCCGATCGGGACCCGCGTGGAGGGCAGCGGCGATCGAGCCCACGGTCTCCGCGAGGGCGGCGGAGGCGCCACCGTGGAGCAGCCCGTAGGGCTGGGTGTTGCCCTCGACCGGCATCCGGGCCACGGTGCGTTCGGCGCTGGCCTGGAGAATCTCCATACCCATCCGCTCGGAGAGCGTGCCGGAGGCGTCGAACGGGAGGTCCTCGAGACGAGTGACGGGCGGGGCTTCAGGTCTGTCGGTCACGGGACATAGGCTGCCATGCGTGAGTCGACTGCTGCTGCTGGACGGACATTCGCTGGCCTACCGAGCCTTCTACGCGCTGCCGGTGGAGAACTTCTCCACGACCACCGGCCAAAGCACCAACGCGGTCTACGGCTTCACCTCGATGCTGATCAACGTGCTCCGGGACGAGGCGCCCACCCACCTCGCAGTCGCCTTCGACCGCTCCCGGCAGACCTTCCGGACCCAGGAGTATGCCGAGTACAAGGCGGGCAGGGCCAGCACCCCGTCGGAGTTCAAGGGCCAGGTGGATCTGGTCAAGGAGGTGCTGGACGCCCTGCGCATCACCCACGTCGAGGTGGAGGGCTTCGAGGCGGATGACATCATCGCCACCCTCACCGGGCAGGCCCGGGCGGAGGGGATGGAGGTGGTCATCCTGTCGGGAGACCGGGACGCGCTCCAACTCGTGGATGAGAAGACGCTGCTGCTCTACCCGGTCCGCGGCGTGTCTGAGACCTGGCGGATGGATCCGACGGCGGTCGAGGAGAAGTACCTCGTCACGCCGGAGCGCTACAGCGACCTCGCGGCGCTGGTGGGGGAGAGCTCGGACAACCTGCCTGGCGTCCCCGGGGTCGGGCCCAAGACGGCCGCCAAGTGGCTGGGTCTGTATGGCGATCTGTCGGGGATCGTGGACAACGTCGACAAGCTCACCGGCAAGGCCGGTCAGGCCACCCGCGACCACCTGGACCAGGTGCTGCGCAACCGGCGGCTGAACCAGCTCGTCGGCGATGTCGAGCTGCCGGTGAGCGTGGCGGATCTGGCGATGAAGGGCTGGGACCGCGAAGAGGTGCACCGGGTCTTTGACGGCCTGGAGTTCCGGGTCCTGCGGGACCGGTTATTCGCCACCCTGGACTCCGCAGAGTCCGAGGCCGAGGAGGGCATCGACGTCGTGGGTCAGCGCCTGGGCGCGGGCGAGGTGTCCGCCTGGCTGGAGCAGCACGCCTCGGCAGGGGAGCGGACCGCGCTGGTCGTCCACGCCGCGCCCCGGACCCCGGCCGGCCCGGGCGAAGCCACCGGGATCGGGATCGCGGGAGCCGAGCACGCGGCATACGTGGACCTCGGTGACCCGGGGGCCCTGGAGCCGGCGGACGAGAGCGCGTTGGCCGGCTACCTGGCCGATCCTGCCCGCCCCAAGGCCCTGCACGACGGCAAGGGCCAGATCGCCTCTCTCGAGGCGCGTGGGCTGCCGGTGGAGGGCGTGGTCAGCGACACCGCCCTGGCGGCCTACCTGGTGCGTCCGGACCAGCGCTCCTACGACCTGGCGGACCTGTCGCTGCGCTATCTGCGCCGGGAGTTGCGCCTCGATGACGAACCGGCCGCGCAGGGCACCCTGGACCTGAGTTTCGACGACGACGAGGCCGACCGCTCCGAGGCTCGCTCGGCGATGGTGCATGCGCGTGCCGTCCACGACCTGGCTGACGCCCTGGATGAGGAGCTCGCGGACGAGCAGGAGCGCCACCTGCTCACTGAGGTGGAGTTGCCGCTGGTCGGCGTGCTGCGCCGGATGGAGCAGGTCGGGATCGCCGTCGATCTTGAGGCGCTGGAGCGGCTGGAGGGTGAGTTCGCGACCGCGATGCAGGAGGCCCAGCAGGATGCCTGGGAGGCGATCGGGGACGACACCGTCAACCTGGGTTCTCCCAAGCAGCTGCAGGTGGTGCTCTTCGAGAAATTGGAGCTGCCCAAGACCCGGCGGACCAAGACCGGCTACACCACTGACGCCGACGCACTGGCTGGCCTGTATGCCCAGACCGAGCACCCCTTCCTCGAGGCGCTGCTGCGTCACCGCGACAAGACTCGGCTGCGCATCACCGCCGAGGGGCTGATCCGTTCGGTCGCCGATGACGGCCGGATCCACACCACCTATCAGCAGACGATCGCCGCCACCGGACGGCTGAGCTCGACCGAGCCCAACCTGCAGAACATCCCGATCCGCACCGAGGAGGGGCGCCGACTGCGGGAGGTCTTCGTGGTGGGCGGTGAGGGCGCCGGCGGTGCTGGTGGGTTTGAGTCGCTGATGTCGGCGGACTACAGCCAGATCGAGATGAGGATCATGGCCCACCTGTCCGGGGACGAGGGCCTGATCGAGGCTTTCCGCACCGGGGAGGACCTGCACCGCTTCGTCGGCTCGCGCGTCTTCGGTGTCCAGCCCGAGGACGTCACCGTGGAGATGCGGGCCAAGGTCAAGGCGATGAGCTATGGCCTGGCCTACGGGCTGTCGGCCTTCGGCCTGTCCAAGCAGCTCGGGATCTCCACGGCCGAGGCGAAGGAGCTGATGGAGGAGTACTTCGAGCGCTTCGGCGGCGTGCGTGACTACCTGCGCGATATCGTGGCCGAGGCTCGCCGCACCGGCTTCACCGAGACCATCCTCGGGCGGCGTCGCCATCTGCCGGACCTGACGAGCGACAACCGGCAGCGGCGTGAGATGGCTGAGCGGATGGCGCTGAACGCCCCCATCCAGGGCTCGGCGGCCGACCTCATCAAGGTGGCGATGCTGCGCACGGAGGAGGCGCTGCGGGAGGCCGGGGTGCGCTCACGCATGCTGCTGCAGGTGCACGACGAGCTGGTCCTGGAGATCGCGTCCGGTGAGGCCGAGCAGGTCGAGCAGATCGTGCGGGAGCAGATGGGCGCAGCGGCTGACCTCGACGTCCCGCTCGACGTCAGCGTCGGGGTCGGGCGCAGCTGGCACGACGCCGCTCATTAGAAGGGCGGCGATGTCGGGGCGACCACGGTGGCGGTGACAGCTCCATCACCCCAGATAACGAATGGGGAACGATCCGCACGAATCTGCCCGCGAATGCTTGTCATCCGATGGGCCGCCCTTTACGTTCAGGGCACACCCGTGGCGGCATCGTGGCTGCCACCCGTACCCATGAGGAGCAACATGAGCTCAACCACTCTCCGTCGACGCGGCAGCGGGGCCGTGCGCGGCCTGGCAGCGGTCGCGGCCACGAGCCTGATCCTGGCCGCCTGCAATGGTGGCGGTAATGGCGACAACGGCGCCACGGAGCCTGCCGACGAAGGCGGCACCACCGAGTCCCCCGCTGCTGGTGGCGACCAGGAGGAGGCCTCCGGCCAGGCTGGCGAGCGGGACCTGACCCTCGAGGTCGGCACCGTTCTGCCCCAGACCGGTGCGCTGGCCTTCCTCGGGCCGCCCGAGGAGGCGGGTGTCGCGCTGGCGGTCAAGGAGATCAACGAGGCGGACGCGGGCATCACCGTCAACGTCACCTACGGCGACTCCGGTGACGCTGACAACCGCGCCTACGCCACCACCGTTCCCCAGTTGCTCAACGCCGGCGTGAACGTCATCGTCGGTGCGGCATCCTCCGGTGTGTCGAAGCTGTTCATCGACGAGGTCGTGGGTGCTGGGGTGCTGATGATCTCCCCGGCCAACACCTCGCCGGACTTCACCGACTGGCCGGATGACGGTCTGTACTTCCGCACGGCACCCTCGGACCTGCTCCAGGGTGAGGTGCTCGGCAACCTGATCGCCGAGGACGGTGTGCAGAACCTGGGCATCATCTACCTCAACGACGCCTACGGCACCGGCCTGGAGGCCGCGCTGACCGAGACCTTCGAGGCCGCTGGTGGCAGCGTCGTCGTCTCCGAGTCCTACAACGCCGGTGACACCACGTTCGACGCGCAGATCAGCTCGGTGATGGCGCAGAACCCCGACGCCCTGGCTCTGATCACCTTCGATGAGATCAAGACCATCGCTCCGGCCCTGAACGCCGCTGGCTTCGACACCGGCAACCTCTACCTGGTGGACGGCAACCTGGCCGACTACAGCGAGGACTTCGACGAGGGTCTGCTCGAGGGCTCCAAGGGCACCACGCCCGGCCCGGACCTGGGTGACGACTTCCGCGACAAGCTGAACGAGGCGTGGACCGCCGAGGGCAACAACGAGCTGCGCGACTGGAACTACGCGGCCGAGTCCTACGACGCCGTGATCCTCGCCGCGCTGGCCGCGATGGCTGCCGACTCCACCGAGGGTTCCGACATGGCCAGCAAGATGCAGGAGGTCTCCGGTGGTTCCGGTGGCGGTCAGAAGGTGACCGACTTCGCCGAGGCCGCGCAGATCATCATCGACGGTGGCGTCGTGGACTGGGACGGCCCGTCCGGCCCGATCACCTTCGACGAGAACGGTGACCCGACCGAGGCCACCATCGGCATCTTCGAGTTCAACTCCGACAACGAGCCGGTCCGCACCAACTGATCGACTCCCGTCACGAGGAGGGCCCCGGGGCAACTGCCCCGGGGCCCTCCTTCGTCGTGCCATGCTTTCCCACCGAACGCGCGTGGTGTCGCCCCAGCGGGCCACTGGACGCGCGTGGTGTCGCCCCAGCGGGCCACTGGACGCGCGTGGTGTCGCCCCAGCGGGCCACCGGACGCGCGTGGTGTCGCCCCAGCGGGCCACCGGACGCGCGTGGTGTCGCCTCAGGGGGTCACCGGACGCGTCCGCCATGGACCCTGGCACAGCAGAAGGCCCCGGACGGATCCGGGGCCTTCTGTTCCTTGTGCTGTCGTGCTCGTCCTGCGTCGCTCGTCCTCCAGCCGTGCGCGACGGGCGCCGAGCTCTCTCAGCCGTGGTGCGAGGTCACTCCTGGCCGAGCGTGCCGAGGTAGAGGCCGATGACCCGCTCGTCGTTCAGGAGCTCGCGCCCCGTGCCGGTATGCGCGTCTCGGCCCTGATCGAGCACATAGGCGCGGTCACAGATCTGCAGGCAGCGGCGGGCGTTCTGCTCGACCATGATCACGGTCACGCCTGCCTGGTTGATCGAGGAGACGCGGATGAAGGCGTCGTCCTGACGAACCGGCGAGAGGCCAGCCGACGGCTCGTCCAGCAGGAGCACGTCCGGGCGCATCATCAACGCGCGGGACATCGCCACCATCTGGCGCTCACCACCACTGAGCGAACCCGCCATCTGATTGAGACGGTCCTTCAGCGCCGGGAAGATGTCGAGCACGAAGGGGAGGTTCTCCTTGATCGTGCTCGGCCGCTGGTAGGCGCCCATCTCCAGGTTCTCCTGGATGGTCAGGGTCGGGAAGACATTCTCGGTCTGCGGGACCAGACCAACACCCTTGGCCACGAGCTTGTTGGCCTTGAGGTTAGTGATGTCCTCTCCGCGCAGCGTGATCTGCCCGGACCGGACGTTGACCAGGCCGAAGATCGACTTCAGCAGGGTCGACTTGCCGGCGCCGTTGGGGCCGATGATGCCGATCAACTCGCCGTCGTAGGCCCGGAGGTTGGTGTCGGTGAGGATGTTGATGCCGGGTAGGTAGCCAGCCGTGATGCTGTCCACATCGACGACCAGGTCCTTGCCCTCGACTCCCTCCGGCACCGCATCGTGCCGCTCGCGCTCGTCGGCGGTCACCGGTGCCTCGTGGTGACGCGCCTCGTCGTGGTGAGCTTCGTGGTGACGCGCTTCGTCGTGGTGTGCTTCGTCGTGGGGGTGGGTGTTGTCTGGGGTGTTCGCGGGGGTGCTCATCGGACCCTGTTGCCCTCCTCGTCGTACCGGCCGGTGATCACACCGATGTCCTGGTCGAGGTGGCTGCCCAGGTAGGCGTCCACGACGGCCGGGTCCTTCATCACCTCGTGGGGCGGGCCTTCGGCCACGACCCGACCCTCGGCCATCACGATGACCCAGTCGGAGATGTGGCGGACCATGTGCATGTCGTGCTCGACGAAGAGCACGGTCATGCCCTGCTCCTTGAGGTCGATGACGTGATCGAGCAGCGACTGCACCAGGGCCGGGTTGACGCCGGCCATCGGCTCGTCCAGGAGCACGAACTCCGGCTCGGTCATCAGCGCGCGCGCCATCTCAAGCAGCTTGCGCTGGCCACCGGAGAGAGCCGCCGAGTAGTCGTCCTTCTTGTCGATCAACTTGAAGCGGGCCAGCAGGTCGAGGGCTCGCGCCTCGATCTCCTTCTCCTGCTTGGACCACAGGAAGGGGAAGACGCTGCTGAGCAGCCGCTCGCCGGTCTGCTTGGTCGCACCCAACTTCATGCTGTCCAGAACCGTGAGCCGCTGGAGCACCTTGGTCAGCTGGAAGGTGCGGACCTGCCCCATCCGGGCGGTCTTCCACGCCGGGACGCCGGCCAAGCCCCGACCGTTGAACGACCAGGTGCCGGAGTCCGGCTTGTCGAAGCCGCTGAGCAGGTTGAAGAAGGTGGTCTTGCCGGCACCATTGGGCCCGATGAGGGCGGTGATGGCGTTGCGCGGAATCTCCACGTGCTGCACGTCCACGGCGGTGATACCGCCGAAGGTGCGGGTGATGTTGTCGACGACCATGATCGGGTCACGCTTGGGGACACCCGGGGCGGCCGGTCCGGTCGCCAGGTCGTGCTCCTGGTGCACCTCATGCGTGGGCTCGATGTCCAGGCTCTCCACGACGATGTCCGGATCATCGGTGAGGTGCCCCTCGCCGAAGTCACCCTCGTGGTCGACGACCTTGTCCTCGAGGCTGCTCTGCTCCTCGGGCAGCTGCATCTCGTTACTTGACAAAGGTCATCTCCTTCTTGCTGCCCAGGATGCCCTGGGGTCTGAATGCCACGAGCAGCATCAGCGCCACACCGACCAGGATGAAGCGCAGGTGCCCGGCCTGGGCGGTGCTCATCGGCAGCCAGCCCTGCGCGGCCATCTGCGGGAGCACACCCGCCAGGAAGGCCATCACGGCCCAATAGAGAACGGCGCCGAGCACCGGCCCGAAGAGTGTCGCCGCGCCACCGAGCAACAGCGCTGTCCAGACGAAGAACGTCAGGCTCGGCAGGTAGTACTGCGGAATCACGGCCGAGGGGAGAGCGATGACCACGCCACCCAGGGCACCGAGGACACCACCGATGATCAGGGCCTGCATCTTGTAGAGGAAGACGTTCTTGCCCAGCGAACGGACCGCGTCCTCGTCCTCGCGGATGCCGCGAAGCACGCGACCCCACGGGCTGCGCATCAGCAGCCAGACGAAGACCAGGGTCAGGGCCACCAGGAGCAGGCCGAAGACGCGCACCCACCACTGGTCGGCGGAGTAGGTCCATGGGCCGATGCCGTAGGTGCCAGCGGGCAATGGGTTCGCCGCGCGGAAGCCGGCGTGGTAGCCGCCGAGGCCGTCCGCGGAATTGGTCCAGGTGTCGAAGACCCGCGACTGGAAGAGCAGTCGAACGATCTCCGCGGCGGCGATCGTCACGATCGCCAGGTAGTCGCCGCGGAGCCGCAGTGTCGGGATACCCAGGATGAAGGCGAAGATGACCGCGCCGACGATGCTGACCATGATGGCCACCCACCAGGGCAGGCCGAAGGACAGGATCGAGATGGCGTAGCCGTAGGCCCCGATAGCCATGAAGCCCGCCATGCCGAAGTTGAGCAGCCCTGCGTAGCCGAAGTGAATCGACAGGCCGAGCGCGGCCAGCATGAAGCCGATCGTCTCGGGCGAGAGCATGAAGTTGGCCGTGTTGTTGAGGATCGCGCCCCAGTCCATCTGACTATCTCCCTACTCTTCGCTATCCGATTCTTTCTCGTCGCCCGAGCAAACCTTGCGGGCGGACGAGGAGGATGAGGACGAGGACGCCGAGCGCGCCGACGTACTTGATGTCCGAGGGGATCCACAGGGTGGATACCTCGACGAGCACCCCGATCACCAGGGCGCCGATGAGCGCGCCGAAGGCGGTACCGAGGCCGCCGAGGCAGACCGCGGCGAAGATCAGGAGCAGGATCTGGGCACCCATGTCCCACTTGATGCCGGGTCTGAAGTAGGCCCACAGCACGCCGGACAGACCCGCCAGCGCAGCACCGGCGATCCACACGATCCGGGTGACGGCCTCGACGTCGATACCGCTCGCGGCGGCCAGCGGCCGGTTGTCGGCAACCGCGCGGGTCGCCTTGCCGGTGCGGGTGCGCAACAACCAGAAGGCCACGCCGAGCAGGACCAAGACGGAGACGCCCATGCTCACCATGTCGATCGTGGACAGGCGGATCGGACCCAGGATCTGGTGTCGCGTGCCACCGGCTCCCGGCAACTGGTAGGTCCCGCCACCGATGAAGTACTGGAAGACGTAGCGCAGAGCCAGCGAGAACCCGATGGTCAGGATCATCAGCTGGACGAGCCCGATGCCTCGGCGCCGCATCGGGCGCCAGATCCCGGCGTCGACCGCCCAGCCGAAGACGCCACTGAGGGCCACGGCCAGGATGATCGCGATCCAGATCGGCCACCCGAGGAAAACCCCGAAAGCCCAGGCCAGGACCGCGCCGAGCGTGACCATCTCGGCATGCGCGAAGTTCGTCAGGCCGGTCGTGCCGAAGATCAGCGACAGGCCGATCGCTGCCAGCGCCAACATCAGGCCGAAGTTGAGCCCGTTGACGAGGCGCTCCACGAACTGGTTCATCAACCCGGTGGTCTGTCGCTCGCCCTCACCGAGGAAGAAGTTCGCGGGGCGGAAGGACTGCGAGCCGTACTCCACGGTCAGGGGGTTCTCACCGTCGACGGTCACGCCCTCCGGCAGCGTCTCCTCATCGACCAGGACCTCATAGGCATCGGTCGTGGGGACACCGATCCGGGCCTGGCCACGATCGTTGGTGACTGCCTCCGCCTCGTAGCCACCGCCTGAGACGACGACCCGGGCGTTCTCCACCGGCTCGTTGTCATAGCGGATGTTGACCGCGACGCGGTACTCGTTCTCATCCAGGTTGACCTGGGAGGGATCATCGGCTCCTTGGGCGTGGGCGACGGCACCGGGCGAGAACACCAGGAAGGCGGCTACCAGCCACATTCCCAGCAGATACCACGGTCCGACGACACGCCGTGCGGGACGACGCGAAAGAGTCGGGCGCACTTGCTGCTCCTCCAGCTGGATGGTCACGGGGCGTGCGCCTCGGCGCGCACGGCTGGGTGGAGCATAGGGGAGAGATCACCCCCTGAACAGCATCCCGGCTCGGACCGTGTCCGATTCGTGACCTGGCGCGTCCAGCGGCACGAGGGCAGGGGTCAGGCCGGACGCCGACAGGCGAGGATGGCCGTGCCCGGCAGCAACTCACCCCGGGTACGGCTCCAGCCGCCCCATACGTGGTCACCGCGCGCACCGCCGGGCCACTCCGGCTCGACAAGATCCTCGAGGACAAGCCCCGCGCCCACCACTGCGCGCACCAGATCGCCCAGCGTGCGGTGATGCTCGCTGTAGGTCGCCGTCCCGTCCACGCGCTCCTCGACATAGGCGCGGCGGTCGAAGTAGGAGTGCCGCACGGTCAGCCCTTCCTCACCCGGGACGTCGGGGAAGGCCCAGCGCACCGGGTGAGGGAGAGAGAACACGACCTGCCCTCCGGGCCGGACCACCCTCGCCCACTCGCGCAGCGCCGCGCCCGCGTCCGGGACGAAGGCCAGGACCCCATGGGCGGTGAGCACGATGTCGAAGGATGCGTCTGCGAACGGCAGCCGAGCACCGTCGCACTGGACATAGGCCGCGGGGGTGGGTCGCGCCATACCGGAATCGAGGCGGACCCCGACCCTGAGCATCCCGAGCGAGACGTCGGACGCGACCACGCGGGCGCCCTCGCCCGCGCACCAGCGGCTGCCCTGGGCGGCGCCCGCCCCCACCTCCAGGATGTCCCGGCCGGCCAGCGGGTCGAGCACGCCGAGTTCGGCCTCGGTCCAGCCCTCAGGCCCCCAGGTGAGTTGATCGTCCCGCAGGAAGGCACCGTGCTCAGCGTGGTAGTTCTCAGCCTCGCCGTCCCACCAGGACCGGCCCGCCCGCACTGCCTCGTCGTGCGCGACGGCGCGTCGGCTCACCAGATCGGGGCTGGGGGAGGGAGAACTGTCCACCCCGGTAGTCTGCCAAGGCAGGGGGCATTTTGACCTGGGTGGGGGCGCCTCGGTAGGGTAGTCGGGCGCGGCGCGTGTGATCACGCGTGCCCGCAACCACATTGTCCATCCACTCACGCTGTGCCCACCAATCGGAGCCCCTACTACATGACTGCCACTACGGCCGAGCAGACCACTCAGATCGCCATCAACGACATCGGCACTGAGGAAGAACTGCTCGCAGCGATCGACGCAACGATCAAGAACTTCAATGACGGCGACATCGTCGAAGGTGTCATCGTCAAGGTCGACCGGGACGAGGTCCTGCTCGACATCGGCTACAAGACCGAGGGTGTCATCCCCTCGCGCGAGCTGGCCATCAAGCACGACGTCGACCCCTCCGAGGTCGTCACCGTCGGCGACGAGGTCGAGGCCCTGGTCCTTCAGAAGGAGGACAAGGAGGGTCGCCTGATCCTGTCCAAGAAGCGCGCCCAGTACGAGCGCGCCTGGGGCTCGATCGAGAAGGTGAAGGAGGAGGACGGCGTCGTCACCGGCACCGTCATCGAGGTCGTCAAGGGCGGCCTGATCCTCGACATCGGCCTGCGCGGCTTCCTGCCCGCCTCCCTCGTCGAGATGCGTCGCGTCCGCGACCTGCAGCCCTACGTCGGCAAGCAGATCGAGGCCAAGATCATCGAGCTGGACAAGAACCGCAACAACGTGGTCCTGTCCCGCCGCGCCTGGCTGGAGCAGACCCAGTCCGAGGTTCGCACCACCTTCCTCAAGGAGCTGCAGAAGGGCCAGGTCCGCTCCGGTGTCGTCAGCAGCATCGTCAACTTCGGTGCGTTCGTGGACCTTGGTGGCGGTGTGGACGGTCTGGTCCACGTCTCCGAGCTGTCCTGGAAGCACATCGACCACCCGGGTGAGGTCGTCGAGGTCGGTGACGAGGTCACCGTCGAGGTGCTCGATGTCGACATGGACCGCGAGCGCGTTTCGCTGTCGCTGAAGGCGACCCTCGAGGACCCGTGGCAGACCTTCGCCCGCACCCACGCCATCGGCCAGGTCGTGCCGGGCAAGGTCACCAAGCTGGTGCCCTTCGGTGCGTTCGTGCGCGTCGAGGATGGCATCGAGGGCTTGGTCCACATCTCCGAGCTGGCCGAGCGCCACGTGGAGCTGCCGGAGCAGATCGTCACCGTCGGTGGCGAGGTCTTCGTCAAGGTCATCGACATCGACCTGGAGCGTCGCCGCATCTCGCTGTCGCTCAAGCAGGCCAACGAGGCGGTCGCGGCCGAGTTCGACCCGACCCTCTACGGCATGGCTGCCGAGTACGACGAGGAGGGGAACTACAAGTACCCCGAGGGCTTCGACCCCGAGACCAACGAGTGGCTCGAGGGCTTCGAGGCTCAGCGCGAGAAGTGGGAGAAGGAGTACGCCGACGCCCACACCCGCTGGGAGGCCCACAAGGCTCAGGTGGAGGCTGCTGCCGAGGCCGACGCCGAGGCTGGCGTCGAGGTGGCCCCGGCCGCCGCGTCCTACAGCTCGGACACCCCGGAGGAGGGCAGCGGCACGCTGGCCTCCGACGAGGCCCTGGCCGCGCTCCGCGAGAAGCTCACCGGCGCCTGATCCGCGCCTGATCGGCTGAGCCGATCTCGTTGCCACGGCCCGGCACCCCACCAGGGGTGCCGGGCCTTCGCCGTTCCCGTATGTCGTTTCTCCCCGTGCGCGTGCCACGCGGGATTTCCTGAGCTTGAGCTGGGCGGAAATTCCTGGCAGGCTGATCCGCTGCTGAATTCCATACGCAACCGACCCTAGGTGATTCCCATGTCTGAAACCGTGACCGAGCCGCCGCCGACGCAGAAATCCCTGCCCCCCGTGGAGGACCCCGACGCCCGCTACGCGAAGAAGCCGAAGGGCTGGGTCTTCTATCCGGCACTGGCCATCATCGGCCTGTTCGTCGCGATCACCCTGGCCTTCCCCGAGCAGTTCGCCGAGTTCGTCGAGACGGGCAACACCGCGGTCGTGAACGGCCTGGGCTGGTACTACGTCCTCATCGTCACCGGCTTCGTCTTCTTCGCCGTGTGGATGGCCTTCGGCCGTCGGGGCGACATTGTCCTGGGCAAGGATGACGAGCCCGCGGAGTTCGGCCTGCTGTCCTGGTTCGCGATGCTGTTCGCCGCCGGCATGGGTATCGGCCTGGTCTTCTGGGGCGTCGCCGAGCCGCTCTGGCACACCGCGTGGCCGCCTCCGAACATGGCCGGCTCCAGCGAGGAGACCATCGCGCAGGCCGCGATGACCCGCACCTTCCTGCACTGGGGTCTGCACGCCTGGGCCATCTACGTCGTCGTCGGCCTCTCGATGGCCTACGCCGTCCACCGCCGGGGCCGTCCGGTCTCGATCCGCTACGCGCTCGAGCCGCTGCTGGGCCGCCGCGTCGAGGGCTGGCTGGGCAACACCATCGACGTCATCGCCATCGTCGGCACCATCTTCGGTGTCGCCACCTCGCTGGGCTTCGGCGTCGCGCAAATCGCCGGCGGCCTGCAGTTCCTCGGGTTCGCCGAGGACACCACCCCGCTGCAGGTTGGCCTGATCTTCGGGATCACCGCCATCGCCACCGTCTCGGTCGTCTCCGGTCTGGACAAGGGCATCAAGTGGCTGTCCAACTTCAACATGGTGATGGCCGTGGTGCTTCTCCTCGTCGTGCTCGTGCTGGGCCCGGCGACGCTGTTCATCCTGCGCGAGTTCGTGCACACCCTGGGTGCCTACTTCCAGGGCTTCTTCGGGCTGGCCTTCCAGACCCTGCCCTTCTACGGGGCCGAGGGTGAGGAGTGGCTCGGGGCTTGGACCACCTACTACTGGGGCTGGTGGATGAGCTGGGCACCCTTCGTCGGTGTCTTCATCGCCCGCATCTCCAAGGGGCGCACGGTCCGGGAGTTCATCCTCGGCGTGCTGCTGGTCCCGACCACCGTGACCTTCATCTGGTTCTCCACCATGGGTGGCACCGCGCTGTGGGCCGAGATGGTCGGCGAGGGCGGCCTGATCGTGGACGGCGACGTCGACAACACGACCAGCCTGTTCCAGATGCTCGAGCTGATCCCCGGCACCGCGGTCCTGTCCGGCCTGGCGATCCTGATGATCGTGATCTTCTTCGTCACCAGCTCGGACTCCGGCTCCTTCGTGGTCGACATGATCTCGCACGGCGGCAGCGCCAACCCGCCGGTCTGGTCGCGCGTCACCTGGTCGGTCCTCGAGGGCGTCATCGCCGCCGTGGTGCTGTGGGCCGCAGGACAAGAGCTCGGGCTGCGAGCACTTCAGGTGCTGGCCATCTTCGTGGCCGCACCCTTCAGCGTGGTGATGATCGGCATGTGCTTCGCCACCACGATCGCCTTCAACAAGGAGACGAAGGACCAGCAGCGGCTGGAGCGTGCCTCGCTGCGCCGCGAACTGGCTCTCGAGGTCGCCGAGGCGCAGCAGCGCGGCGAGCTCACCGGCGCCTCTGCCGCCACCGCGGCGAGCCCGACCAAGCGTCGGGGCCTGGGGCGCCGACGCTGAGGTCGACGGGTCGGGCTAGGGTCGGGGACCGTGTCCCTCACCCTTGCCCAGGCCCGTGACCGCGCCTCGCTGCTGAGCGACATCGCCTATCAGGTCCATCTGGACCTCACCGGCGACGACAGCTTCGAGGCAACCACCACCGTCACCTTCACCGCGCGGCCCGCTGCGTCGACCTTCCTCGACCTGCAGCGGGCCGCGTCGGTGTCGGTGACCCTCAACGGTGTTCCCCTCGATGCCTCGTGCTACCGGGACGACCAGGTCCACCTCCCGGACCTCGCCGCGCAGAACACCGCGATCATCACCGCCCGGATGCCCTACGTCACCGACGGCGACGGCATGCACCGGTTCGTGGATCCGGCCGACGGCGCCGTCTACGCCGGCTGCTACGGCGGCATGGACGTCAACCGCCGGGTCTTCCCCTGCTTCGACCAGCCGGACCTCAAGGCCCCCTTCTCGGTCGCCGTGACCGCCCTGGCGGGAGACACGGTGCTGGCCAACGGCATACCCCTGCAGCATCCCGACCCGGCGACGGGCGGGACCTGGCTGTTCGCACCCACGCCGCCGATCGCCACCTATCTGGTCACCGTCAACGTGGGCACGTGGGCGAGCCGGACCTGGGAGCACGACGGGCGGCCCTTCGGCTGGCACGCTCGCGCCTCGCTCGCCGACGCTCTTGACCGGGACCTGCCGGTCCTGCGCGAGCAGACCGAAGCGGCCTATGGCTGGTATGCCGATCGTTTCGAGGAGCCCTACCCGTTCGACTCCTACGACCAGGCCTTTGTCCCGGGCCACAACTGGGGTGCCATGGAGACCCCCGGCTGCGTCACCTACCGGGACGAGATGCTCCCCGCAGGCACCACCCCGGAGGTGCTGGTCCGCGCCCGCGCCATGACGATTGCGCACGAGATGGCGCACATGTGGTTCGGCGACCTCGTCACCTTCCGTTGGTGGGAGGACACCTGGCTGAACGAGTCCTTCGCCGACTACCTGGGCTTTCTGGTCGCCGAGGCGACCGGGGCTGCCCCTGGCGCGCTGGCGGAGTTCGACCTGGGCCGTAAGGCCGGCGGATACGCCGCCGACGACCGTCCCTCGACGCACCCGGTGGCGCCCCGTCCCGAGGAGGTCCCGGACGTCGACTCGGCCTTCAACAACTTCGACCCGATCTCCTACGCCAAGGGCAACGCCTCACTGCGTCAGCTCGCCTTCTGGCTCGGCGAGGAGACCTTCTTCGCCGGGGTCAACGCCCACCTCACCGGTGCCCGATTCGGCACGGCAGAGCTGGAGGACTTCGTGGCCTCGCTCCAGTCGGTCACCGACCGGGACGTGCCCGCCTGGGTCGAGGCGTGGCTGCGGCGCTCCGGGACCGACGTCATCCGCGTCGAGCGGACTGGTGGCACGCCGCGGCTCGTCCTGGAGCCGGGTCGGTCAGCGCCCGCGAGGCCGCACCGCCTCCGGGTGTCCGGGTATGCCGTGTCCCACCCTGGTGGGTCCGTCGGGCGGGTCTGGGAGGAGGTCGTCGACCTGTCGCCGGAGGCGCCCGAGGTGCAGCTTGAGCAGGCGGACCTCGTCGTGCCCAACAGCACTGGTGACACCTTCGCCCGGGTCGCCCTCGACGCGGCGAGCCTGAGCGCGGTGCGGGAGTCGCTCGGCCAGGTCCCGGACGAGCATCCTCGGGTCATCCTGTGGGCCACGCTGCTAGAGCTGGCGGGTCGGGGCGAGATCGAGCCGGAAGTGCTCGTCGACGCTGTCGAGAGCCACCTCCCGGGTGAGGCGGCGGCCTTCGTGCTGTCCCCCGTGCTGCGGCGGGCGGGTCTGATCATCCGGCAGGTGGCTCAGCCCGACCAGTTGTCCGCCCTCCTGGGGCGCCTCGGCCAGGTGACCGTTGAGCTGCTCTCCGGGGAGGACGTGGCGGCATCGGTCGTCGAGACAGCCCTCGAGGTGGGCAGCCGGACCGTCGGCGACGCAGACCTGTTGCGGACCTGGCTGCACGACGGTGCCGGTCACGGTCCGCTGAGTCAGGAGCAGCGCTGGGACGTGCTGGTCCGCCTGTCCGAGCTCGGGGCGGACGTCGAGGAGCTGATGCAGGCCGAGCGTCGGAGTGATCCCTCCGCGGCTGGTGAGCTGGCCGTGCTTGCGGCGGCAGCGGCCCGGCCGACGGCTGAGGCCAAGCGCGAGGCGCTCCGGCAGCTGGCCGACGAGGGCACGAGCAACCGGCACCTGCTGGCGTTGGCGCGCGGGCTGTGGTCGGCGGAGCAGCGGGACCTCGTGGACCCGCTGGTGGCGGACTACCTGCGCACCATGGTGCCGGTGGCCAACCGGGGTCAGGCGATGGCGCTGGTCGTCGGTCGGGCCGCCCCAGGCTTCCGGTGGAACGACGATCAGCTGGCCGACCTGGAGTCGGTGCTGGCGGAGGGCGGCCTCCCGCCGGTCCTCGCGCGCACCTGGGCCGACGTGCTGCACGACCAGCGCCTGCTGCGCTGATCGTTGCGGTCGGCCGCTCGCCACTCGCGGCTAGCCGCTGGCCGCTTGCTGCTCGGGGAGGGGTCTGTCAGACGTCGGGGTTAGGTTGGCAGCATGCGACCGACCACCGACCTCCAGCGCACGGTCAACCCGTTCCGTGTGGTCTCCGAGTTCTCCCCGAGCGGCGACCAGCCCGCCGCGATCGCCGAGCTGACCCGACGGATCCACGCCGGTGAGGAGGACATCGTCCTGCTCGGCGCCACCGGCACCGGCAAGTCGGCAACCACCGCCTGGTTGATCGAGCAGGTGCAGCGCCCGACGCTGGTGATGGCCCCCAACAAGACGCTGGCTGCGCAGCTGGCCAACGAGTTCCGTGAGCTCCTCCCGCACAACGCGGTGGAGTACTTCGTCAGCTACTACGACTACTACCAGCCTGAGGCCTACGTCCCGCAGACGGACACCTACATCGAGAAGGACTCCTCGATCAACGACGAGGTCGAGCGGCTGCGCCACTCGGCCACCAACAGTCTGCTCACCCGCCGCGACGTCGTCGTGGTGGCCTCAGTGTCCTGCATCTACGGCCTCGGCACCCCGCAGGAGTATGTCGACCGGATGGTCCGGCTCAAGGTGGGGCAGACGATCGAGCGGGACGAGCTGCTCCGGCAGTTCGTCACGATGCAGTACGACCGCAACGACATGGCCTTCAGCCGCGGCACCTTCCGGGTCCGGGGCGACACGGTCGAGATCATCCCGCAGTACGAGGAGCTGGCACTGCGGATCGAGTTCTTCGGTGATGAGATCGACCGGCTCTACACCCTGCACCCGGTCTCCGGTGAGGTGGTGCGCGAGGAGCAGGAGATGTATGTCTTCCCCGCCTCGCACTATGTCGCAGGCCCGGAGCGGATGGAGCGGGCGATCGGCGGCATCGAGGCGGAGCTGGCCGACCAGCTCGCCCGCTTCGAGCGTGAGGGCAAGATGCTCGAGGCGCAGCGGCTGAGGATGCGGACCACCTACGACATCGAGATGATGCGCCAGGTCGGCTCCTGCTCCGGCATCGAGAACTACTCGCGGCACATCGATGGTCGCGAGGCGGGCTCGGCGCCCAACTGTCTGCTCGACTACTTCCCCGAGGACTACCTGCTCGTCATCGACGAGTCGCACGTCACTGTGCCGCAGATCGGCGCCATGTACGAGGGCGACATGTCTCGCAAGCGGACCCTGGTCGACCACGGCTTCCGACTGCCCAGCGCGATGGACAACCGGCCGCTGAAGTGGGAGGAGTTCCTCGAGCGGATCGGTCAGACGGTCTACCTGTCGGCCACGCCGGGGGAATATGAGATGGCGCGCTCCGACGGCGCCGTCGAGCAGATCATCCGGCCGACCGGCCTGGTCGACCCGGAGGTGGTGCTCAAGCCCACCCGTGGTCAGATCGATGACCTGCTGCACGAGATCGGTGAGCGCACCGCCCGCGACGAGCGGGTGCTCGTGACGACGCTGACCAAGAAGATGGCCGAGGACCTCACGGACTACCTCCTCGACAAGGGCGTGCGGGTCCGCTATCTGCACTCCGAGGTCGACACGCTGCGCCGGGTGGAGCTGCTGCGCGAACTGCGGCTGGGGGAGTACGACGTGCTCGTCGGCATCAACCTGCTCCGGGAGGGGCTGGACCTGCCGGAGGTGTCGCTGGTGAGCATCCTGGACGCCGATAAGGAGGGCTTCCTGCGCTCGACCCGCTCGCTCATCCAGACGATCGGCCGTGCCGCCCGCAACGTCTCGGGCCAGGTGCACATGTATGCCGACACCGTCACCCCCTCGATGCAGGAGGCGATCGAGGAGACGAACCGGCGCCGGGAGAAGCAACTGGCCTACAACGCCGAGCACGGGATCGACCCGACGCCGCTGCGCAAGCGGATCGCCGACATCACCGACATGCTGGAGCGTGAGGATGCCGACACCGAGTCGCTCATGGGCAGCGGTCGGCGGCAGTCCCGCGGCACCGGTCGGGGACGCGGTGCTGCCGCGGCCGTCGGGACCACCGTGATCGAGAAGCGGAGCACCGACCAGTTGCCGGCAACCGAGTTGGCCCAGCTGATCCACGAGCTCACCGAGCAGATGCACCAGGCCGCCACGGACCTGCACTTCGAGCTCGCTGCGCGGCTGCGGGACGAGATCCAGGACCTGAAGAAGGAGCTGCGTCAGATGCGGGAGGCGACCGGGTGAGGGTTCTCGTCTGGTATCGTCTTCCGCTGGAGGGGAGTACTCCCCAAGCGCACGGTCTCGTCATCACAGCCACTCCCTGAGGTGGCTCGGGGTCGGCCGCCCTCACCGACCGTCGACGTGCGGCACCAGGGCGGAGGAGACCTCCGACAGTCCCCTCGTACACCGGAGGTGCCCCGTGGACGTGCCCATCTGGGTCTGGATCGCCACCGTGGCCGCGATCCTCATCATGCTCGCCATCGACTTGGTCGGACACGTGCGCACTCCGCACGCGCCGACACTGCGCGAGGCATCCTGGTGGTCGGCAGCCTACGTCGCCGTCGGCCTGCTGTTCGGTGTCGTGGTGCTGTGGGGCTGGGGGAGCGACCTGGCCGTCCAGTACTACTCGGGCTACCTGACGGAGAAGAGCCTGTCGATCGACAACCTCTTCGTCTTCGTGCTCATCATGGCCAGCTTCGCCGTGCCGCGGGAGTTCCAGCAGAAGGTGCTCTTCGTCGGCATCGTCCTCGCGCTCGTGCTGCGCACCGTCTTCATCTTCCTGGGCGCCAGCCTCGTCAACAACTTCGCCTGGATCTTCTACATCTTCGGTGCGTTCCTGCTCTGGACCGCGTGGGCGCAGCTGCGCAGTGGGACCGGTCACGACGAGGAGTACCACGAGAACGGGCTGGTGCGCCTGGCCCGGCGCCTGTTCCCGACCACCGACGGGTTCGTCGAGGACAAGATGGTGGTCCGTCGGGACGGCCGCTGGCTCATCACCCCGATGCTCGTCGTCATGGTCGCGATCGGCAGCGCAGACATCCTGTTCGCGGTCGACTCGATCCCGGCGATCTTCGGGATCACCCAGGAGGTCTACCTCATCTTCGCCGCGAATGCCTTCTCGCTGCTCGGGCTGCGGCAGTTGTACTTCCTCGTGGGCGGACTGCTCGACCGGCTCGTGTACCTGTCCTACGGCCTCGCGGCGATCCTGGCGTTCATCGGTGCCAAGCTGCTGATCCACGCGTTGCACGAGAACGAGGTGTTCTTCATCAACGGCGGTGAACCGGTCCACGCCATCCCGGAGATCGAGCCCGTGCCCTCGCTGCTGGTGATCGTGGCCATCCTGACCGTGACCACGGTCGCGAGCCTGCTGAAGTCGCGGTCCGGCCGGGCCGAGCAGAACACCAACCTGCCCGCCGGGAGCTGAGCCGGTCCGTCCACCACGCCGCCGTCGAGCGCGGCGTCCTCACTGCTCCGACTCAACCGATCGCACCGGCCGGCCGAGGACCGCGATGCTCGCGAGCACCACCAGCGCCATGCCGGCGAGCTGGGCCGCCCCGAGCACCTGCCCGAGGACGAGCAGCCCGGCCAGGGCGGCGGCTGCTGGCTCCAGGCTCAGCAGCACCCCAAAGGTTCCGGAGGTCAGGTGCCGCAGGGCGAGGAGTTCCAGGCTGTACGGGATGGCGGAGGAGAGCAGGGCGATCCCCAGGCCACGCACGAGCACCTCTGGCTCGAACAGGGACGTGCCGGCCGCCACCAGACCGAAGGGCAGCACCATCACGGTGCCGATCGCCATACAGATGGCGATGCCGTCCAGCCCGGCGAACCGGGCGCCGGTGCGTCGGCTCAGCACGATGTAGGCCGCCCAACACGCTCCGGCGGTGGCTGCCATCGCGATCCCGAACTGGTCGAGCTCGGCCCACGGCGTGGTGATCGCCTCGGCGATCAGGATGACGCCGACGAGCGCGGCGGCGACCGAGACGAGGTCCTGCGCTCGTCGGGACACGGCTGCTGCCAACGCGAGCGGGCCAAGGAACTCTATGGTCACCGCCACGCCGATGGGCAGACGGGTCAGGCTGGCGTAGAAGGTGAGGTTCATCGTGGTCAGGGCCAGGGCGAACAACGTGACGACCAGCCAGTCGTCCCGGCTCCGGCCGCGCAGCCGCGGCCGGACGAAGACCCACAGGATCAGGGTCGCCAGGCTGAGTCGCAGGAGGACGGAGCCGAAGACGCCGACGAGAGGAAGCAGGGTGGCGGCAAGCGCGCCGCCGAACTGGACCGAGACGACGGCCAGCAGGACCAGGACCACCGGGTGGACGCGCGGGCGCGCCGACCCACTCACCAACCTCGGTCCCGCCACTCCTGCACGTGCGGACGCTCCTCACCCAGGACGGTGTTGTCGCCGTGGCCGGGCAGGACGAGCGTGTCGTCGCCGAAGCGGTCGAAGACACGCTCCTCCAGGTCGTCCATCAGCGAGGTGAAGTCGGCCCGGGAGTTCGTCTTCCCTGGGCCACCGGGGAACAGGGAGTCGCCTGTCACCAGGACGGCTGGATGATCAGGCACCTGGAGGGCGAGGGCGATCGAGCCGGGGGTATGTCCGCGCAGGGCGATCACGTCCAGGGTCAGCTCGCCCACGGTCACCGTGTCACCGTGCCCCAGTCGGCGATCGACCGGGACGGGCAGGCCGTCGGCGTCCTCCGCGCCCGCGAGCGTCGTCGCGCCGGTGGCCTCGACGACCTCCGGCAGGGCCCGGTGGTGGTCCCAGTGCTGGTGCGTGGTGAGGACCTGCTGAACCTCGGTGGTGCCGTCACCCTCGCGGAGCAGCTCCAGGACGCGCTCGGAGTCGTCCGCAGCGTCGACGAGGAGTCGTGCACCGCTCGCCGTGCAGGTGATGAGATAGACGTTGTTGTCCATCTCGGACACGCTGCACTTGCGCACGGTCGCTGCGCCGAGATCACGCACCCAGCTCGCACCGCCAGGCTCGACCGTTCCCTCATGACTGGCCATGGTCGAGAGTCTAGAGAACCGCCACCGGACGCGCGCCATGTCGCTCAGAACCGCCACCGGGCGCGCGAGATGTCACCCAGAACCGCCACCGGACGCGCGCCAGGTCACCCAGAACCGCCACCGGACGCGCGAGGCGAGGGACACGTCATACGGTCAGGGGGCGGTCGGTCGGCCGGATCGGGGCGGGCAGGGTCGTCGACCCCGACAGATAGCGGTCGACCGCGGCCGCCGCGGCGCGACCCTCAGCGATCGCCCACACGATCAGCGACTGGCCGCGACCGCAGTCTCCGGCAGCGAAGACACCGTCCAGCGGGGTGGCGAAGTCCGCGTCCCGCTCGTAGGTGTTCGCCCGGGTGCGGGGGATCTGCTCACCCGAGGCAGCGCTCTCATCCGGACCGACGAAGCCCATCGCGAGCAGCACCAACTGAGCCGGGATCTCGCGCTCGGTGCCCTCCACCGGCTGGAATCGCCCGTCCACGAAGGCACCGTCGACCATGGTCAGCGCACGCACCCGGCCCTCGTCGTCGGCGAGCACCTCGACGGTGGACACGCCATACGTGCGGTCGCCGCCCTCCTCGTGGGCCTCGGTGACCTTGTAGAGCATCGGGTAGGTGGGCCAGGGCTGGTGCTCGGGACGCTCCGTGGGCGGCGTCGGCATGATCTCCAGCTGCAGCACCGAGCGCGCCCCGTGCCGGTGGGCGGTGCCCAGACAGTCGGCGCCGGTGTCGCCGCCGCCGATGATCACGACGTCCTTGCCCTCAGCATCGATGCCGCGCTCGGCGCCGTGCGCCTCCTTGTTGGCGGGGACGAGGAAATCCATCGCCGCGTGGACACCCTCGGCCTCGGCGCCCGGCACCTGCAGCATGCGCGGCACCGTGGAGCCGGTGGCCAGCACCACGGCGTCGAAACGCTCGCGCAGCTGCTCCAGCGACAGGTCGTCGGGCCCGTCACCACCGATGGTGACGTTGGTGAGGAAACGGATCCCCTCACCGCGCAGCTGGACCAGCCGCCGGTCCAGGACCGCCTTCTCCATCTTGAACTCCGGTATGCCGTAGCGCAGCAGACCTCCCACCGCGTCCGAGCGCTCATAGACCACGACGGTGTGTCCGGCCCGTCCGAGTTGCTGGGCGGCGGCCAGACCCGCAGGCCCGGAGCCGACCACGGCCACCGTCTTGCCGCTGAGCCACTCCGGCTCCTCCGCTCGCACCCGCCCGTTGGCGAAGGCGCGGTCGATGATGGAGACCTCGATCTGCTTGATCGTCACGGGCGGTTGGTTGATCCCCAGCACGCACGCCGTCTCACACGGCGCCGGGCACAGCCGCCCGGTGAACTCCGGGAAGTTGTTGGTGGCGTGCAGCCGCTCGATCGCGTCGGCGAAGTTGGCCCGCCGGGTGTGGTCGTTCCACTCCGGGATGAGGTTGCCGAGCGGGCAACCCTGGTGGCAGAACGGGATGCCGCAGTCCATGCACCGGCTGGCTTGGCGCTGCAGCACCTCGGTGTTCTGCTCGCCCTGCACCTCCTTCCAGTCCTTGATGCGGACCGGGATGGGGCGGCTGGGCCGGTTCTCCCGCTCGCGGTGGGTCAGGAAGCCTTTGGGGTCAGCCATGGGAGTCCTCCAGGATGAGCTGCCAGGCGTGCGGACCGTTCGGGTCCTCGCCGCGCTCCTCCGCCTCCCGGCGGATGCGCAGCACGCTGGCGTACTGACGGGGGGTGACGACGGTGATCCGGTCGGTGAGCTGGTCGTCGTCCAGCAGCGTGGCGGCGACGGGGCTGCCGGTCAGCTCGAGGTGCTCTGCGATGAGGGCCCGCACCTCGTCGGCGTCGTGGGTCTCGCGCAGGGGCGCCAGGGTGAGGTCTCCGGCGCCCAGGGCGAGCGGGTTCACCAGGGCGGGGTCCAGGTCCAGCACGTATGCGGTTCCTCCCGACATCCCGGCGCCCAGGTTGCGACCGGTTGGGCCCAGGATCAGGGCTCGGCCGCCGGTCATGTACTCCAGCGCATGGTCACCGACGCCTTCGACCACGGCCGTCGCGCCCGAGTTGCGGACGCAGAAGCGCTCGCCGACGACGCCGCGCAGGTTGACCTGCCCGGACGTGGCGCCGTAGCAGATGACATTGCCGGCGATCACGTTGTCGCGATCGTTGGCCAGGGCTGCCTCCTCCGGTGGGTGGACCACGATCCGGCCGCCCGAGAGGCCCTTGCCGACGAAGTCGTTCGCGTCGCCGACCAGCCGGAGCGTGATGCCGCGGGGGAGGAAGGCGCCCAGCGACTGCCCGGCGGAGCCGGTGAGGGTGATGTCGATCGTCCCGTCGGGCAGGCCGTCTGGTCCGGCAGCCACCGTCACGTGGTGCCCGAGCAGGGTGCCGACAGTGCGGTTGACGTTGGTGATCGGCACGCTGGCCTGGACCGGGGTCCCGTCCTGCAGGGCGGGGGCCGCGAGGTCCACCAGCTGGTTGTCCAGCGCCCGATCCAGGCCGTGGTCCTGGGTGGTGCTGTTGCGGCGGGACATCTCCTCCGGCACGTCCGGGCGGTGCAGGATGGGGGACAGGTCCAGGCCTGAGGCCTTCCAGTGCTGGACCGCAGCGTCGGTGTCCAGCAGGTCGGCGCGCCCGATCACCTCATCCAGAGTGCGGTAGCCGAGCTCGGCGAGGAGCTCGCGCACCTGCTCGGCGATGTACTCGAAGAAGGTCACGATGTATTCGGCGCGCCCCGTGTAACGTTCGCGCAGCTCGGGGTTCTGGGTGGCGACGCCGACCGGGCAGGTGTCCAGGTGGCAGACCCGCATCATGATGCAGCCGGAGACGACGAGGGGAGCGGTGGCGAAGCCGAACTCCTCCGCGCCGAGCAGAGCGGCGACCATCACGTCGCGGCCGGTCTTGAGCTGGCCGTCGCACTGCACGACGATCCGGTCCCGCAGCCCGTTGAGCAGAAGCGTCTGCTGGGCCTCGGCCAGGCCGAGCTCCCAGGGGGTGCCGGCGTGCTTGAGAGAGGTCAGCGGGCTGGCGCCGGTGCCGCCGTCATGGCCCGAGATCAGCACCACGTCAGACTTGGCCTTGGCCACGCCTGCAGCGACCGTTCCGACCCCGACCTGGCTCACCAGCTTGACGTGGATACGGGCCTGGGGGTTGGCGTTCTTCAGGTCGTGGATGAGCTGCTTGATGTCTTCGATCGAGTAGATGTCGTGGTGCGGCGGAGGGGAGATCAGGCCGACGCCGGGAGTGGAGTGCCGGGTCCGGGCCACCCAGGGGTAGACCTTGCCGGGAGGCAGCTGACCGCCCTCGCCGGGCTTGGCCCCCTGGGCCATCTTGATCTGGATGTCGTCGGCGTGGACCAGGTAGGCCGAGGTCACCCCGAACCGGCCGGAGGCCACCTGCTTGATCGCCGAGCGACGCTCCGGGTCGAGCAAGCGCTCGACGTCTTCTCCGCCCTCGCCGGTGTTGGACTTGCCGCCCAGCCGGTTCATCGCGATGGCGAGGGTCTCGTGCGCCTCCTGAGAGATCGAGCCGTAGCTCATCGCGCCCGTGGCGAACCGGCGCACGATGTCGCTCACCGGCTCGACCTCGGCGATGTCGATCGGCTCGCGGTCGGGGCGCAGCCGGAACAGGCCACGCAGGGTCATCAGGTCGCTGGACTGGTCATCGACCAGCTCGGTGTAGCGCTGGAAGATGTCATAGCGGCCCTGCCGGGTGGCGTGCTGCAGCCGGAAGACGGCCTCGGGGCTGAACAGGTGGGGAGGTCCCTCCCGGCGCCACTGGTACTCGCCGCCGATGTCGAGCTGGCGGTGGTAGGGGGGGATGCCGGACGCCGGGTAGGCCAGGGCATGCCGACGGGCGACCTCCTCGGCGATGACGTCCAGACCGATGCCGTCCAGCTGGGTCACGGTCCCGGTGAACCAGCGGTCCACGACCTCGCGGGACAGCCCGACGGCCTCGAAGGTCTGGGCACCACGGTAGGAGGCGATCGTCGAGATGCCCATCTTGGACATCACCTTCAGCACCCCCTTGCCGAGGGCCTTGATGAGGTGCCGGATGGCCTCGTCCGGGTCGTGCCCGTCCAGGAGCTGCCCCGCGGAGCACAGCTGCTCGGCAGTCTCCATCGCCAGGTAGGGGTTGACCGCGGCAGCGCCGTAGGCCACGAGCGTGGCGACGTGGTGCACCTCGCGCACGTCACCGGCCTCGACGAGCAGGCCGACCCGGGTCCGGGTGCCGTTGCGGACGAGGTGGTGGTGGACGGCGCTGGTGAGCAGCAGCGAGGGGATCGGGGCCAGCTCCTGGTCGCTGTGCCGGTCGGAGAGCACCACGAAGAAGGCACCTCTGGCCACCGCCTCGTCGACCTCGGTGCAGATCTCCTCCAGGCGTCCCTCCAGGCCCGCCGCGCCCTCGGCGACCGGGTAGAGCCCTCGCACGACGACCGGGGCAAAGTCGGGGTGCTGGCCCTCGAGGTTGATCCGGCGCAGCTTGGCCAGCTGGTCGTTGTCGATGACCGGGAAGGGCAGCACGACCTGGCGGGCGTGCTCCGGGGTCTCAGCCAACAGGTTCGGCTCCGGGCCGGTCGAGCCGGTCAACGAGGTGACGATTTCCTCGCGGATGGCGTCCAAGGGCGGGTTGGTCACCTGGGCGAAGGCCTCGACGAAGTAGTCGAAGAGCAGGCGCGAACGATCGGAGAGCACCGCGATCGGGGTGTCGGTGCCCATTGCGCCGAGCGGCTCCAACCCGGTCTGGGCCATCGGCGCCAGGATCAGACGCAGCTCCTCCTCGGTGTAGCCGAAGATCTGCTGACGGCGGGTGACCGAGGCGTGGGTGTGTCGGACGTGCACCTGCTCGGGCAGGTCGGTCAGCTCGACGACGTGCTGGTCCAACCAGTCCCGATAGGGGGCCCGGGCTGCGAGGGAGTCCTTCACCTCGTCGTTGTCGACGATCCGGCCCTCGGCCAGGTCGACCAGGAACATGCGGCCCGGGGCGACCCGGCCCTTGCGGACGACGCGCTCGGCCGGCAGGTCCAGCAGGCCGCTCTCCGAGCCGAGCACGACCAGGCCGTCCTCGGTCACCCAGTAGCGGCTGGGGCGCAGACCGTTGCGGTCCAGCACCGCGCCGACCTGGGTG
The DNA here is from genome assembly GCF_050261105.1 of Ornithinimicrobium pulveris. GTDB lineage: Bacteria > Actinomycetota > Actinomycetes > Actinomycetales > Dermatophilaceae > Ornithinicoccus. The sequence goes on along the minus strand of NZ_CP189837.1, from coordinate 1,858,412 downwards.
CCGTCGGTGAAGACCAGGTTCGCCGGGCCGTCCCAGGGCTCCATCAGCATGGAGTGGTACTCGTAGAAGGCTCGGCGGGCGGGGTCCATCGAGGCGTCGTTCTCCCACGCCTCGGGAATCATCATGAGCACGGCATGGGGGAGGGACCGCCCGGCCAGGTGCAGCAGCTCGAGGACCTCGTCGAAGGTCGCCGAGTCGCTGGCGCCTGGCGTGCAGATGGGCAGCGCGCCCGAGAGCTCGTCCGGAAAGAGGTCGCTGGCCAACCGCGACTGGCGCGCGTTCATCCAGTTCCGGTTGCCCTGCACCGTGTTGATCTCACCGTTGTGCGCGATCACGCGGTAGGGGTGGGCCAGTGGCCAGGAGGGGAAGGTGTTGGTGGAGAACCGGGAGTGCACCACGGCGAGGGCGCTGGCGTAGCGCTCGTCCAGCAGGTCGGGGAAGTAGGCGGGCAGCTGGTCGGTGGTCAGCATTCCCTTGTAGGTGATGGTCCGCGTCGACAGCGAGACCGGGTATGCCGTGGTCGTCCGCTCGATCCGTTTGCGGCACAGCCACACCCGGCGTTCGAGTTCCAGTCCCTCCTCCTGGGGTGCGCCCGCACCGGCCGCGACGAAGAGCTGGCGCATGACCGGCATGACGGACAGCGCGGTCGGGCCCAGATCTTCGCTGACCACGGGGACGTCGCGCCAGCCGAGCAGGGCGAGCCCCGCCTCGTCCACGAGGCGTTCGATCTCGGCTGCGGTGCGCTCTGCGGAACCGTCGCCGGGCAGGAAGAGGATGCCCACGGCATACCGGCCGGGCTCGGGGAGCTCGAAGGGGACGACGTCTCGCAGGAAGGCGTCCGGGATCTGGGTCAGGATGCCGGCCCCGTCGCCGGTGTTCTCCTCGGCGCCCACGGCCCCTCGGTGATCCAGGTTCTTCAGCGCGACCAGAGCATTGGCGACGATCTCGTGGCGCGGCTGCCCGTCGAGGTGGGCGAGGAAGGCGACCCCGCAGGCGTCATGCTCGAAGCGGGGGTCATAGAGGCCCTGCGCGGACGGGATCGTCGAGTAGGGCGAGGCGGACGTCGAGGTGGGCGAGGTGCGCTGCGGAGGCTGCGAAGGAGCGGTCACAGGGATGGCCGATCTGACGGGGCGACCCACAGGGGTGCCGGTGGTGGCACGCCGGGGCAGCGGTGGCCCAACGCAGAGACGGGTAGGGAGAGCATACATATGCAGGGCTATGCATGAAAGCCTTCGACGCAGGGTATGTCGGTGCCGAGACTTACAGTGGAGATGTGCCAGTTGCCTCCACATCTCCGTCCGTCCCGTCGCGCCCCCGTCACGACCGGATCCAGGTCAAGGGTGCCCGCGAGCACAACCTCAAGGACGTCACCGTGGACATCCCTCGCGATGCCCTGGTGGTCTTCACCGGACTGTCCGGCTCGGGCAAGTCCAGCCTGGCCTTCGACACGATCTTCGCCGAGGGTCAGCGCCGCTACGTCGAGTCGCTGTCCGCGTACGCCCGGATGTTCCTGGGGCAGATGGACAAGCCCGACGTCGACTTCATCGAGGGGCTGTCGCCGGCGGTCTCGATCGACCAGAAGTCGACCAACCGCAACCCGCGCTCCACCGTCGGCACGATCACCGAGGTCTACGACTATCTGCGCCTGCTCTTCGCCCGCGTCGGTCGACCGCACTGCCCGGTCTGCATGGAGCCGGTGGAGCGGCAGACGGCGTCGCAGATCGTGGACCGTCTGCTCGAGCTGCCCGAAGGGGTGCGCTACCAGGTCCTGGCCCCGGTCGTGCGCGGCCGCAAGGGTGAGTTCGTGGACCTCTTCGAGGAGCTGAAGACCTCAGGCTTTGCCCGCGCCCGGGTGGACGGTGAGGTCGTCCCGCTCTCCGACCCACCCACCCTCGAGAAGCAGCGCAAGCACACCATCGAGGTGGTCGTCGACCGGCTGGTCACCAAAGTGGGGGAGAACGGCAAGGTCGACCGGTCCTACGCCCGGCGCCTCACGGACTCGGTCGAGACCGCGTTGCGCCTCGCGGACGGCATCGTGGTCGCCGAGTTCGTGGACGTTCCCGCGGAGGGGGCGGAGCCGTCGGGTCGTGAGCATCCGGTGGACCGTCACGGAGCACCGCTACCCCAGGAGCGTCGCTACTCCGAGCGGATGTCCTGCCCCAACGACCACCCGTTGAGCATCGACGAGCTGGAGCCCCGGTCGTTCTCCTTCAACAGCCCGTTCGGTGCCTGCCCGGCGTGCACGGGCATCGGGTCCGAGCTCGAGGTCGACCCCGAGCTGGTGATACGGGGCGAGGACGCCTCGATCCTCGAGGGCGCGATCATCCCGTGGTCCACCACCTCGGGCCTCAACGACTACTACAAGCGGGTGCTCGGCGGCCTCGCGGACGACCTCAAGTTCAGCCTCTCGGTGCCGTGGCGCCAGCTGCCAGGCCGGGCCAGGGACGCCATCCTGCACGGCTACAAGCACAAGGTGCACGTCCGCTACAAGAACCGGTTCGGACGGGAGCGCAGCTACTCGACCGGTTTCGAGGGCGTCATCCCCTACGTGAAGCGCAAGCATGCCGAAACCGACTCGCAGAGCAGCCGGGACCGCTACGAGAGCCTGATGCGGCAGGTGCCGTGTCCCACCTGCAAGGGCGCGCGCCTCAAGCCCGAGATCCTCGCTGTCCTCATCGGGGGACGCAGCATCTCCGAGGTGTGCGGCCTGCCCATCGACGAGTGCGCCAGCTTCCTGGCCAACGTCGACTACACCGAGCGAGAGGCCTCGATCGCCGCCCAGGTCAACCGGGAGATCGCCGCCCGGCTGGGCTTCCTGCTGGACGTCGGCCTGGACTATCTGTCCCTGGACCGCCCCGCCGGCACACTGTCGGGCGGCGAGGCTCAGCGGATCCGACTGGCCACCCAGATCGGCTCCGGGCTGGTGGGCGTGCTCTACGTGCTGGACGAGCCCAGCATCGGCCTGCACCAGCGTGACAACCACCGGCTGATCGAGACCCTCACCCGCCTGCGGGACCTCGGCAACACGTTGATCGTGGTGGAGCACGACGAGGACACCATCGCCACCGCCGACTGGGTGGTGGACATCGGCCCAGGTGCCGGTGAGCACGGCGGTGAGGTCGTGCACAGCGGCTCGGTCGCGGACCTGCTGTCCCATCCGAGCTCGCTGACCGGCCAGTACCTCTCCGGCCGCAAGGAGATCCCGACCCCGTTGGTGCGTCGGGAGCAGGACGGCCGCACCGTGACGGTGCGGGGCGCCCGCGAACACAACCTGCGCAACGTCGATGTGTCCTTCCCCCTGGGCAACCTGGTCGCCGTAACCGGGGTGTCCGGCTCGGGCAAGTCGACGCTGGTCAACGACATCCTCTACCACGTGATGGCCAACCAGCTCAACGGTGCGCGGCACGTGCCGGGACGGCACCGCGGGGTGGACGGGCTGGACCAGTTGGACAAGGTCGTGCACGTTGACCAGAGCCCGATCGGGCGCACGCCGCGCAGCAACCCGGCGACCTACACCGGGGTCTTCGACCACATCCGTAAGCTCTTCGCCGAGACGACCGAGGCCAAGGTGCGCGGCTACCTGCCCGGACGGTTCAGCTTCAACGTCAAGGGCGGCCGGTGCGAGGCGTGCTCCGGCGACGGCACGCTGAAGATCGAGATGAACTTCCTGCCGGATGTCTACGTGCCGTGCGAGGTCTGCCACGGCCAGCGTTACAACCGCGAGACCCTGGAGGTGCACTTCAAGGGCCGCACCATCGCCGAGGTGCTGGACATGCCGATCGAGGAGGCCGCGGAGTTCTTCGCTGCCGTCCCGGTCATCAGCCGGCACCTCACCACGCTGGTGCAGGTCGGCCTGGGCTACGTGCGGCTCGGTCAGCCCGCCACCACCCTGTCCGGTGGCGAGGCCCAGCGTGTCAAGCTGGCCGCCGAGCTGCAGAAGCGCTCGACCGGGCGGACGATCTACGTGCTCGACGAGCCCACCACCGGCCTGCACTTCGAGGACATCCGGCGTCTGCTCGGCGTGCTGCAAGGGCTGGTGGACAAGGGCAACACCGTGCTGGTGATCGAGCACAACCTCGACGTCATCAAGTCGGCGGACTGGATCGTGGACATGGGTCCCGAGGGCGGCAACGGCGGTGGCACCGTGGTGGTCGAGGGCACGCCTGAGCAGGTGGCGGCGCACCCGACCAGCCACACCGGGCGCTTCCTGGCGCCGCTGCTCGGCACCGGGACCGGGCGACGGAAGAGCAGCGCGTGAGTCGCGGCATACGGGACAGCCACTCGCGCCGCACGGTGCTCAAGGGCGCCGGGGCGGTGGGCGTCGGTGCCTGCCTGGCCGGCTGTGGTGACGGTCGGCCAGCAAGCCCGCCGGCGACCACGGCGCAGGACGGGTCGGTGCGGCTGTCGATCGCGGACATCGAGGTGGGCGGCACGCACTACTACCCGGACGTGCGGATGCTGGTCAGCCACCCGGACGAGAGCACCTATCTGGCGCTGGACGCGCGCTGCCCGCACCAGGGGTGTGCCGTCAACGGGATCAAGGGGCAGGTGCTGACCTGCCCCTGCCACGGGAGCACCTTCGACGCCGCGACCGGTGAGGTGACGATGGGGCCCGCAGAGGAAGGCCTGGCGGTGCTGGACTCCAGCGTCGAGGGCGACGAGATCGTGGTCCGTGGCTGACCCGTCCCGTTATCGTCCCCGGCCGGGGGAGATCCCCACCGAGCCGGGGGTCTACCGGTTCCGCGACCAGCACGGTCGGGTGATCTATGTGGGCAAGGCCCGCTCGCTGCGACCCCGGTTGTCGTCCTACTTCCAGGACCTCTCCGCGCTGCATCCGCGCACTCGCCAGATGGTGACCACCGGCGCCAGCGTCGAGTGGACGGTGGTCCGCAACGAGGTCGAGGCGCTGCAGCTGGAGTACTCCTGGATCAAGGAGTTCGACCCGCGCTTCAACGTCAAGTACCGCGACGACAAGTCCTATCCCTATCTCGCGGTGACGATGGGGGAGGACTATCCCCGGGCCATGGTGATGCGGGGGGCCAAGCGGCCGGGGACCCGCTACTTCGGCCCGTATACCCATGCCTGGGCGATTCGCGAGACGCTGGACACGTTGCTGCGGGTCTTCCCGCTCCGGACCTGCTCCAAGGGAGTCTTTCGGCGCGCCGAGCAGGCCGGTCGCCCGTGTCTGCTGGGCTATATCGACAAGTGCTCGGCGCCCTGCGTAGGTCGGGTGAGCGCGGAGGAGCACCGCGAGATCGCGGAGGACTTCTGCGACTTCATGGCCGGTGATGCGGCCCGCTTCGTGCGCCGGATCGAGGGCCAGATGAAGGCCGCGTCCGCCGAGCTCGACTTCGAGACGGCGGCGCGGCTGCGTGATGACGTAGAGGCGCTGCGCAGGGCGCTGGAGCGGTCCGCGGTGGTGCTGCCGGACGCGACCGACGCCGACGTCTACGCCTTGGCTGATGATGAGCTCGAGGTGGCGGTGCAGGTCTTCCACGTCCGGGGCGGGCGGATCCGGGGCCAGCGGGGCTGGGTGAGTGAGAAGGGGGCCGAGGACCTCGGGTCGATCGTGGAGCACCTGCTCCAGCAGGTCTACGGCGGGGAGCGGGGGGAGGACGTGCCGCGAGAGGTGCTGGTCCCGGTGCTGCCCAGCGCGGCAGAGGACGTCGAGGAGTGGCTCAGCGGGCTCCGCGGCGCCCGGGTGCGGGTGCGCGTTCCGCAGCGCGGTGACAAGCGCACCCTGATGCAGACGGTGGCGCGCAATGCCGAGCAGGCGCTGGCCCGGCACAAGGTGGCCCGCTCCGGCGACCTGACCCTGCGCTCCCAAGCGCTGCAGGAGCTGCAGGAGTTGCTCGATCTCGAGGAGGCGCCGCTACGGATCGAGTCCTTCGACATCAGCCACGTCCAGGGCACCGATGTGGTGGGCTCGATGGTGGTCTTCGAGGACGGCTTGGCGCGCAAGTCGGAGTATCGCCGGTTCATCGTGCGCGAGGGCACCGGCGATGACACGGCGGCCATGCACGAGGTGCTGACCCGGCGCTTCCGACATCTGGTGCGTCAGCCGGGGGAGTCTGCCTCGATCCCCGCATCGGGGGAGGTGGCTGCGGACGCTGCAGGCGCGGTGGTCGGTGCGGAGCCGGTGGAGGACGAGGCGAACCCGCAACGCGAGAAGTTCCGCTACCCGCCGAACCTCGTGGTCGTCGATGGCGGCCTGCCCCAGGTGGAGGCTGCGCAGTCAGCCCTGGTGGAGGTGGGCGTGAGCGATGTGACGGTGATCGGGCTGGCCAAGCGGCTGGAGGAGGTCTGGCTCCCGGGGCAGTCCTTCCCGGTCGTGCTGCCCCGCACCAGTGAGGGGCTGTACCTGCTCCAGCGGGTCCGGGACGAGGCGCACCGCTTCGCCAACACCTTCCACCGGCAGCGACGGTCGAGGTCGATGACGACCAGCGCGCTGGACGGCATCCCGGGGCTCGGTCCCGCCCGGCAGCAGGCGCTGCTGGCCAGGTTCGGGTCGGTGAAGTCGTTGCGCAAGGCCGAGCCGGAGGAGCTTCAGGAGGTCCCGGGCATCGGTCCGGCCGTCGCGGCGGCCGTCCTGGACAGGCTCCGCGGCGGCCAGGGTGCCCCGGCGGTTAACCTGACTACCGGCGAGGTCCTCGACTGACCCACCCCGGCAACCCGTGGGGGAGAGTCCGAGCACCCGCTCCGCCAGCAGCGACCGACGGAGGCCCCAGTGACAACCCAGGACCCCAGCCCGCCCCGCCCGGCCGACAGCGCCGCCGAGACCCATCGTCGCCAGGATCTGGTGGTCCTCACCGGGATGTCGGGCGCTGGCCGGTCCACCGCCGGTGACGTTCTGGAGGACCGTGGGTGGTATGTCGTGGACAACCTCCCGCCGTCGATGATCCCCGCGCTGATGGATGCCACCGCCGACGACCCGCAGCGCCAACGGGTGGCTGCCATCGTCGATGTCCGCAGCCGTGACTTCACCCAGGAGCTGGACCGGGCCCTCGAAGGCCTGACCGAGCGCGGGTGGAAGCCCCGGATCATCTTCGTCGACGCCTCGGACGAGTCCCTGGTCCGACGCTTCGACGCGGTACGTCGCCCGCACCCGCTGCAGGGGGAGGGCCTGCTCTTGGACGGGATCCGCCGCGAGCGCCGTCTGTTGTCCGGGTTGCGGTCCAATGCCGACATCGTCGTGGACACCAGCAACTACAACGTCCACCAGCTCAGCGCCCGCGTCGACTCGCTGCTGTCGGCGGACACCTCGGTGCAGCTGCGCCTGGTCGTGATGAGCTTCGGGTTCAAGTACGGCATCCCGCTGGACGCCGACGTGGTCCTGGACCTGCGCTTCCTGCCCAACCCGTACTGGGTGCCGGACCTGCGTCCCTACACCGGCAAGGACCCCGAGGTGCGGGACTTCGTACTCGGCCAGGACATGGCCGGCATCTTCCTCGACCACGCCGAGCAGATGCTGCGCACGGCAGTGCAGGGCTACCTGCAGGAGGGCCGTCGCTATGTCACCGTCGCTGTCGGGTGCACGGGCGGCAAGCACCGGTCGGTGGCCACCGCGGAGGAACTGGTCAGGCGGCTGACCGACCTGCAGGACTCCGGAGTGACGCTGACCCCCTTCCACCGGGACCTGGGGCGCGAGTGAGCCGCTCACGGATCGTCGCGCTCGGCGGTGGGCACGGGTTGTCCGCCTCCCTCCAGGCGCTGCGGCACACCTCGGACGACATCACGGCCATCGTCACCGTCGCTGACGACGGAGGCTCGAGTGGCCGGCTGCGCGAGCAGTTCGACATCCTGCCGCCCGGCGACCTGCGGATGGCGCTGGCTGCGCTCTGCGAGGACACCAGCTGGGGCCACCAGTGGTCCGCCGTCCTCCAGCACCGCTTCGGAGGCGAGGGCGAACTGGGCGGCCACGCGCTCGGCAACCTGCTGATCACCGCGCTCTGGGACCTGTTGCCCGAGCAGCAGGTGCGCGGTCTGGATCTCGTGGGCCGCCTCCTCAACACCCGCGGTCGGGTGCTGCCGATGTCGCTCATCCCGCTCGACATCGAGGCCACCCTGCGGGTCGCCGACCCCGCGGACCCGGAGGTGGCCGAACGCATCGTCATCCGGGGGCAGTCGCAGCTGGCCAAGCACCCAGGTCAGGTGGAGAGCATCCGGTTGCTGCCGGAGGCACCGCCCGCCTGCCCCGAGGCACTCGAGTCGATCAAACTCGCGGACGTCGTCGTGCTCGGCCCGGGCTCGTGGTTCACCTCGGTGATGCCGCACCTGCTGGTGCCCGACCTGCTGGATGCGTTGCGGCATACCCCGGCCCAACGGGTGCTCACGCTCAACGTGAGCCTCAACGATGACGAGACCAATGGCACCACCGTGGCCGAGCATGTCGAGGCGATCTCCGCGCATGCGCCCGATCTCACCTTCGACCATGTGATCGCCGATCCGCAGGTGCTCGGCAGCCCGGAGGACCGGGCAGCCCTCGAGGAGGCTGTCCTGCGCGTGGGAGCAGAACTGGTCGTGACGTCCGTGGGCAAGATGCGAACGCCCGGCGTCCACGACACCCTGCGTCTCGCAGCGGCCTATCGGGACGTCATCCAGGCGGCCCAGCCGTGAGTGGTGAGGCAGGCTCGATGCCGCCTTCGACGCCGAAGGCAGGTAGCCTACGGGACGCGGAGCGGCAGGAGAGCACGCCCACCGCAGAGACGACGCAGCGGCCCAGGAGGATGACGGCAGTGGCAATGACGGCCAAGGTCAAGGACGAACTGAGCCGCCTGCCGGTGACCCGCACCTGCTGCCGCAAGGCCGAGGTCTCGACCATGCTGCGCTTTGCCGGTGGGCTCCACATCGTCGGAGGTCGGATCGTCATCGAGGCCGAGCTGGACGCCGCCCAGAGCGCCCGCCGGCTGCGTGCCTTCATGGCCGAGGTCTACGGCAGCCCGAGCGAGGTCGTCGTGATGAGCCCCGGTGGTCTGCGCAAGCACACCCGGTATGTCGTGCGCGCCACCGGTGACGGTGAGTCCCTGGCCCGCCAGACCGGCCTGATCGACCACCGCGGCCGCCCCGTCCGCGGCCTGCCGCCGCGCGTCGTCGGCGCTGCCGTCTGTGACGCGGAGGCCGCCTGGCGAGGAGCCTTCCTGGCACACGGATCGATCACCGAGCCCGGACGGTCCTCGGCGCTGGAGGTGACCAGCCCTGGCCCGGAGGCAGCCCTCGCGCTGGTGGGCGCGGCGCGGCGGCTCGGCATCCAGGCCAAGGCCCGCGAGGTCCGGGGCGTGGACCGGGTCGTGATGCGTGATGGCGACGCGATCGGCGCCATGCTGACCCGCCTAGGTGCCCATGACGCCGTGCTGGCCTGGGAGGAGCGCCGGATGCGCCGGGAGGTGCGCGCCACCGCCAACCGCCTCGCCAACTTCGACGACGCCAACCTGCGCCGCTCGGCCCGTGCCGCCGTGGCCGCGGGGGCGCGGGTGGAGCGAGCCCTGGAGATCCTCGGCGACGAGGTCCCCGAGCACCTGCGGGTCGCCGGACGCCTCCGGCTGGAGCACAAGCAGGCCAGCCTCGAGGAGCTCGGCCAGCTCGCCGACCCGCCGATGACCAAGGACGCGGTGGCGGGCAGGATCCGTCGGCTGCTCGCCATGGCGGACAAGCGCGCCAGCGACCTCGGGATCGATGGGACGGACGCCAACCTGACGCCCGACATGTTCGAGGACTGAGACAGACCGACGAGGGGCGGCCCCAGCAGCACCCGACCTCGAGGTCACAGCAGGCACCCACCCGGTTGGGAACCGAAGGCCCAGAGCGGATAGGTTGGAACTGGACAACGTCGTTCGCTCGGCGTGCAGCGGGTACGCCGGGACCACCACCACCCCCATCGGAAGGTAGTCCTCACATGACCGTTCGCGTAGGCATTAACGGCTTCGGGCGGATCGGCCGCAACTTCATGCGGGCCGTCATCGCCTCGGGTGCCGACATCGAGATCGTCGGCGTCAACGACCTGACGGACAACGCCACGCTGGCCCACCTGCTCAAGTACGACTCCATCCTCGGCCGGCTGGACGGCGAGGTGACCTCGACCGACGAGGAGATCTCGGTCGACGGCAAGGCGTTCAAGGCGTTCGCCGAGAAGGACCCGGCCGCGCTGCCGTGGGGCGATCTCGGTGCGGACATCGTGATCGAGTCCACCGGCATCTTCACCGACGCCACCAAGGCCAAGGCGCACCTGGACGCTGGCGCCAAGAAGGTCATCATCTCCGCGCCCGGCAAGAACGAGGACATCACCGTGGTGATGGGCGTTAACGAGGGCGACTACGACCCGGAGAACGACAGCATCATCTCCAACGCCTCGTGCACCACGAACTGCCTGGCGCCGATGGCCAAGGTGCTCAACGACGAGTTCGGCATCGTCAAGGGCCTGATGACCACCATCCACGCCTACACCGCCGACCAGAACCTGCAGGACGGCCCCCACAGCGACCTGCGTCGTGCCCGCGCGGCCGCCCTCAACATCGTGCCGACCAAGACCGGCGCTGCCCAGGCCGTCGCCCTGGTGCTGCCCGAGCTGAAGGGCAAGTTCGACGGCTACGCGCTGCGCGTGCCCACCCCCACCGGCTCGGCCACCGACCTGACCTTCCAAGCGGCGCGTGAGGTCACCGTCGAGGAGATCAACGCCGCGGTGAAGAAGGCCGCCGAGGGACCGCTCAAGGGCATCCTGACCTACACCGAGGACCCGATCGTCTCCAAGGACATCGAGACCGACCCGGCCTCGTGCATCTTCGACGCAGGCCTGACCAAGGTGATCGGCGACATGGTCAAGGTCGTCGGCTGGTACGACAACGAGTGGGGCTACTCCAACCGACTCGTCGACCTGAGCCTGCTGGTCGGCGCCAAGCTCTGAGCGGCATGCGCACCCTCGAACAGCTCGGACGCGACCTGGGTGGGCTGGCCGGACGCACCGTCCTGGTCCGCTCCGACCTCAATGTCCCGCTCGACGGGAGCACCATCACCGATGACGGCCGGGTCCGTGCCTCGGTGCCGACCATCTACGAGCTCGCCGATGCCGGCGCCCGCGTCGTGGTCACCGCGCACCTTGGCCGACCCAAGGGCGTGCCGGAGGAGAAGTACTCGCTGGCGCCTGTCGCCGAGCGGCTCGCTGAGCTGCTCGGTCGGCCGGTCCGGTTCGTGGGCCAGACCGTCGGTCCGGACGCCCGGGCCGCGGTCGAGGCCATGTCGGACGGGGACGTGCTCCTGCTGGAGAACCTTCGGTTCAACGCCGGCGAGACGGCCAAGAACGACGAGGAGCGGGCCGAGTTCGCCCGCGAGCTCGCCGGGTTGGCCGACGCCTTCGTCTCCGACGGCTTCGGGGTCGTGCACCGGGCCCAGGCCTCGGTGTATGACGTCGCTCGCCTCCTCCCGCACGCTGCCGGCAAGCTCGTCCTCGACGAGGTCGAGGTCATGCGCCAGTTGCGTGAGGACCCCAAGCGTCCCTATGCGGTCATCCTCGGCGGCGCGAAGGTCAGCGACAAGCTCGGCGTGATCGAATCGCTGATCTCGGTCGCGGACCGTCTCCTGATCGGTGGCGGCATGGTCTTCACCTTCCTCAAGGCCCAGGGCCACGAGGTCGGCACGAGCCTGCTGGAGGAGGACCAGGTTGAGACCGTCAAGGGCTACCTGGAAACCGCGGCCGAGCGTGGCGTGGAGATCGTTCTGCCCACCGACATCGTGGTCGCCGACTCCTTCTCGGCGGACGCCCGGCACGAGGTCGTGGCGGCTGACGCCATCCCGGCGGACATGATGGGCCTGGACATCGGACCGGAGTCCGAGCGGCTCTTCGCCGAGCGCCTCGCCGACGCCAAGACCATCTTCTGGAACGGCCCGATGGGTGCCTTCGAGATGGAGCCCTTCGCCAGTGGCACCAAGGCGGTGGCGGACGTGCTCGTCGAGCGCACCAAGGACGGCGCGATGACGGTGGTCGGCGGCGGTGACAGCGCTGCGGCGGTGCGGGAGTTCGGCCACGCCGACGACGACTTCGGTCACATCTCGACCGGTGGCGGCGCGAGCCTGGAGTACCTGGAGGGCAAGGAACTGCCCGGACTCAACGTCTTGGAGGACTGATGGCAACCGAACGCACACCGCTGATGGCGGGTAACTGGAAGATGAACCTGGACCACCTCCAGGCCACCCACCTGGTGCAGAAGTTGGACTGGGCGTTGCGCGACGCCAAGCATGACTTCGCGGGCGTCGAGGTGGTCGTGCTGCCGCCCTTCACCGACCTGCGCTCGGTGCAGACCCTGATCCAGGGCGACAAGCTGGAGCTCGGCTACGGCGCGCAGGACCTGTCCCAGCACGACGAGGGTGCCTACACCGGCGAGATCTCCGGGGCGTTCCTGGCCAAGTTGGGCTGCGGGTATGTCGCGGTCGGACACTCCGAGCGGCGCGAGTACCACGGTGAGGACGACACCCTGGTCGCGGCGAAGGTGCGGGCCGCGCTGCGGCACGGCCTGACCCCGATCCTGTGTGTCGGTGAGCCGCTGGAGATCCGTCAGGCCGACCAGCACGTGCCACACGTGATGACCCAGGTCCGAGCAGCTCTCGAGGGTCTGGAGGCCGAGCAGGTCGCCAAGGTCGTCATCGCCTACGAGCCCGTCTGGGCCATCGGCACCGGCGAAGTCGCCACCCCCGAGGACGCCCAGGAGGTCTGTGCGGCCGTGCGGTCCACCGTGGCCGAGTTGGTCGGCGACGAGGTCGCCTCCGGGCTGCGGGTCCTCTACGGCGGCTCGGTGAAGCCGGGCAATGTCGCCGAGATCATGGCCCAGGAGGATGTCGACGGCGCCCTGGTCGGTGGCGCATCCATCTCGGTGGACGACTTCACCGCCATCTGCCGCTATCGCGACCACCACGGCGGCGCGGCTTAGGTCCGTCCGGCCCTGTCGGTTACGCTGTCTGTCGCCCGTCCGCATGGCGCGGTCGGGCGGCAGACCTCTTTTCCCACCCCGAACGCGAAGGTGAGTCACGCGTGGAGTACGTGCGCTGGTTCCTTGACGGACTGCTGGTCATCACCAGCTGCTTCCTGGTGCTCCTCATCCTGATGCACAAGGGCAAGGGCGGGGGCATGTCGGACATGTTCGGCGGCGGCATGAGTTCGAGCCTGGGCGGCTCCTCGGTCGCCGAGCGCAACCTCAACCGCATCACCATCGCGATGGCCCTGGTCTGGGGGACCGTGGTCGTCGGTATCGGCCTGCTCATCCGGTTCGGCTGAGCAGGCAGCAGCCTCAGTCGCTGCCGCTACCCACGCCGCGGGCCCGCATGGCCTTGAGCGCCTCGTCCAGCAGGGCCGTGCCGTCGGAGTCGGTGCGGCGCTCCTTCACATAGGCCAGGTGCGTCTTGTAGGGCTCGATGCGGGGCGCCTCGGGAGGGTTGTCCTTGTCCTGGCCGGCCGGCAGGCCGCACGAGGGGCAGTCCCAGGTCTCCGGGACCTCGATCTCGTCATCGCGGGCGAAGCTGGGGCGCGTCTCATGCCCGTTGCCGCACCAGTAGCTGATCACGAGCCGTGGCGCGGCCTCGCCCCGCTCGCTCTCGCCCATCGGGCCCGAGCCGACGCGGCTCCCGCGGATGGCGTTGGTACCGGCCATGACTGCCTCCTGTTCGCAGTAGGCGTCGCTGGCTCCGGGTCCACGGCCGGTGGCCTTCGCGCCTGTGGGAGGAAGCGTAACCGGCGGGGCACGCCGCTCACCAGAGCGAATCGCGGTGTCTCCCAGCAGGGGCCGAGGGTTCAATGGCGTGCCCCGGGGCGTCGCGATCCCGGAGGGATCCCACGTCAGTCCAGCCGTGACGCCGCCGCCTCGTCCAACCACCACACGGTCGCGGAGGTGCCGCGCACGCAGGACGCGGGGACCTCGTGATCCTCCCGGGCGGCCAACGACCTCGCCACGGCGTCCGCCTTGTCCGCGCCGGAGACCACCAACCAGACGGCTCGCCCAGCATTGATGGCCGGCAGCGTGAGGGTCACCCGCTCGGGTGGAGGCTTGGGCGAGTCGGTGACGGCCGTGGTCGACGGCGTCACCAACCGGAGGGCTGCGTGTCCCGGGAAGAGCGAGGCCACGTGGCCGTCAGGCCCCACCCCGAGCAGGAGCACATCGAAGCGCGGCACGGGTGGGTGCGCGCGCTTGGCTGCGGGCTGGCTCAGCTGCTCGCGGGGCGGCTCGGCCCAGGTCGCCAATTCGGTCGCGTAGCGCGCCGTCGCCTCCCCGATCCGATCCCTGCCCGCCCCGGACGGTATGCGGTGTACGTGCTTGGCCAGCACCGGCACCTCTCCCAGGCCGGCCTCGTCGGCCTGGGTGTCATTGCGCTCGGGGTCATTGTCCGGCAGGTAGCGCTCATCACCCCACCAGAGATGGACGTCGCGCCAGAGCGAGCGCTCCAGGTCCCCACGGCGAGCGCGGGCCGCGAGGGCGGTCATTACCGCCGTGCCCATCGACCCGCCCGTGAGGGCGACGTGCGCGATCCCGCGGGATCGGACGGCGTCGACGACCACCTCGATCAAGGCGTCGACGACTGCCTCGGCCACCGCGTCCTGGTCGGGCAGCACCTTGGTGTCGGCGTGCTCGGCGTCGTCGAGCTCCTGGCGCACCCGTTCCCGGATACCGTCCTGGCTGGTCTCGTCCGACGGCTCCTGCGCACGAGCGAGGCGATCGGCACGGACGGCGGGGGAGCCCCCGGTGGACACCTCCGCGGGACCAGCGGCGATCTTCCCGGCGCGCACCGCCTCGGTGCGGGTACCTCCGCGGCGGACCTGCGGCATACCGTCCTGGAGCGCAGTGGCATAGATCTCGTCCGCGTCCAGTCGGCGCAACTCCTCAGCCAACGCCTCAGCCAGCGAGGGCGTGCGCAGCGCCACCAGGCGCGGCATGGTGCCCGCCCTCGCCAGGACCGCGGTGTCCGTGCCGTCCTCGCTGCGCACCAGATCGATCGGCCCGGACTCTCGATCCAGCCGGACGTTGACCAGGCCGACCCCCGCTGCGCTGCGGACCCTGGTCACCCGCGTCCGGAGGGCGTGGGCGAGCCAACCCGCCAACAGGTCCGCGCCCGGGTCGTCGGCGGCGCCGGTGACGGTGGCGGCCAGCACCGGCTCGAAGGGGGCCGCCTCCAGGCTGGAGGCGAGCAGGGCGCGCCAGCGGGTGATGCGTGTCCAGGCCAGGTCAGTGTCACCGGCCAGGTAGGTCTGCGCACGACGTCGCAACTGGGTGGCGGCGCTGCCATTGGCGTCCGCGTCGGTGATCCGCCGGTGAGCCATCTGACCGACCGGGGAGGCCGCGACATCCTTCGGGCTCTCACCGGGCCACCAGGCCACGATGGGGGAGTCCGGCAGCAGCAGTGGGGTGACGACGGCGGCCTGCTGTCGACTGAGCTCGCCATAGAGGCGCAGCACCACGATCTCGCTGGCGCCCGCGTCACCGCCGACGCGGATCTGGGCGTCCAACCTGCCCTTGCCGCGGCTGTTGGCCGAGACGAGGACCAGGATGCGGGCCGGGTGCTGGCGGGTCGCGTCGTTGGCCGCCCGGATCGCGGCATCGGCATCCTCCTCGCCGACGGGGACGAGCAGGGTCAGGACGCGACCCATCGCCATCGCGCCCACGTCATTGCGCAGGGTGATGAGTTCCTTGCTGACCGCGGCGGTCGAGGTGCTCGGCAGATCGCGGATCACGGGAGCCTCCATTCGCGACCGTCACGGCGCATCAGCTCGTCGGCGGCCTCGGGGCCCCAGGAGCCGGCCGGGTAGTCATACGGCGGTGCGGGGCTGCGGTGCCAGTGCTCGATCATCGGGTCCAGGATCCGCCAAGACTCCTCGACCTCCTGATGCCGGGGGAAGAGCGGCGGCTCGCCCAGCAGGACGTCGAGGATGAGGCGTTCGTAGGCCTCGGGACTGGACTCGGTGAAGGACGCGCCATACCCGAAGTCCATCGTCACGTCCCGCACCTCCATCTGGCTTCCCGGGACCTTGGAGCCGAAGCGGATCGTCACGCCCTCATCGGGCTGGACCCGGATGACAATCGCGTTCTGTCCGAGCTCCTCGGTGGCGGTGTCGGAGAAGGGCAGGTGCGGCGCCTTCTTGAGCACCACGGCGATCTCGGTGACCCGCTTGCCCAACCGCTTGCCGGTCCGCAGGTAGAACGGGACCCCCGCCCAGCGGCGGGTGTGCACGTCGACCTTCATCGCGGCATACGTCTCCGTGGTGGACTCGGGCGAGACCCCGTCCTCCTGCAGGTACCCGCGAACCTTCTGGTCGCCCTGCCAGCCCGCCGTGTAGCGGCCGCGGCAGGTGGTCGCGTCGAGGTCCTCCAGCAGCCGCACCGAGGTGAGGACCTTCTCCTTCTCGGAGCGGACAGCGTCGGCGGTGAAGGCGACCGGCGCCTCCATCGCGGTGAGGGCCAGCAGCTGGAGCAGGTGGTTCTGGATGACATCGCGCGCGGCGCCGACCTCGTCGTAGTAGCCCGCACGCCCGCCGATGCCGATGTCCTCGGCCATCGTGATCTGCACATGGTCCACATAGTGGGAGTTCCAGACCGGCTCGAACATCTGGTTGGCGAAGCGCAGCGCCAGCAGGTTCTGAACCGTCTCCTTGCCGAGGTAGTGATCGATCCGGAAGACGGCATCGGGCGGGAAGACGCCCTCCACGATCGTGTTGAGCTCCTGGGCGCTGGCCAGATCGTGGCCGAAGGGCTTCTCGATGACCACCCGTCGCCAGGTGCCCGGCCGCGGGTCGGAGAGCCCAGAGGCTTTGAGCTGGTGGCAGACCGGGGCAAACCAGTCCGGCGGGATCGAGAGATAGAAGGCGTGGTTGCCCCCGGTGCCGCGCTCTTCGTCCAGCCCGCGGACGGTGCGCGCCAGCAGCTCGAAGGCCTCCGCGTCGTCGAAGGCGCCCGGGACGAACCGGAAGCCTTCCGCCAGCGAGCGCCAGACATCCTCACGGAACTCGGTGCGGGCATGCTCGCGGACCGAGTCGTGCACCACCTTGGCGAAGTCCTGGTCGGCCCACTCACGGCGGGCAAAGCCCACGAGCGAGAAGCCCGGCGGGAGCAGGCCCCGGTTGGCCAGGTCGTAGATGGCCGGCATCAACTTCTTGCGGGCCAGGTCCCCGGTGACGCCGAACATCACCATGCTGCACGGGCCCGCGATCCGCGGGAGCCGCTTGTCGTCGGGATCGCGCAGCGGGTTGTGCTCAGGGGTCACCGGGGCGGGGGAGCCCTGCGTCGGGGCCGTGG
This sequence comes from Ornithinimicrobium pulveris, assembly GCF_050261105.1. Lineage (GTDB taxonomy): Bacteria > Actinomycetota > Actinomycetes > Actinomycetales > Dermatophilaceae > Ornithinicoccus. The sequence goes on along the minus strand of NZ_CP189837.1, from coordinate 1,841,151 downwards.
CCCTGCCCGTGGGGGTCACCCGCCGACCGCCTCCCGCAGCTGCGCCAGACCGGCATCCTGATCGGTCAGGTGCAGCCGCAGTACCGGGCGGTCGTGGTCGGCCAGGACGGCGGCGTCGCCTGCCGCCTGGGCGGCGATGAACTCCCCGAAGGTGAAGTCCTTGCCGGGCACCTCGAGGTCCTCGCGGGGCTCGCCGGTGACCTGCAGGAAGACACCCTGGGCGGGGCCACCCTTGTGATACTGCCCGGTGGAGTGCAGGAAGCGCGGGCCCCAGCCGAAGGTGACCGGTCGGCCGGTGCGGTCGATCAGCTGGTCCTGGATCTCGATGAGGTCGGCGTGTGCGAACCGGTCCAGGTAGACCATGACCGCGAGGTAGCCGTTCTCCGCGTCCAGCTGGTCCAGCAACGCAGTCAGCGCGCCGGAGAGGTCCTGCGGGCTGGGGTCCAGGGTGCTGCGGATCTCGACGGCCCCGTCGGTGGCGGCAGCTTCGTCCGACCCCCCGCCCTCGCCCGACATGATGTCGCGGGCGGCCTGCTTGGCCGACTCCACATCCGGCTGGTCGAAGGGGTTGATCTCCAGGATCCGGCCAGCCACAGCAGTGGCGACCTCCCAGAGGAGCAGTTGTGCCCCGAGCGGCCCGGCGACGCTCACCAGCGAGCCGGTGGCGGTCGGCTCCGGTATGCCGTTGCTCAGGTCGACCTCGTCCGTGCCAAGGTTCTCGGCCGAGTCCGCCGCGTCGTTGCCGCTGTCGCTGATCTCGTCCTCGCTCGTGTCCGCGGTGCTGAACTGGCCGGGCGCGGTGTCGTACTGGTCCTCGGCGGCCAGGACCACCGTGGTGCAGTCGTCGGGATCGGTGAGGCCCTCGGCGGGCAGGCGGTCGACGGGGGTGACCACGGGCAGGACGCCGCGGCCCTGCTTGCCGGTGGACTCGGCGATGAGCTGCTCGGCCCAGTCGGCGAGGCCGACGATGCCCGAGCCAGCGTCGGTGAAGAGCAATTTGTCGCGCAGCGGCTCGGTGCCGGCGAGCGCGGCCCCGAGGCGCAGGCCCGGGTTGCCCAGATCGTCGTCGGCGAGCAGGTCAGCGACCTCCTCAGCCTCATCCAGCAGGGCGGCGACGTCGACGCCGGCCAAGCCGGAGGGGACCAGCCCGAAAGCGGTGAGCGCTGAGTAGCGACCGCCGACATCGGGGTCGGCGTTGACGACCCGGTAGCCGTCGGCGCGGGATTGCTCGTCCAGCGGGCTGCCCGGGTCGGTCACGATGACGATGCGCTCGGTCGGGTCGATGCCGGCCTGCTCGAAGGCGTGCACGAAGGCCCGGCGCTGGCTGTCGGTCTCCAGGGTCGAACCGGACTTGGAGGAGACGACGACGGCGGTCTTGTCCAGTTCCTCAGCGAGCACGCCGCGGACCATGTCGGGGTCGGAGCTGTCCAGGACGACGAGGGGGACCCCTGCGGTCGCACAGATCACCTCCGGCGCGAGTGAGGATCCGCCCATGCCGCAGAGCACGATCCGGCTGACGCCGCGCTCCCGCAACTGCTCGGCCAGGGCCTCCACCTCGCCTATCAGCGGGCGGGAGGTGCGGGGCAGACCGGTCCAGGCGAGCCGTTTGGCGGCCTCCTCCTCAGCCTCCGGACCCCACAGGGTGGGGTCCTGGTCGAACAGTCGAGAGGCGAAGCGCTCCTCGACCAGGGCCCCGAGGTGGCGCTCGACCGCGTCGGCGGCCGCGCCGACCGCCTCGATCGTCAGCGAACTCATGACTCCTGCTCCGCTCCGTCGACACGGTTCAGCTCGCCGCGGACGCTCTCCAGGAGTTCGTCCCAGGACTTCTCGAACTTTTCCACGCCCTCGCGCTCCAGCAGGTCGGTGACCTCGGTGTAGGAGACGCCGACCCGCTCGAGGTCGTCAAGGACCTGCTGAGCCTCGGCATAGCGACCGGTCACGGTGTCCGTGTCGGCGCTCACCTCGGCGTGGTTGATGGTCGCCTCGAGCGTGCCGCCGGGCATCGTGTTGACCGTGTTGGGTGCGACCAACTCGGTGACGTAGAGGGTGTCGGGGTAGGCCTCGTTCTTCACGCCGGTGGAGGCCCACAGCGGGCGCTGGACGTGGGCGCCGTCGTCGGCGAGGTTGCTCCAGCGCGGGGTCGAGAAGACCTCCTCGAAGGCCTGGTAGGCGAGGTGGGCGTTGGCCAGGCCCGCCTTGCCGCGCAGGGACAGCGCCTCGTCGCTGCCGATCTCCTCCAGGCGCTTGTCGATCTCCGAGTCGACGCGCGAGACGAAGAAGGAGGCGACCGAGTGGATCTTCGACAGGTCCAGCCCGGCCTCACGAGCCTGCTCCAGGCCGGTGAGGAAGGCGTTCATCACCCCGCGGTAGCGGTCCAGGCTGAAGATCAGCGTCACGTTGACGCTGATGCCCTTGGCCAGGGTCTGGCTGATAGCAGGCAGCCCCTCCTCGGTGGCGGGGATCTTCACCAGCAGGTTCGGCTGGTCGATCTCCTGCCAGAGGCGCTCGGCCATCTCCACCGTGCCGGCCGTGTCGTGTGCCAGACCCGGGTCGACCTCGATCGAGACCTTGCCGTCGACGCCATCGGTCGCCTCGTAGACGGGGGCGAAGACATCGCAGGCATTGCGCACGTCTTCAGTGGTGAGCGCGAAGACCGCCTCGTCGACGTCGACCTGGCCCAGGTCCGCCACCTGGTCGGAGTACGCGTCACCCTCCGCCAGCGCGGTGGCGAAAATGGTCGGGTTGGTGGTGACTCCGACGACCCCACGGTCGATGTATTCCTGCAGCTCACCAGTGGTGATCATCGGCCGGTTGAGGTCGTCCAGCCAGACCGAGACACCGGCTTCGTGCAGGGTGTGTAGGGCGGTCCGCTGGGTGTTCTTGTCTGCGTTCATCGTCTTCTCCTCGTGGTCCTTCGGGTCCTGGGGATGCGCGGCTGGATGGTCGGCTGGGTGCGGTGCTCTGCGGGGTGGTGGGTCCTCAGCAGCAGCCGCAGGTGCAGTCGCAGTCGGCGCCGCACCCGCAGCCGGAGGCCGCCTCGATCGACTCGCGGGCCGCGCCCACGACGGCGTCCACCGTGATGCCGAACTCGCGGTAGAGGGTCTGGTAGTCGGCGGAGTCACCGAAGCGCTCCAGGCTGATCATCCGCCCGGCATCGCCGACGATCTCGCGCCACCCCTGGGCCACCCCGGCCTCGACGCTGACCCGGGCCTTGATCGACGGGGGCAACACCTCGTCGCGGTAGGTCTTGTCCTGCTGGTCGAACCACTCGCGGCAGGGCATCGAGACCACCCGCGTGGGGATGCCCGCCTCCTGGAGCTCATCGCGGGCGCCGAGGGCGAGCTGCACCTCCGAGCCGGTGCCGATCAGGATGACCTGGGCGTCGCCGCCCTCGGCCTCAGCGAGCACGTAGCCGCCCTTGGCGACCCCGTCGGCGGAGGCGTAAGCCCCGTCGCCGCGGTCCAGGGTCGGCACGTCCTGGCGGGTCAGCGCCAGTGCGGACGGGTGGTCGACGGCCTGCAGGATGGTCCGCCAGGCGACCGCAGTCTCGTTGGCGTCCGCCGGGCGGACGACGTCCAGACCCGGGATCGCGCGCAACGAGGCCAGGTGTTCGACCGGCTGGTGCGTGGGGCCGTCCTCGCCCAGCCCGATGCTGTCGTGCGTCCAGACGTAGACGACCGGCAGGTGCTGGATGGAGGCCAGCCGCACCGACGGGCGCATGTAGTCAGAGAACACCAGGAAGGTGCCGCCGTACGGACGGGTCAGGCCCTCGAGCGCGATGCCGTTGAGGATCATCCCCATCGCGTGCTCGCGGATCCCGAAGTGCAGGGTCCGGCCGTACTCGTCGCCGGGGAACATCTCGGTGGCCTTGGACTTCGGGACGAAGCTGGGCTCGCCCTTCATCGTGGTGTTGTTGGAGCCCGCGAGGTCGGCCGAACCGCCCCACAGCTCGGGCATCACGGGGGCGAGCGCGGTCAGCACCTCACCGGAGGCCTTGCGCGTGGCCATCCCCTTCTCGTCGGCCTCAAAGGTGGGGATGGTCTCATCGAGGTCGGCGGGCAGTTCCTTGGCCATCACCCGGTCCAGCAGCTTCGCGCCCTCGGCGTTGCGCTCACGCCAGGCGTCATAACCCTTCTTCCAGCGTGCGTGCTCATCCTTCCCACGCTCCACGACCTCGCGGGCGTGGCCGAGCACCTCGGACTCCTCGGGGAAGTCCACCTCTGGGTCGAAGCCGAGCAGCTTCTTGGTCGCCTTGACCTCGTCCTCGCCGAGCGCCGAGCCGTGCGAGGCCCCGGTGTCCTGCGCGTCGGGGGCCGGCCAGGCGATGATCGTGCGCAGGATGACCAGGGTGGGCTTGTCCTGGCGCTCGCGCGAGGCGACGAGTGCGGCATACAGGGCATCGACATCCTCGACGTAGTCGCCGACGCGCTCCTCCACGCCCTCGCGGTCCTCGACCGCGGTGCCGCTGGTGCCCTTGCTGCCGCGCCAGTCGATGGTCTCCACGTGCCAGCCGTAGGCCTCGTAGCGCTTGGCCACGTCCTCGCTGAAGGAGATGTCGGTGTCGTCCTCGATCGAGATGAAGTTCTGGTCGTAGACCACGGTGAGGTTGGACAACTCCTGGTGCCCCGCGAGGCTGCTCGCCTCGCTGGCGACGCCCTCCATCAGGTCACCGTCGCTGGCGATGACCCAGATGTGGTGGTCGAAGGGCGACTCGCCGTCTGCGGCGTCCGGGTCGAGCAGGCCGCGCTGGCGGCGCTGGGCCATGGCCATGCCGACCGCGCTCGCCAGCCCGGAGCCCAGGGGACCGGTGGTGATTTCCACCCCGGTGGTGTGGTGCACCTCCGGGTGCCCCGGGGTCTTGCTGCCCCAGGTGCGCAGCGCCTTGAGGTCGCTCATCTCCATCCCGTAGCCGGACAGGTAGAGCTGGATGTACTGGGTGAGGCTGGAGTGACCCGCCGACAGCACGAAGCGGTCCCGGCCGATCCAGTGCGGGTCGGAGGGGTCATGCTTCATGACGTTCTGGTAGAGCAGGTAGGCCAGCGGGGCCAGGCTCATCGCCGTGCCCGGGTGGCCGTTGCCGACATTCTGGACGGCGTCGGCCGCCAGCACGCGGACCGTGTCCACGGCTCGGACGTCAGCGTCGGTCCACCCCACCTGGTCGGCCACCGGGCGGCTCAGGCTCGCGTCGCGGTCTGCGGTGTAGGACTGGGTGGAATCACTCACGAAGGCTCCTCAGGGGGTGGGGGTTCCGGCCCTGCCGTCCGACGGGAAGGCGGACCGGTTCGACATACCTCCGACCTTAGTCGCTGCGGGCGGCAGGTGCCTGCCCCGGTGGCCCGACCGAGTACCATCGATGAAGCCCTCCCGTCCCGCACCGGGACCTGCCAGCCCACCCGAAGGATGTCGTGACCACCCTCGACCCGCGCGCCACCCCGGCGGAGCCCGACGGCACCGGTGCCGCCGCCCTCCCGACGGAGTCGACCAGGGGGCCCCGGGAGGTCGTCAAGGACTACATCTCCCTGACCAAGCCGCGGATCATCGAGCTGCTGCTGGTGACCACCTTCCCGGTGATGTTCCTGGCGCAGCGAGGTGTCCCGCCGGTCTGGCTGATCGTGGCGACCTTGATCGGTGGCACCCTCGCCGCGGCGTCCGCGAACGTCCTGAACTGCTATCTCGACCGTGACATCGACGCCCGCATGCACCGGACCTCCAACCGGCCGCTGGTCACCGGCACCGTCTCGCCGCGCAACGCGCTGATCTTCGGTGGGGTCCTCGGGGTGGCCTCGGTGCTGTGGCTGGGCCTGCTCGTCAACTGGCTGTCCGCCTGGCTGGCGCTGGGCGCCATCGCGCTCTACGTGGTCTTCTACACGATCCTGCTCAAGCGGCGAACCTCGCAGAACATCGTCTGGGGCGGCGTCGCCGGATGTATGCCGGTTCTCATCGGCTGGTCGGCCGTCACCAACTCGATGAGCTGGGCGGCGATCATTCTCTTCCTGGTCGTCTTCTTCTGGACGCCGCCGCACTACTGGCCGCTGTCGATGCGTTTCAAGGAGGACTACGCGGCGGCCGGGGTGCCGATGCTGCCGGTGGTGGCCGAGGACGTCGCGGTGGGGCGCAAGATCGTGATCTACGCGTGGGTGACCGTGCTGTGCTCGCTCGCGCTGATCCCGGTGGCGCCGATGGGCTGGGTCTACACCGCCTGCGCCGTCGTGTCGGGTGCCCTGTTCGTGGTCGAGTCGCATCGCTTGCTCGGCCGTGCCAAGGCCGGGATCACCGGACCGACGCTGGGGGCGATGCGACTCTTCCACTACTCGATCAGCTATCTGACGCTGCTCTTCCTCGGCGTCGCAGTGGACCCGCTGCTGTACTTCGCCCTCCCGTTCGCAAACCCCTGACCTGCCCGCCCCTCCTCGAGCCTTGTGGAATTCCGTCGTGAGCACCTCCCGCGCCCAAACCGTCCGTGACTTCTTGCTGCCGACCCGGGTGACCGCGTGGGTCCGCGCCTTGGCGTGGGCCTCGATGTTCGCCAACGCGCTGCTCATCGTCACCGGGGGAGCGGTGCGGTTGACCGGGAGTGGTCTGGGCTGTCCCACCTGGCCACGGTGCACGGACGCGTCGTGGACGAACACCCCGGAGATGGGGATCCACGGCTACATCGAGTTCGGCAACCGGTTGCTGACCTTCCTGCTCGTGGCGATTGCGCTGCTCACCTTCCTGGCGGTGATCCGGATGCGCGACCGGCACCCACTGTTCTGGAAGCTGGCCTTCGCCATCGGGCTGGGGATCATCGCCCAGGCCGTGATCGGCGGGATCGTCGTGCGGACCGGACTCAACCCGTGGCTGGTCGGCGTCCATTTCGTGCTGTCCGCCGTGCTGGTGGCGACAGCGGCGGTGCTGGTCAACCGGACGCGACGCGCCTCGCTGGGCGCGGTGGCCGAGCGGGAGCGTGCCGGTCAGGTTCCGCGGGATCGAGGAGTGGTGCGTGGGCTCGGTGCGGTCATCCTGGTGACGACCGGTCTGACGATCTATCTGGGCACGCTGGTCACCGGCACCGGCCCGCACTCGGGGGACTCCGGTGAGGTCGCGCGGCATACCTTCGATCCTTATGTGATCACCAGGGTGCACGTGGTCCCGGTCTACGTCCTGGTCGCAGCCACCACCGTGGCGATCGTGCTGGCCTTCCTCCGTCGCTGGCCCTCAGCCGTGCGGATGATGCTCGTCGTGCTCGGCGTGCTGCTCGCCGCGCAGGCCGCGCTGGGCTACTGGCAGTTCTTCAATGGCGTCCCGATCGTGGCGGTGGGCTTCCACATGGCCGGCGCCGCGGCCGCGGCCGCGATCGCGATGATGACGACCGAGAAGATGTATGCCGTGTCCGCCCCCGCCGACCACGCGCCCATCGCCCCGGCCGCCCCTGGGTCCGAGGGCAGAGGCCTCACCCGCGTCTGAGCGTCAGCAAGCCTCGCCTGATCGCTCGAGGCCCTCGTCTGGGCACTCGCCGCCTGTGAGTGCCCCGGTATGGCACGGGTTGGCTGGGCAGCACCCGGCGTTTCGCCTGTGAATGCCCGGGTTTGGCACGGGTCTGGGGGGAAGAGTGGCCGTCCGCCGAGGGCGTCAGTCGGACCAGCGCAGGAGTCGGCGCGCGAGAGCAGCGGCCAGAACCCCCCAGACGAGAAGCACCAGGAGGGGGACCCAGGCGACCTCGCCCAGCACCAACGCGGTGCGGAGGGCGTCTCCCAGGGCGGCCGAAGGCAGCAGCTGGACCACCGTGTCGAGGGGAGCTGGGAAGGTGTGCGCGGCGAGCAGGACACCGCCACCCGCAGCGAGCAGCACCCAGACCAGGTTCGCCAGCGCGAGCACTGCTTCAGCTCGCAGGGACCCGCCGAGACAGGCGGCGAGTGAGGCGAAGGCCCACGCCCCTAGCACGATCGCGATCAGGGCCGGGGCGATACCGAAGAGGGAGGGACGCCAGCCGAGCACGGCGGCCACCGCGCCGATCACCACGAGCTGGACCGCGACGACCGCGAGCACCGACAGGCCTTTGGCCAGGAGCAACCCGCCCCGTCCCAGAGGAGTGGTGCCCAGCAGGCGCAGCACCCCCCACCGGCGTTCAAAGCCGAGCAGGATGGCCTGGCCTGTGAAGGCGGTGGACAACACTGCGAGTGCCAGGACCCCGGGTGTGAGCACGTCGATCCGCTCAGCGCCGGCCCAGGGCCCGACGGCGAGGTCCGGATATGGGACCAGGGCCAGACCCACGAGGGCGATGAGTGGTAGCACCAGCGAGACGATGAGCTGCTCGCCGTGGCGCAGGAGACCCGCCGTCTCGAAGCGAGCCTGGGCGAGGATGCGACGGGCGGGGGAGGCGGGCGTGCTGGGAGGGTTCGAGGACCGGGAGGCGGGCGTGCGGGGAGGGTTCGAGGACCCGAAGGAGGCGTGACTCACGCGGGGCCCTCCTCGGCGAGCGCGAAGTAGGTCTCCTCCAGGCTGCGCTCCCCGGCGACCTCGGTCACCGTCCCGGCCGCTGCCACCCGGCCAGCCACGATCACGACGACCCGGTCGGCCAGTCGCTCGGCCTCATCGAAGGAGTGGGTGGTGACGATCATCGCTGCACCGTCGTCCGCGGTGGAACGGATCAGCGCGTGTACATCCCGGCGGGCGTGCGGGTCGAGGCCAGCCGTGGGCTCATCGAGGAAGACCACGTCAGGTCGCCCGACCAGTGCGGCAGCGAGCGCGACGCGCTGGCGCTGACCGCCGGACAGGCGACGGATGGTGGTGCGGTCGAAGGCAGGGATGTCGAGCCGGGTCATCAACTGCTCGACGTCGGCGGGGTCGGACCAGAAGCGTGAGAGATGGCGCAGCAACGGACCAGGTCGCACCGACTGGGGCAGCCCGCCGTCCTGGAGCATCACACCCACGCGGGCCCGGTGCTCTGCCGGAGCTCCCCACGGGTCGCGACCGAGCACCCGCACCTCGCCGTGGTCGGCGTGCTGCAGGCCCGTGGCGATCTCCATCGCGGTCGTCTTGCCGGCACCGTTGGGGCCGAGGACGCAGGTGACCTCACCCACCTGCGCGTCCCAGGTCAGGCCGCGCAGCGCCTCGGTCTGGCCGAAGCGTCGGGTCACCCCCGTCATCGACAGGGCAGGCGGGGTGGTCACGACGGGTGAGTGTAGGTCGCGCCCCTGATCCTCAGGTGAGGGGACCCTGCCTTGGACCCTGGGCGCGAAATAGGTGACAATGGGATGGTGAATTTGGCGGAGGTGCATGCGGAGTCCCGGACCCGGGACCGTGTTCGCCTCGCCGTGGGGGAGCAGGGTCCGGTCACCGCCAGCGCCCTGGCCAAGGATCTCGGCCTGACGGCCGCGGCTGTCCGACGTCACCTGGACGCCCTCGAGGAGGGCGGCCTGATCGCCGAGCACGAAGGACCGGTCGGCAAGCGTGGTCGGGGCCGTCCGGCGCGGGCCTATGTGCTCACTCCTCTCGGCCAGGATCAGTACCGCACGTCCTACGACGATGTGGCCACCGCTGCCCTGCACTTCCTTGCCGATCAGGCGGGCGAAGGGGCCGTCGAGGACTTTGCCGAGCACCAGATCGCCGAGCTCGAGCAGCGGCTCACCACCGCCGTTGACCGGCACCTTGACGAGCAGGGCGCCGACCCCGAGGACCTCGACGCGCGGGCCGCGTCCCTGGCTGCGGCCCTGTCCGAGGAGGGGTATGCCGCGACCGCTCGCCCGGTCGGTCAGGGCACCGGCCTGGCTGGGATCCAGCTGTGTCAGGGCCACTGCCCGGTGCGCTCGGTCGCCTCGGAGTTCCGGCACTTCTGCGACGCGGAGACCGATGCGCTGTCACGGATCCTGGGTGTGCACGTCCAACGGCTGGCCACCTTGGCCGGCGGCGAGCACGTGTGCACCACCTTCGTCCCGACCGGTGCGCTGGGCAGCGGACCGCCGAGTGAGGAGGAGCGGGCTAAGGCGCGCCCCTATGTCATCCCGCGAGAGGGCCCTAGCGAGGGAAGCGACGAGCAACTCTGAGCCCCACCAGCACCTACCCCACCCCTGAACTTCATCCTGCACCACCTACCGAACCTCAATCCCCTGCCGATGCATGAGAGGACGTGACATGAGCACCAACATCGAGGAGCTCAACCCGGGTCTGAAGGACCTGGGCAAGTACGAATATGGCTGGGCTGACCGCGACGACGCCGGTGCGTCCGCGCGACGTGGCCTGTCCGAGGAGGTCGTTCGCGACATCTCCGGCAGGAAGGACGAGCCGGCCTGGATGCTTGAGCAGCGGCTCAAGGCGCTGCGCCTGTTCGACAAGAAGCCGATGCCGCACTGGGGCAGCGACCTGTCGGACATCGACTTCGACAACATCAAGTACTTCGTGAAGTCCACCGAGAAGCAGGCCACCAGCTGGGAGGACCTGCCCGAGGACATCAAGAACACCTATGACCGGCTCGGCATCCCCGAGGCCGAGAAGCAGCGTCTCGTCGCCGGTGTCGCCGCGCAGTACGAGTCCGAGGTCGTCTACCACCAGATCCGCGAGGACCTGGAGGAGCAGGGCGTCATCTTCGTCGACACCGACACCGGCCTACGTGAGCACGAGGAGCTCTTCCGGGAGTACTTCGGCTCGGTCATCCCGGCCGGGGACAACAAGTTCTCGGCCCTCAACACCGCGGTCTGGTCGGGTGGCTCGTTCATCTACGTGCCCAAGGGGGTCCACGTCGAGATCCCGCTGCAGGCCTACTTCCGGATCAACACCGAGAACATGGGCCAGTTCGAGCGGACCCTGATCATCGCCGACGAGGGCTCGTCGGTGCACTACGTGGAAGGCTGCACCGCGCCGATCTACAAGACCGACTCGCTGCACTCCGCGGTCGTGGAGATCATCGTGAAGAAGGACGCCCGCGTCCGCTACACCACGATCCAGAACTGGTCGAACAACGTCTACAACCTGGTCACCAAGCGCGCGACCTGCGACGCCGGCGCGACCATGGAGTGGATCGACGGCAACATCGGCTCCAAGGTCACCATGAAGTACCCGGCCGTCTTCCTCCTGGGCGAGCACGCCAAGGGCGAGACCCTGTCCGTCGCCTTCGCCGGCGAGGGCCAGCACCAGGACGCGGGTTCCAAGATGGTGCACGCCGCCCCGCACACCTCCAGCACGATCGTCTCCAAGTCGGTCGCGCGCGGTGGTGGCCGGGCGTCCTACCGCGGGCTGGTCCAGATCCTCGAGGGTGCGCACGGCAGCAAATCCTCGGTGGTCTGTGACGCCCTGCTGGTGGACCAGATCTCCCGATCCGACACCTACCCCTACGTCGACGTCCGCGAGGACGACGTGCAGATGGGCCACGAGGCAACCGTCTCCAAGGTGTCCGAGGACCAGATGTTCTACCTGATGTCCCGAGGCCTGTCCGAGACCGAGGCCATGGCGATGATCGTGCGCGGGTTCGTCGAGCCCATCGCGCGTGAGCTGCCCATGGAGTACGCCCTCGAGCTGAACCGCCTCATCGAGCTGCAGATGGAAGGAGCAGTCGGCTGATGTCGCTGCTGATTGACGACGACAAGACCCATAGCGACCCGCAGGCCCAGATCGGCGGGGACCACCGGATCCCGGACGAGTCGCGGGCCGCGCGCACCCGGTCCTTCGAGGTCGCGGACTTCCCCGAGCCCACCGGCCGCGAGGAGGAGTGGCGCTTCACCCCGATCGACCGCCTCGGCAATGTCCTCTCGGACGCCCCGACCGACGTGCTCGAGGATGGCCGCGAGGCTGCCGACTACCAGCTGGACATGCCGGATGAGCAGCTCGCGCTGCCCACCCTGGCGCCCGGCCAGGCCCCGCGCGGCACCGTGCTGGTCCCCGAGGACCGCGCCGCGGCCGTCGCGACCAAGAACACCGAGCACGCCCTGCACGTGAAGATCCCCGCCGAGGCCGTCTACGACGCGCCGCTGCGCGAGACCGTCACCGGGCTGGCGGCCGGAAAGCGCTCCAACGCGCACTATGTCGTCGAGGCCGGCGCCCACTCCAAGGCGCTGTTCATCCTCGACCACGTCGGCAGCAGCGACCACACCGGCAACCTCGAGGTGATCGTCGGTGACGGCGCAGACCTGACCGTGGTCAGCCTGCAGCGCTGGGACGACGACGCCGTGCACCTCGGTCAGCACGAGGCCGTAGTGGGTCGCGACGCGACCTACAAGCACATCGTGGTCACCCTCGGCGGCGGCATCGTTCGGCTCAACTCCAACGTGCGCTATGCCGGTCCCGGCGGGGACGCCACCCTGCTCGGCGTCTACTTCGCCGATTCCGGCCAGCACCTGGAGCACCGCTCGTTCGTCGACCACAACGCCCCGCGCTGCGAGTCGCTGGTCACCTATAAGGGCGCCCTGCAGGGTGAGACCGCGCGCACCGTCTGGGTCGGCGACGTCCTCATCCGCAAGGAGGCCGAGGGCATCGAGACCTACGAGCTGAACCGCAACCTGGTCCTGACCGACGGCGCCCGCGCCGACTCGGTGCCGAACCTGGAGATCGAGACCGGCGACATCGCCGGCGCCGGTCACGCCAGCTCGACCGGTCGCTTCGACGACGAGCAGCTCTTCTACCTGATGTCCCGCGGCATCACCGAGGAGGACGCCCGTCGCCTGGTCGTCCGCGGCTTCTTCGCCGACATCGTCGCCAAGATCGGTGTGCCCGAGGTCGTCGAGACCATCATGGCCGCCATCGAGGCCGAGCTCGAGCTCACCTCGAGCCTGGTCGGGTCCGACGAGAGCGCCGACGAGAGCGCCGACGACAGCGACGCCCGCACCAACGCCGAGCGCACCGCGTCCCACGAGGCATGAGCGAACCCGTCCGCGTCTGCGCGGAGTCCGAGCTGCCCACCGGTGCCGGCGCCGTTGTCGCCGACATCGGTGGGCGCCGGGTGACCATCGCGCGTGACTCCTCGGGTCAGCTCCATGCCTTCGACGACACCTGCACGCACGCCAACGTCTCGCTCGCCGAGGGCGAGATCGAGGGCGACCGGATCGAGTGCTGGCTGCACGGCTCGCAGTTCGACATGACCACCGGGGAGCCCAAGCAGCTCCCCGCGACCCAGCCGGTCGCGGTGCACACCCTCGAGGTCGACGAGGACGGATCCGTCTACGTCACCCTCGCGGACTGACACGCTCGCGCCCAGGCGTCCACACCCCATACCGAATCAAGCCCCCCTGCTTCACGAGAAGGAGCACCATGACCACCCTCGAGATCAAGAACCTGCACGTCAGTGTCGAGACCGACGACACCGCCAAGGAGATCCTGCGCGGCGTCAACCTGACGATCAACTCCGGTGAGACCCACGCCATCATGGGCCCCAACGGCTCCGGCAAGTCCACCCTCGCCTACGCCGTGGCCGGCCACCCCAAGTACACCGTCACCGACGGCCAGATCCTGCTGGACGGCGAGGACGTGCTGGAGATGGACGTCGACGAGCGCGCCCAGGCCGGTCTGTTCCTGGCCATGCAGTACCCCGTCGAGGTGCCCGGCGTGACCGTGTCCAACTTCCTGCGCACCGCCAAGACCGCGATCGACGGCGAGGCCCCCAAGCTGCGCCACTGGGTCAAGGACGTCAAGGGCGCCATGGAGGCGCTGCGGATGGATTCCTCCTTCGCCGAGCGCAATGTCAACGAGGGCTTCTCCGGTGGTGAGAAGAAGCGCCACGAGATCCTCCAGATGGAGCTGCTCCAGCCCAAGATCGCGATCCTGGACGAGACCGACTCCGGCCTGGACATCGACGCGCTCAAGGTGGTCTCCGACGGCGTCAACCGGATCCGGGAGAACACCGGCCTCGGCGTCATGCTGATCACCCACTACACCCGGATCCTGCGCTACATCAAGCCCGACCACGTGCACGTCTTCGTGGCCGGCCGGGTGGCCGAGTCCGGTGGTCCCGAGCTCGCCGAGCGCCTCGAGGCCGAGGGCTACGACCGCTTCCTGACCGCCTCGGTCTGAGCGCGACGAGTCCAGTCGATCCCTACTCACCACCGCAAGGAGTCGCAGGTATGACGAGTGGCCAGACCGCGGCCGAGCTCGCCCGGGTGCGGGCGGACTTCCCGCTGCTCGCGCGCACCGTGCGCGACGGTCGGCCGCTCGTCTACCTGGACTCCGGGGCGACCAGCCAGAAGCCCACGGTGGTGCTGGATGCCGAGCGGGAGTTCTACGAGCGGCACAATGCAGCCGTGCACCGCGGTGCCCACCAGCTCGCGGAGGAGGCCACCGAGGCCTTCGAGGGTGCCCGGGAGACGGTCGCCCGCTTCCTCGGTGCCGACGCCGGGGAGGTCGTCTTCACCAAGAACGGCACCGAGGGTCTGAACCTGCTGGCGTACGGCTTCTCCAATGCCAGCGCTCCCGGCGCCTTGGCGGGCGCCGACGAGGCCTGGGCGCAACGCCTGCGCCTCGGTCCCGGTGACGAGATCGTCGTCACCGAGATGGAGCACCACGCCAACCTGGTGCCCTGGCAGGAGTTGTGTCGGCGCACGGGCGCGAGCCTGCGCTGGATCGGCGTCACCGACGAGGGCTACCTCACCGACCCGGCGGAGGTGATCGGGGAGCGCACCAAGGTGGTCGCGCTGACCCACGTCTCCAACGTGCTCGGCACCCTCAACGACCTGAGCCCGCAGTCCCCGGTCATCACCGCAGCCCGGGCTGCCGGCGCGCTCGTGATCGTGGACGCCTGCCAGTCCGCGCCGCACCTGGACATCACCCACCTGACCGCCGCGGATTCCGGCGTGGACGCCCTCGTCTTCACCGGGCACAAGACCCTCGGCCCCTCCGGGGTCGGGGTGCTGTGGGCCCGGCGCGGGCTGCTCGAGGCCTTGCCGCCCTTCCTCACCGGTGGCTCGATGATCGAGATCGTCCGGATGGAGGGCTCCACCTGGGCCCCGCCGCCGGCCAAGTTCGAGGCGGGGGTGCCGATGGCCGCCCAGGCCGTGGGCCTGGCCGCCGCCCTGGAGTACCTCATGGACCTGGGCCTGGACCGGGCGCACGCCCACGACCAGGAGCTGGCACGGCATACCCTGGAGTTGTTGGAGCAGCGCCCCTGGGTGCGGGTCCTCGGGCCCGGCCTCGACGCCCTGGCCGACCGCGTCGGCTGCGTCGCCTTCGTGGTCGACGGCGCTCACCCGCACGATGTCGGGCAGGTGCTTGACGACTCTGGGATCGCCGTGCGCACCGGACACCACTGCGCCTGGCCGCTGCACCGGCGACTGCGCGTGCCCGCCTCCACGCGGGCCAGTTTTGCGATCTACACCACCCACGAGGAGATTGACGCCTTCGCGACCGCCCTGGACCGGGTGCCGCAGATCTTCGGGTTGGGGGAGAGCGCCTGATGGATCTCTACGGCGAGCTCATCCTCGATCACGCCAAGCGCCCCCAGCACGCGGGGCTGCGCGAGCCCTATGACGTCGAGGTGAACCACGTGAACCCGACCTGCGGCGACGAGATCAGCCTGCGGGTGCACATCGTGGACGAAGACGGCGCGCCCGTGCTGCGCGACGTGTCCTACGACGCGCTCGGCTGCTCGATCTCCGTCGCCGCCGCCTCGGTCCTGGCCGAGGAGTCACACGGCCGCCCGGTCGCCGAGACGCTCGCGACCTACCAGGGCGTCCGCGCGATGCTGACCAGCAAGGGCACCGATCCCGGCGACCCGGAGCTGATCGGGGATGGCGTCGCCTTCGCCGGCGTCGCCCGCTATCCCGCCCGGGTCAAGTGCGCGCTCCTGCCCTGGACCGCCTACCTGGACGCCCTCGCCCGCGCGGGCGTCGACATCTCCGCCGCCAGCACCGGCGAGCGCTGACCACCAGACCCCTGGCCTACCCTGGCACCTAGGAGGATCACCATGACCCAGACCACCCCGCCCAATGTCGCGGATGTCGAGGAGGCGCTGCGCGATGTCGTCGACCCCGAGCTCGGGATCAATGTCGTCGACCTCGGCCTCGTCTACGGCGTGACCGTCGATGCCCAGGCGCACACCGTCATCGACATGACGCTGACCAGCGCCGCCTGCCCGCTGACCGATGTCATCGAGGACCAGATCGCTCAGAGCCTGGAGGGTCTGGTGGCCAGCCACCGGATCAACTGGGTCTGGATGCCGCCGTGGGGCCCGGACAAGATCACCGAGGACGGCCGCGAGCAGCTTCGCGCCCTCGGCTTCAACGTCTGAGCCGGCCGGAGCGGTCGCAACCACAGGCATGAGCGCCGTCCGGACGGGGGAGGTCGCCCCCGAGCGTCTCGCCGGCTGGATCGAGCGCTTCACCAGCTCGCACGGGGACGTCACCCGGTCGATCGACCGCGGGACGTCCCCGTCGTCGTACCTGCTCACCGCCGCCGACGGTTCCTGGGCGCGGCTCACCGGATGGTGGGACGCCCGGGAGGAGGACGCCCTGGAGCAGGGTGGTTGGCTCACGGGGGAGTGGGCCTGCCCGCCGCCACTCTTCGTGGTGCTGGTCCGCCGAGGAGGGTATGCCGTGGCTGTCACCTCACGCGACGTCCGCTTGCTCGCGCACAAGGTCGGAACCAGGCACGTGCAGTCACGGACGGCCGCGGGCGGGTGGAGCCAGCAGCGGTACGCCCGACGCCGGGCCAACCAGGCGGACGCGCTGGTCGAGGCGGTCGTCGCTCACGCGGTGCGGGTGCTGGCCGAGGGGGAGGAGCAGCTGAGGGCCACGGTGGGCGGGCTGGTGCTCGGCGGGGACCGTAGCCTGGCTGCCCAGGTGCTCGAAGCGGTGGGGAGTAGCGCTGTGGGGAGCAGCTCGGTGGGGAGTAGGGCAGTGGGCAGCTCTGCGGTGGCGAGGGGTGCGCGGAGCCGGCTCCACGGCATACCTCGACGGGAGTTCTGGGATGTGGCAGACCCGCGCCGGTCCGTCCTGGATGAGACGGTCCGACGCGGGTCGGCGGTGCGGGTTGAGGTGTGGAACGCCTGACTCAGAGGCGGGCGGGAGCGCCCTCTCGAGAGTCAGCGGTCGCGCCGACCAAGGACTCGTCATCGGCGCGCACATCGTCGGTGAGGACATCGTCCTCACGCCAGGGCTCGCCGCGGCGGGAGGCGTTGTAGGCGTCCAGGTCGAGGATCCCCTGGCGCTTGGCCACGATCGTCGGGACGAGCGCCTGCCCGGCCACGTTGGTGGCGGTGCGGCCCATGTCCAGGATCGGGTCGACGGCGAGGAGCAGGCCGACGCCCTCCAGGGGCAGACCCAGGGTGGACAGGGTCAGGGTGAGCATCACGGTCGCGCCGGTGACACCAGCGGTGGCCGCCGAGCCGATCACCGCGACGAAGGCGATCAGGAGGTACTCAGTGATGCCCAGGCTGACGCCGAAGAACTGCGCGACGAAGATCGCGGCGATCGCTGGGTAGATGGCGGCGCAGCCGTCCATCTTCGTGGTCGCGCCGAGCGGCACGGCGAAGGAGGAGTAGGCGCTGGGGACACCCAGGTTGCGCTCGGTGACCCGCTGGGTGACCGGCATGGTGCCGATCGAGGAGCGGGAGACGAAGCCGAGCTGGATGGCCGGCCAGGCGCCGGAGAAGAACTGGCGGATCGACAGCCCGTTGAGCCGCAGGATCAGCGGGTAGAGGACGCCGACGACCAGCAGCATGCCGACGTAGACGGCGACCGTGAAGCGCCCGAGGGAGCCGATGGTCTCCCAGCCGTAGGAGACGACCGCGTTGCCGAGCAGACCGACGGTGGCCAGCGGCGCCAGCAGGATGATCCACCACAGCACCTTCTGGACCACGGCCAGGGCGGAGCGGGTGAAGGACAGGAACGGGTCCGCCGCCTTGCCGACCTTGAGCACCGCGATGCCGATGGCGATCGCGAGCACCAGGATCTGCAGGACGTTGAAGGACAGCGAGACCGCGCCTTCGTCGCCGCTGCGGGCTGAGAGGCCGAGCATGTTGGCGGGGATGATGCCGGTGAGGAAGTCCAGCCAGGAGCCGGTGCGGCTCGGCTCAGCCGCGTCGGCGGCGGTCACGCCGGCCCCGCGGGCGGGGTCGATGACCCACCCGACGCTCAGGCCGATGGCGACCGAGGCCAGGGCCGTGATGGCGAACCAGAGCAGGGTGTTCCAGGCGAGGCGGGCGGCGCCGGTGACCTCACGCAGGTTGGCGATCGAGGAGACGATCGCCAGGAAGACGAGCGGCGGGACGATCGTGCGCAGCAGCGTGACGAACGAGGAGCCGATGATGGACAGGGTCTCCGAGAGCCAGGTGGGGTTGTCGGCGCTGGCCCCGGTGGCGCGGGCCACCAGGCCCAGGACGACACCGAGGACGAGGCCGATGAGCACCTGGGTCCCGAACGAGATGCGGGGGAGTCGTGAAAGCACGAGGGCGACAACTGCGCGTCATCACTGAGACATTCCCCGCGCTTATGGTGATCTGCCCCACACGTTATATGTGGTTAGGCGTCGATCAGTAGTCGTCGACACTGTTGGCGTTGAGCACGTCGCACTGGTTGGCGTCGCCGGACTCGTAGCCCTTCATGAACCAGCCCATCCGCTGCTCGGAGGAGCCGTGGCTCCAGGTGTGCGGCTGAACCTGACCCTGCATTCGCTCCTGGATGGAGTCGTCACCGACGGCCGCGGCGGCCGACAGGGCCGAGCGGATCTCGTCCTGGGTGGGCTCCTCGAGGAGCGCGTTCTCGCCCGTGGCGGCGTTGCCGACCCAGGCGCCGGCGAAGCAGTCGGCCTGCAGCTCGACCCGGACCGCGCCGGACTCAGGGCCGCGGGGGTCCTGCTGGGAGGCGTTCAGCGCGCCGGTGTAGCGCTGGATGTGGTGGCCGTACTCGTGGCCGAGGACATAGAGCTCACCGAGGTTGCCGCCCTGGGCGCCGAGCTGGCTCTTGAGCTGCTCGAAGAAGGAGGTGTCGAGGTAGATCTGCTGATCCACCGGGCAGTAGAAGGGCCCGACCTGGCTGGTGGCGTTGCCGCACTGGGTGGACACGCTGCCCTGGAAGAGGATCGCGGTGGGCGCCGGGGCCTTGGGGTAGACCTCGCTCCAGTACTGCTCGAGGGAGGCCATGCCGCCCTTCATCCGGCAGTCCACGTCCTCGTTGGCGTCGGCGCCCCGGTCACACTCGGAGAGCTCGACGTTCTCGGCGCTGGACGGGTTCTGCTGCTGCTGGCCGCCGCCGAGCACCTGGCCCGGGTCCCCGCCGAGGAGCATGATCACGAGCGCGAGCAGGAGCGCGCCGATGCCGCCGCCGACGGCCATCCCGCCGCCTCCGCCGCCACCGCGCCGGGCCCGGCCCGTGCTGATGTTGGCGTTCTCCCTGAACGTCATGTTGCCACCATCGCCTTACTCACATCCGCGTCGGTCGGGTGATCGACGTCTAGCGCGTAGACTAACCATCCGCCCTGACCTGCGCACGCGTTGACCTGCGAAGCGGGCGAGTCGCACCACCCCCCACAGGAGCCCTTCCGATGATCACCGCTGCCGGCGTCGAGATCCGCGTGGGCTCACGCCTGCTCATGGACGACGTGAACTTCCGCGTGGCACCGGGGGATCGGGTCGGTCTGGTGGGGCGCAACGGTGCCGGCAAGACGACACTGACCAAGATCCTGGCCGGGTATGGCGAACCCGCAGCCGGGCAGATCAGCCGCACCGGGGAGATCGGTTACCTCCCGCAGGATCCCCGCACCGGCGATCTGGAGGTGCTGGGGCGCGACCGGATCCTGTCCGCGCGCGGCCTGGATGAGGTCGTGCGCGGGCTGCGTCGGGCCGAGGAGACGATGGCCTCGGGGACCGACGAACAGCGCGAGCGTGCGATGGAGCGCTACAGCCGCCTCGAGGCCCAGTTCACCTCCCGGGGTGGGTATGCCGCGGAGTCCGAGGCGGCCTCCATCGCCAGCTCGCTCGGACTGCCCGAACGCGTCCTGGCCCAGCCACTGCATACCCTCTCCGGGGGTCAGCGCCGGCGGATCGAGTTGGCGCGGATCCTGTTCTCCGGGGCCCGGACCCTGCTGCTCGATGAGCCCACCAACCACCTCGATGCGGACTCGATCGTGTGGCTGCGCGAGCACCTGCGCTCCTACGACGGCGGGCTGGTGATCATCTCCCACGACGTGGAGCTGGTGGAGACCGTGGTCAACCGCGTCTTCTACCTGGATGCCAACCGTCAGGTGATCGACGTCTACAACATGGGGTGGAAGGCCTACCTGGCTCAGCGCGAGACCGACGAGCGCCGCCGACACCGCGAGCGCGCCAACACCGAGAAGAAGGCCTCCGCGCTGCTGGCCCAGGCCGACAAGATGCGGGCCAAGGCGAGCAAGGCCGTGGCCGCGCAGAACATGGCCCGCCGCGCCGAGCGGATGCTCGCCGGGCTGGAGGGGGAGCGGCAGAGCGACAAGGTGGCCAAGCTGCGCTTCCCCAAGCCCGCGCCCTGTGGCAAGACACCGCTGCGCGCCCACGGGCTGTCCCGGTCCTACGGCAGCCTGGAGATCTTCACCGATGTCGACCTGGCGATCGACCGAGGCTCCAAGGTGGTCGTGCTCGGCCTCAACGGGGCCGGCAAGACGACCCTGCTGCGCCTGCTCTCCGGGATCGACAGCCCCGACACCGGTGAGGTCGAGGAGGGGCACGGGCTCAAGCTCGGCTACTACGCCCAGGAGCACGAGACCCTCGATGTGAACCGCAGCGTGCTGGAGAACATGCAGTCGGCCGCGCCCGACCTGGATGAGACCGAGACCCGCAAGGTCCTCGGCTCCTTCCTCTTCAGCGGCGACGACGTGGACAAGAAGGCAGCCGTCCTCTCCGGTGGGGAGAAGACCCGGCTGGCGCTGGCCACCCTGGTGGTCTCGGCAGCGAACGTCCTCCTCCTCGATGAGCCGACCAACAACCTCGACCCGGCCTCCCGGGAAGAGATCCTCAGCGCCCTGCGCTCCTACGAGGGCGCGGTCGTCCTCGTCAGCCACGACGAGGGAGCGGTCCAGGCCCTTGAGCCCGAGCGGGTGCTCCTGCTCCCCGATGGGGTTGAGGACCTCTGGGGCCGGGACTACGAAGACCTGATCTCGCTCGCCTGAGGAGAGCCTGACCGATGAGCATGCACGGCGCCGTACGCGGGAGCTCGATCCGCAGCTTCTCCAAGGATCCGAACGTGCGCTCGCACAAGCTGGGCCGCCAGACCGCCCGACGGGTGCTGGGCTATGGCCGCCCGTTCGTGCCGGACATGGTCGGCTACCTGATCTTGGCGGTGCTGTCGGGCCTCGTCGTGACAGCGGTGCCGCTGCTCCTGCAGCGGATCATCGACGACGGCGTGGTGCCCGAGGTCCGCGAGGTGGTGATCCGCCTCGGCATCGTCGTGGCGGTGCTGGCCGTGCTGGACACCGTCCTCACCATCCTCATCCGCTGGATCAGCTCACGGATCGGGGAAGGCCTGATCCTGAACCTGCGCCGCGAGGTCTTCGCGCACGTGCTCCGCCAGCCGATCGCCTTCTTCACCCGCGCCCAGACCGGCGCGCTGGTCAGCCGACTCAACAATGACGTGATCGGGGCCCAGGCGGCGTTCACGTCGGTGCTGTCCGGGCTGGTCAGCAATGTCGTCCAGATCGTGCTGATCCTGGTCGCGCTGTTCTCGATGAGCTGGCAGATCACCGCGCTCGCGCTCTTGCTGCTGCCGCTCTTCCTCATCCCGGCACGGCTGATGGGGCCGCGGCTGTCCGCGCTCACCCGGCAGCAGATGAACCTCAACGCGGCCATGCAGACGCGCATGACCGAGCGGTTCAACGTCGGGGGAGCGCTGCTCGTGCGCCTCTTCGGCCGGCCGGCCCAGGAGGACGAGGAGTATGCCGTGTCCGCCCGGGGCGTGCGCGATGCGGGTGTGGCCATCGCGGTCAACCGGGTGATCTTCCTGGCCGGGCTCGGTCTCGTCGCCTCGCTGGCGACAGCCCTCGTCTATGGCGTGGGTGGTCTGATGGCGGTTGCCGGTTCGCTCACGGTCGGCACCTTGGTGGCCATGGCGGCGCTGCTCGCCCGCCTCTACGCCCCGCTGACGGCGCTGTCGAACGTCCGGGTCGACATCATGACCGCGCTGGTCTCCTTCGAGCGGCTCTTCGAGGTGCTCGACCTGTCGCCGCTGGTCCGCGAGGCCGAGCGACCGGTCGACATCCCCAGCGGCCCGGTCCCCATCCGCCTCGATGACGTGAGCTTTGCCTACCCCGCCGCCGACGAGGTCTCCCTCGCCTCCCTGGACCAGCGTCCGGACGCCGAGACCCTCGATGGCCACAGCGTGCTCTCGGAGGTGAGTGTCGACATACCTGCGGGGTCGATGCTGGCCCTCGTCGGGCCGTCCGGGGCGGGCAAGACCACGCTGACCACGCTGATCGCCCGGCTGTACGACCCGACCTCCGGGAGCATCTCGATCGGTGGCGTCGACCTGCGTGAGGCCAGCCTGGAGTCGCTGCGCGACACCATCGGCGTGGTGACGCAGGAGGCGCACATGTTCAACGACAGCGTGCGCGCGAACCTGCTCTACGCCCGGCCGGAGGCGACCGAGGACGAGGTCTGGGAGGCGCTTGAGGGCGCCCAGATCGCCGACCTCGTCCGGCGTCTGCCGGACGGTCTGGACACGGTGGTGGGGGACCGGGGCCACCGGTTGTCCGGCGGCGAGAAGCAGCGGCTCGCGATCGCCCGGCTGCTGCTGAAGTCACCGGCAGTCGTCGTCCTGGACGAGGCGACCGCGCACCTGGACAGCGAGTCCGAGGCCGCCGTGCAGCAGGCCCTGGACGAGGCGTTGGCGGGGCGGACCTCGATCGTGATCGCGCACCGCCTCTCGACCGTGCGCGATGCCGACCAGATCCTGGTGCTCGACCGCGGCCGGGTCGTCCAGCGCGGCACGCACGAGGAACTGCTGGAGTCCGAGGGCCTCTACCAGGCCCTGCACGTCACCCAGTTCCGCCACTGACCCACCCACCGACCGAACGCGCGTCAGGTCGGCGAGACCGGCCACCGAACGCGCCTCAGGTCGGTGAAAGTGGCCACCGAACGCGCCTCAGGTCAGCGAAACCGGCCACCGAACGCGCCTCAGGTCGGTGAAAGTGGCCACCGAACGCGCCTCAGGTCAGCGAAACCGGCCACCGAACGCGCGCGTCAGGCGTCTTCCTCGTCCCAGATCCTGACCTTCTTGGGCTTCTTGGCTTTGGGCTGGGCTGGCTCGGCACCGCGCGCCACCCGACCACTACCCACCGCACCACTACCCACAGCCCGACCACCCGACTCCTCCGCCTCATCCCGCGCGATCTGGCGCGCCATCACCAGCACGAGGATGAGCCCCACCGGCACGGTCAACCACCACTGGATCGCGTACGCGAAGTGCGAGCCCAGCAAGGTGTCCGGCGGCTCGGCCGCCTCGGGCCGCTCGGCCGGAGCAGGATCTTCGGACTCCAGCAGGATGTACGCAGGCAGCAGCTCCAGACCGCTCGCCGCGGACAGCCGCGGGATGTCGATCGAGGCCAGTTGCTGCTCCGGCATGTCCCTCCCCAGGTCCTGCTCGGACGGCCGCAGCCAGCCGGTCACCGTGACCTCACCGGACGGCGGATCCGGGACCTCTGGCAACTGGGCGGCCACCGGCGCGTTGCGCACCCACCCGCGATCGACGGTCAGCGCCGTCCCGTCCTCCAGCACCAGGGGCACCACGATCTCGAAGCCGTACACGCCCAGGTGGGGGCGGTTGCGCACCCAATGTTGCGCGTCCACGGCATACGTCCCCGTGGCCTCGACCCGACGCCACTGGTCGCCCTCGGGCAACTCGCCTCCGGGCCCGCTCAGCACGTCGCCCACAGGCACGGGCGCGGCGTCGTAGTTGCGCTCGATCAGGTCGCGGCGCTCCACCTTCTCCTCGTGCCGGTGCCACTGCCAGAGGCCGAGGTTGGCGGTGATGATCCCGAAGAGCACGGCGAGCGCGAGATAGGCGAGCCAGCGCGGCCGCCGCAGAACGGAGAACACTCAGCCGTCCGCCTCGGTGAGCTCGCCGGCCGGGATGACCTCAATCAGGAAGCCGCGCAGGTCCACGAAGTTGCGCAGGTGCTCGCGGTGCTCCTCGCACGCCAGCCACACCTTGCGGCGAGCGGCGTCGTGCAGCCTGGGGTTGCGCCATACAACCGCGTGCTCGGCGACCGACCGGCACGCCTTCGCGCTGCAGACCAGGCCTCCCTCGCTCACTGCTGCTCCCGGTCGGCGTCTCCGGTCCCGTATGCCGTGTCCCGCCGCGAGACCACCGTGCCGGTGATCGTCTCGCTGGCGTGGCCCGAGGCGCCCGTATGCCGATCCGCCCCGCTGCGATCGCTGTCACCGGGAGTGGTCTGGTCGAGGTTGGGCTGCTCGGGAGTGGTCTGGTCGGGAGTGGTCTGCTCGGACGGTGCCGGCTCGGGGGAGCGGCCGGTGCCGAGCTGCTGGACCGGGGACACCGGGCCCGTGCTCTCGCCGCGGTGGTCGACCGCGTTGGCGAGCATGACCGCGAACGAGGGGATGATCACGGCCATGATCACGAAGATCCAACCGATGATCGGGTGATCGTGGAGGAAGGCCCAGATCGCGATCGGGAAGGAGGCGGTGCGGATGCCCATCGCGATCAGGTAAGTCCGCATCCGGTGGCTGCGGTCCTCGGCCTGGTTGACCCGCGCCGTGGTTACCGCCTGCGCCGGGTGGCGCGCCGGGTGTCGGGGCTGGGTGGTGGGCACCCATCCACGATACGACTACGGTGGGCTCGTGACCGACAGCACCGACGCCACCGCAGCCCACCCCACCCCTCGCGCCGTCCTGGTGACCGGAGGCAACCGGGGGATCGGCCTTGCCATCGCCCGTGGTTTCGCTGAGGCCGGTGACGATGTCGTCATCACGCACCGCAGCGGCACACCGCCAGAAGGACTGCGGGGTGTGATCTGCGATGTCACCGACAGCGGGAGCGTGGATCGGGCGTTCAGCGAGGCCGAGGAGCTGCTCGGGCGGCCGATCGAGGTGCTGATCGCCAATGCCGGGATCACGAAGGACACCCTGCTCATGCGGATGAGCGACGAGGACTTCGACGCCGTCGTCGACACCAACCTGACCGGTGCCTTCCGCTGCGCTCGGCGGGCGGTGAAGGGGATGATCCGGGCCCGGGCGGGTCGGATCATCCTGATCTCCTCGGTGGTCGGGCTGTATGGCTCGCCCGGTCAGACGAACTACTCGGCGTCCAAGGCTGCGCTGGTCGGCCTGGCCCGCTCGATCACCCGTGAGCTCGGGGGCCGGGGGATCACCGCCAATGTGGTCGCGCCGGGGTTCATCGAGACCGAGATGACCGAGCAACTCTCCGAGGACCTGCGCACGACCTACCTGGCGGGGATCCCGGCCGGTCGTTTTGCCACGCCCGAGGAGGTCGCGGGCGCGGTGCGTTTCCTGGCCGGCCCGGATGCGGCATACATCAGCGGGGCAGTGATCCCGGTGGACGGCGGGTTGGGCATGGGTCACTGACCTGAGCCACTAGAGTCTGTGCCCATGCTCCTCGACGGCAAGAAGCTCCTCATCACCGGCGTCCTGATGGACTCCTCGATCGCCTTCCACGTGGCCCGGTTGGCCCAGGAGCAGGGGGCGGAGGTGGTTCTCACCTCCTTCGGCCGGACCTTCCGGATCACCCAGACGATCGCCAAGCGGCTGCCCAAGCCGGCGCCGGTGATCGAGCTGGACGTGACGGACCAGGAGCACCTGGACACCTTGGCCGACCGGCTCGGTGAGCATGTCGACCACCTCGATGGGGTGCTGCACTCGATCGGGTTCGCGCCGCAGGGTGCCTTCAACTTCCTGGAGGCGGAGTGGTCGGACGTGCAGACCGCTGTGCAGGTGAGCGCCTACTCGCTGAAGTCGTTGGCCGTCGCGGCGTTGCCGAAGATGAGCGAGGGTGGCTCGGTCGTGGGGCTGACCTTCGATGCGCAGTACGCCTGGCCGGTCTATGACTGGATGGGCGTCGCCAAGGCCGCCTTCGAGGCGACCAGCCGCTACCTCGCCCGCGATCTGGGGCCCAAGGGAATCCGGTCCAACCTCGTCTCGGCCGGTCCGATCTCGACCACGGCGGCCAAGTCGATCCCGGAGTTCGACCAGTTCGCCAAGTGGAGCGACCACTCGCCGCTGGGCTGGGACGTCAAGGACCCGGTGCCGGCGGCACAGGCCTGCGTGGCGCTGCTGTCGGACTGGTTCCCGGCGACCACGGGCGAGATCGTGCACGTGGACGGTGGCTTCCACGCGATGGGATTCTGACGCGCGTTCGGTCGGGCTGTCTGGCGACACCACGCGCGTTCGGTCGGGCTGTGGGGGGACACCGCGCGCGTTCGGTCGGGTTGTGGGGGGACACCGCGCGCGTTCGGTCGGGCTGTGGGGGGACACCGCGCGCGTCCGGTGGGATCTAGCTGTCGATGACGGTGCCCTTGCCGACGACCACGATGCCGGAGTCGGTGACGGTGAAACCGCGGGCGCGGTCGTGGTCATGGTCGACGCCGATGTGGACGCCGGCGGGGACGAAGACACCCTTGTCGATGATGGCGCGGTGGATCTGGCAGGACCGTCCGACCTCGACGCGGTCCATGATGACCGACCGCGTGACATGGCTGAAGCTGTGCACCGTCACCCGCGGTGAGAGGACCGAGTCCGAGACCGTCGACCCGGAGACGACGCAGCCGGGGGAGACGGCTGAGTTGACCGCGTGGCCGATCCGGTCGCCCGAGCCGTGCACGAACTTCGCCGGCGGGTGCGGGCCGTAGTTGGTGTAGATCGGCCACGCCTCGTTGTAGACGTTGAAGACCGGGTGCACCGAGATCAGGTCCATGTGGGCGTCGTAGTAGGAGTCGATCGTCCCCACGTCACGCCAGTAGCCGCGATCCCGATCGGTGGAGCCGGGGATCTGGTTGTCCTTGAAGTCGTAGACCTCGGCATCGCCCGCCTCGACGAAGGCAGGCACGATGTCGCCGCCCATGTCGTGCTTGGAGCCCTCGCGGTCGGCATCGACGCGCACGGCCTCCTCGAGCGCGTCCGCGGTAAAGACATAGTTGCCCATCGAGGCCAGCACCTCATCGGGGCTGTCCGGCAGACCTTGCGGGTTGGACGGCTTCTCCAGGAACTCCCGGATGCGCTGCGGATTGTCCGGGTCGACATCGATCACGCCGAACTGATCAGCCAGGCTGATCGGCTGCCGGATCGCGGCCACTGTGCAGCCCACGCCGCTCTCGACGTGCTGGTTGACCATCTGGGAGAAGTCCATCCGGTAGACGTGGTCTGCGCCGACCACGACCACGATGTCCGGCCGCTCGTCGTGGACGAGGTTCAGGCTCTGGTAGATCGCGTCCGCGGAGCCGGCGAACCAACTCTTGCCGACACGCTGCTGGGCCGGCACCGAGGCCACGTAGTTGCCGAGCAGCGTCGACATCCGCCAGGTCTTGGTGATGTGCGCGTCGAGGGAGTGGGACTTGTACTGCGTGAGCACCACGACCTTGAGGTAGCCGGAGTTCACGACATTCGACAACGCGAAGTCGATGAGCCGGTAGATCCCCCCGAAGGGCACCGCCGGCTTGGCCCGGTCCGCGGTGAGCGGCATCAACCGCTTCCCCTCACCACCCGCCAGGACGATCGCCAGGACCTTCAGTCGAGAACCACGCGCCGCTGCCATGACAAAACCCTATTGGTCCGGCCGCGGTTTGGCGAGGGGATGAGAATGACCACTAGGTTGGAGGAGTGCGCATCGACATCCTGAGCCGTGAGTACCCGCCGAACATCTACGGGGGAGCGGGGGTGCACGTGGCCGAGCTCACCCGGGCGCTCCGGGAGCTGGACGGGGTCGAGGTCCAGGTCCGGGCGTTCGACTCGCCGGTCGAGGAGGAGGGCACGACAGGGTATGCCGTTCCGTCCGACCTCGAGGACGCCAACGGGGCGCTGCGCACGCTGGGAGTCGACCTGCTGATGGCGCGTGATGTCGCCTCGGGTGGGGCTGACCTCGTGCACTCGCACACCTGGTACGCCAACATGGGCGGTCACCTTGGGGGACTGCTCGCCGAGATTCCGCACGTGATCAGCGCGCACTCCCTGGAGCCCTTGCGACCGTGGAAGGCCGAGCAGCTCGGCGGTGGCTACGGGATCTCCTCGATGGCCGAGAAGGTGTCCTACGAAGGCGCTGCCGGCATCATCGCGGTGTCCGCTGGGATGCGGCGCGACATCCTTGCTGCGTACCCGCAGGTGGACCCGGACAAGGTGCACGTGGTCCACAACGGCATCGACTCCGAGCTCTGGCAGCGTGACATCTCCGAGGAGGCGGCCGAGTTCGTCCGCTCGCAGGGCCTGGACCCGACGGCGCGCACGGCTGTCTTCCTGGGCCGGATCACCCGCCAGAAGGGCCTGCCCTACCTGTTGCGCGCACTGCGGGCGGTGGGCGACGACGTTCAGATCGTGCTGCTGGCTGGTGCTCCGGACACCAAGGAGATCGAGGAGGAGGTCATCGGTCTGGTCGACCAGCTCCGCGAGGATCGCGGCAGCGATGCCGCGCCGGTGGTGTGGATCGGTGAGATGCTCCCTCGCGAGAAAGTCATCGCGATCCTGTCCCACGCCACGGTCTTCATGTGCCCCTCGGTCTACGAGCCGCTCGGCATCGTGAACCTCGAGGCGATGGCGTGCGGTGCGCCCGTCGTCGCCACGGCTACCGGAGGCATCCCCGAGGTGGTGGTCGACGGCGAGACCGGGTGGCTGGTCCCGATCGAGCAGCTCGACGACGGCACCGGCACGCCAGTGGACGTCGACGCCTTCGTCAAGGATCTGGGCGACGCTCTCGTCGAGGCACTGTCTGACCCGGACGAGGCGGCCCGTCGGGGCGAGGCCGGTCGGGAACGGGCCGTCGAGTCCTTCAGCTGGACCACGATCGCCGAGCGGACCGTCGAGGTCTACCGCGCTGTGCTCGAGGGCCGCGCCCCCGATCTGCCCGGCGAGGTCTGAGGCCCACGACCGGCGTCAGATCGCGCGGTTGGCGAAGCCAGCGAAGTCGCCATGGAAATGATTGCGGTGTGGACTGACCTTCCCTCCCGCCTGACCCCAACGTTCAGTGGGGCTCTCCGCCCCGATAGGCGAGGTGCATTGCAGCAGCATTGGTCGCCTCGGCCAAGGCAGTGACCGCGCGCCCCTGCAAGCGCCGCAGGACCCCCTCCCGCCGGGTGACCGAGGTGGCGTCGACCGATCCGCCGACGGCCTCGAGACCGGCGTCGGTCAAGGTGAGCACGGTCCCCGCCAGATCGATCACGCGGGCGGCGCGTTGCGGCATACCGTCCGGGAGCCCCCAGGCGCCGGCAAAGGCCCGGCGCGCTCGAGCCCTGCCACGGGCAGCGGTCGCGCCGAACGGGGCAGCCCCGGCGGCGGTGAGTTCGTCGGTGAGCTCCGCCAGCTCGGTGCGCAGCTGCAGTTCCAGCGAGCCCAGGTCGAGCGCCTCGATGCGGTGGACAGGGACCGGGTCCGCCTCGAAGGGGGTCCACGTCGCCGCCCACCCCTGGTCACCCACCGGCCCGTAGGGCTCGATCGTCGGGACCAGTGCCCCGCCGAGACCGGGCACGTAGACGCACTCCTGCGCGGAGGTGGCCGCGTCGAGCAGGTCGGGTGCGGAACGCGGCATACCGGACACATCCCCGGGCCGGGGAAGGGCCACGAGCACGACCTGCTCACCCAGGGATGCCCAGAGCTCAACCCGATCCACGAGTCCGGTGGAGGAGTCCAGATCGGGCAGCGCGCGGCGGGTGAGCTCGCCGAGCGGCAGCCGGCCGGCGAGCACCTCGGTGCCCCACAGGGCGACCCGGACGCTGGCGGGGAGTTCGTGGTCGGGCATGGCGTCCGATCGTAGGCGCCCGGGCGGTCGATAGAGTGCAGCACCATGAGTGACGTCCTCGAGTTCGCCGGCGTCGGAGTCCGCCGCGGCACCTCCGACCTGCTGCGCGACATCACCTGGTCGGTCGAGGAGGGCGAACGCTGGGTGATCATCGGGCCCAACGGGGCGGGCAAGACCACCCTGCTCCAGCTCGCCGCCGCGCGGATGCACCCGACGACCGGCGTGGCAGGTGTGCTGGGCGAGGTGCTCGGCACCGTCGATGTCTTCGAACTGCGACCGCGGATCGGGGTCTCCAGCGCCGCGGTCGCCGACCGGATCCCCGACGAGGAGCGGGTCAGCGATGTGGTCGTGACCGCCGCCTATGGCGTGCTGGGCCGATGGCGCGAGGAATATGACGAGACCGACGAGGCGCGCGCCGCGGAGCTGCTCGAGGCCCTGGGCGTGGCGCACCTGGCCCAACGGCGGTTCGGGACGCTGTCGGAGGGGGAGCGCAAGCGGGTCCAGATCGCGCGAGCGCTGATGACCGATCCCGAGCTGATGCTGCTCGATGAGCCAGCGGCGGGCCTGGACCTGCGCGGCCGCGAGGACCTGGTCGGGCGGCTCAGCCTGCTCGCCCAGGACATCGAGGCGCCGGCCATGGTGCTGGTGACGCACCACGTCGAGGAGATCCCGCCGGGGTTCACCGACATCCTGATGCTGCGCGATGGTGAGTTGGTCGCGGCCGGGCCGATCGAGATGACGCTGACGGCGGAGAACCTGAGCCGGACCTTCGACCTGCCGCTGGTGGTCGACCGGCACGGCGAGCGGTGGGCGGCACGGGCGGCGCAGCCGGGCGACCTGAGCGGTGACGTGGGCGACGGCCACGCGGGCGCTGGCCACGCGGACGACGGCCACGCGGGCGACGGCCACTCGGGCGACGGCCGCTCGGGCGCTGGCCACGCGGGCGACGGCCGCTCGGGCGCTGGGCGCGGCGGCTATCCCGAGCACCGCGCGTGACCTGGTTCGAGATCGCCGCGATCGTCCTCGCCGGCTTCGGCGCGGGCATGATCAACACCATCGTCGGCTCCGGCACGCTGATCACCTTTCCGGTGCTGCTCTTCTTCGGCTACAGCCCGGTGGTCGCGAATGTCTCCAACAGCCTGGGGCTGGTCTTCGGCAGCCTCACCGGGGCGTGGGGTTATCGCCGGGAGATCCGGCCGATCGCCGGGATGCTCAAGCGGCTGATCCCGATGACCGTGCTCGGCTCGATCATCGGGGCGTTGCTCCTGCTCGTGCTCCCGCCGGAGGCGTTCGCAACGATCGTGCCGGTGCTGATCGCCCTGGCGCTGCTGCTGGTCGTGCTCGGTCCGCGGCTGAACCGGTGGGCAGCCAAGCAGGAGGCTGAGGCGCTGACGCCGGGGCGGTGGATCGCACTGATGGCCGGCGTGCTCTTCGCTGGGATGTATGGCGGCTATTTCGGCGCAGCGCAGGGAGTGCTGATGATCGGCCTGATGAGCGTGCTGCTGCCGCTGGGGATTCAGCAGATCAACGGGCTGAAGAACGTGCTGGTGATGATTGCCAACCTGGTGGCCGTGATCGTCTTCCTGATCGTCTCGCCCGAGCTGGTCAACTGGTGGGTGGCGCTGTGCATCGGTGTCGGCGCCTTCCTCGGTGGCTTCGCCGGTGCCCGGGTTGGACGGATCCTGCCGCCGAATGTGCTCCGCGGAATCATCGTGGTCATCGGTCTCATTGCGATCGTGAACCTGCTCGTATGACGATGCGGTCAGTTCCCGCTCTCCCCGACGGCTGCACCTGGGTGCAGGTCCCGGGGGCTGAGGAGTTGCGCGACTACTTCTCGCTGACCGACGTGGCGCTGCGCCGCGTCGTGGAGCCCGAGCGCGGGCTCTACATGGCTGAGTCGGAGAAGGTGATCCGGCGGGCGCTGGGGGCGGGACACCGGTTGCGGTCGCTGCTGATGACGCCGCGGTGGGTGGAGGAGTGGCCCGATCTGCTGGCGGTGGCGCGCGAGCAGGGGGCGCCGATCTATGTCGCCGAGCCGGCGGTGGCCGAGGCGATGACCGGATTCCATCTGCACCGGGGCGTGCTGGCGGCGATGCACCGGCCAGCACTGCCGTCGGTGGGTGAGGTCGTGGCCGGCGCGCGCCGGGTGGCGGTGCTGGAGGACATCGTCGACCACACCAACGTGGGGGCGGCCTTCCGGTCGGCGGCTGCGTTGGGCGTGGACGCGGTGCTGGTCACGCCGAGGTGTGCTGACCCGCTGTATCGACGCAGCGTGCGGGTCTCGATGGGAACCGTCTTTCAGGTGCCGTGGACCCGGATCGATCCCTGGCCCGAGGGCGTGGAGGTGCTGCGGGAGCAGGGCTTGAGCGTCGCTGCGCTGGCACTGGCCGAGGATGCGGTGACCTTGGACCACCTGGAGGCGGACCCGCCGGAGCGGCTCGCCCTCGTGCTGGGCACCGAGGGCGACGGGCTGGGACGACGCACCGTCGAGGCAGCAGATCTGGTCGTGAAGATCCCGATGGGCGGGGGCGTGGACAGCCTCAACGTGGCTGCGGCCTCGGCCGTGGCCTTCTGGGCTCTGCGGCTGCGGGCGTGACGGACTGATCGACCCGGGGTCGGCCAGCGAGGTGGGAGAGTCGGGGTGGGGAGCATCAGCCGACCCAAGGGGCCCGTCGACGCGCTGGCTCAGCGCTGCGACGCCGGGTGTTCAGCAGGGGGCTCAGCCGATCTCCAGAGCCAAGCCGTCGATCACCTCCGCACCCGGCAGCTGCTCAGCGAGGGCACCGGGCAAGCGCACCTTGGACCGGCGCAGGCCCGATCCGATGATGATCGAGTCGCGGTCCAGCACTCGGGAGTCCACGAGCACCGGCCAGTCGTCGGGCAGGCCGATGGGGGTGATGCCGCCGTACTCCATCCCGGTGCGCTCGACAGCCTGGTCCATGGGCATGAACGAACACTTGCGGACGTCCAGCCGTGTGCGGACCGTCTTGTTGACGTCGGCCCGGGTGTGGCCGAGCACCAGCGCGGCACAGACCCGTTCCTCGCCACCTCGGGTCCCCGAGATCACGATGCAGTTGGCCATGTCCTCCATCGCCATCCCGGTGGCCTCGACGAGCACAGCCGTGTCGGCCACGTCGGGGTCGATCTCAGCCACCTCGATGCCCCGCCCGTCAGCGCCCGACCCGGGTTGCGGCATACGGGACAGCGCGGCGCGCACGGGCTCGGCGAGCAGATCCGGGCGATCGAGGGCCGGCACCCAGTCCAGGCTCACAGCTCGTAGGTCCCGGTGATCGAGCCGCGAGCGAGGACATTGCCGAGGGTCGCGAACTGGGCCTTGGCGATCG
This sequence comes from Ornithinimicrobium pulveris, assembly GCF_050261105.1. GTDB lineage: Bacteria > Actinomycetota > Actinomycetes > Actinomycetales > Dermatophilaceae > Ornithinicoccus. The sequence goes on along the minus strand of NZ_CP189837.1, from coordinate 1,807,973 downwards.
AGGTAGAGGTGTCCAGCCCGGCGTCCTCGACATCGAGCGCCCACACGGTGAAGACGTAGCGGTGCGGGCCATCGGCCTCAGGCGGGGCAGCGCCGCCGTAGTCACGGGTGCCGTAGTCGTTGGCGAGGGTGATCGCCCCCAGGTTGGCGCTGCGGCCCTGGTCACCGGCACCGGCCTCAAGCGAGGTCGTGTCGCCCGGGATCCCGAGCACCGCCCAGTGGTGGAAGCCTCCCATCACCGGCGCGTCCGGGTCGTGACACACGAGCAGGTAGGACTTGGTGCCCTCCGGCGCGCCCTCCCAGGACAGCTGCGGCGAGGTGTTGCCCTGGCCGAAACCGGCGCTCTCGGGCAACTCGCCACCGTCGGTGAAGTCCTCGCTCGTGACGGTCAGCTCGGCCGGCGCGGCGGGCAGGTGGTCGTTCGGGTGCGGGGGAAGCGTCCTGTCCAGATCCATGCCCCCAACCTAACGAGGCCCACTGACAGACGCATCCGTGGCGGTCACGCGGGCGACGTGTCGTGGGTGTGTCACCGCGGCGTGTCACAGTGGTGACATGGCGACTGCGGAGCCGTGCATCCTCCACCTTGACCTGGACGCCTTCTTCGCCGCGGTCGAGCAGCGCGACAAGCCCTCGCTGCGTGGACGACCGGTCGTGGTCGGGGGGATCGGTGGGCGCGGGGTGGTGTCGACAGCGTCCTACGAGGCCCGGGTGTATGGCGTGCGCTCGGCGATGCCCACGGCTGAGGCCAGGCGACGTGCACCGGCGGGGACGGCCTATCTCTCGACGCGTTTTGAGGCCTACCGGACGAGTTCGCGGATCGTGATGGACATCCTGCGGTCGCGTTCGCCCCTGGTGGAGCAGGTGTCGGTGGATGAGGCGTATGTCGATCTGATGGCCGGGCAGAATCCGCCCGGGTGGGCGGAGGGTCGGCTGGAGGAATGGTGTGCCGAGTTGGTTGCTGAGATCACGGAGGCGACCGGCGGGCTGACGGCCTCGGTCGGGGTGGCGACGTCGAAGATGATGGCGAAGCTGGCCAGCGAGATGGACAAGCCGGCGGGCGTGACGATCCTGCGACCCGGTACCGAGTTGCAGGTGCTGCATCCACTCCCGGTGCGTGCCGTCGCCGGCGTGGGCCCGGCGACGGCGGCGCGGCTGCGGACCTTCGGGGTGGAGACGGTGGGTGAGCTTGCGCGAGTCTCGGAGACGGACCTGGTTGCGATCTTCGGGACGGCACACGGTGCCGGGCTGCACCGGCTCGCGATGGCCGAGGACGACCGGCCCGTGGTGGTGGAGCGGGAGGCCAAGAGTGTCTCGGTGGAGGAAACCTTCGAGACCGACATCACCGACCGCGGGGTGCTCGAGGCCGAGTTGATGCAGATGGCGACCCAGCTGGCTGGCCGGTTGGAGAAGGCGGCGCTGTTCGCCCGGACGATCACCGTCAAGGCCCGGCATCCTGACTTCAGCACCATCACGCGCTCGTCGTCGTTGCCCTTTGCGACGGGGGACCAGGCGATCATCCTGCGGGAGGGGCGACGGTTGCTCGCGGGCGTGGACGTGGCTGACGGGCTGCGGCTGCTGGGTCTTGGGGTGTCCGGGTTGACCGCGCATGCGCAGGAAGAGCTAGGGCTGGAGGTGGGTAGCTCTGCGGACGTGCTCGTCGAGCTGCCGGATGTGTCGGGTGGCTCTTCGGCTATTGCTACTCCGGGCGAGGCTGACGAGCGCCATGGTGAAGAAGGAGATGGTGGAAAGGCCCGCTCGGGGCTGATGACCCGGACGCGGTCGGGATGGCGCACCGGTCAGGACGTGATGCACGAGCGCCATGGATCCGGCTGGGTGTGGGGGAGCGGCCGGGGTCGGGTGACCATACGTTTCGAGGGCCCGCTGACTGGTCCAGGCCCGGTCCGGACCTTCGCCGAGGACGATCCTGAGCTGGCCCCGGCCGACCCACCGGACTGGCGAACTGTGACCTCCGACGGTGCTCCCGACGATGCGGGATCACCGTCGAGGGCGTGCTAATCTAGTCCGTCGTTGCCCGCTCCAGCTGGAGCACGGCATACACCCTCGTCCGGGTGGCGGAATGGCAGACGCGCTAGCTTGAGGTGCTAGTGCCCTTAACGGGCGTGGGGGTTCAAGTCCCCCTCCGGACACGCTTGTCCTGTCTCAGGACATCAGAAACCCCCGAGCCCCGGCTCGGGGGTTTCGTCGTGAGGTCCCCATCGTGTGGACGCTGCCCCGACAGGAGAGGCATCCAACCTCGCTCTAGCCTGGAGCTATGACTGAGCTCGTCCTCATCGCCAACTCGTCCGACGGAACCATCAGCACCCTTCGCCTGAGCAGGGGGAGTGACGCCGACAGCCCTGCCGACTCGGCGGAGCTCGAGGTCCTCGCCACCAGCGGTGACCTGCCCGGCTGCGGCACCTTCGCGGTGGACGGCGACCGCGGTCTGGTCTACGCGGCATACAAGGACGACGACGGCTCCGGCATCGCCACGCTGCGCCTGGACCGCGAGTCCGGCGAACTCACCGAGGTCGCGCGCAGACCGGCCGAGGACAAGATGACCTACCTAGCGCTGGCGCACGGCGGGTCCGTGCTGCTCGGCGCGGGCTATGGCGGAGGAGTGGGGCTGACCTGGCCGGTCACGGACGGTGAGGTGGGTGAGCCCGTCGCGCGGATCGAGTTCGCCAACCTGCACTGCGTGGTCAGCGACGACGAGCACGCCTACTTCGTGTCGCTCGGCGACGATCTCACCGCCCAGTACGCCCTCGCTTCCGACGGCACGCTCGCGCCGCTCGACCCGCCCACGGTGGCGGCGCCGGAGGGTTCGGGTCCGCGCCACCTCGTGCTCGAGGGGGACGACGCCTATCTCGTCACCGAATTTTCCGGGCAGGTCATTCGCCTCACCCGCGGCGCCGACGGCACGCTGAGCAGCCAGGAAGCGGTGTCGTTTGTGGACCCTGAGCAGGAGCTCACACACAGCAGGTTCGGCGCCGACCCACTCGAGGAGCACCTGATCTGGGGCGCCGACGTCGCCGTCGCCGACGGGGTGGTGCTCGCCTCCGAGCGCACCTCCTCGCTCATCGGTGCGATCCGGCTCGAAGGCGCGGAGCTGGGCGAGGTCGTGGGCTTCACGCCGGTCCCGCAGCAGCCGCGCGGGTTCCGCGTCACCGACGACGGCCGGTATGTCGTCGCGGTCGGTGAACGCTCCCAGGACGCCGCGCTGCTCGAGGTGGGCGAGCACGGCCACCTCACCCAGGTTGGCACCGCCCCTATCGGGAACGGTGCCAACTGGGTGCGGATCCTGGCGTGACCAGGAGGGTCTAATCAGGTCGTCTGTGATCAACCCGAGGTGCTGAGGGCGTGCTGCTCGTTGAGTTCGCTCAGGCCCGCCAGTGCCCGCTCGACCACTGCGGTGTTCCCGGACCGCAACTGGTTGACGAGGCGGACGATCTGGCCAGGAGGCACGCCCTCCGCGCGTGCCCGCGCGAGGTTCTCGGTGCTCGTCAGATCCATCTCGAGCACGGCGTCGGCCTGGGCGCGGACCTGCTCGGCGTGGCTGAATGTCTCGCTCTCCTGCTGGATATCGAGACTCTGGGTCCCCATGCTGCCGGCCGACCCTGCTGCGCTCGTCCCCGGCCAGAAGACGTCCGCGTAGCCGACATTCCCCGCGCGGTTGGGGTGGTAGGACTCGGTGATCGGCATGCTCAACCCGTTGATCCACTCGGGCGAGTCGCACACGGCGTGACCCTGGAAGGCGGGGCGAGCGTCGACATACCGGAAGCCGGCCGCGGAGGTGCGGGCCTCGATCAGGGAGGCGAGTTCGTCGGTGGCGGCGTTCAGCTCGCGCATCTCGGCGGCCGAGAAGAACGTGGCCAGGTTGCAGTTGCGCCCGTTGAAGAGGTGCGGATAGTTGCCGATGACGACATCGGCGGACGGCGCCCTTAGACCGACCTCGGCGAAGAGCGCGTCGTAGCGCGCCGGCATCTCGTTGTTGAGCACCTCGCGCGCCTGGTTGATCCGCCCCTGACAGTTCGACAGCCAGCCGGGTAGCGCGCACTGGGTGATGACCGAGGCGAACCCGACGTCATTGCCGCCGATCGTCATCGTCACGAGGTCGGTGGAGTCGGAGAGGGCAGCGAGTTGGTTGCGGTGGACGTCGGCCACGACGGCCCCGCTGCACGCCTGATAGTCCAGCTGCAGGCCGTGGGCCTGTGCAAGGAGTGCCGGGTAGCCGTACTGCGACCGGTAGCAGTCGGCATCTGTGCTGGCGCGGGTGCCGGTGCCGGAGGAGAAGGAATCGCCGAGAGCGACATACTCGAGCGGCTCGTCGGCCTGGCCGGGAAGGGCTGCAGCGGTCAGGAAGCTCGACGCGGTGAGCGCGCAGAGGGCGGCGATGGTCAGGGGCGTTCGGGTTCGCATGGTGACGACGCTGCCGGAATCCCGACATGCCTGCCACACGAGATGGCGGATCTTTGCCAAGTTCTGACCTGATCCTGACCGATTCTTGACGATCCTCTGGGGGCCGTCACACTTGGGGCCGCGCCGTTGCTGCTCCCATGCCGTTTCTGCCTGCAGGGACCCCGTCCTGTATGCCGCTAGTCGACCTGGTCCTCGACGATGGCTCCGAGGGACTCGGCCAGAGCGAGGGCTCCGGGCAGGTCGAGGCGGGTGCCGCGGACGCGTGCGTTGGTGAGGTCGGCGCCGTTGAGGATGGCCCCGCGCAGATCTGCCGAGTCCAATCTGGTGGAGCGGAGCGTGGACCCAGACAGATCGCTGCCGCGCAGATCGCAGCGGCGAAGGTCAGCCTCGGACAGGTCCGCGTCCCGGAGGCGAAGGTCGCGGAGGTCTTGGCCTTCGAGCTCGGCTCCGACCATGGTGACGCCCCACCAGGATCCACCGCGAACGGTGATCGGTTGCAGGGTGCAGCGGACGAAACTGCTGCCGTCGAGCTTGCAGCCGTCCAGTGTCGCGTCGAAGAAGCTCGTCGAGCTGAACGAGCACGCAGTGAAGGCGGTCCCCGTATGCGTCGAGGCGTTGAACCGGCAGCGGTCGAAGACGCAGTCCTCGAACCGGCAGCCCGAGGTCACGGCTTCGGTGAGGTCCAGTTCTACGAAGGTGCAGCCCCGCCACACGCGGCCGGTGAGTTCTTCGGCATACCAATCTTCGTCGACGAAGCGTTCCCCGACGATCGGCTCAGTCGCCGCCACGCTCAGTCGCTCAGGGGCTGACAGTCGTTGCCGCAGCCTGTTGGCGAGTCGGTCTGAGGGCCGTGACCGGCTGCGCGGTGCCAGACCGCGTGGGTCGGGGCGATCCGGAGCGCGTCGTCCGCGTCGACCTCGCCGGTCCCGTCGATGATCAGCGTGTAGCCGCCGTACTCGCGGGGAGGCAGCATCACGGTGACCTCGGAACGGTCGCCGACCACGCGGCGTGCGGTACGGCCAGGCTCGGCTAGGATAAGGTGGCCGTCGACGAGCTGGGGGAAGACCTCGGCGACGTGCGGCCGGCCGTCGCCGCTGGTCAGGAGGTATGCCGTGTCGTGCCGGCTCAGAGCCTCGTCGAGTGCTGCCATTTCCACCGGGATGCTCATGGCGTCCATCATGGCCGATGGGACTGTCGTGCTGTGCGGCTCCGGTCCCGATGCGATTCGTCAGGCGAACCCCGCCCCGCTCAGAAGGGTGGTGGGTCGTCGTCGCGGTTGTCTTGGTGGTCGGTCCAGGGGGTGGCTGGCTGGCTCGGGTCGTTCTGCCCTGGCTGCTGGGGCCTTTTCGCCTGCTCGTCCTGGTCGGCCTTCGCCGCCTGCTCGGTCTGGGGCTCCCTGTCGTCGTGCAGGTCGAGGAGTTGTTCTGGGGTGGGGTGGTCGGGGGGTGGGCCGGGGCGTCGTTGGCCGTTGTGGTCGGTGTGGTGTAGGTGTCCCCAGTCTTCGATGGTGAGCCAGTCTTCGGAGCCGGGGATGTCGTCGTGGGCTTGGGTGCGTTCGCCGGGGGTGCGGTGGACCAGGGCGGCGTAGAGGAGCTGGTTGATCAGGTCGCGGCGGTAGGCCAGGTCGGCGCGGTCCTGCTCGCTGCGCTGGCGCAGCAGATCGCCATATCGGGGATTCGTCCCGGCCGCTGTTGGGTCTGGGGGTTGGGGTGGGGTGTGCGGGGCCTTGGTGGTGAGGCGGTCGAGGTATTGGCGGTAGTCGTGGCCGCGGGTTCTGGCGACTTGTCCGAGCAGGGTGGTCCAGGTGAGGTCGCGGCGGCGGTTCATGATCGAGGTCCACAGTTTTTTGGTTTTGCGGGCGTGGTCGAGGGCTTCTTTGGAGTTCAGGTTGATCTCGGCGGTCCAGGCGTGGGTGGACCATTCCTTCTCGTGGTCGATCTCGCACCTGTCGGCCGGGCGGCGAGAGCCAGGGCCGCGCCCGTACCTGTCCGCGGCCCAGATCTGGCGTTTCATCTGCGCGTCGGGGGTGACCGGGTGCCGGTGGAGCGTTCGATGCAGCGCCCGTCGGCCGGGTCGTACAGGAGCCGGGAGAGCACCGTTCCGGGGGTGAGCACGATCTGTCGGGCCTGCCGGGGGGTGATGAATCCTGAGTTCCACCCGACCAGCTCCGCCACGCCCCTGGGCCGTGACGCGGGTGGCATCGTCCCGTCCCCGGGCCGGCAGGGCGCGCCAGGGGCGCACCGCGAGTGCGGAACATCCAGATCCAAGCCCACCCCAGGTTCGCTCCCAAGGCCCGGGACAGAGCCCTCCCCAGCGGCCTTGGCGGCAGCTGAGGCAGAGCCCTCCCCAGGACCGGCGACAGAGCCCTTCTGAGCAGCTGAGGCAGAGCCCTCCCCAGGACCGGCGACAGAGCCCTTCTGAGCAGCTGAGGCAGAGCCGTCCTCAGGATCCGGGACGGAGTCCTCCCCGGGTTCACTCCCGGGACCCGGGGCTGAGCCCTTCCCAGGTCGCGGGGCTGAGCCTTTCCCAGGACCCGGGGCTGATCCCTCCTCATCATCCGGGACAGAGTCCTCCTGAGCATCGCAGGCAGAGTGTTCCGCAGGGTCCGTCTCGTCGTGTCCGTGTGGGGTGGACGGTGGGTGTCCCACGGGGGTGGTGCAGTGTGGGCAGACGGCTCCGATGAGGCTGTCCCAGGGGATGAGGAGCTCGACCTTGCCGGCCGGGGTCGCGTTGATGATCGCGCGCAGGGCCTGGGCGTCTTCGGGAGTGATCACCTCATCAAACAGGCTCTCCTGGGCCCTGGCAGCGCTGGCGCAGGAACACCCACACCCGGCCCCGGCCCCGGCCCCAACACTGTCATCACCATCGCCGCTCTGAGCGCTCTGACCGCACTGGCCGCACCGGCCGCAGCGGCTGTCCTGGCTGGTCTGGTTGCAGGTGTTGTGGGGTGGGGGTTCGCCGGGCAGGGTGAGGGTGCCGTGGATGAGGAGGATGGCGGTGATGTCGGAGCGGAGTTGGGCCAGGGTGCGGGGGTCGCCGCCTTTGCGGGCGCGGCGGGCCATGTCATCGATGCGGGTGATGACCGCGATCCCGGTGACGGTCCCGAACTGGGCCAGCAGGTTCGCCACGCCCTCCTCCCCGATATCGAGGCGGGCGTCGCGGGCCGCGTGGGCGGCGTCCCTGACCCGCTGTGTCTGGTCTTCGTCCTGGGCGCTGGCGCGGGTGATCTCGCGTGCCAGAGCTGCCTTGAACTCGCTGTGATACCAGGGCTTGCCGTGCACCAGTTCACCGTCGGGGTCCAGACGTTCAACAGCGGCGACGTCTTCCTCGGTGCCGAACATCACCAGCGACACCCGTGCTGTCTGGTCTACGGGGAGGGCCCGGGTCTGGGCCTGGAAGGTGATGATCTGCTGACGGACGATCTCGCCTCGGCGTAGCGCACCGAGCAGGTGGGAACGGATCGTGCCGGGCACGGTGGCCAGCGCGACCTGTTGGCGGGCTTGCCAGATACCGATCCCGGACAGCACGCTCACCTCTCCAGCCACAGCAGCCTTGGTCTCTGCCCGCCAGGACTGGTGCGCGCTCTTGGACAACGCTCGCGGGTCATCCACCCCGCGCCGGCCCAGCAGGGTGCTGCCCGCGGCCATGACCAGGTCCTGGGTGGAGACCAGCAACGCGGCCTCCAGCTCGCACTGCGCGTGCCGCATCGCTGCCATCCCGTCCAACACATCCCCGGCGGTGGCCGGCACCGGCACCCCGGCGGTCTCGGTCCCATCAGCAGCGACCTGCGCCGAGATCGCCCCCACCCACCTAGCCGCCGACCCCGCATCCACACCCAGCCCTTCCAGCCCAGCGATCGCGACCGCCACCGGATCCGGACCAGCCACCGGCCCACCCCCACCACCGGCACTCTCACCGCCGACCCTCTCGCCGTCGCCGCCGTCACAGTCGCTGCTGTCATCGTCGCTGATGCCATCATGGCTGCTGCCGCGCTCGGAGGCGGTGAGCTGGAGGGATTCGTCAGAGGCCGCTGGTAAGAACCCAAGTACTTCATCCCAGTCCGCCCGCTCCCGCTCGACCGCATCACGCGCCTGCTTGTCACGTTCTGGTTGTTCACGCTCTGGCTGCGTCGCCATCCCCACCTCACCCCGCTTCCCTCCACTAGACCAGGACCATCCAGAAAGCCCCTCTTCCTGAACTACCACCCACTCTAGAACACACCTCCGACATACCCGACACTTGTCCACAGCCGCGCTGGCTGAGAGCACCTCCACCCAAGGGGATGTGGACAAGGCGGGGGTCGGGGCGCCCTGCACGACTCCCCATAGCGAACGATTTCGCGTCTCCGGACAGACTGGGCTCATGTCACATCCGTCCTGGTCCGGTAGCCATGCCGGGGCCAACTCAGCCGGGGCCAACTCAGCCGGTCATGACCATGCCGGGCGCGAAGCCGCCACACACGACCCCGACACGCACCCAACCTCGCCGCGCGTCACCGGCCTTCTGCTGGCGGCGGGCTCGGGAAGCCGGTACGGACACCCCAAGGCTCTCGTCGAGGGCGTGGACGGACGGCCTTGGGTCCTGAGCTCCGCACATACCCTGCTCAAGGGCGGATGTGGTGACGTCCTCGTCGTCACCGGCGCCCAGGGCGAAGATGTTGAGAACATCCTCAACGATTCCAGCGACCCCCGGATCTCCTGGATCCGCTGCGGCACCTGGGAACAGGGCATGGGGGAGTCCTTGCGTTCTGGCCTCACCGCCCTGGCCACGCGCGGCAGGACTGTTCCGATCCAGGCACTCATCCACCTCGTCGATCTCCCCGATATCGGCCCGGACGTCGTGGCCAGGCTGCTCGCGACCCACCCGACCGGCACCGCAGGCGCCGGCGCGGACGCCCTGGTGCGAGCGGCATACAGGGGGGCCTCGGGACATCCGGTGCTGCTCGGGCAGGCGCACTGGCAAGCCGTCCTCGACCTGGCCAAGGGCGACGCCGGCGCCCGCAGCTACTTGCGTCGCGCCCAGCCCCAGCTCGTCGAATGCGGCGATCTCGCCACCGGGCTCGACATCGACAGCCCGACCGACATCGACAGCCCAAGCGACCGCCGGACCCCCTGACCGCCCGCCGTTAGCACCCCCTCACCAGGAGCTGCGGACCAGCCCGATCGCCTGCTCCAGGTCCAACCCTGCCCGCCGGGCGACCGCGACATACTCCTCGGCCGCCCGCCGACCCGGCGACAGTGGCGCGAGATCACCGCGCACGACCGTCCCGCCCCGGCCGCGGGTCGCGACATGCCCCTCTTCCTCGAGCTGGCGGTACGCCTTGGCGACGGTGTTCGGGGCCAGCCCGGCATCCGCCGCGAGCTGGCGCACGGAGGGGAGCTTCTCGCCAGGCACCAGCACCCCACCCCGGATCGCGGCGACGACCTGGTCGACGATCTGTTGATAGACGGGTGTCGGCAGGGACTCGTCGATCTGGACCAGCACGTTCACTCCTCCGGGCGGCGTCGGGGGGACCGACCCTAGACTGCCCAGCATGCCGCTCCACCCCGCGCTGACCTCGCCCGCCACGCTCGCCGACGCGCTGGGCGAGGGCGGCTACCTGGCGGACCCGGGCCTCGCGACCGTGGCCTGGCTGGCGCAGCAGCTCGACCGGCCGCTCCTGCTCGAAGGGGAGCCCGGCACCGGCAAGACCGCCCTCGCGGAAGGTATGGCGCAACTCCTGGATATCCCGCTGGTGCGACTCCAGTGTTACGAGGGGATCGAGGCGAGTCAGGCGCTCTACGACTGGGACTTCCCGCGCCAGATCCTGCACCTGCGGGCCGTCGAGGCGCTAGGCCGCGAGGGACGGGCGGAGGAGCTGGAGGCCGAGCTCTTCGACGAGCGCTTCCTCCAGGCGCGGCCGGTGCTGAGGGCGCTGCGGGAGGCACCGTGCGTCCTGCTCATCGACGAGGTCGACCGCGCGGACGACGAGTTCGAGGCCTTCCTGCTCGAGGTGCTGTCGACGTGGTCGGTCACCATCCCCGAGCTCGGCACGGTCACGGCTGACGTCGCCCCGGTCACGATCCTCACCTCGAACCGCACCCGTGAGCTCCACGACGCGTTGAAGCGTCGCTGCCTCTACCACTGGATCGAGCACCCTGGCCTGGACCGTGAACTGGCCATCGTGCGCGCCCGACTCCCGGAGGTCGAGGAGTCCCTCGCCTCCCAGATCGTCGGCGTCGTCCAGCAACTGCGCGCCGAGGAAGACCTGGTCAAGCCCCCGGGGGTCGCCGAGACGCTGGACTGGGCCCGCGCCCTCCAGGCGCTGGGCGTCAGTCGGCTCGACCCGGAGATCGCGGCCTCGACGCTGGGCGCTGCGGTGAAGTACCGCGAGGACACCGAGCGCGTCCGAGTCGCCTTGGATCGGATGCTGACCCGGTGACCTCGGCGGCCGGCTGGAGCATCGGCCAGACCTTGGCTGGCTTCGCCCGGGCCTGCCGCGCGGCGGGCCTGCCGGTCACCGCCGACCGCGAGCGCACCTTCCTGCGAGCAGTGGCCGAGATCGGGCTGGGGGAGCGGGACCGCGTTTACTGGGCTGGTCGCGCCACGCTCACGGCCGGTCCCGGCGACCTGGGACCGTACGACCGCGTCTTCACAGGATGGTTCGGGGGCACGCCCATGCACGCCGTCAGCCACCAGGACACCCCCCGGCCGACCACCACCCAGGCTGCCCTCGAGGAGGGCTCGGGGGAGGGCGAGGGGGAGACGTTGCGCACCGCCGCCAGCGCCACCGAAGTCCTCCGGCACCGCGACGTCGCGGGCCTCTCGCCCCAGGACCGGGCCGCGCTGCGGCGCCAGTTCGCCACGCTGCGGCCGCGGGTTCCCACCCGACGTGCGTTGCGGCATACCAGAAGTCACCGGGGCACGGTCGACGGCCGGGCGACGGTGCGCGCCTACCTCCGCAACCTGGGGGAGCCTGCCCGGATCCGCTTCCGGGACAAGGCGACCCGACCCCGACGGGTGGTCCTGCTCGTGGACGTGAGCGGATCCATGTCCCCGTATGCCGACGCTCTCCTCCGCCTCGCCCACACCGTTGTGCAGTCCGCACCTCGGGCGACCGAGGTCTTCACGATCGGCACCAGGCTCACGTACATCACCCGGGCGCTGCGCGAGCGTGACCCGGACCGGGCCCTGCTCGCGGCCGGTGAGGTGGTGCCGGACTGGTCGGGCGGCACGCGGCTCGGGCAGTCCATCGGGGTCTTCCTGCAGCGGTGGGGGAGGCGGGGGATGGCCCGGGGCACGGTGGTCGTGGTCTTCAGCGACGGGTGGGAACGGGAGTCCCCCGAGCTGCTGGGGGAGCAGATGCGCCGCCTGCGCGCTCTGGCGCACCGCGTGATCTGGGTGAATCCGCACCGCGGCAAGGTCGGGTATCTGCCGGTCCAGGCCGGGATCGTCGCCTGCCTGCCGCACGTGGACGACTTCGTGGCCGGGCACTCGCTCGCCGCCTTCGAGGAGGTCCTGGAGACTGTCGCGCGAGCCTGACGCGGGGTCGGGCGCGCGTGACAACACCGGCCCCAGCAGGGATGCTTGGGCGCATGCGTGAGGTGCTGGACCGGCTGCTGACCTGGTGGGAAGCAGGCGATGAGGTCGCGATGGGCACGGTCATCGGCACCTGGAAGTCGGCGCCGCGACCGGCCGGGGCCGCGATGCTCGTCGGCTCGGACGGCGAGGCAGTGGGCTCGGTCTCAGGCGGCTGCGTGGAGGGGGCGGTCTACGAGCTGGGACAGCAGGTCATCGACACCGGCTCCCCTGTCCTGCAGCGCTACGGCGTCTCCGACGACGAGGCGATGGGCGTGGGCCTCACCTGCGGCGGCATCCTCGACATCTTCGTCGAGCGCGTCTCCCAGGTCGACTTCCCCGAGCTGGGCGAGGTCGCTACGGACATCGACGCCGGCCGACCGGTCGCGGTGGCGACGGTCGTGGCTCACCCGGATGCGGCATACGTGGGCAGGCATCTGGTGATCCGCCCCGAGGGCGAGCCGACCTCCGGCACCCTCGGCACCGAACGGATCGACCACTCCGTGCTCGACGACGCCCGCGGGATGCTGGCGCAGGGGCGGACCGCGACGATCGAGTACGGGCCGGACGGCGAGCGCCGAGGCGAAGGGCTGCGGGTCTTCGTCGCGTCGTACGCGCCACGGCCGCGCATGCTGGTCTTCGGCGCCATCGACTTCGCCGCGGCGGTCGCGCGCGTCGGCTCCTTCCTCGGCTATCACGTCACCGTGTGCGACGCCCGCCCCGTCTTCGCCACCCGCAGCCGGTTCCCCGAGGCCGACGAGGTGGTCGTCTCCTGGCCCCACCGGTATGTCGAAGAACAGGTCGCGCAGGGCGCGCTCGATGAGCGGACAGTCGCCTGTGTCCTGACCCACGACCCGAAGTTCGATGTCCCCCTGCTCGCGACGCTGCTCGGGTCGGGCGGGCCGAACCTGGCCTACGTCGGGGCGATGGGGTCGAGGCGCACCCACGAGGACCGGCTGGAGCGCTTGCGCGAGGCCGGCCTGAGTGAGGAGCAGCTGGCCAACCTTCGCTCGCCCATCGGGTTGGACCTGGGCGCCCGGACGCCGGAAGAGACGGCCGTCAGCGTGGCCGCCGAGATCATCGCGGACCGGTGGGGCGGGCGCGGTGAACCGCTCAGCGAGACCGAGGGCGCGATCCACCGGCACGACGGCTGAGCGAGGTGACCGGGATGTCGCCGGCTCGCCTGCGTCACCCTCTCCCGATCCCTTGCGGAGTGACCTGCGTCACGGCAGGATGACGAGGGACATCGAAGTCCCATCCCCGGTTGGAGGACCGCATGACCAGAATCTCCGTGAAGGTCGACGGCGTGACGTACGAGGACGAGGTGGAGCCGCGCACGCTCCTGGTCCATTACCTGCGAGAACAGCTGGGCAAGACGGGCACCGTGGTCGGTTGCGACACCAGCAACTGCGGCGCCTGCACCGTCCACCTGGACGGGCGCAGCGTGAAGTCCTGCAACGTGCTGGCTGTCCAGGTCGACGGTCACGAGGTGACCACCATCGAAGGCCTGGCCGAGGGGGAAGAACTCACCCCCGTCCAGGAAGCCTTCCGGGACTGTCACGCTCTGCAGTGCGGCTTCTGCACTCCCGGCATGATCATGCAGGCCACCGACCTGCTCGCCGAGAACCCCGACCCGACGGAGGACGAGGTCCGCGTCGGGATGGAGGGCAACCTGTGCCGGTGCACCGGCTACCACAACATCGTCAAGGCCGTCCTGCAGGCCGCGGGCAGCAGCAGCTCCGGAGGTGAGCAGTCATGACCGCGGTGGATGACCGTCCCCAGACCGAGGTCGGCCGGGACCGGCGCCGCAAGGAGGACCAGCGGCTGATCACCGGCCGGACCCGGTGGACCGACAACGTCCAGCTCCCCGGCATGCTGCACATCGCGATGGTCCGCAGCCCCTACGCCCACGCCAGCATCACCGGCATCGACACGTCGGCGGCGAAGGATTCGCCCGGCGTGATCGCCGTCCTCACCGGCGCCGACGTCCAGGACTCCCAGGGCAGCCTGCCCTGCGCCTGGCCCATCACCGAGGACCAGAAGGCACCCCCGCACCCCGCCATGGCCGTGGACAGGGTGGCCTTCTCCGGCGAGATCGTCGCGATGGTCATCGCCCGCAGCGCCGCCGCCGCCCGCGACGCGGCAGAGCTGGTCGACGTGGACTATGACGAGCTGCCCGCAGCGCTGGAGCTCAAGGCAGCCGCCGCCGACGAGGTGCTGGCCCATCCCGACCTCGGCACCAACCAGAGCGCGACCTGGATCTTCGACTCGGCCGAGGCCGGCACCGGCGAGAGCGCGGACGCGGCCATCGAGCAGGCCCGCAGCGGTGATGGAATCGTCATCGAGCGCGAGTACCGCCAGCAGCGCCTCATCCCCTCCTTCATGGAGCCCCGCTCCACGGTGGTCGACCCGACCGGCGAGCAGTTCGTCATGTGGTCCGCGACCCAGGTGCCGCACATCCTGCGCCTGATGCTCGCCCTCACCCTCGGGGTCCCCGAGCACAAGGTCCGCGTCATCGCCCCCGACGTCGGTGGTGGTTTCGGCGGCAAGTTGCAGGTCACCCCGGAGGAGGTGCTCACCTTCCTGGCCGCACGGCATACCGGGAAACCGTGCAAGTGGACCGAGACGCGCAGTGAGTCGCTCCTCGCCGCCCACCACGGCCGCGACCAGTGGCAGAAGCTCACGCTGGCCGCCACCAAGGAGGGCAAGGTCACCGGGCTGAAGGTCGAACTGCTCGCCGACATGGGCGCCTACCTCGGCCTGGTCACCCCAGGAGTCCCGATCCTCGGCGCGTTCATGTTCAACGCGATCTACAAGTTCCCCGCCTACCACTTCGCCTGCACCAACGTCTTCACCAACAAGACGTGGACAGACGCCTACCGTGGCGCCGGGCGGCCCGAGGCGACCTATGCGATCGAGCGGTTGATGGACGAGCTCGCCGTCGAGCTCGGCCGCGACCCGCTGGAGGTGCGAGAGCAGAACTGGATCACTCACGAGGAGTTCCCGTTCACCACGGTCTGCGGTCTGGAGTACGACTCGGGCAACTACGAGGCCGCCACCGAGCGCGCCAAGGAACTGTTCGGGTATGACGAGTTACGGGCCGAGCAGGCCCGGCGCCGGGAGAGCGGCGACCGGGTGCAGTTGGGCCTGGGCATCTCGACCTTCACCGAGATGTGCGGCCTGGCACCCTCCCGTGTCCTGGGATCGCTGAACTATGGCGCCGGCGGCTGGGAGAGCGCCTCGGTGCGCATGCTGCCGAGCGGCAAGGTCGAGGTGATCACCGGTTCCTCGGCGCACGGCCAGGGCCACGAGACGGCGTGGAGCCAGATCGTCGCCGACCAGCTCGGCGTGCCGTTCGAGGATGTCGAGGTGTTGCACGGCGACACCCAGATCAGCCACAAGGGCCTGGACACCTACGGCTCCCGCTCGCTGGTCGTCGGTGGCCAGGCGGTCATCAACGCCGCGCAGAAGGTGATCGAGAAGGCCAAGCCGCTGGCCGCCCACGTGCTCGAGGCCAATGTCGATGACATCGAGTTCAGCGAGGGCAAATACACCGTGCGCGGTGCCGGCGATGACCAGGAGGGCATCGGGCTGACCGCCCTGGCGCTGTCGGTCTTCGCCGCCCACGACCTGCCGGACGGCATGGAGCCCAGCCTGGACGCGGACGCCACTTTCGACCCGGTCAACTTCTCCTTCCCGCACGGCACCCACCTGTGCGCGATGGAGATCGACACCGAGACCGGCGCCTCGACGATGCGCTCCTACGTCTGCGTCGACGACATCGGCAATGTGGTCAACCCGCTCATCGTGGACGGCCAGGTGCATGGTGGCCTCGTCCAGGGCATCGCCCAGGCGCTCTGGGAGGAGGCCGTGTATGACGACCAGGGCACCTTGGTCTCGGGCTCGTTCGTGGACTACACCCTGCCGACCTCGGCGGACACGATCAGCTTCGTCACCGACCGGACGGTCTCGCCGGCGACGTCGAACGATCTCGGGGCCAAGGGAGTCGGTGAGGCAGGCTGCATCGCCTCCACACCGGCCGTGGTCAACGCGGTGGTCGACGCACTGCGCCCGATGGGCGTCAACGACATCCTGATGCCGTGCACCCCAGAGCGGGTGTGGCGCGCCATCCAGGACAGCCAGCAGGGCGGGGCGACCCCCACCGAGGAGTCGGCAGAGCCGCACTTCGCTCCGGACGCCCCCAACCAGGACACTCCCCAGCCGGAGAACAGCACCGAAGGGAACCAGGCATGATCCCCGCCCAGTTCGACTACGCCGCCCCCAGCACCGTCGAGGAGGCCCTCGGGCTGCTCGCCGAGCACGGCGACGACGCCAAGGTGCTGGCCGGTGGCCAGTCGCTGCTCCCGGTGCTGCGGATGCGCCTCAACGCACCCGGCATCGTCGTCGACATCTCCCGGATCGAGGAGATCCAGGGGATCACCGAGGACGGTGACGCGATCCGCATCGGTGCAGGTGCGACATACCAGGACGTGCTCGAGTCCGACCTGGTCAAGGACCACCTGACCCTCCTGCACCAGGCCGTCTCGGAGATCGCGGACCCGCAGATCCGGCACCGCGGCACGCTCTGCGGAGCGCTCGCACACGCCGACCCGGCCGGTGACGTCGGTGCCCCGGTGCTGGCGCTCGACGGCGAGATGGTGATCCAGGGACAGGACGGTGAGCGCACCGTCCCGGCCACGGACTTCTTCGTCGATCTCTTCGAGACCGCGGTCGGTGAGGGTGAGCTGCTGACTGCGGTCGTGATCCCCAAGCACACCGGCTGGGGCAACCACTACGAGAAGTTCGTGCGGGTGTCCCACCAGTGGGCGATCCTGGGCGTCGCGGCTGCCGTCCGGATGGACGGCAACACCATCGCCGAGGCCCGGATCGGGTTGACCAATATGGGCTCCGTGCCGCTGCGCGCGAGCGCGGTCGAGGAAGCCCTCGTCGGGTTGGAAGCCACCGAAGAAGCACTGACCCAGGTGTGCTCCACGGTGGGCGAGGAGACCGACCCACCTTCCGACCTCAACGGACAGGCCGACTACCGACGGCACGTGGCCGGGGTGCTCACCCGGCGCGCGGTCATCGCGGCGGCGGGAGGCTGATCGGATGGCGATGCAGCTGAACCACTCCTTCGTCGTGCCCGCCTCGCCGGAGCGCACCTGGGCGTTGCTGATGGACCTGGAGACGGTCGGCGGGTGCTTCCCGGGTGCCACGGTGACGGAGGCCGACGAGGAGACCTTCAAGGGCAACGTGAAGGTCAAGCTCGGGCCGATCGCGGTGACCTATCAGGGTGATGGCCGCTTCGTGGAGCGCGACGACGAGGCGCACCGGGCCGTCATCGAAGGCACGGGAAAGGGCCTGCGCGGGCTCGGGAACGCCGGGGCTACCGCCACGATGCAGCTCACGCCCGAGGGAGAGGGCTCGCGAGTCGATGTGACGACCGAGCTCAACATCACGGGCAAGCCGGCGCAGTTCGGCCGGGGCGTCATGCAGACGGTCTCGGACAAGCTGCTCGGCCAGTTCGTGCAGTGCGTGGAGTCCAAACTGGGCGAGGGCTCTGGTGAGTGAGCCGCTCGGGGGCGGTGCGGGCTCGGGCTGGCACCGCTCCCGCGAGCGGTGCACCGCCTGCGGCAGCGAGAGGATGCTCGACGAAGGCTTCCTCGCCGACACAGGTGAGGGCTCCCGGGGCTACGTGCGCTGGGTGAACTCCCCTCGCGACACCGGGATCTTCGGCGGCTTCTCCTCGGTGGGTGCCGAGCGCTTCCTCGTCCGGGCGTTCCGGTGCCGCGAGTGCAACCACCTGGAGCTGTATGCCGAGCAACCCGGGTGACCTGGATGTCCAGCCCTCAGGTGACGGGGTGCCAGCGGCGACGATCACCCGCTTCGCGCACCGGTGCGACGTCGACAGACGTGCTTGGGAGCCGACCCACCCGCGCCCCGGCGACGGTGGCCCCGTTCTGTCGAGGCGGTGCTGATGTCGCCTGGCGGGATGCCAGTGCTGGGCGGTGGAGAGGGCGGGAGTTGGGAACGCCTGCGCAGCCGGTGCCTGGCGTGCGGTGCCGAGGAACTCCTGGATGACGGAGCGGTGCGGGTCCGCTCGCGCGTGGGAGAAGAGGTCGTCTGGGTCGGCGCCACGACGACCGCGGACTTCCACTTCGGCTTTGCGGGTGAGCGGGAGGAACTGCCCCTGCATACTCGTCGGTGCCGCGAGTGCCGGTTTGTGCAGTTCTACGCCGAGGCGGACGACTGAGTCACTCGGCCGTTTCGGATTGGCACCGGACGTGCGCTGCGTCACTGAGAACTGCCACCGGACGCGCGCCATGTCGCTGTGGACCGCCACCGGACGCGCGCCAGGTCGCTGAGAACTACCACCGGACGCGTGAGCCGCACGCCGCCCCAGCAGACCTGCGGGGGCGGTCGGTGAGTCACGACATACGGTGGACCCATGAGCAGTGACGTCGACCTGACCGCGCCCGGCCCCGTCGAGGAGGAGGCGGTCCGGATCTGCAAGGAGCTGATCCGGATCGACACCAGCAACTATGGCGACGGGAGTGGCCCGGGGGAGCGGGCGGCTGCCGAGTACGTCGTCGACCTGCTGCGGGAGGTGGGTCTGGACCCACAGCTGACTGCGCCCGCCGACCACCCGGACCGTGCCAGCGTCGTGGTGCGCACGCCGGGCCGCAACCGGTCCCGGCCCGGGCTGGTGCTGCACGGTCACCTTGACGTGGTGCCGGCCGAGGCCAAGGACTGGTCGGTCGATCCCTTCGAGGCGGTCGAGAAGGACGGCATGATCTGGGGACGCGGCGCCGTCGACATGAAGGACATGGTCGCGATGCTGCTGGCCAACCTGCGCCAGCTCGCTCGCTCGGGAGAGGCGCCGCCGCGGGATATTGTCTGGGCCTTCTTCGCCGACGAGGAAGCGGGCGGGCTGCACGGCGCCGGGCACGTGGTGGCCGAGCACCCGGAGTGGTTCGAGGGCTGCACCGAGGCGATCTCGGAGGTCGGTGGCTTCTCGGTGACGCTGCCGGACGCGGCGACCGGCGCGCCCACGCGTGCCTACCTGCTGCAGACGGCGGAGAAGGGGATTGCCTGGCTGCGCCTGCACGCCCACGGCCGGGCTGGCCACGGCTCGGTGCCGAACCCGGAGAACGCCATCGTCCGGTTGGCCGAGGCGATCGCCCGGATCAACGCGCACGAATGGCCACGGACCTACATCGCCTCGGTGCGCGAGCTCTTCGACGGTGTCTCCCAGATAGTTGGGGAGTCGTGGAGCGAGGAGACCGTCGAGGACGTCCTGGGCAGGCTGGGCGGCGCGCGCCGGTTCGTGGAAGGCACGCTGCAGGACACCTCCAACTTCTCGATGCTCAACTCGGGCTACAAGATGAACGTCATCCCTCAGTCCGCCTCCGCCTCCTTGGACTGCCGCTTCCTGCCCGGGCACGAGGAGGAGTTGCTCGCCACCATCCGCGAGCTGGCTGGGGAGCACGTCGAGGTCGAGATCGAGCACAAGGACGTCGCCCTCGAGGCCCCCAGCAGCGGTGAACTCGTCGACTCGATGAAGAAGGCGCTGCTCAAGGAGGACCCCGGCGCGCACGTCCTGCCCTACTGCCTGTCAGGCGGCACCGATAACAAGCATCTCTCCCGGTTGGACATCACCGGCTACGGGTTCGCACCCCTTCGGCTGCCGGAGGAGTTGGACTTCGTCGGGATGTTTCACGGCGTTGATGAGCGGGTGCCGGTCGACGCGATCCACTTCGGCACGCGGGTGCTGGGCCGGTTGATCGACGACTGCTAGGCGGTCCGCCGCACCCTGATGATCTTGCGGCGCAGGACCACCTTGCGCACCCCACCCCAGAACAGGCGGACCCGGACCAACTCCCAGTGGCCGTACTCCGCGTGCTCCGTCAGGGCCTGACGCACAGCGGTGCGGCTGGTGTCGCGCTGGAAGGTGAGCTCCCGAAACTCGTACTCGACCATGGCCCCCCAGCATAAGCAGCGCTCAGCCTCCCAGGCTGAAACCGGCAGCCTTCGGCGCAGATTCACGCTACGGTCAGGACATGACCGCTGACCCGCGCGCCGCCCTGACTTTGCTCGTCGCTGCCCTCGAACGGCATCTGGAGACCTCGGCAGCACGGCACGGTGAGGACGACCCAGCGGTCGTCCAGGCCTACGAGGCCGTGGCCGAGGCGTTCACGGCCTATGACGATGCGTTGATGGAGGCCTACGGCGAGGTCACACCGCTGGAGGTCTTTGATGAGGACCTCGTGGACGAGGACGGCCTCGATGACGACGACCTCGATGATGAAGACGACCTCGACGACGAAGATGACGACGACTACGACGACGACCTCGATGACGATGACGACTCCGAAGACGACGAGGTCGAGCTCGACGACGAGAAGGACGACCCCGACGGAGAGTCCTATCTCGGTCTGGACGACGAGGACATCGACGTCGACGACCGCCCCCGGGACTGACCGGTGCGGCTGGGACTGAGCTGCGGATTCTTCGGGCAGGGCCGGGACGAGGAGAACCTCGAACTCGTCCGCCGCGCCGACGCGCTCGGCGTCGACATCGTCTGGGCCGCCGAGGCCTATGGCCCGGACGTCGTGAGCGTGCTCGCCTGGATCGGTGCGACCACCGAGCGGATCGGGTTGGGCGCCGGGGTCATGCAGATCCCTGCCCGCACCCCGGCTGCGACGGCGATGGCCGCCTCGAGTCTCGACAGCCTCTCCGGTGGGCGCTTCCGCCTGGGCCTGGGCGTCAGCGGGCCTCAGGTGTCCGAAGGATGGCACGGTGTCCGCTTCGCCAAGCCGTTGGGCCGCACCCGCGAGTATGTCGACATCGTCCGGACTGCCTTGTCGCACCAGCCGGTCGCGCACGAGGGTGAGCACTTCACGCTGCCCCTGCCCGACGGCCCCGGCAAGGCGCTGCGCCTGACCCACACCCACCGGCGGCGCATCCCCATCTACCTTGCCGCCGTCGGGCCCAAGAACATGGAGCTCGCGGGCGAGATCGCTGATGGCTGGCTGGGCGTCTTCGTCGCCCCCGACCACTTCGCCGAGCAGAAGGAGCAGCTCGACGCCGGCCTGGCCAGGCGTGCGGACCTCCCCGAGTGGTTCGACACCAACGCCACCGTGGCGATGGCCGTGGGGGAGGACCTGGAGGCCTGCGCCCGCACGGTCAGCCCGTATCCCGCCCTCTACGTCGGCGGCATGGGCAGCCGGAAGCAGAACTTCTACAACCAGCTCGCTGGCCGGATGGGCTATGAGCGGGAGGCCGCGAAGGTCCAAGAGCTCTATCTGGACAAAAAGTGGGCCGAGGCTGCCGCCGCGCTGCCGCCTCAGTTCATCGATGACACCTCGCTGCTGGGCGACGTCGACCGGGTCACCGAGCGGATGCGCCGTTACGCCGACGCCGGGATCAGCACCTTGACCGTCGCGCCGTGGGGCAAGGATGGCTCAGCCCGGATGGAGGCGCTGGAGACGGCGGTCGAGGCGCACCGTCGGCTCTTCCCCGAGGGCTCTTCGGCTACCAGCTGATGGCGATCTGCATCCTGCTCCGGCACGGGCGGACCGAGGCGAATGCCACCGGTCTGCTGGCCGGGTGGACCTCCGGGATCGGCCTGGACGAGACCGGCCGGAACCAAGCTGCCCGGGTGGCAGAACGACTGCGCGACACCGGAATCGTCCGGGTGGTCACCAGCCCGCTCCAGCGCTGCCGAGAGACGAGCGCGGAGGTGCTGCACGCCATACCGGGACTCGTGGCAGAGGTGGAGGACCGCCTGGGTGAGGCGCGCTACGGGGCCTGGACCGGACGCCCGCTGCGCGAGCTCGCCGAGGAGCCGCTGTGGCGGCAGGTTCAGGACGAACCGTCCTCGGTCACCTTCCCCGAGCATGCAGACTTCGAGCACGAATCCATGTCCGGTATGGCGTCGCGCGCCGTGGCCGCGATCCGCGACTGGGACGCTCGGGTCGAGTCGGAGCACGGCCCGGGCGCGATCTGGGTGGCCGTCAGTCACGGCGACGTGATCAAGGCGATCCTTGCCAATGCCGTGGCCACGCCGCTGGACGACTTCCAACGGATCGTCGTCGACCCCGCCTCGGTGAGCATCGTTCATCACACCCCGCAGCGGCCATTCCTGTTGCGCAGCAACGACACCGGGAGCGACCCCATCGATCTGTCGGGGCTGGTGCAGCGGATCGCCACCACTCCCTTGGGCGACGCGGACGTCGGCGGGGGAGCCGGGTCTGTGGGAGCGCGGTCGTAGGGTAGGCGCATGTCCGAGCTCGTCTACGACCCGCCGGAGCGCTGCGTGGCTGGCAGCGTGGGTCCTCCCGGTCAGCGCACCTTCTTCCTCCAGGCCACGGACGGCGCCCGCCGCAGCACGATCTCGTTGGAGAAGGAACAGGTGCGACTGCTCGGGCTCTCGCTCGTCGAGCTGATCGATGAGGTGGCGCCGCGAGCTGGCTCCGAAGAAGCAGCGGCCAGCTATCTGGACAACGCGCCGCTGGACGCGCCCTTCGAGGACGACTTCCGGGTGCAACGGCTCTCGGTGGCGTGGGAGGCGTCCCGGGAGCGCGTCGTGATCGAGGCCTACGACCGACCCGACGTCGAGGACATCCTGGACCTGGATCCGGCCGAGGACTACCCCTGGACCGGCCAGCCGGCACGCACGGTGTCGATCGTGTTGGAGCCAGCCCGGGCGCGGGCCTTCGCCCAGCGATGCACGGCCTCGCTCGAGGGTGGCCGCCCCAACTGCCCGTTCTGCGGTCAGCCGCTGGACCCCGGCGGGCACATCTGCCCACGGGCCAACGGCTACAAGCGCTGAGTCGGCGATCGGGGTCGGGGTGAGCGGACCATCGGGCGAGCCCGTGGTGCAGGTTGCTCGCGGCGGTAGGGACGAGGACCACCCCGCGGAGGCTGAGGCACCGACTGCAGGAGAGGCGCTGGAGGTGTTGCGGTCCAGCATCCTGGAGCCCGTGGGACGGCTGCGCGAGGCCTCCAACGTCACGTTGCTGGCTGATCTGCACGAGGCTGACGGCAGGCCAACCGGCCAGCGAGCGGTCTATAAGCCGATCCGCGGCGAACGCCCCCTGGCCGACTTCCCGACCGGCACGTTAGGTGCCCGGGAGGTTGCGGCATACATCATCAGTGAGGGGGGTGGCTGGGGGCTGGTGCCGCCCACCGTGCTGCGCGACGGACCGCTCGGCCCGGGGTCGGCGCAGTTGTGGATGGAGCTGGATGCGGAGAGTGCCGATCTGGTGGACGTGGTGCAGCCGGAGGAGGCTGCGGAGGCCAGGTGGCGAGCGGTCGTAGACGTGGTCGATGACGAAGGACGGCCGCTCGTGGTGGTGCATGCGGATGATCCGCGGCTTCGCTCGCTCGCGGTGCTGGACGCCGTGATCGACAACGCTGATCGCAAGGCCGCGCACCTGGGGCTGGCGGGGGAGCGGCTGTGGGGCTTCGACCACGGGCTGAGTTTCAACGTCGAACCGAAACTGCGGACGGTGCTGTGGGGTTGGTCGGGCGAGGAGCTCGGTGCGCAGGAGGTCGGCCGGCTCGAGCGGGTGCGGGAGCTGGTGAACGCTGATGGTGAGCTGACGGAACTGCTGTCGGGGGCGGAGTTGGACGTGCTCGGCGAACGGGTTGAGGACTTGCTGCGGGAAGGGCGACTGCCGATACCCCCCGAGGACCGCTACCCCTTGCCCTGGCCGCTGTGGTGATCAAGCTCTGCGGGGCGTGAACCGGAGATCACTGACCGCCGTGGTCGGAACCCCGGATACGCCGCATTAGGCTGCTGCCGTGAAGTCCTGGTCCTCCCCGCCCGTGCCCACGCTGTCCGGAACGGGCGGCCCGTTGCGGGTCCACGACACCGCCAGCGGACAGGTGCAGGAGATCGCGCCGCAGGAGCGCGCGGGCCTCTATGTCTGTGGCATCACCCCGTATGACGCGACCCACCTCGGCCACGCCGCCACCTATCTGACCTTCGACCTGGTCCAGCGGGTCTGGCTGGACGCCGGTCTGGACGTCACCTATGTGCAGAACGTGACCGATGTGGACGAGCCGCTGCTTGAGCGCGCTGCCCGGGACGGGGTGCACTGGGAGGACCTGGCGGCCGGGGAGATCGACCTCTTCCGCGAAGACATGGAGGCGCTGCGGATCCTCGCGCCCGCGCACTACGTGGGGGCGGTGGAGGGAATCCCTGACGACGTTCGCGCGATCGAACAGCTCGTGGCGAGCGATGCGGCATACCGGATTCGGGTGCCGCGCGAGGACGGTGCGGTCGAGGAGGAGGCCCACGACGTCTACCTGGACCTGGCGGGACAACCCAGCTTCGGCAGCGTGTCCGGGTGGACGCGCGAGCAGATGATGGAGGTCTTTGCCGAGCGCGGTGGTGACCCCGACCGTGAGGGCAAGCGGGACCGGCTCGACCCGCTGCTGTGGCGCGCGGCTCGCGAGGGCGAGCCGTCCTGGCAGGGTGGCAGCCTGGGCGCCGGCCGACCCGGTTGGCACATCGAGTGCTCGACGATCGCGCTGACCTACCTCGGGGCACCGTTCGACGTGCAGGGTGGAGGAACCGACCTGATCTTCCCCCACCACGAGATGAGCGCCGTGCAGGCGAGCGCGCTCACCGGGCGCGAGCCGTTCGCGCGGGCCTATGTGCACCAGGCGATGGTGGGGCTGGACGGCGAGAAGATGAGCAAGTCCAAGGGCAATCTGGTCCTGGTCTCGCGGCTGCGACGGGATGGGGTGGAGCCGATGATCGTGCGCCTGGCGCTGCTCGATCACCACTACCGGACCGAGTGGGAATGGACGGACGACGACCTGACGAGCGCCACTGAGCGCTGGGGCCGGTGGCGCGCCGTCGCCGAGCGGGTCGACAGTGAGCGCGCGCCGAGCGAGGCGGAGTTGCGCACGGTGGCCGAGGTGCGTGCGCGTCTTGCCGACGACCTGGATGCGCCCGGTGCGCTCGAGTCCGTGGACCGGTGGGCAGAGCAGGGTGCGGGTGGGGGCACGTCAGGGTCGGCGGTCTCAAGGGCGGTGCCGGACGCGGTGGACGCGCTGCTCGGAGTGCAGCTCCTGAGGTGAGGATCGGACGTTCGGTGGGGTGAGGACAGCGCCGGTGACGCGTTCGGTCGGGTGATCTCACGTCATACGGGACGTTCGGTGGACCGGCCCGGCACACCTCGTCAGCCGCGGGGGGAGCCATCCTCGCCGCGCTTGCGCAGGTAGCGCTCGAACTCCTTGGCGATCGCATCTCCCGTGGCCTCGGGAAGGTCGGCTGTGTCCTGGGCGTCCTCGAGGCTGGCGACGTATTCAGCCACCTCGTCGTCGGACGCCGCGAGCTCGTCGACGCCTCGCTCCCAGGCCCGGGACGCCTCGACCACATCGGTGTCGTCGATGACGCAACCCAGCAGCTCCTCGAGCGCGCCGATGAGCGCGAGCGTGGCCTTCGGCGACGGAGGTCCACCGGCGTAGTGAGGCACGGCCGCCCAGGCGGACAGGCTCGGCAGGTCGCGACGGTGGGCGAGCTCGCCCAGCACCCCGACGATCCCCGTCGGTCCCTCATAGGTCGAGCGCTCGGCGATGCCCTGCTCGCGCAGCTCGGTGTCCTCGCTGGTCATGCTGACCGGGATCGGGCGGGTGTGGGGCACGTCGGCCAGCAGTCCGCCGAGGGTGATGAGCATCGTGGCACCCCGCTCGATCACGAAGTCGAGCAGCTCACCGGCGAAGGTGCGCCAGCGGATCGACGGCTCGATCCCCTGGATGAGGACGACGTCGCGCCCCAGCGGAGAGTTGCGGGCGACGAAGACGCGGGTGGTCGGCCAGCGCAGCACCCGCTCGCCCCCGTTGTTGAGGACCTGCGGGCGGTTGACCTGCATGTCGTAGTAGTCCTCGGGGTCGATCGAGGCGACCAGCTCGGCGTCCCAGACGCGGCGCAGATGCTCGACCACGGCCGAGGCACACTCGCCGGCGTCGTTCCAGCCCTCGAAGGCCGCGAGCACCACCGGGTCACGAAGCTCGGGGATGTCGGCGAAGTGCATCATGTCGGCCTCCTCGGGAGCGGTGCACGACCGCGGGACGCGGGCGTCGTTCCACCTTATGTCCCTCCTACGATGGCGACGTGCACGCCACTCCCGACGCTCACGACGCCCACCTCGACACTCGTGACTCTGCACCCACCAGCCCTGCACCCAGGCTGCCGGCTGCCGTGCTCTGGGATATGGATGGCACCATCGTTGACTCCGAGCCCTACTGGATGGCAGCCGAGCGTGAGCTGGTCCAGTCCGCGGGTGGCACCTGGACCGACGAGCAGGCCACCCAACTGGTCGGCAACCCACTCGAGGTCTCCGCCCAGATCATCCTCGACCGGACCCCGGTGACCGGGACACCGGCGCAGGTGGTCGACATGCTCCAGTCCCGGGTCGAGGAGGCGATGCGGTCCCGTATGCCGTGGCGGCCCGGCGCACGCGAGCTCCTGACCGAGCTGGGTCGGCTGGGCGTGCCCTGCGCGTTGGTCACGATGTCCTACGCCAGCCTCGCCGAGGTGCTGCGGGACGCCCTGCCGGACGGAACCTTCGCCACGATCGTCACCGGCGACATTGTCGAGCACGGCAAGCCGCACCCGGAGCCCTACCTCACTGCCGCCGAGCGCCTGGGTGTTGACCCAGGTGAGTGCGTCGCCCTGGAGGACTCACCCACCGGTGCGGGGTCCGCTGTCGCGGCCGGAGTGCCGACGATCGGCATCCCGCACATCGTGGAGATCCCTGAGCTGGTCGGCCTCACGCTGGTGCCGACGCTGGACGGCGTGCGCGCGGCCGACCTGCTGGAGATCGTGCGGCGTTAACCCTTGGCCTCTGAGGACGAGACGCCATCCTCATCGGCGACGCGTTGGGGCCTGCGATCGTCTGCCGCTGCGGACGCCACGGCTGTCCCCTCCAGCTCGACCAACTGGCCCGGGATAGCGAGCCGGGTGACGCCGAGCATCGTTGTCGTGGGGGCGACCCCGGCCGCGGCCAGCCTTCCGGCCAGGATTCCGTAGTGAGGGAACAGCTCGTCGACATCGGTCGTGTAGACGTTCAGTCGGACCAGGTCGGCCAGGCTCATGCCTGCCGACTCAAGGACACTCTCGACGTTGTCGACAGCGATCCTCAACTGGCCTGCCATGTCGTGGTCCTGCTGGGGACGACCATCCGGGCTCATGGCGGTCTGTCCTGAGAGGTAGAGCGTGCGACTGGGGCCCGAGACGAGTTCGCCCTGGTTGAACCCCAGCTTGACGGACCAGGCGGTGGGGTTGATCGCTGTGCGTTCCATGGTCATTCTCCGATCACTGTCGTGCGGGGCTCCGGGGCGGTCGCCCGAGGTCGTCTACCCGCATCACGGAGCCTGCCGATGAATCACGACACCTTGTGTCAGGTTTGTTGGAGAGAATGCCTTGGTGCGTGCTGACCGACTTGTCTCCCTGGTGCTGTTGCTGCGCCAGCGCGGCCGGATGACTGCCGCTGAACTCGCCGCCGAACTTGAGGTCTCGACCCGGACCGTGCTGCGGGACATGGAGGCACTGTCCACGGCGGGAGTTCCGGTCTACGCCGATCGGGGTCGACATGGCGGATTCTCGTTGCTGCCTGGATTCCGGACCGAGCTCACGGGGCTGAGCCAGGAGGAGGCTCTCGCGCTGTTCACCGCTGGGTGCCGGGGCCAGGCTTTCGGTCTGAGCGCACCACTGGCTGCGGCGATGCGCAAAGTGGTCGATGCGCTCCCCACCCATCACCAGTCGAAGCTGGAGGAGGTCGCACAGCGGCTCCTGGTGGAGCCGCAGTCCGATCTGCTCTCGAAACCCGTGATCGTGGAGGCGTTCCAGGACGGGGTCATGGACGCGGTGCGTCGTGGTGTCCTCGCTGGCCAGCGGCTTCGGATCGAGTACGCACCGGCTGGATCCACAGACCATCAGGAAGGGGTAGCAGCGCGCATCATCGACCCGCTGGGCTTGGTCACGGTCAGAGGACGGACGTACCTGCTCGCGACCAAAGAGGGACTGGACCGGACCTATCGGGTTTCGCGGATCGTCCACGCCGAGGTGCTCGCCGAGAGAGCGCGACGGCCAGAGTCGGTGGATCTTGCCGAGGTCTGGGCGCAGCGCTGCGCCAGCTTCCTCTCCAGCGACCACCTGCACACCATCGTCAGGGTGCGGGATTCCCGTCGCCAGGAGGTGCTCGATGCCGCTCGAGGTGTCAGCGGTGCGACACCTGGCCCCCAGGGCTGGGTGGACCTCGAGATCACCTTTGATGACGTCCGGCACGCTGTGTGGGCGGTCTGGCAGCTGGGAGCGGACGCTGAGGTGCTCTCTCCGGACGAGGTGCGCATCCAGATCCACGATCGCGCGACCAGGCTGGTGGAGCGCTACCAACCGTGACTGACTGGGACTCAGTCTGCGTCGGCGACTGGATCCGTCCGGCTCGCCGCGCGCGGATCGATGGCCCGCTGGGCAGCATCGGGCGGCAGGTCCGGGGGAGTGCCACCCCAGGCGGGGCAGACCTCCTGGTAGGAGCACCAGCTGCAGGCTCGTCCCCGGTTCGGGCGCCAGTCGCCCGTGGTCGCGGCCTGCTCGATGGCCTTCCACAGCGCCTGGATCTTGCGCTCGGTGGCGCGCAGGTCCCGCTCCGTCGGATCGATCCACAACACCTGGCCGTCGCGCAGATAGACCAGTTGCAGGCGGGAGGGCAGCACACCGCGGGTGCGCCAGAGAGCCAGGGCGTAGAACTTGAGCTGGAAGAGCGCCCGCCCCTCGAAGAGCTCGGAGGGTGCCCGGCCGGTCTTGTAGTCGACGACCCGCAGCCGACCATCCGGTGCCTCGTCGAGCCGGTCCACGATCCCGCGGATGGTGAGCCCCTCGATCTCGGCCTCCAGATAGAGTTCGCGCTCCGCAGGCTCCAGGACGGTCGGGTCCTCGAGGCGGAACCAGCGCTCGACCAGGGTGAGGGCCTCGGCATACCAGGACTCGAGGGAGGGGAGCCCGTCCTCGGCGACCTGGTGCACCAACCCGGCCAGCTCGGGGGAGTCGTCGACCATCCGCTCCCACTCGCCCGGGACCAGCCTCCCGGCGGCATCCAGGGTGCGCTCGGGCGCGGGCAGGTCGAAGAGCCGCTCGAGCACCGCGTGCACCAGGGTGCCTCGCGCGGCGGCGGGACTGGGCTCCTCGGGCAGCCGGTCCACGACCCGGAAGCGATAGAGCATCGGGCACTGCATGAAGTCAGCCGCCCGCGACGGTGAGAGGGCGGGCATGACCAGCACCCTAACCAGCGCGACCGACAGACCCGAGGCGCGCTTCGGCCAGGTCCGCCGAATGTGGGGTGTGTGGGTGGGCTGTCGTAGGTTGGCACCCATGATCAGCAGCGGCGGACACGGGTGGCGGATCGGCACGCTGTCCGGCATCCCCGTATTCCTTGGCCGCAGCTGGATCCTGGTCGCGCTGGTGATGGTCTTCATCTTCGGGCCGATCGTCAACAACATCATGCCGGACTTCCGGGTGGGGGCGTACGCCATCGCGACGCTCTTCGCGGTGCTCCTCCTGCTGTCGGTGCTGGTGCACGAGGCGGCGCACGCGATCGTCGCCCAGCGGGTCGGCTTCACCGTCTCGCGCATCGTGGCGGACTTCTGGGGCGGGCACACGGCGCACGATGGTGCCGGTGGGACGCCTGGGCGCAGCGCCGCGGTGGCAGTTGTAGGACCGCTCGCCAACGGCGTCCTGGCGCTGCTGGGCTGGTGGGCGACGGGATGGTTCGAGCCAGGGGTCGCCTGGCTGCTCGCCTATGCCTTCACCTTCGCCAACGCCTTTGTGGCGATCTTCAACCTGCTGCCGGCGCTGCCGCTGGACGGCGGCTTCCTGCTCGAGGCCCTGGTATGGCGTGTGTCCGGCAATCGCTATCTCGGCACCATGGTGGCTGGCTGGTTCGGGCGGTTGCTCGTCGTGCTGCTGGGGATCTGGGCCATCTCGCCGATGCTCATCGACGGCGAGGACGTGAGTTTGCTCCGGATCGTCTGGGTGATTCTGATCGGCGCCTTCTTGTGGCAGGGCGCCTCGCAGGCGGTGGACGCCGGGCGGCTCGGGGTCCGGCTGTCCCGGCGGCAGGTCGGCGAGGTTGCGCGTCCGGTAGGCGTGATCCCTGCCGACGCGGCGCTGGATGGAGTGGACTGGCGCAGCCGGGAGCTGTGGATCGTGCTGGGCGCCGACGGCCGTCCCGAGGGCGTCGTGGACCCCCGCGCGCTGAGCTCAGTGCCGCACCAGGCCTGGTCAGGGACCACCGCCAACGCGCTGGCCGTCCGACTCCCCGAGGGGTGGGCGGCGACGCTGGACGAGAGCACCCGGCTGGACCGGGTGCTGGAGATCATGCGCAGCACCGGGTCCGGCGTCGTCGGACTGCTGGACGACTCCGGCCGGCCCTGGGGTGCGGTCCTCGTCGACGATGTGTCCGCCAGCGGCGGCATCGGGCCGCGCTCGTAGACTGGGCCGGTGATCGACCCGGCCAGCAGCAACCAGACCGTGACCCAGACCGAGCCGGGCCGCGAGCCCGAGGTGGCGTCGCGGCCCACGGGCGCTGACGTGCGCCGCGGCCCCTTCCGCAGTGGCGACCGCGTGCAGCTGACCGACCCGAAGGGCCGCCTGCACACCATCACCCTCGAGGCTGGCAAGAGTTTCCACACCCACCGCGGCCACATCAAGCACGATGACCTCATCGGCGCCCCCGACGGCATGGTCGTCAAGCACAGCTCCGGCGCCGACTACCTCGCGCTGCGCCCGCTGCTGTCGGACTACGTCCTCTCGATGCCGAGGGGCGCCCAGGTGGTCTATCCCAAGGACGCCGGCCAGATCGTCACGTATGCCGACATCTTCCCGGGGGCCACAGTCGTCGAGGCCGGCGTGGGGTCCGGTGCGCTGTCACTCTCGCTCCTGCGTGCGGTGGGGGAGCAGGGGCGGCTGTTCAGCTTCGAGCGCCGCGAGGATTTCGCCGACATCGCCACGGCGAACGCCCGGGCCTTCTTCGGTGCCGATCATCCCGCGTGGACCGTCACTGTGGGTGATCTGGTGGAAGCGCTGCCGCAGACCCTGGAGCCCGGCTCGGTCGACCGGGTGGTGCTGGACATGCTCGCCCCCTGGGAATGCCTGGAGGTCGTGCACCAGGCACTCGCGCCCGGCGGCGTGCTCATCTGCTACATCGCCACCACCACCCAACTCTCCCGGGTCGCGGAGACGGCGCGCCGCCTCGGTGGCTGGACCGAGCCGCAGGCCTGGGAGTCGCTCGTGCGCGAGTGGCACCTCGAGGGTCTGTCGGTGCGCCCCGAGCACCGGATGCACGGCCACACCGGCTTCCTGCTGACGATGCGCCGACTCGCCGACGGCATCGAGGCGCCGCTGCGCAAGCGCCGGCCCGCTCCCGGTGCCTACGGGGAGGACTACACCCCGGTGCAGGACGAGGAGTGGACCGCCGAGGACCTGGGCGAGCGCAGCGTCACCGACAAGCGCCTGCGCCGCACCGCCCGCGAGGCGAAGTCGCACGCGGAGGCCCGGACCGGTCAGGACGCGGCCCGACCCGAGGGGAGCGAGGACGAGTGAGCGAGCAGACCGCCAAGCCCTATCGCGAGCGGCACCTGGAACAACAGGTGCAGACGCTGACCGCGCGCCTGGTCGAGATCAAGGCGCACAACGACCAGCTCGCCGAGACGCTGAAGACTGCGCGCGCCCAGATCAACGGCCTGCGCGAGGACCTCGACGCCCTCGCTGCGCCGCCGCTGACCCACGGTCAGGTCCAGGCGCTCGTCGGCGACGGCACCGTCGACGTGACGGTCGCAGGGCGCCGGATGCGGACCCACGTCTCCTCCGAGCTGGCCACCGAGGAGTTGCGCCCGGGGCGCGAGGTCCTCCTCAACGAGGCTCAGTCGGTGGTCGCGGTCGGCGGCTACGAGCGCTCGGGCGAGATCGTGACCTGCAAGGAGCTCCTCGGCGACGACCGCGTGGTCGTGATCGTGCGCGGCGAGGATGAGCGTGTCTGTCGGCGAGCAGGCTCCTTGCGCGAGGAGCCGGTGCGGGTCGGGGACGCGCTGCTGATGGATGCCCGCAGCGGCTTCGTCACCGAGCGGATCCCACGACCCGAGGTCGCCGAGCTCGTGCTCGAGGAGGTGCCGGACATCTCTTACGACGACATCGGTGGGCTGAGCGGCCAGATCGAGCAGATCCGCGACGCCGTCGAGATGCCCTTCCTGCACAAGGACCTCTACGCCGCGCACCAACTGCGACCGCCCAAGGGCGTCCTCCTCTACGGGCCGCCCGGTTGCGGCAAGACGTTGATCGCCAAGGCGGTCGCGGCCTCGCTTGCCCGCCAGGCCGCGCAGATGCGCGGGGAGGACCAGGCGACCAGCTACTTCCTCAACATCAAGGGACCCGAGCTGCTCAACAAGTACGTCGGGGAGACCGAGCGGCACATCCGGCTGATCTTCCAGCGCGCCCGGGAGAAGTCGGCCGACGGCAACCCGGTGGTCGTCTTCTTCGATGAGATGGAGTCTCTCTTCCGCACCCGCGGCTCGGGCGTCTCCTCCGACGTCGAGACCACGATCGTGCCGCAGTTGCTGGCGGAGATCGACGGCGTCGAGCGGCTGGACAATGTCATTGTGATCGGTGCCTCTAACCGTGAGGACATGATCGACCCCGCGATCCTTCGCCCCGGTCGGTTGGATGTGAAGATCAAGATCGAGCGACCAGATGCTCAGGGCGCGCGGGACATCTTCACCAAGTACCTCACCACCGAGGTGCCGCTGCACGAGACCGAGCTGGAGCGCCACGAGGGCTCGCGAGAGGCGACCGTCGCCGCGCTCATCGACGCGACCGTGGAGCGGATGTATGCCGTGACCCCCGCCAATGCCTTCCTCGAGGTGACCTACGCGGGCGGGGACAAGGAGATTCTCTACTTCAAGGACTTCGCGTCCGGCGCGATGGTCAACAACATCGTCGACCGCGCCAAGAAGCTCGCGATCAAGGACCTGCTGACCAGGGGCGAGGAGGGGCTTCGGCAGGAGCAGCTGGAGCGCGCCTACCTGGATGAGTTCAAGGAGAACGAGGACCTGCCCAACACCACCAACCCGGACGACTGGGCGCGGGTATCGGGCAAGAAGGGTGAGCGGATCACCTACATCCGCACCTTGGTGGGGGACGCGTCCGGCACGCACCCCGGCCGGTCGGTCGACCCCGACGCGCACGGCTCCGGGCACTTCCTGTGACCCGGCCCGCTGGGCGCCCCCGCTCCGGTATGGCGAAGCCCACCTTCTTCTTCGATCTGCTCGTCGTGCTGTTGTTCGCTGCGGCTGGGCGGGCGAGCCACGAGCTGAGCGGGGACGTGCTCGGTGTGTTGCAGACGGCCTGGCCGTTCCTGGTTGGGCTGGCCGTGGGCTGGTTGGCGGTCCTGCGGCAGCCAGGTGATCGCCGGCGGTGGTGGCTGAACGGGATCGTGATCTGGAGCTGCTCACTGGTGATCGGCATGTTGCTGCGCCTGGCGACGGGGGAGGGGACGGCGCTGCCGTTCGTGCTCGTGGCCGCAGGCACGTTGGCGTTGGGTCTGATCGGGTGGCGCGCAGTGGCCGCGCTGGTGGGGTCGCGGTCCGGAGCAGCGCAGGCCTGACGCGTTCGGTGGGCGCTTGCGCCGACGTGGCGCGCGTCCGGTCGTTGATTTCAGCGGCGTGGCGCGCGTCCGGTCGTTGATTTCAGCGGCGTGGCGCGCGTTCGGTGGGCGCTTGCGCCGACGTGGCGCGCGTTCGGTCGGAGAGGGGTGGGGTAGGGGGTGTGGGGTTGGGGGTAGGGTGGTGAACGTGCGTTCACCAGAGCAGGGTGAGGTGCGGCGGGCGCCGTCCACGAACCTGATCATCACCGTCCTTGCCCTCTGCGGCACCCTCGTCTCGCTCCAGCAGACGTTGGTGCTGCCGCTGCTCCCGGACTTCCCGGCGATCCTCAACACCAGCAGCGACAACGCCTCCTGGCTGGTCACCATCACGCTGCTGACCGCAGCGGTGGGCACGCCGATCGTCTCGCGCCTGGCCGACATGTTCGGCAAGCGGCTGATGCTCATCATCTGCATGTGGGCAGTGATCATCGGCTCACTGATCGGGGCGCTGTCCACCTCGCTGGCGCTGGTCATCGTGGGGCGTGGGCTGGCCGGCCTGGGCGCCTGTCTGGTGCCGGTCGGGATCAGCATCATGCGCGACCACCTGCCTGCCGACAAGGTCGGCTCCGGCGTCGCGCTGATGTCGGCGACCCTGGGCATCGGCGGCGCGGTCGGGATGCCGCTGGCCGGGGTGATCTACCAGTCGATGGACTGGCACGCGCTCTTCTACGTCTCCGGCGGGTTCGCGGTCATCATGCTGATCGCTGTGCACGCCGTGGTGCCCGAGTCCACGGTCAAGACCCGCGGCAGCTTCGACTACCTCGGCGCGATCCTGCTCTCGATCGCGCTGACCTGCTTCCTGCTCGCGGTCAGCAAGGCGGGGACCTGGGGCTGGACCGCGCCGCTCACCCTGAGCCTGCTGGTGGCTGCCGCCCTGGTGCTGGCCGCCTGGGTCCCCTGGGAGCTGCGCACCGGCCAGCCGCTCGTGGACATCCGCACCTCGACCCGCCGGACGGTGCTGCTGACCAACGCGGCGTCGGTCCTGGTCGGCTTCGCGATGTTCGCCAACTTTCTCACCGCGGCCCAGCAGGTCCAGATGCCGCGGGAGACCGGCTACGGCTTCGGGCTGTCGGTCGTCGCCACCGGCCTGGCGATGTTGCCCTCCGGCATCCTCATGGTGCTGATGTCTCCGGTCTCGGCCTCCTTCATCCGCCGCTTCGGTCCCCGCGCCGTGCTCATCGCTGGGTCGCTGGTGATGGCCGTCGGGTTCGTCCTGCGCTCCTTGCTGCACGGCTCGGTCACCGAGGTGATGGTCACCTCCGGCATCGCCTCGCTCGGGACGGCGCTGGCCTTCGCCGCCATGCCGACGCTGATCATGCGTGCGGTCCCGATCACCGAGACCGCCTCGGCCAACGGCCTCAATACGTTGCTGCGCTCGATCGGCACCAGTTCGGCCTCGGCCATGGTCGCGGCCGTCTTCGCGGCCAGCATGATGCCGACCTCCACGGGCGAGGTCGCACCCACGCTCGCGGCCTACCAGCTCGTCTTCTGGGCCGGTGCGGCCGCCGCGCTCGGTGGTGCCCTCATCGCGGCCTTCATCCGCCGGCCTGCACGCGCGATCGAGACCGGGATGGAACCGGCAGGGGCCACCGCGCCAGCGCCGGCGGGGGAGCGGACCCACGTCAAGCCCGAGGGGGCGCTGCCCGAGCTCATCGTGCGCGGACGGGTCGTGGGACCAGAGGGCCGCGCGCTGCGGCAGGCGGTCGCCACCGTGCTGCACCCCGACGGCCGCCACGTGGACTGGGGTCGCACGGACAACGAGGGCCGCTACACCCTCGCCCTGCCCGAATCCGGCAGCTACCTGCTCGTCGTCTCCGCGGAGGGCTGGGCGCCGCAGTCCGGCCTCGTCGACCTGGAGTCCGAGGACGTCGAGAACGTCGTCATGAACCGCCGCCTCCTGCTCTCCGGTCACATCACCGACGAGGGTCGACCGCTCGGCGAGGTGATGGTCTCGCTGATCAAGCACTCCGGGGAGTACGCCGGGACCACCACCGCCGACCCGGACGGCGGCTACGAGATCGGCCTGCCCCCGGCCGGTCGGTACGTCCTGACCGTGGTCGACCACGCCTCAGGTCGGACCCGCTCCCGCGCCCTCACGGTGCTGTCCACATCCACCACGCTGGACGTCGACATCGCCACCGGGATCCCGCGGCCGATGGAGCGCCCCGAGCCCGTGCCGACGGGACCGCGCTCGATGAAGGGCTCGTCCGGATGACGGGGACGACGTCCACGGACACCACCGAGCGGGTGCTGCAGGTTGCCCGCCGCCTCTTCGGCGAGCGCGGGTATGCCGCCGTGTCGATCCGTGAGATCGCCCGCGAGGCCCAGGTCTCGCCCGCCATGGTGATGAAAGTGGCCGGCTCCAAGGAGCAGCTCCACGCCCTGGCCCGTCCGACCGAGCCGGCGCCCCTGCTCCCCGACACCCCGCTGGAGGGGATGGGCGAACTCCTGGTGCGCCGGATGCTCCAGCGTCGCGACGAGGACCAGGCCGAGCCCTGGCTGCGCGCGATGTACCTCCTCCATGACGCCCCGGACAGAGAGGCGGCGCTGG
Organism: Ornithinimicrobium pulveris; assembly: GCF_050261105.1. Taxonomy (GTDB): domain Bacteria; phylum Actinomycetota; class Actinomycetes; order Actinomycetales; family Dermatophilaceae; genus Ornithinicoccus. The sequence continues at coordinate 1,771,737 of NZ_CP189837.1, read as the reverse complement.
CGGACTTCCGCGAGCGCTTCCTCGGCCGGTTCCCCCGGGAAGGCGAGGCGGTGCGGCATACGGAGGAGTTCGCCTGTCTGCTCCTCGGGCTGGCGGCCGGGGTCCGCACCTTCCGGATGCTGGAGGACGCCGACCAGGAGGTGGTGGTGCGGGAGTACGGGGCCTTGGTGCAGACGGTGCTGGACCGGCTGGACGCGCTCGCCGAACTCGGGGGCGCCGACCGTAGGGTGGCGCCATGAGCGTGCGTCGGGTGATGGGGATCGAGACCGAGCTGGGGATCACCTCCACCCAGGTGGACCGCCAGGGCCACCCGCTCACCCCGATGCTGCTCTCCGGTCAGGTCGTCCGGGCGTATGCCGACGCCGCCGGTCCCGGGGCCGCGCTCGCCCAGAGCTCGGGCTGGGACTACGCCGACGAGACGCCGCTGCGGGACGCCCGTGGCTATGAGATGGCTCGCGAGTTGGCCCACCGCTCCCAGCTCACCGACGTCGAGGACCCGACGATCGCCAACACGGTGCTGTCCAACGGGGCCCGCTTCTACGTCGACCACGCGCACCCGGAGTATTCCGCGCCGGAGACGACCTCGCCGCTGGCCGCCGTGCGCTACGACCGCGCAGGAGAACTGGTCGCGCGGACGGCGATCGAGCACCTGGCCGCCCAAGGCCAGGAGGTGCGGCTCTACAAGAACAATGTGGACGGCAAGGGCGCGTCCTACGGCACGCACGAGAACTATCTCGTGCCCCGGACGGTGCCCTTTGAGCGGTTGGCCAACGCCCTGATCCCGTTCCTCATCGCACGCCCGGTGATCGCCGGCGCCGGTCGGGTCGGGCTGGGGCAGGCCAGCGAGCGGGCCGGCTTCCAGCTCTCGCAGCGGGCCGACTATCTCGAGGCCGAGATCGGCCTGGAGACCACGCTGCGGCGACCGATCGTCAACACCCGCGACGAACCGCACGCCAGCCCGCACGTCCACCGGCGGCTGCACGTCATCGTGGGCGACGCCACGATGGCCGACGTCACGACCTTGCTCGCCGTGGGTTCGCTGTCGGCCGTGCTCAGGTTGGTGGAAACCCACCCAGCCGCGGTCCCGGACCTGCCCCTGCGCTACCCCGTCGCCGCTGCCCAGGTCATCTCGCACGACCCGACGCTGCGCGCCACCGTGGAGCTGCTCGACGGTCGGGCGCTGACCGGGCTCGACCTCCTCGAGGCCTACCTGGAGCCGATCGAGTCAGCGGCTGTGGCGGGGGACAGCGGCTGGGAGCTGGACGAGGACACCCGCCAGGTGCTCACCCGCTGGCGCACCGTGCTCGACGCCCTGCGGGAGGACCCCTCGTCCTGCGCCGATCAGGTGGAGTGGGTCGCCAAGAAGGCACTCCTGGACCGGTTCCGGGAGCGTGCCGGTGCGGGCTGGGCGGACCCGCGCGTGCAGGCGATGGACATCCAGTGGCACGACCTCGACCCGCAGCGTGGCCTGGCCCAGCGGTTGCGGGCGGCAGGCCAGCTCGAGCGGCTGGTCACCGACGAGGAGATCACCTCCGCAGTCACCGACCCGCCCGAGGACACCCGTGCCTGGTTCCGGGGAGAGTGCGTCCGGCGCTATGGCATCGACGTCAAGGCCGCCTCCTGGGACTCGGTCGTGCTGACCGACGAGCGGGGCAGGCTGCGGCGGGTTCAGCTGCCCGAGCCGACCACCGCCACCCGGGCCCAGGTCGAGGACCTGGTGAACCGCCATACGGGCACGGTCTCGCTGCTCGGCGAGCTGGCCAGCGACGACGTCTGAGAGGATCGAGCCATGTCCGAACAGCAGCAGTTCAGCCGGCGTCGGGACGATGACGCCCCCGAGCCCGAGGCGCCTGCGCCGCCGACCGCCCCCCAGGCGCAGAATGCCGAGCGGGACGCCGCCCTGGACTCCTTGCTGGACGAGATCGACGGGGTGCTCGAGAAGAACGCGACCGACTTCGTGCACGGCTTCGTGCAGAAGGGCGGGCAGTAGCCCCCGCCATGGACCGGCGCATCATCGGGATCGAGACCGAGTTCGGGGTCAATGCCACCTTCCGGGGGAGCTCGCGGCTGTCACCGGAGGAGGTGGCGCGTTACCTGTTCCGCAAGGTGGTGGCCTGGGGGCGCTCGAGCAACGTCTTCCTGGCCAACGGATCCCGGCTCTACCTCGACGTCGGCTCGCACCCGGAGTACGCGACGGCCGAGTGTCGCGACCTGCTCGATGTCGTCGCGCATGACAAGGCCGGTGAGCTGATCGTCCAGGACCTCGCCGACGACGCCGAGCAGCGGCTGGCCGAGGAGGGCTTCGACGCCACGATCTACGTGCTGAAGAACAACGTGGACTCGCGCGGCAACTCCTACGGCAGCCACGAGAACTACCTGATCCAGCGCGATGGCCGGTTGGACCGCGTCACCGACACCCTGGTGCCCTTCCTCGTCACCCGCCAGCTGGTCACCGGCGCGGGACGGCTGCACGTCGTGGGGGAGCGGGCGACCTATCTGGTCTCCCAGCGCGCCGACCACATGTGGGAGGGGCTGTCGTCGGCGACCACCCGGTCCCGGCCGATCATCAACACCCGCGACGAGCCGCACGCCGACCCTGAGCGTTACCGGCGCTTGCACGTCATCGTCGGTGACTCGACGATGAGCCAGACGACCACCCTGATGCGGGTCGGGATGACCGACCTCGTGCTGCGGATGCTGGAGGCCGGGACCATCGTGCCCGATCTCGCGCTGGCCAACCCGGTGCAGGCGATCCGCGATGTCAGCCGCGATCCGACCGGGCGAGTGCGGCTGCCACGGCTCAAAGGTGGGACGACCACCGCCCTGGGGATGCAGCAGCAGGTGCTCGAGCTGGTCAGCCGGTATGCCGCGGGCGGCGGTCTGGCGGATACCGCCCCCTACGCGCAGGTCCTCGAGCTCTGGGACCGCACCCTGCACGCGATCGAGACCGACCGGTTGGCCCTGGTCGACACCGAGGTCGAGTGGGTGATGAAGAAGAAGTTGCTCGACAACTACGCCGCCAAGCACGGGCTGGCTGAGCATGACGAGCGCCTCCAGCAACTGGACCTCGCCTGGCATGACATCCACCCGCGGCGCGGGCTGATGGGGATCCTGGAGCGGTCGGGCCAGGCCCGCACGGTGATCGACGGTGAGCGGATCGCGCGGGCCATGGTGGTGCCGCCGGAAACGAGAGCCCGACTGCGCGGTGACTTCGTCAAGGCCGCCCAGCAGCACCGGAGGGACTTCACCTGCGACTGGGTGCACCTCAAGCTGAACGACGCCGCGCAGCGCACCGTGGTGTGCAAGGACCCGTTCGCCAGCACCGACGATCGCGTCGCCGAGCTCATCCGTGGCATCGAGGCCGACGCGCGAGGCTGAGACACCAGACCAGGTGAGCGACGCCATACCTGCTCCCACGCAATCCCCAGGTTGGGTTGGTTAGGCTAGGGCGGTTTGGGAAACCACCCAGGAACACCCTCCCAGCAGTACTCGTAGCAAGACTCGTAGCAAAGGACGCGTGCGTGCGCTCACCCCGACTCCGGATGGCCGCCCTGGCTGCGGCACCCATCCTCCTGCTGACCGCGTGTTCGGTCGACGGCGACGGCACCGGTGGCGACGACGCCGCGGCCACCTCGGCGGTCCCGGAGGGCAACCTCGCGGACCTGTCGGTCGACACCGAGGGCGAGGCCCCGGTCATCACCTGGAATGGTGAGCCCTTCGATCAGGGGGCGCTACCCTTCCGCGTCACCGAGACCGGCACCGAGACGGTGACCGACGGCTCCGGTGACACCGTGGACCCCGGCCAGGAGCTCTACGTCCGGTATGTCGCGATCAATGGCACGACCGGTGAGCAGGTGCTGTCGACCTACGACGAGGACGACATGATCACCCTGGACCTGAACAACCAGAACCTCTTCCCGGCCTTCCTCACCGAGCTGCCCGGCCACAAGGCGGGAGATGGTGTGCTGATGGCGATCCCCGCGGCCGAGGGCTTCGGGGCGCGTGGCAACGAGCAGCTCGGGGTCGGCCCGGAGGACACCCTGATCTTCTACTTCGACATCGTCGACTCCCACGCTCCGCTGACTCAGGCCGAGGGCGAGGCAGTGACGCCGTCGGACTCCGATGCGGAGAACCTGCCCGAGGTCGAGGCCGATGGTGAGTCCGCGGCCACCGTCACCATCCCCGAGGACGCTGAAGAGCCCTCCGACCTCGTGACGCAGGTGCTGATTAAGGGCGAGGGCCCGGAGGTCAAGGCCGGGCAGAACCTCAAGGTCCACTACACCGGCATCACGTGGTCCGACGGTGAGCAGTTCGACAGCTCCTACAACCTCGGCGACCCCGCCACCTTCCCGATCGGCGTCGGCCGCGTCATCGAGGGCTGGGACGAGGGGCTGGTCGGTCAGACCGTCGGCTCCCGCGTCCTGCTCGTCATCCCGGCCGAGCTGGCCTACGGGGAGAAGGACGAGGACCAGGCCGGGGACGACGCCTCGGCGACGGCCACCGCTCCGCCCGAGCACGAGCTGGCCGGCGAGACTCTGATCTTCGTCGTCGACATCCTCGGCGCGTACTGATCGCCCGCGTTTCAGCCCGCACGACCACCTACCCCATACCCAAGGAGACACCGCGACCATGACCTCCCCGTTCGGTGAGATCAAGAAGGCCAAGCCCGAGATCGACTTCCCCGGTGACACGCCTCCCAGCGAGCTCGTCATCGAGGACATCGAGGTCGGCAAGGGCGCCGAAGCTACCGCCGGCGCGCAGATCTCGGCGCACTACGTCGGGGTCGCCTGGTCCACCGGGGAGGAGTTCGATGCCTCCTGGAACCGTGGGGAGCCGCTGAACTTTACCGTCGGCGTCGGCCAGGTCATCCAGGGCTGGGACCAGGGTCTGCTCGGGATGAAGGTCGGCGGCCGCCGCAAGATCGTCATCCCGCCGCACCTGGGCTACGGCGACCGTGGCGCGGGAGCTGCCATCAAGGGCGGAGAGACGCTGATCTTCGTCGTCGACCTCGTCGACGTGCGCTGACCGAGACTTCTCAGCCACCCCCACTGCTCCGCGGAGCACTGAGCCCCACTCCCTCCGCGGAGCACTCAGCCGTCGCGGTGCCGAGGGCGCAGCACGTGCAGGTCCAGCTCCTGCGAGAGGTGCTCGAAGGCGAGGATGCCGCGGCTGGAGTTGCCGTGCTCGTCCAGACGCGGGGAGTAGGTCGCGATGCCGCTGCGGCCGGGGACCGAGCCGATGATGCCGCCGCTGATCCCGCTCTTGGCCGGGATCCCGACCGAGGACACCCAGTCCCCGGCGGAGTCATACATGCCGCAGGTCAGCATCACCGACAGCACGTGCCGGGCCGCCAGCGCGGACAGCACCCGTTCCTCGGTCCCGGGCAGGATCCCGTCATTGGCCAGGGTGGCGCCGATCCGCGCCAGCTCCACCGTCGACACGAGGAGGGAGCACTGCCGGGTGTAGCCGTCGACGACGTCGTGCGGGTCATCCGGCAGCTCGGACAGCGCCTTGACCATGTGCGCGATGCCCAGATTGCGATGCGCCCGCTCCATCTCCTGGGCGTAGCAGTCCTGGTCCAGCTCCAGCTCGCGGCCAGCCATCGCTGACAGCAGCCCGTGGATCCGTTCGTAGCGGTCCGGCGCGTCCGGCCCGGTCACCAGCGAGTGGGCGGTCAACGCACCGGCGTTGATCATCGGGTTGGCCGGTCGGTTCGAGCCGTCGTCCAGACTGATCCGGTTGAAGGCGTCGCCGGAGGGTTCCACGTCGATGTGGGCGAGCACCTCATCGAGCCCGGCGCAGTCGATCGCGAGCCCGTAGACGATCGCCTTGCTCATCGACTGGATCGGGAAGTGGTGGTCGGCCGGTCCGGCACTCCAGACCTGCCCGTCGACATCGCAGATCGCGACGGCGAGTCGGTCCAGATCTGCCTCGGCGTGCACCGGCAGCTCGTGCGGCTCACCGTCGTCCTGGTCCCGCACCCGGTCCAGGACGTCCTCGAGTTGGCTGGTCAGGTCGTTGTCGGCCATCGGGCCAGACTAGGGGCAGAGCGCGGCGGCGTGCCGCCCGGCAGCGGCCGCGGCGAGGAAGGAGGCGGCGTCCTCCTCCAGCCCGCGCCCCATCGTGGACAACTGCACCGGTCCCGTATGCAGTGTCTCCAGCAGACCGGTCACGTCCACCTCGACCGGGGTCAGGTGGGGTGCGGTGGCCACCAGATCCCGCACCTGTTCACCGACCTGCACCAAGGTGGAGTCGGTCAACTTCCGCCCGGTCGTGCCGGTCGGGACCGGGAGCACGGCGTGGTGGGCCAGCACCCGCCCATAGGCGGTGACGCTGTGGTGAGAGAGCCCCCGATGGCGTTCCCGGGGGTCGGCCTCGGAGACCCGCAGGGAGCCGATGGGACGGCCCCCGAGCACGGCGGCGGCGTTGAGGGCTTCCCCGGCCGAGACCCCCGAGAAGCCCCACCGGGTGCCGGTGCCCAGATTGCCCGGGCCTTGCGCTACGACCACGAGGTCGGCATGGACGACGTGGTGGGCGGCCAGCAGCGCGCTGTGTACCGTCACGGCCTCCAAGTCCCCGCCGTAGGCCTGTCCGCAGGTGATCGAGGCCGCCAGCCAGCCCGCCTCACGCAGCCCCTCCAAGGTCCGGGAGAAGGCGGCAGGCAGCGCACCGCCGTCGGTCATGACATAGGCCACGCGCATCCCGGGCCGGTTCTGCCTCGCACCGGCGATGATGGCCGGCAGGGCGGAGTGCAGGTCGGCAGCCACCACCGGCATCCGCTCGATCGAGTCGGCGTCGGCCAGCAGCGCGTGGTGCTCACCCTCGGGATCGTCCACGCCGAGCACCATGGTCTGCAGCGGTGTGTAGCGCGCTTTCACCAGGTGCCCAGGAGCCTGCGGTGAGGTCACCGGCCACCGCTCGGGGTGGTCCGCCAGGGCCACGACCACGGCATACCCACCGGTGCCCAGTCCCCGCTCGAGCGCGGTGACGTTGAGCAGCACCCGGTCGCCGGGCTGCGGTGCCCCGACCACGTCGAGGTAGGCGAGCGCGCGCACCGGGCCAGCCTCGGTGTCGACCGCGAGGACCGACACGCCGGACCAGCCGGGCAGCAGCTCGCGCACGGTTCCCTCGCGCCAGGTGATCACCTGCGCGACTCTAACGGTCCGGTCCCGTAACCTCGGGACCATGCCCAGCGCCCGTCAGCCCGCCGCCAAGGGCCCCACCCCGGCGGCCGCCAAGACCGAGCGGCTGCTCAACCTGGTGATCGCGCTGCTGCACACCCGCCAGCCCTTGAGCAAGGCGCGGATCCGGCAGGCGGTGCCGGACTACCAGGACGGCAATGACGAGTCCTTCGAGCGGATGTTCGAGCGGGACAAGGACGAGCTGCGCGCCCTCGGCATCCCGCTGCGCACCGAGCCGCTCGACCCGTTCTTCGACGACGAGCAGGGCTACCGCATCGATGAGCGCGAGTACGCCCTCCCGCAGATCGACCTCGAGCCCGATGAGCTGGCGGTGGTCGGTCTGGCCGCCCGGTCTTGGTCGCAGGCCAGCCTCGCCGGCCCGGCCGCCCAGGCCCTGCGCAAGCTGGACGCCGCCGGCCTCGTCCGGGACGAGCACAGCGTCGCCGGCATCGAGCCGGTCCTGCACACCACCGAGGAGGCTTTCGAGCCGGTGCGTGATGCGGTCCTGTCCCGCACCGCGTTGACCTTCGACTACCGCCGCGGGGGAGGGGAGCAGTTGACCCGGCACGTCCAGCCCTGGGGGCTGACCAGTTGGCACGGCCGCTGGTACCTCACCGGCCACGACCTTGACCGTGAGGCCCCCCGCGTCTTCCGCCTGGACCGCATGGTCGGCCGCCCCCGGACGACCGGTCGCGCCGGTGCCTTCGAGGTCCCGGCCGATCACGATGCCGCCTCGATGATCCGGATCAGCTATGGCGACGACATCGGCGCGGCCACCTCCGTCACCCTGCTCGTGCGCGAGGGAACCTCATCCTCGCTGCGCCGCCAGGCAGGTGAGGAGGCGTCTCCCGGGGGGACCTCCGAGGACGGCTGGGATCGGCTCACCCTCGAGGTCGTCGGCACCGAGCGCCTGGTCGGCGACATCACCGCAGCCGGTCCGGACGTGCGCGTCGTCGACCCGCCCGAGCTGCAGGACGCGGTCGCGACCGCACTCACAGCGGTCCTCGACGGTCACCGGGGTGCGCACTGATGGTCACCTATGAGAGCGCGACCTCCCGGCTGGGCCGCCTGCTGACGATGGTCCCGTGGTTGCTCAACCGCCAGGGCATCGACCTGGCCAGCGCCGCGAACGAGCTCGGTGTCACCGAGGCCCAGGTCGTGGAGGACCTGCAGCTACTCTTCGTCTGCGGACTACCCGGTCACTACCCGGACGACCTGATCGACGCCCAGTGGGAGGGCGGCAAGGTTTTCGTCTCCAATGCCGACACGATCGCCCGGCCGTTGCGTCTGGCGCGGGACGAGGCGCTGGCCCTCATCGTGGCGCTGCGGGCGCTGCGGGAGTCACCGGGCGTGGGGGAGCACGACGCGATCGATCGGGCGCTGGCCAAGCTCGAGGCTGCCGCGGGGGAGACGGCCAGCACCGCCGACCAGGTCCGCGTAGACCTGGAGCAGCAGCTGGACGCCGAGCTGACCGCGCGCATTCGCGAGGGCCTGGGCGCACGCCGCCGGCTGCACCTGCGCTACACCGTCGCCAGCCGTGACGAGACCACCGAGCGTGACGTCGACCCCATCCGGGTCGTCAACGTGGACGGGCGCTGGTATCTCGAGGGCTGGTGCCACCGCGCAGGCGGCGTGCGGCTCTTCCGCTTCGACCGGATCGAGGAGGTGGCCGTGCTCGAGGAGGACGGGACGCCCCCGGCCGACCTGCCGCAGCGCGACCTGGGGGCGGGCGTCTATCGCGCCGCCCCCGAGGACCTGTCGGTGCGTCTGCACCTGGATCGTGAGGTGGCCTGGGTCGCCGAGAACCACCCCGTCGAGCAGGTCGCTCCCGGCGAGGATGGCTCGCTCGAGGTGATCATCCGCGTCGCCGACCCCCGGTGGTTGCTTCGCCTGGTCTGCCGACACGCAGGGCGGGTGCGGGTGCTGGAGCCCGCGGAGCTGGTCGAGGCTGTGGCCGAGCACGCCCGGGCCGCGTTGGAGGGCCACTCCCAGCAGAGCCGTCTAGACTGACCGACGTCATGACCTCGGGCCCGTGCCGACGCCGTGCCCCGAACCGGAAGAGGTGACCTCCTGTGGGAGGAATCAAGCTCTGGCACATCATCGTGCTGATCATCGCCTTTGTGCTGCTCTTCGGTTGGAAGAACCTGCCGAACGCCGCCCGCAGCCTCGGCGAGTCCATGCGCGTCTTCAAGACCGAGGTCGACCAGATGAAGGACGACTCAGCGGGTCGCAAGGACAAGGGCACCGACGGCGACATCCCGAAGCCGGGCGAGAGCATCGACCGCAAGGACGAGCGCTACGAGGACACCGCCCAGGAGGAGTACCGCCGACTGGAGCAGGGCCGCGACAGCGACCCCCGCGCCTGACCACCACCCGCTGACCCACCCCCGACGCCGAGGAGTCGATGGCGCGCGCCAGAAGGGTGAGAGACCCCGAGGGACGGATGTCCCTCGGGGAGCACTTTCGTGAACTCCGCAACCGGTTGATCATCTCGGTGATCGCGGTCATCGCGGCTGCGGTCATCGGGTGGTACCTCTACCAGTTCGTCATCGACTTCCTCACCGAGCCGATCGAACGCGTCCGCGAGGAGCGCGGCGACGAGCTGGTCACGCTCAACTTCAACAGCCTCACCGGACCGTTCGCGATGCGGATGAAGGTCTCGATCTTCATGGGCATCCTGCTGGCCAGCCCGGTCTGGCTCTGGCAGGGTTGGGCCTTCCTGCTCCCGGGCCTGACCCGCAAAGAGAAGAAGATCGCGCTGGCGTACTTCTTCGTCAGCATCCCGCTCTTCGTCGCTGGGGCGCTGCTCGCGGCCTATGCCTTCCCCCGGATGGTCGGCATCCTGCTCGCCTTCACCCCGATCGGCATGGCGAACATCCAGACCGCCAACGACTATCTGTCGACCGCGCTCTTCTTCGCACTCGCCTTCGGGCTGGCCTTCCTGTTGCCCGTGCTGCTCGTCGCGCTGAACCAGATCGGCATCCTCTCGGCGCGCAACATGCTCCGGAGCTGGCGGATCACCCTCTTCCTGATCCTCATCTTCGCCGCGATCATGACGCCGGACCCGAGCGGCTGGGCGATGATCGCGATGGCGATCCCGATCTTCGCGCTCTTCTGGGGGGCGGTCGCCGTCTCCTCCCTGATGGAGCGTCGACGCCGCAAGCGCGGGGCACGCGAGGACCGCTACGCCGGCCTGACACCCGACCAGCCCACCCCGCTCCCATGAGGTATGCCGTCGCTCACGGGCGGCGGTCCGGTCGCGGTGGCGCCGCGGTGCTGGGGGCGGCCGCGGTGAGCGTCCTGCGTCGGGCCGACCATGAGGTCGTGGAGGTCGAGACCGACAGCCTGGACGAGGCACGCGACCGGTGCACCGAGCTGCTGGCTGATGGGCTCGACGCTCTGGTCGTCGCGGGCGGCGATGGCGCGGTGAGCCTGGCGACCGACCTCTGCGCCGGCAGCAGCACCGCGGTCGGCATCCTGCCCGCCGGCACCGGCAACGACGCGGCCCGCTCACTGCGCATCCCCACCCGCCCCGACGACGCCCTTCGGGTGCTGGTGACGGGCCACCGTCGCACGCTGGACACGATTCGGGTGCGGGGGGAAGGCGACGTGCGTGGCGCGGGGATCGACCGGCACGTCCTCGGGTCGGTCAACGCCGGTCTCGACGCCCGCATCGCCCATCGGGCCACCCTGCTGCCCCGCCGACTCGGCGCCGCCACCTACACCTTGGCCGCGCTCGTCGAGATCGCCCGGCTGCGCTGGACCCCCGAGCTGCGATACCACCTGACCCTGGTCCATCCCGATGGCGCGACCACCGACGAGGAGCTCACCGCGCTGGTGCTCGCCCCGGCCAACCTGCCCTTCCTCGGCGGCGGCCTCCACCTCGCCCCGCAGGCCGACCCGCAGGACGGTCTCCTGGACCTGGTCACCATCGGCCCGCTCTCACCGACCCGCGCCCTGGTGCTGCTGCGCGCGGTCCGGGCGGGGCGGCATACGGGCATGACGGAGGTCTCGGTGCGCCGGGTGCGCGAGGTGCGGATCGCGGGTCCAGCGGACGTCCTCGCGCATGGGGACGGTGAGGAGCTGGCGCCGCTGCCGCTCACGATCTCGGCGGTGCTGCGGAATCTGCAGGTGATCGCGCCTCCGCTCGCATAGCCTGGGGGTATGCCCACCCCCGCCGAGCAGTACGCCCGTGCCCGGGAACGCGCCGCCTTCGCTGCGACGCCCGCCGGCCGGTTCGTGGAGTCCCTGGGCTTCGATCCGGACCCCTTCCAGCTGGAGGCGATCGACGCCGTCCAGGAGGGCCATGGCGTGCTCGTCGCCGCGCCGACCGGCGCCGGCAAGACGGTCGTGGGGGAGTTCGCGGTCGCGCTCGGCCTGGAGACCGGGCGCAAGACCTTCTACACCACCCCGATCAAGGCGCTGTCCAACCAGAAGTTTCACGATCTGGTCGCCCGCCACGGCCCCGAGAAAGTCGGGCTGCTCACCGGCGACGCCAGCATCAACAGCGAGGCGCCGGTGGTCGTGATGACCACCGAGGTGCTCCGCAACATGATGTATGCCGCTTCCCCCACCCTCACGGGGCTCGGCTATGTGGTGATGGACGAGGTGCACTACCTCGCCGACCGGTGGCGCGGCGCGGTGTGGGAGGAGGTCATCATCCACCTGCCGCCGTCGGTGCAGGTCATCTCGCTGTCGGCGACGGTGAGCAACGCCGAGGAGTTCGGCGACTGGCTGCGCACGGTGCGAGGGGATGACACTCGCGTGATCGTCTCCGAGCACCGGCCGGTGCCGCTGTGGCAGCACCTCATGGTCGGCACCCAGCTCTTCGACCTGTTCGTGGCCGACCAGGAAGGGCCGGGGTCGGCCCGGGTGAATCCCGAACTGCTCCAACGGATCGCCCAGGCCGAGCGGTCCTCCTCCGGGGGCTGGAGCCGCGAGGATGCGGGTGCGCCCCGGGGCCGGCGCGGTCAGCCACGCGGAGGGTCGGCGGAGCGCAGTGGCCGCGGCGATCAGGGGCGGGGGCGCTCGGGCGGGCGGGGCGGTGGCCGTCGGGATGGTGGTCGTGATGGCGGTCGACGTGATGGTGGTCGCGATGCCGGTCGACGTGGTGGCGGTGGGCGGCAGGACCGAGGCCGCCGGTATGACGACGCTGCCCCCATCTCCGCCTTCGACAAGGGTGCGTTGCCGGGTGGGGTGGCCAGCCGGGCCCAGGTCATCGACCGGCTCGACCGGGACGGCCTGCTGCCGGCGATCACCTTCATCTTCAGCCGCGCCGGGTGCGACGCCGCGGTGAGCCAACTGCTGGGTCGGGGGACGCGGCTCATCCCCGACTCCGACGGGCAACAGATCCGCAACCTGGTCCAGCGCCGGGTGGCCGAGGTGGATCCAGCCGATCTCGGCGTCTTGGGCTATCACGACTTCGTCGAGGGTCTGGCCCGCGGATATGCCGCGCACCATGCCGGCATGCTGCCGCTCTTCCGCGAGATCGTCGAGGAGCTGTTCACTGCCGGAAAGGTCCGGGCGGTCTTCGCGACCGAGACGCTGGCGCTGGGCATCAACATGCCAGCCCGCTCGGTGGTGCTGGAGAAGCTGGTGAAGTTCAACGGGGAGACCCATGCGCCGGTGACGCCCGCGGAATACACCCAGCTGACCGGGCGTGCGGGCCGCCGCGGCATCGACATCGAGGGCCACGCCGTCGTGCTCTGGCGCCGGGGGCTGGACCCGATGGATGTCGCGGGGCTAGCATCCACGCGCACCTATCCGTTGCGCTCCTCCTTCCGGCCCAGCTCCAACATGGCGGTGAACCTGGTGGCGCAGTACGGCCAGGACCGCGCCCGTGAGCTGCTCCAGTCCTCCTTCGCCCAGTTCCAGGCCGACCGGTCGGTCGTCGGGCTGACCACCAAGCTGCGGGAGAACGAGGTGGCGCTGGAGGGCTATGCCGACGCGATGGCCTGCGACCGGGGTGACTTTCGCGAGTACGGCCGGCTGCGTCACGAGCTCTCCGAGCTGGAGAAGAAGCTCTCCCGCCAGCGGCAGTCCCAGCGTAGGGCGGACATCGCCCAGGCCCTCGAGGACCTCGACCCCGGCCAAGTGATCCAGCTCGACGGCGGCCGCAAGGGCACGATGGCCGTGGTGCTGCGCGCCCCGAAGAGCCGGTCGGCCTCCCCGGAACCGACCGTGCTCACCTCCAACGGCCGCCTGCAGCAGCTCACCGTGGCCGGCTTCAAGGATGTCCCGGAGGTGATCGGGCAGCTGCGGATCCCGCAACACTTCAACCCCAGGAGCCCGCGCTCCCGCAAGGACCTGGCCTCCGCTCTGCGGGACAGGGTCCGCGAGCCCCTGCCCGGCCACCTGCGTGGAAGGACTGCGCGAGCCGGGGACGACAGTGAGGGTGAGGGCGCCGAGCAGGGTGGTGGAACGGCATACCCCAGGGGCGGGGAATCCCGCGTCGAGGACCTGCGGGCCGCGCTCAAGGCGCACCCCTGCCACGCCTGCCCCCAGCGGGAGGACCACGCGCGGTGGGCGGCGCGGTGGTGGCAGCTGCGCAAGGAGACCGACGACCTCCAGCGGCGCGTGTCCGAGCGGACCAACACGGTGGCCAAGACGTTCGAGCGGATCTGTGACCTGCTCTCAGGGCTGGGCTACCTGACCCAGGACGGGGAGCAGGTGACGCCGGAGGGGGAGCGGCTGCGGCGGATCTACACCGAGCTGGATCTCGTGGTCGCCGAGTCGCTGCGGCGCGGGACCTGGAAGCGGCTCACCCCTGCCGACCTTGCCGCGGTGGTCTCCGCGCTGGTGCACGAGGCGCGCGGTGATGACCAGGGCGACCCGCGGATGCCGACCCTGGAGGTGGAGGAAGCGCTCGGGGAGATGGGCGCGATCTGGCGCGAGGTGCTGACCCTCAAGAGCCAGCACCGGCTCGAGGGCGATCGGGAACTGGACGCCGGGATCGCCTGGATGGTGCACCGCTGGACGTCGGGCCGCGGGCTGGACGAGGTGCTGCGCGACGGCGGGATGTCTGCTGGTGACTTCGTGCGCCGCTGCAAGCAGGTCGTCGACCTGCTTGGTCAGATCGCCCAGGCTGCCGAGCCCGAGGTCGCCCGTACCGCCCGCCGCGCCACCGACGCCATCCTGCGCGGCGTCGTCGCCGCCGACCGCCTCGACTGACCGGACGCGCAGGATGTCGGCCCTAGGCCTCACCGGACGCGCAGGATGTCGGCCCTAGGCCCCACCGGACGCGCGCCGTGCAGCGTTCCCGGGCCACCGAACGCGTCGCGCACCGGCCCGCATAGGCTGCGATCATGCCCGAGATCGTCATCTGCTCACCGCTGCGCACGCCTGTCGGAGGCTTCCTCGGCAGCCTCGCCACCCTCACCGCCGCCGACCTCGGCAGCCAGCTGCTGACTGCACTCCTGGAGCGCACCGGGCTGCAGGACGGGCAGGTCGATGATGTGATCATCGGTAACGCCAACCCTTCCGGCGAGATCCCGGCGCTCGGACGCATCCTCGCGCTCAACTGCGGCCTCGACGGCGCGCCCGGCATGCAGCTGGACCGCCGATGCGGCTCCGGCCTCCAAGCAGTGCTCACCGCAGCCACCCAGATCCAGGCAGGCGCGAGCGACCTGATCATCGCCGGGGGAGCGGAGTCGATGAGCCAGGTCGAGCACTACGCGCTGCTTCGGCAGGGCGTGCGCGCCGACGTCCAGCTCGCCGACCGTCTCGGGCGCGCCCGGGCGACCGCTGGTGGCCGGCACCACCCGATCCCGGGCGGCATGATCGAGACGGCTGAGAACCTGCGTCGCGACTACGGGATCACCCGCGAGGCCCAGGACGAGTTGGCGGCGCGCTCCCACCGGGTCGCCGCCGAGGCCCAGGCCCAGTCCCGGTATGCCGCAGAGCTGGTCCCCGTCACCGTCACCTCCCGCAAGGGCTCGGTGGTCGTCGACACCGACGAGCACATCCGCCCCGACACCACGGTCGAGACGCTGGCCGGGCTCCGGCCGATCATGGGCCGCCAGGACGATGCCGCCACGGTCACCGCCGGCAATGCCAGCGGCCAGAACGACGCGGCCGCGCTCTGCGTGGTCAGCACCCGGGAGCGTGCCGAAGAGCTCGGCTTGGAGCCGCTGTTGGCGCTGCGTTCCTGGGCGGTGTCCGCGGTCGCCCCCGAGACGATGGGCATCGGGCCGGTCCCAGCCTCTGCCACCGCCCTGGAGCGCGCCGGCCTGACGATGGCCGATCTGGACCTGATCGAGCTCAACGAGGCCTTCGCGGCTCAGGCCCTGGCCGTGCTCACCGAGTGGGGGATGGCTGCCCCGGACCACTGGGATCGCCTCAACGTCAACGGCTCCGGCATCTCCCTGGGCCACCCGGTCGGCGCCACCGGCGCCCGCATCCTGGCCACCCTGGCCCACGAGCTGCACCGACGCGAGGGCCGCTATGCCCTGGAGACGATGTGCATCGGTGGCGGCCAGGGTCTGGCGGCGGTCTTCGAGCGGGTGTCATGATGCGCGCATGGGACTGAAGGAGCGCAACCTCGCGGACGGTGAGCAGATCGTCCTCAACCTCCGCACGCACCCCAAGGCGATCCTGCTCCCGGTCCTGTATACCGTGCTCCTCGCCGCGGTCCTGGTGCTGCTCTGGTGGTTCTTGCGCGGGGAGGACTACTACGTGCCGGTGATGTGGGTGGCCGGCGGCATCGCCCTTGCGTTGGCGATCTGGCTGACCGTGCTGCCCATCCTGCGGTGGAACGCCGAGCGCTATGTCATCACCACCCGTCGGGTCGCCCACCGCACCGGCATCCTCAACCGCAAGGGTCGGGACATCCCGCTGCACCGGGTCAATGACATCTCCTTGGACAAGAGCCTGCTGGACCGGATCTTCCGCTGCGGGACGCTGGTGATCTCCGATGCCACGCAGCAGAGCGGGATGGTGCTGCATGACGTGCCCGAGGTGGCGCGCGTTCAGGTGCAGCTGCACAACCTGCTCTACGCCACCGACGACGGCTCGGACGACGGGGAGTGGCCGCCGAACGAACCTGGTCGGCGTCGCGGTCGGCGCTGATCGAGGTCTCCGGCAGCAGCGTCACGCCCGATCCGAGTGGCTCCGCCGCGCTGGACGAGCAGCCCGATGCCCCAGCCGATCATGGCCACGCCGAGCGAGGCGGCGATGTCGCTCGGCCGGTGATGACCAAGCCCCAGCACCACCACCCCCATGATCCCGGTGGCCGCGAGGGTGAGGAGCAGTGCGATGCCGCTCAGCAGGGGCGGCACCACGATGAGCAGCGCGATACCGACCGCAGCGACCGCCGCGACGTGGCCGCTGGGCAGCGAGTTCGCCATCTGCCACGGATCGGCCAGCTGGGGTCGCGGCAGGCCTGCCTTGAGCACCTGGGGCAGCGCCAGGATCACGGCGACCGCTGCCAGGGCTCCGGCGCCGGTCCGCCATCCGCGCACCAGACCGAGCGCGCTGACGACCAGGGCCATCGGCACCGCGACCGCCGGTCCCATCAGGTGGTGCAGCGGGGCCAGATAGCCGTTGCCGAAAGACGCGTGCAGCGCGCGGTCCATGACGGCGTTGTCCACCGCCTGGCCGGTGGTGGTGAGCACGAAACCCACATACAGGGCGGCCACGCCCATGACACCGATGGTGATCAGGCTCCAGGGCATGACGGGCGGCGGCAGGTCACGGTGGGTCAGGGCGTCGGGCATGGCCCGATCAGGCTAGACGGTATGGCTGTGCACGAGCCGTGACACGCCAGGCGATCACGGCGAGATCTGCAGGGCGGCCAGCAGCCGACCCACCGGGCTGCCGAGGTCGTAGGCATCGACCAACTGCTGCAGGGTCTCTGGATCGGCGACCTCGCGCGGCAACGTGAGCGGGCGGTCAGGCAGGGGAGCGTCGGTGGCCACGTGCACCACGAGGGGAGCGACGTCCAGATAGTCCGAGGCGGCCTCCAGGTTGGTCCGGCGCGCACCCTTGATCTCGGGGTCACCTGCGGCGAGCGCCTCGCGCACCCCGGCCAGGGATCCGTATGCCGTGACGAGCTGGGCTGCAGTCTTGTCACCGATGCCCTTGACGCCGGGCAGGCCATCGCTCGTGTCCCCCCGGAGCATCGCCATGTCGGCGTACTGTGCCCCGGTCGCGACGCCATACCGCTCCTGAAGGTCGGCCTGGCGGATCACCTCGGCGTCCCGGACGCCGCCCCGGGCGGTGTAGACCACGGAGATGTCGGCGTCGTCATCCACGAGCTGGAAGAGATCGCGGTCCCCGGTCACGACCGACACCGGCATGCTGCCATGGTGCTGGGCGGTGAGGGTGCCGATGACGTCGTCGGCCTCATAGCCCGGAGCGCCGATGACAGGGATCCCGACGGCCTCCAACGCGCGCCGGATGATCGGCACCTGGACCTCGAGTTCAGGTGGAGCCTCCTCCTTCTCCTCCGAACCCTCGATCAGGCGGTGAGCCTTGTAGGACGGGATCGCTGCCACCCGGAACTCGGGACGCCAGTCATCGTCCCAGCACGCGACAAGGTGGGTGGGGCGGAAGCGGGTGACCAGGGTGGCCACCATGTCCAGCAGCCCGCGGGTCGCATTGGTTGGGGTCCCGTCCGGCGCCTCACGAAGGTCCTTGACGCCGAAGTAGGCGCGGAAGTACAGCGAGGCGGTATCGAGCAGAAGCAACCGGGAGGACGGGGCATCGGTCATAGCGGCCAGCGTAGCGCTGAGATCAGGCGGAGCTGGTGTGGCACCGAGGCTGGCCGCCGCTTCCCGCGATCACGACTCCCGCCACGATCACGACGCCCGTCAGACTCAGCGGTCCATCGCGTCGGCCACCTCGGCCAGCACGTCGACGAAGTGCAGCACTTCATCCCCCTGCGCAGGTGGGCCGTCGACCCCGCCCGCGAAGGACACGACCCGATCCACCCCGGCCTGCCACAGCGCGTGCGCCTGCTCGGCGACGAAGGCGGGCTCTGCGTCGGATGCCGTCGGCAGGAAGCCGATGACCTCGGCACGACCCTCCCGGTCGGCCTCGTCCCGGGCTGCACCGACGATCTCGATCACCTGCGCCACGCGATCGGGCAGCGCCCGTCCCTCGGGCGCAGCGTCATCCATGATGATGCCGTCGGCCAGCTCGCCCGCGAGCGCCAACGTCCGCGGGCCACGGCCGCCCACCAGGACCGGCGGGACCACCTCTGGTGGGAAACGCAGTCGCACGCGGTCCAGATCGACATACCGGCCCTGGGTGGTGACCTCCTCGCCGTGGAGGAGCCGGCGGATCGCGTCGACGTGCTCGCGCAGCAGCGTCACCGGGGAGGACACCCGCACGCCAGCCTGTCCCATCCAGTCCAGCACTCCGTGCCCCAGCCCCGGCAGGAAACGGCCGGGGAACATGCTCGCCAGGCTGGCGAGCTCCATCGCCGTCAGCGACGGCGCCCGCAACGGCACCGGCAGCAGACCGATGCCCACGCGCAGTTCGCGGGTGGCGGCGAGCATCGCCGCCGCGGGTCCGATTCCGCTGGCGGCGAAGCAGTCCTCCCAGATCCAGACCTCCTCCAGGCCGGCATCCTCGGCCCGCCGGGCGGCCTCGATCATCCGCTCTGGCGGCTGGTCGGCCGGTTGGACCAGGGCGAGGACGGGGGTCCGGCTCAGATCCTGCTCACTCCTGGTGCTCGGGCTGCTGGTGCCGCTCATGCCGAGCAGCCTACGGACCCGGTGCTAGCGTGGCGAGGTGCCCGTGCGAGAGACCCGAACGCTGCGGACCCGGTTGCCGTGGCTGGCTGTCCTCGTGACCCTGATGATCGCGATCGTGCTGCTCCTGGGTCCGTTGTGGTCGAGCGCGGAGGGGGAGAACCCCCTGGATCGCCCGAGCGGTGTCGACTGGAGGGCCGTGCAGCTCCTGGCGATGCCCACGGTCATGGTGCTCGCCGCAGTGCTCGCCGCGCTGGGTGGCGGTCGCCGCTGGCCGGTCGGGTTGCTCGGGGTGCTGATCTTTGGGTATGCCGTCTTCGTCGCCCCCAGCCCCCTTCCGCTCTGGTTCGCCGCTGCCTGGCTGCTCACCCTGGGCGCCTTCCTGTGGTCCGCGATCGGCGAGCGCGCCGATCCTGACCCCGACGCGGTCTAACCTGTCCTCCATGGAGTCCCTCGACCGCCACATCGTCCAGGTCCTTGCGCAGGACGGACGAATCTCCTTCGCCGACCTCGGGCGGCAGGTCGGCCTGTCCACCTCGGCGGTCCACCAACGGGTCAAGCGCCTCGAGGAGCGGGGGATCATCAAGGGCTATCGCGCGGTCGTGGACTATCCCAAGGTCGGACTGCCGCTCACCGCTCTGATGTCGGTCACGCCTTTCGACCCGGCCGCTGACGACGACGTCCCGGAGCGGCTCAACGACATCGAGGAGATCGTCGCCTGCTGGTCGGTGGCCGGTGACGAGAACTACGTGCTTCTCATCCGGGTCTCCCGGCCGCAAGACCTTGAGGAGTTGTTCGCACGGATCCGGCAGCAGGCCTCCGTCGCGACCAACACCACCATCGTGCTCTCCACGCCGTGGGAGGACCGCCTTGGTCAGCTTCCGCAAGGGGACTTCTCTATCTGAGAGGCTGCGGTATATCCTGTCCGTATATACAGGAGGCGTTCCATGACCGTGACCCGACTCTTCAGGTCCAACCGCACGCAAGCGGTGCGACTTCCTCGTGAGGTCGCCTTCCCGACAGATGGAGAGGTGTCCATCACCGTGGAGGGACGAGCCAGGGTCCTCACCCCCCTCGATTCCTCCTGGGACCGCTTCTTCGACAGCGTCGTTGAGGAGTGCTCCTTTCCGGGGCGTCAGCAAGAGTCTCCTCAGGACCGGGACTGGCGGTGAGCGCACCGCAGTACCTCCTGGAGACCAGCACCGCGATCGACGTCCTGCGGGGACGGCGCCCCGATCTGCGACAGTCGTTCAACGCCCACGCAGGATCGCTGGTCACGTCGTCCATCGTGGTCTCAGAACTCCTCTTCGGCGCACTCCGAAGCTCCGAACCTCGTCGGCTACGCGACCATGTCGAGCAGATGCTCGGCCTGCTGCCGGTGCTTGACTTCGACGAGGCGGCCGCCATCCATGCTGCTGACATCCGGGCCGAACTGGCGAGCGAGGGGTCACCCATCGGCGCCTATGACACCCTTATCGCGGGCCACGCCCGCTCTCGAGGTCTGGTGGTCATCACCGAGAACGGGAGAGACTTCGGTCGAGTCGGGGGTCTGCGATGGAACTCCTGGCGGGCGGACTCCTGATGGCCGGGCTGTGCGCTCAGGCCAGGGTCTGACTGATCGTCGATGCCTCTGGTGAGTGCTGAACCCGTGCTATCGCGCCATTGACCAGCGGCAGGTAGGGGGCGACATGGCCGCATTCAACGTCCGCCAGGATCGGCACACCCAGGGTTCCGAGCGCGTCGAGCACCGCCTCGTCCTGGGTGAGCGTGTCCGCGTCCGGACCGCTGGTGCGCCCGATGAGTACGGCCGCGGCCCGGTCGAAGAAGCCGGCGAGCCGCAGACCATGGAGGCTGCGGCATACCTGGAAGGCGTCGGCCTCAGCTGCCTCGACGTAGACGATGAGCCCATCGCCTCCGCGCTCGTCACCAGGAGCATCGGCGAGCCAAGTCGGGTCGAGGTAGCGGCTGCCACCCAGCGGGCTCAGCGTCTCCAGGCAGCCGCCGATCAGGCGCCCGGTGACGTCGACCTCGCGATCACGGTCGCCGTCGAGCCGTCGCCACCCGCCTGGCTGGTTCAGCTCGAGATGATCGACAGCCGGGTGCTCCACGTAGTCCACAAACCCCTCGCGCCAGGCGCGCGGTGAGGTCTGGGTGCACGTCGAGTTCAGGTCGAGGGTCACGATGTCGAGCCAGCTCAGCAGGCCCTCGGGCGGGGCGTAGGGGGTGTCCATCAGGTTGTTGCCATGCACCGTGGCCCACCCGGTGAGCAGGGTGAGCGGCGTGATCAGGGTGGCGGTGTCGGAGAAGCCGACCACCCAGGTGGGCTGGGCCTGGGAGATCTCGGCCCAGTCCAGGTTCGCCAGCAGGTCGATCGCGGTTTCGCCGCCCCAGGGTGGGACGACTGCGCGGATGCGAGGGTCGACGAGCATGCGCTGCAGCTCAGCCGCCCGCTGCTCGACGGTGGCGCTGACGTGCCCCCGCCCGTCCATGCACTCGCCGACCTCCACCTCGAAACCGTGAGCACGCACGGTGGTCAGGGCGACCTCAAGTCGCGGGCGGAGGGCGTCCGGCACGCCCGAGGATGGGCTGGTGACCCCGACGAGGTCACCAGGCTGGAGAGGACGTGGGAAGCGGACGAGCATGCAGCCAGGCTAGAGGGGACAGGCTCGGCGGCGCGGCACTATCCTGCGGCCGTGGCGAAGAAGAAGCAGACGACCGGCACCGGCGGAACGCCCGCGACAGTAGCGTTGGAGCAGGCCCGGATCCCGTATGCCGTGCGGGTCTACGAGCACGACCCGGCCACGGAGTCCTACGGCTTGGAAGCTGCCGAAGCCCTCGGTGTCGACGCTGACCGCGTCTTCAAGACCCTGCTCGTGGACTCAGAGCGCGGGCTGGGCGTGGGGATCGTGCCGGTGAACACCCTGCTGGACCTCAAGGCGGTCGCTGCCGCACTGGGCGCCAAGAAGGCGACGATGGCCGACCCCAAGGTCGCCGAGCGCACCACCGGCTACGTGGTGGGCGGGATCAGCCCGATCGGGCAGAAGAAGGCGCTGCCTACTGTGGTGGACGAGTCCGCCCTGGACTTCGACACCGTGCTGGTCAGCGGGGGCAAGCGAGGCCTGGACCTCGAGCTCGCCCCCACGGACCTGCTGCAGATCACCGGCGGACTCACCGCGCCCATCGCGCGCCGGGCCTGAGGCTGCGCGCCTGAGGCTGGGGGCTCAAAGCCTGCCCGGCCACCGGACCCGTGCGATCAGGACGTGAGCTGGTCCACCGACGCCTTGCGGGAGGCGGCAGCCGCAGCCACGGCCTTCTCCTCCTGCGCGGCCTCGTCGGCTCCGTCGTGCACCTCGACCGCATGCTCGCGCCACCAGTCCTGGCCGCTGGCCGGGAGGGTGTCGATGGGGTCGTAGTAGACATACTCCGCGCTGGTCACATCGACGTCCTCACCCTCGATCGAGGTGCGGTAGTTCTTGCGCCAGTAGGAGATGCCGCGCTCGGTGTCGTAGGTGTCGACCTGGTGCACCCAGCGCTTGCCGACGAAGGGCACGTCACAGACGATCCGTGGGGTCGCGAAGCCGGGTAGGTAGCCCAGCAGCGAGTGCTGCAGGTGCTGGGCGTGCGCCAGCGAGACCCGCCAGTGCTCGCTGAACGGGATCATGTCGCACATGTAGAAGTAGTACGGCGTGATCATCGCGTCATCGGCCATCGCGAAGCACAGGTCCAGCAACTGGGTGGAGGTGTCGTTGACACCCCGCATCAGCACGCCCTGGTTGCGGACGTCGCGGATGCCTGCCTCGAGCATCGTCCGGGACGCCTGGGCGACCAGCGGAGTCACCGACTGGGCGGCATTGATGTGGGTGTGGATGGCCAGACCGACGCCCCGCTCGCGCGCCTTGGTCGCCACCCGGGACACGCCCTCGACGGTGTCCGGGGCCAACCAGTGCTGCGGCATACCCATCAGGGCCTTGGTGGCCAGGCGCACGTCGCGGATGTTCTCGATGTCAAGCAGCTGGTCCAGCCAGGCCTCAAGGTTCTTCCACGGCATGTTGGCCACGTCGCCGCCGGAGACGACGACATCGCGCACGCTCGGGGTGGCGCGCAGGTAGTCCAGGATCGCGGTATGCCGATCCACCGGCTTGCCGGCCAGCTTGAGCTTGGTGACCTGCGGGGTGGAGTTGCCGACCAGGTCCATCCGCGTGCAGTGGCCGCAGTACTGCGGGCAGGTCGGCAGCATCTCGGCCAGGACCTTGGTGGGGTAGCGGTGCGTCAGCCCCTCGGCCACCCACATGTCGTGCTCGTGCAGGGAGTCGCGGGAGGCGTAGGGGTGGTTGGGCCAGTCGGTGCGGCGGTCGGAGAAGACCGGCAGCATGTAGCGGCGGACCGGGTCGGCGTAGAAGGCGCGGGTGAACTCCTCGCCGGCGGCCGGCATCCGGCCGTCCTCCCACGTCATCTCGCTGACCATGGTGTTGAGCATCTGCGGTGGGACCAGCATCGACATCGTCGCGCGCTGCTCCTGGTCGCGCTCCAGGTCGGCGTAGAACTCGTCGGTGAGCAGGTCGCCCATGACGGTGCGCAGCTGACGGAGGTTCTTGACGCAGCTGACCCGCTGCCACTGCACGTCGGCCCACTGCTCTGCGGTGATCTCCGACCATCCCGGGAAGCGGGTCCAGTCGGGCTCCACCAACTCACGGCGCTGGTAGACGTAGGGCTGCTCGGTCTGCGTCGTCATGGCGGCAAGTGTACGGACATCATCCGGTGAAACGAAAGCACCACCGGACATTTTCCTGTCGTGGCGTGTTCTGACAGGACAGATCGCTGTCGAGTGGCAAGAGCGGCCATCGGCAGAGCAGACTGGGCGGCCGTGAGGACTTTGTACCGCAACGCTGCCATCGTCCCGTCCGCGCACCCGTCCGCGGACGCCGACCCCCGACCGACCGCGCTGGTCATCGACCACGCCCTCGGCCGGATCGCGTGGCTCGGCGATGACAACGGCGCCACCATCCACGCCGAGGAGGCTGACGAGGTCATTGATCTGGGCGGCCGGCTGCTCACTCCTGGCTTCGCCGACGCCCACGTGCACCTCACGATGACCGGCCAGGGGCTGGACGGGGTCGACCTGTCCGGCACCACCTCGATCGCGCAGGCCCTCGCCCTGGTGGAGCAGGAGGCCCGGCGCACGCGGGGTCGGCCCATCTACGCGCACTCCTGGGACGAGACCCAGTGGGCCGAAGGTCGGCCGATCGCCCCCACCGAACTGGACCGGGCGACATACGGGGGCGTCGTCTATATGCCGCGCGTGGACGCGCACTCGGCGAGCGTGTCCACCGCGATGGCCACGATCGCCCGCGTCCGCGACCTGGACGGCTGGGACGGCGTGGTGGCCCGCCGGGACGCCTTCGCGGCCGTCACCCATGCCTTCACCTCCTCCATGACGCCGGTGGACCGCCAGCGCCACCTGGAGCTGGCGCTCGGCACCGCCGCCCGCTGCGGGCTCACGCTGCTCCACGAGACCGGGGCTACGCATCTGACCAGCCACGACGACATCCGCGACGTGCTGGCCGCCGCATCCGCCCCAGGGGTCCCCGATGTCGTCACCTACTGGGGTGAGCTGACCGACGACGCGGACGTGGCCGGGGAGATCGCGGAGTTCCTGGGCATCCTGGGGCTGGCCGGCGACCTGTGCGCTGACGGCTCGTTCGGATCTTTCACCGCGCACGTGGGGGAGCCCTATGTCGGCACCGACCAGCACGGCTACGGCTATCTGACCCCAAGTCAGGTGCGCGATCACGTCATCGCCTGCACTCGCGCCGGACTGCAGGCCGGCGGGCACGTCATCGGCGACGAGGGTCTGCGCACGATGGCGGCCGGCTTCCGCGCCGCCGCCGAGGTGCTCGGCCGGGACGCGATCCGCGCTGTCCGCCACCGCTGGGAGCATGTCGAGCTGCCGGACGAGGAGGTCGTGCGCACCATGGCCGACCTCGGGATCTGGGCGAGCGTCCAACCCTGCTTCGACGGGCTCTGGGGTGGCACCGAGGGCCTGTATGCCGAACGGCTGGGTCCTGAGCGCGCGCTCCAGGCGGTGCCGCTGCGCACCTTGGTGGACGCCGGCGTGCCGCTCGCCCTGGGCTCGGACAGCCCGGTCACGCGCCTCGGGCCCTGGGCCGCCGTGCGCGCAGCGGTGTGGCACCACAATCCCGAGCAGCGGCTGACCGTGGCGGAGGCTGTCCATGCACACACCGTGGGCGGGTATGCCTTAGCCGGACTTGAGGGCGGCGTCCTCGAGCAGGGTGGCCCGGCGACGTTGGTCGTGTGGGACGACGGCCAGGACGGCCACATCGTCACCGACCCGGTCACCGGTCTGCCTGTCTTCGACGGCCCGGAGGCGCCCCTCCCGGTCGCCGAGCGGACCGTCGTGGGCGGCCTCACGGCCTATCTGCGCCCACGGCCCTGACGCGCCGGAGGCAGCCCGGCGTGTCGCGCGCCGACACGCCGGACGTGATCGGGATCATGCCGGGCAGGGCATCCCGCTGACCTGCACCGTTCTGCATCAGTGCAGGTCAGGGGGGTGTTGACAGGCCTTTGCCGATCGTCCTACTTTCAACTGGTCCCCAACGACGCCGTCCCGCGTCCTGGGGTAGCCAGGACCCCGCACACCGAGTAGACAACGGGACTGTGGTGACCACCAGTCGCCCCAGGTCCGGCCCCAAAGGTGGCGGGGTCCGGCCGTGTCCGGGGGGAGGGTCGGCCAGGTCGCGAGGGCTGCAGGACCAGGACGTCAGGACACTGTGGCGGCCTCAGGTCCGGCGCAGGTGGCCCACGTACCCTGAACCCGTGCTCCCGGTCCGCCTCCTGCTCGCCACCCTCGGCGGGCTCGCCCTGTGGTTGGCCTTCCCCGGGTATGACGTGTGGCCGCTGGCGCTCGTGGGCTGCGGGACGCTGGCGCTGGCGACGGCGGGGGCTTCGATCCGGACCGGCCTGGCAGCGGGCTTCCTGCTCGGCCTGACCTGGTTCGCCCCGATGTTCACGTGGGCGAGCACCTATGCGGGGATCATGCCGTGGCTGGCGATGAGCGCGGCCTCGGCGCTCTATCCGATGGCCCTGGGCGGGGTGCTGGCCTGGCTGCAGCGTGGGGGAGTGGTGCGCCCGTTCGTCGGTGCGGCGGCCTGGGCGCTGATGGAGTGGGGGCGCGCAGTCAGCCCCTTCGGCGGCTTCCCCTGGGCGCGGCTCGGGTTCAGCCAGGCTGACTCACCCCTGATCCAGGTCGTCAGCTGGGTCGGGGTGCCCGGCCTGGGGTTCGTCGTCGCCCTCGCGGGAGGCCTGATCGCGCTGGCCCTGCAGCGGCTGGTCCCGAGGGTGAGTCGCTCCTTGCCGCGGGCTCTGGCCAGCGCTGTCGCGGCCAGTGCTGTGGTCCTTGCCCCGCTGCTCATGCCCGCGCACGGCGTCGACGGACCCACCGTTCGGGTGGCCGCCGTCCAGGGTGATCTGCCACCGGGCTTCACCAGGACCTTGACCGCGGACCGTGGAGCCATGCTGCAGCGCTACACCGACCTGACCCACGCCCTGGCGAGGGAGGTGGCCGGGGGAGAAAGGACATACCCGGACGTGGTGCTGTGGCCCGAGGGCGCGAGCGATCTGGACCCCCTGCGGCCGGACGGCAGCCCTGAGGCCACCGCGCGGATCATGGCAGCAGTCGACGACATCGACGCCCCCGTCCTGCTCGGTGCCACCTCGCGCCGTGGCGGGGAGGCGCCCCACAACCTGATGCTCAGCTATCTGCCCGGGACCGGACTGGACGAGGTCTACACCAAGGTCTATCTGGCTCCCTTCGGCGAGGTCATGCCGCTGCGCGGGATCATGCGTCACCTGTCCCCGTGGGTGGACCGGATCACCGACTTCGTCCCCGGTACCCAGCCCGGGGTGATGGCGGTGCCCATGCGCGACGGACGCACCCTGGAGCTGGGTGTGGGGATCTGTTTCGAGGTCGTGGTCGATCCCGCCATGCAGGACCTCGTCCGCGGTGGTGCCGCCCTGCTGGCGGTGCCGACGAGCAACGCCTGGTTCGGCGAAGGTGACCAGGCCGCCCAGCACATCGCTGCCTCCCGGGTGCGGGCCGTGGAGCTGGATCGGGCGCTGGTGCACATCTCCAATGTCGGCATCTCCGGGTTGATCACCCCCGACGGTGTCGTGCACGAGGAGTCCGGGCTGTTCACCGAGGCCATGCTCGAGGGAGATCTGCCGCTGAAGACCGGCCTGACCCCGGCCGTGCACGTGGGGCCGTGGGTGCCGGTCGGCGCGGCCGTCATTGTCGTGCTGGCGCTGCTGCTGCAGCTGGCGCGCCGGACCGGTCAGGTCTCGCCGGGACTGCGTGATGGTTAGGCTCACCCGGTGACTTCGACCGCTGCCGTCCGACCTGCCCTGGGTCGGGTCCTCGTCTGCGTGCCGACCTACAACGAGATCGAGAGCCTGGCGATGATCGTCGGCCGGATCCGGGCCGCGGTCCCGGACGCGGACGTGCTGGTCCTGGACGACAACAGCCCTGACGGCACCGGGGCGTTGGCCGACCGGCTGGCTGCAGAGGACCCGCAGGTCCACGTGCTGCACCGCCCCGGCAAGGAAGGCCTGGGCCCGGCCTATCTCGCAGGCTTCCGTTGGGCCGACCAGCACGGCTATCAGGCCGTCGTCGAGATCGACGCGGATGGCTCGCACCAGCCCGAACAGTTGCCCGCGCTGCTCACCGCGGCCGAGAACGCGGGCGGGGTCGGTGCTGACCTGGTCATCGGATCGCGTTGGGTGCCTGGTGGGTCGGTGCACAACTGGCCGGTGTCGCGCACAGCGTTGTCGGTCGGCGCCAACACCTATGCCCGGTATGCCCTCGGCATACCGGTGCGTGATGCCACCGCCGGCTTCCGCGTCTATCGGTTGGCTGCGCTGCGCTCGATGGACACCGACGCGGTGGCCTCGCACGGGTATTGCTTCCAGGTGGACCTAACCCTGCGGGCCCTGGACCGCGGGCTGAAGGTGGTCGAGGTGCCGATCGCCTTCGTCGAGCGGGAGGTCGGCACCTCCAAGATGAGCGACGACATCGTGCGGGAGGCAGCGGTGCGCGTCGGGCTCTGGGGTCTGCAACGGCGTGGTCGGCAGGTGCGGGAACGTCTGGGCCGCCTTCGGCGTTCTCCCAGATGGCACCACCTGGAGGAGACACCGTGACCGCTGGCCACCCGACCTCGACCCGACCGACCCGGCGCGGCCGCGTGCTGCCCTGGGTCGTGGCCACCCTGATCCTGCTGCCGGTGATCGAGATCGCCGTGCTGATCCTGGTGGGTCAGCAGATCGGGCTGCTGTGGACCGTCGTGCTGATCATCGCGCTGGCCTTCCTCGGCGTGTGGCTGGCCCGACGCGAGACTTCCCGCACCTTCCGTCAGCTGCAGCGCGCGCTGCAGACCGGCAAGATGCCCACCGATGAGGCGACCGACGCGATCCTGGTGATGGTCGGTGCCTTCCTGCTGATCCTGCCCGGCTTCGTCAGCGATGCCGTGGGTCTGCTGCTGGTCCTGCCGTTCACGCGGCCGGTGGCGCGCCGCGCCTTCCAGGCTCTGGTGGCCGCCCGGGTGCTGGCCGTGACACGTGGGACGGGTGCCGGGGGGAGTGGCGCCGGTGCACCAGGACGGCGCTCTGCGCCCGGACGGGGTCAGGTCATCGAGGGCGAGATCGTCTCCGAGACCCCCGGCCCCGGCTCGGCTGGCCCAAAAGGGCCAACGCCGCTACCATGAAATGTCACCCCCTCATCCGTGGACGTGGGATCGGCGCGCACTGACCGGCCACTGCCGCTCCGCCCGCGACGAGGTGGGAACACCGTCGCCGTGGTGTGCGTTGACCTGATGATCGGACGTGATGGACCGATCGACAGGTCTGCCGATCTGGACCAGATCGGCAGACGCAGATCAAGACAGATCACGAGTGACCGAACTACAACGACCGACTATTCACCGTGTCCTGGACACGAAGGAGTACCCATGGCTGAAAGGTCCCTCCGCGGCACCAACCTGAGCTGGCTGTCCTTCGAGAGCGACGAGGGTGTGACGTTCTCCGAGCGCACGATCACCCGTTACGTCTGCCCCGACGGCCACATCAGCGAGCTTCCCTTCTCGGTCGAGGCCGAGGTCCCGCCGCTGTGGGAGTGCCGCTGCGGCCTGGACGCCAAGCTCGTCGACGGCCCCGAGCCCGAGGTGAAGGCGACCAAGCCCCAGCGCACCCACTGGGACATGCTGCTCGAGCGTCGCTCCGTCCCCGAGCTGGAGGAGTTGCTGGAGGAGCGTCTCGACCTGCTCCGCACCAGCCGCGGCGAGAAGCCGCGCAAGCGCACCGCCTGAGCACACGACATACGGGCTCAGCAGGACGGCCCCGGACCCTGTGGTCCGGGGCCGTCCCCTGTCTGCCGTGGGGCCGGCTAGGTATGCCGTGTGGTGAGTTCGTCGGGTCTGCTCGCCTAGACGATGCGCGGCTGCTCGTTGCCGGCCATCTCGATGCCCTTGCGCACGTTCACGCGGGTCAGGATCAGGCCACCGACCACGAAGAAGGCGATGGTCACCAGGATCGCCGGGCGGTAGTCGCCGGTGAGCTGGTAGACGAGGCCGAAGGCGAGGGTCCCGAACCAACTCGTCCCACGCTCCATCACCTGGTAGAAGCTGAAGAACTCCGACTCCTTGCCGGGGGGCACGAGCTGGGAGTACAGCGAGCGAGACAGTGCCTGGGTGCCGCCCATGACCAGGCCGATACCGACGGCGCAGACCAACCAGATCGTGAACGCCCCTTCGGGCACGAAGTAGGCGAAGGCCACGACCAGCGTCCACATCACGATGCCACCCAGGACGGTGAGCTTGGCCCCGATCCGGCCGGCGATGACGCCGAAGAGCAGGGCCCCGCCGAAGGCCACGAACTGGACGAGCAGGATGGTGATGATCATCTGGCTGGTCTCGAAGCCGAGCGCCTCGATGCCGTAGAGGCTGGCCGAGGCGATCACCGTCTGGATGCCGTCGTTGAAGAACAGGTAGGCGACCAGGAAGAGCAGGGTCTGGGGGTAGCGCCGCAGCTCGCGGAAGGTGGAGGCCAACTGGGACAGTGTCCCGCCCACGACCCCGGCGGACCGGTCGATCGGGGTGGCCGTGGTCCCGCGGATCCGGCGCATCCCGATCACGGGGATGAGCGTGAAGATGCCCCACCACAGGCCCGCCGAGAGCAGGCTGAGGCGGATCGCCATCTCATAGCTCATCCCGAGCGAGTCATACATCTGCATCATCACGAGGTTGATCGCGAGCAGGATGCCGCCGCCGAGATAGCCCAGTGCCCAGGCACGGGAGGAGACCTTGTCCCGGTCGTCAGGTTCGGCGACCCGGATCAGCAGGGCGTCGTAGACGACCTGGGAGGCGCCCAGGCAGAGGTTGGCGATGACCACCAGCAGCACGCCCAGCTGCCAGTTGCTGCCGGAGAGGAAGAACATCATGCTGGCCGCGATCGCACCGGCCCAGGCCAGCCCACCGAGCAGCCGGACCGGCCGCGGGTGGCGGTCGGCGATGGCGCCGACGAAGAGCAGGACCAGCGCGGAGACCAGGGTGGCCACGGTGATCGTGTAGGGCGCGAGCGAGCCCACGGCAATCGGGATACCCAGCACCGAGAGCCGCTCGGCGCAGACCTCGCCGCTGGCCAGGCTCGGGCAGGCGTCCGCGCGCGCCAGGGCCGTCAGATAGGGGGAGATCAGCACCGTGCCGGTTGTCGTGACATAGGCGGAGTTGGCCCAGTCGTACCAGCCGAAGGCATCCTGGTGGGCCCGCGTGCGCTCGATCTGCGGGTTCGCGCGCAACGCCGTCGTCTCGCTCATGGCAGGACTGTCCCACATCGGAGAGGTCGTTTGGAGTTGCGCCACGGCCCCGGTGGGCCAAGAGTGGGTGAACACCCCTGTGGGTGAAGACCCCATTCCCGATGTGAGGAGCAGTTATGGGTATCGGCGACAAGATTGGCAACAAGGCCCAGGAAGTCAAGGGCAACGTCAAGGAGGGTGTCGGCGACGCGACCGACAACCACCGCATGGAGGCCGAGGGCAAGGCCGACCAGGTCGAGGCGAACGTCAAGCAGACCGGCGAGAAGGCCAAGGACGCGTTCAAGGACGCCACCGACGGCTGAGCCTCACTCGGTACGCGCGAGGGCGGACACCCACCGGGGTGTCCGCCCTCTTCGCTGTCCGGTCCGGTATGCCGTGACTCAGGTGTGGCGGGACGGCTCCGGTTGGGCGTCCTCGGCCTCGGCGTCCTCCGGCGTTGACGCGAGCTCATCGATCGCGTCCTTGTCACGCGCGCCCTCATCGTCCCCGCGGCGCAGGATGGGGGCGATGAAGCGCTCTCGGAGGGAGGCGGCGAGCTCGCTGGTGCGGTCGACCAGCGCTTGCTTGGCGGCACCCCGCTCGCCCTCGGCCTGCTCGTGGGCCTGCCGGGCCCGCAGCTGGAAGACCGGGGCGGCGCCTTCGGCCAGCTGGGCGGCCCGCATCCCTTGCGGCGTGAGGTTGGTGACCTCGTCGGCGCGCTTGGCGCCTGTCCGCAGGTCGAGGTGCTCACTGCCATAGCGGTAGAGCGAGACCAGCGCTGCCGTCACCGGGACCGCGAGGAAGGCACCGACAATGCCCCAGCGGGTGGCGCCAGCGGCGACGACCAGGATGATCAGCGCCGGGTGCAGGTTCATCGCCTTGCTCTGCAGGATCGGCTGCAGGATGTTGCCCTCCAGCTGCTGGACCGCGATCACGATCACCAGCACCCACACGGCCGTCATGAAGCCCTGGGAGACCAGGGCGACCAGCACGGCGAGCGCGCCGGCGGTGACCGCACCCACGATCGGGATGAAGCCGGCGAAGAAGGTGATCAGGGCGAGCACGAAGGCCATCGGCACCCCGAGGAGCACCAGCCCGAGGCCGATGAAGATGGCATCGACGGCCGAGACGATCGCCTGAGCCTTGATGAAGCCGCCAATCGTCCGCCAGACGCGGGCCAGCCCCTCGGTGAGGTGCATCCCGGCGGTGGCGCCGCTGACCTGACGGACCCAGGGTCCGAAGCGCTCGCCGTCCTTGAGGATGAAGAAGCTGAAGATCAAGGTCATCACGAGGCTGACCATGATCGAGCCGACCGTGGCCACGCCGGTCACGACGCCCTGGGCGATCCGGCTGGACTGCTCCTGCAGCCAGGCGGTGGCCTGGTCGACGTATTCGGTCACCTGCTCGTTCTGCAGGTTCAGCGGCGGACCGCTCACCCAGTCCATGACCACCTGGAGGCCCTCGCCGGCCTGCTTGGCGATGATCTGGCTCTGCTCAATGACCTGGGGGGCGATGGCGATCAGGGTGCCCACGAAGATTCCCAGTGATCCCAGCAGCACGAGGGCTGCCGCGAGCGAGGAGGGCCACCCGTGCTGCTTGAGCCAGGACACCAGCGGCCACAGCACCGAGGAGATCAGCAGCGCGAGCAGGAGCGGCAGCACGCCGACCCAGAGCTGGCCGAGCAGGTAGAAGATGACGAAGAGGGCGGCCGCGACGAGCAGGAAGCGCCACGACCAGGCAGCGGCTCCACGCAGACCCTGCAGGATGAGCACGCCGCGGTCGGCACCCGTGGCGTCGTGCTGCTCCGGGTCCTGCTTCTTCTCCCGCATCGTGGTGATCTCTTCGGGCGTCGCTGCCGAGGCGTCAACGTGCTCGGGGATATCTGGCATCGGGCCCGCCGTTGCGGGGGTCGCTCCCGGCCTGCGCTCGTCGTTCATTCTTCTCCCAGATTCGTTCACCCGGACAGGGTGTTGTCCGTGCGAGTCCCTTGCGTGCGCATCGATTACCGTGAGCTCGGGTCACCTCGGAGTATCAGGGTAACCGCGATCACCGACGATGCCCCGCCGGACACCACCAGGGGCAGATCACCGGTGGCTGCCGTCTCTACGCAGACGAACTCCCGCCAGCCGTCCGCGCCGACGTCCCGTATCTGGCCAGCGTTGTCGGGGCCAGGATTCCAGACCACGGTCTGGGTGGCGCCGTGGTGCTGGACCAGCACCTGGCTGCCATCGCCTCGGTCCAGCACCGGCGCCGGCGATCCGGTGCCGTCCAGCACCCGGTCCACCTCCTGCCCAAAAGTGACTGGCCCCTCCTGCACCGCGCGCTCACCAGTCACCTTGTCGAGGTAGGGCGTGCCGGTCAACCCCAGGACCTGCGCCTTTGTGCTGTCTGGGACGACCAGGTCGGTGTGGAGCGCAGCCTCGACCTCGAGCGGTGCGGTCGCGGGGTTGTGCACGGTCAGGGCGAGGTGCAGGCCCGGCCCCACCTGTCCGGACACGTCGGGAGCCAGGCGGGTGGCGGCATACCGGAGCTGGAACGGTCCAGGCAGCGCGTCCCCACCTGACGTGTCCGCCACCTCCTCGGAGGAGAGCTCCCAGGCCATCACCTCAGCCCCGGTCGGTTCGACCGCGCGCCAGGTCGCCGTGCGCACTGGGCCGTGGCTGGGGGAGCGGTCCCCTGACCGGCCGGCGCCGAACCACGGGAAGCACAGCGGCACCCCGCCACGGATCGCGGTGCTGCCGTCCACCACGGCCCGCGGGCTGAGCCAGAGCACCGGCTGCCCGTCCACCTCCCAACCGACCACCGTCGCGCCGTGGTCATAGGCGCGCAGCACAGTGTGTTCGTCGCGGACCTCGCGCAGCGGCATCGTTGTCATAGTTCTCAGCCTAGGCCGGGCTACCAGAGCGAAGGCGGGGCTGCGGCGTGCTCAGACACCGGTCTTCTTCACCGACCCCCTCGCGCGCCGGAGTCTGGTCGCCTCCACCTCGTACCGGGAGGCCCTCCCCGCGCCGGTGGCGAAGAAGCGTCTGCGCAGACTTCCTTCGACCTCCACCACGTGTCCCTCGCTCAAGCGTTGGGCGCTTACCCTGGTGCGTGCGGACCAGCAGGCCACGTCGATGGTGTCGACCTGCCTGCGCCCGCCGTCCCCGCGTCGCGGCGGGCGGTCGACCACCACCCGCAGCTGCACCAATTGATCGCCGCTCGGCAGCTCTCGTGCCGTCGGCTCACCGCTCACCCGCCCCACCAGCCGCACCTCATTGGTGGGCGCCTGCGTCGTCGTCATGGCACGACCCTGGAGTATGTGGCCGCCCGGTGGGAAGCCCGACCCGCAGATCTGTGGATGACGTCTGTGTGCGCTACGAGGATGTGGACAGCGCCGTGGCGCTCAGGAAGGCGTCGAGGCGGTCACCGGCGGCTGCGCGCTCCAGGGGAAGACGATCCAGCGGTCGGTGTGCTTCCAGGTGAAGTCCGGTTCGACGATCGTCGTGGGCTTTCCGTAGAGCACCGCGCTCCGCGGCTCGGCGCCCAC
Source organism: Ornithinimicrobium pulveris (assembly GCF_050261105.1). Taxonomy (GTDB): domain Bacteria; phylum Actinomycetota; class Actinomycetes; order Actinomycetales; family Dermatophilaceae; genus Ornithinicoccus. The sequence continues at coordinate 1,737,477 of NZ_CP189837.1, read as the reverse complement.
CGTGCGCAGCAGGTCCAGGACGAGGTCCAGCGTGCGCCCCGAGTCCACGACATCGTCGACGACGAGCAGGTGCTTGCCAGCGATGCTCTCGGTATCCAGCATCGGGGCGAGCAGGACCGGGTCGGGCAGGGTCTCGTGCACGTCGGTGTAGAACTCGACGTTGATCGCATCCGCCAGCTTCAGACCGAGCGCGTAGGCGAGGGCACCGCCAGGCAGCAGCCCACCGCGGGCGATCGCGATCACGATCTCGGGCCGGAAGTCGGAGTCGGCGACCTGCTGGGCCAGGTCACGGCAGGCCTCGCCAAACATGTCCCAGGTCAGGATCTCCTTGCCCTCGGCGTCGAGGGTGTCCGCGTCAGCGTGGTAGGCGCCGGTCATGAGGATGGCTTGACCTTTCTGGGAGGGATGGGACGCAGTCCCGAGGAGGTATGCAGTGTCTCAGACCGCATGAACCGAGGGTCTTCCTCGGGGATGAGCGCACCGGTGACCTGGTGGTGTGGCCAGTCCAGGGTGTGCGGGGCGCTGACCGTGACGTAATTGGGCTTCTCCTTGGCGTGCACGGTGTCGGGGTGCACCGGCACGTGCGCGGCGGGCGGGTTGGCCGTCCAGGCCGCGACGAAGAGCAACCACCGCAGGGCCAGGTTCAGCGTCAGCAGCAAGGCGGCGACCGCGGCGAAGGTGGCGAACAGGGGAGTGGTGGACCAGATGCCGACTAGCCAGGTGCCACCCAGGCGGAGCAAGCCGAAGCCGACCGCGCCGAGCGCCATCCCCTGGCGGAGGTCCTGCGTGGGGATCCGAACCTTGCTGGTGACCCGGAAGATCAGCCAGATGAGGAAGGCATCGAGCAGAGCGACCACGACAAGGACCCCGGCGGTGAGCAGGCCCGCGGTGAGCGAGTTCTTGATCCCCAACCAGTCCAGGACGTTCTGACCCACCAGGGTGATGCCGGAGACAAGGACCGAGCTGGCGGCCAGGGTGATGGCTAGCAGGAAGAAGCCCCACAGATCGATCACCTTGCCGCGGAAGTAGCGGATCGGGGCACCGCCCAGGCCGAAGATCTGCCGGACGGTGCGTCGCAGCCCGGTCATCATCGCCAGCGCGGACCAGAGGATGACGACGGCGGAGATCGCGGTAGTCCAGCCCCAGCCGGTGTCCCGCATGAGTTGATCGGCCGGGATGAGCCCCTCATTGCGGCCGTCATCGATGATGCCCGGGACGACCGAGTTGATGACTCGGATGACGCCGTCCACCAACTCGGGGCGATCGCCGAGGAAGGCCCTGGCGACGTTGACAAGAATGGTCAGTGCCGCGGTGAGCGACAGCATCGCCGTGAAGGTCACCCCGCCAGCGCCCAGGGAGCCCCAGGCGACGACATACCTGAGCACGGAGCGGACCAGGCGCGGTTGGCGACCGACGTCGAGGAGGTCGTACCACCACTCACGCAAGGCGCCGGAGCGCTTGGCCTCCTGCACCCGGTCGCGGGTCTGCCGAGCCCGTTCCCGGGTCTCGCGGGCCCGCTCGCGCACTACATCTCCTCGTGTGTCTCGGGGTCCCCGTCGAAGAGACGGCCGTCGGGCCGGCCCAGGCCGGAGATCGCCTCCACCTCCTCGGGCGTGAGCTGGAGGTCGGCCACGTCGAGGTTGTCGCGCTGCCGGGACGGCGTGGCCGACTTCGGCAGCGGCATCACACCGCGGGCGAGGTGCCAGGCAAGGATGACCTGGGCCGGGCTGACGCTCAACCGGTCGGCGGCCTGCACGACGGGGGCAGCGTCATACTGGGCCTCGCGTTTGCCCAGCGGGCTCCAGGCCTGGGTGAGGACGCCCAGCTCGCGGTGAACCTCAAGCATGTCCTCCTGGGGGAAGAGCGGGTGGCACTCGATCTGGTTGAGGACGGGGGCCACGCCGGTGGCGGAGGCGAGTTCGCGCACGTGCCCGGCGGTGTAGTTGCTGGTGCCGACGTGGCGAACCAAGCCCTTCTCTCGGCACTCCAGCAACGCTTCGAATGCCTCTACATAGCGGCCCTGCGAGGGGTTGGGCCAGTGGACCAGGGCGACGTCGAGTTGGTCGATCCCGATCAGCTCGAGTGACTTCTCGATGGTGGCGATAGCCTTCGCCCGCTCGTGGGCCCGGCCGGGGATCTTGCTGGCGATGAGGACATCCTCGCGAGGAAGACCGCTACGGCGCAAAGCCTCGCCCACCTCACGCTCGTTCTCGTAGTTGGTCGCGGTGTCCAGGTAGCGGTAGCCGACCTCCAGCGCGCTGGTGATCGCCTCGATGCCGTCCTCGCCCTTCAGCGGATAGGTGCCGAAACCGACCTGGGGGAGCGGGGTGCCGTCGCGCAGGGTGTGCATGTTTCGACCTTACCGAGATGAGGTGGATCGCCTCTCCTCAGCGGCCCTCCCGGCTTCCCTGGACATCACCATCACCGCCTCCTTACAATGAGGTAAGGAGGTGGTGATAGTGAGCACCGGAACCATGACGAGCAAGGGGCAGATCACGATCCCCAAGGACGTTCGGGTCGCCCTCGGCTTGACGACGGGCGTCGTCGTCAGTTTCGACCAGAACGACGCAGGCGAGTACGTGCTGCGGCCGACCCGCACAACAGCTGCCGACCTCGCTGGGATCCTGCAGCACTCGGGGCCGGCGCTCTCGATCAGCGACATGGAGGACGCCATCGCCAGGGCGGCACAGGATCAGTGATCGGGCTCGATACCACTGTCGTCGTCCGACATCTCGTTCAGGACCATGCCGAGCAAGGGGCGGCAGCCACGCGGGCGATGGCGAAACTCACCCCGCAGGAGCCAGGGTTCCTCACCACCGTCGTCGTGGTGGAGACCTACTGGGTGCTCACCCGTGGCTACAAGATTGCGGCAGAGACCGTCATAGGCGCGCTGTCAGCACTGGTGGATAGTCCGGACATCGTGGTTCAGGACGAGTCGCAGGTTCGCTCTGCACTCAGGCTTGCGCGCTCCGGGTCTGATTTTGCCGACGCCGTGATCAGCGCCGCGTGCACGTCACGGGGCTGCTCTCAGGTGCTCAGCTTTGATCGAAGGGCACAGCGGGACGTTGGATTCACTCAGCCCTGAGCCGACGTGGCTTCGCCCGATACGGGCGGGGCTTTCCTCTGCAGGAGGCTGCTGAGGCAGCTCTCGGGCTGCCGTGCCCGCCGGGTGGACCCCAGCGCCTCCTTGACCGTGTTCTCGTCGGCCTCGCGCACCATCTGGCTCCGGCCCGCTGACCTGCGACGATGTCTGGCGACAGGTGTGGACGAGTTGTCCGTTCTCAGTCATCATGACCAATCCGACCAGCGATAGGACAAGAAAACTGAGACACACTCGGGTCTGGCTGTCTCAGTCATCATGACCAATCCGGTGGCACCCGCAGTGCCGTGACACATCCAGTGGCGTCAGGGTGGGACTTTCGACACGAGCGCTAGGTTCGGTGGTGTCCTGCGCGTTGCTCCCACAGCCTGAGGGTGTCCTCGACGGCGTGGAGGGCGGTCAGGGTGGGCCAGAGCCCAAGTTGAACCGTGTTCGTCAGCCGGACCTTCATGATGCCGTCCTCATCACTGGGGCGGCGATCTTGGCTGAGTGCACCGAGGTAGGCCCATGGTCGGCCATGCGCGAACCCAGATGCGAGCTGCCGCACGAACTTGGAGTCCGCTTTGGTCCCAGCAGTGTGGGCCTCGATGACCGTCGACATCGTGTAGCCGCCAGCGGCCTGGTCGGGGTTCAAGCCACGCTTGGCAGCGATCGCCCGAACCTTGCCGAGCTTCTGCTCCAGTGTTCGTTCGGGGATCAGGGTCGTGTCGTCTAACGCGGTGTGCTGATCCCGGAAGTTCCGGGAGTACCACCGCAAGGTTCGCAGGACGCGTTCGTCGCGACCGCGTGGCTCGAGCAGCCACCACCCGGTGGCTGCGTTCTCCAAGGCTGAGCGGGCGAGGGTCGCGGGCGCACCAAGATGGAGCATCCCGACGTCGTGGACCAGGGTCTTCGCCGCGTGCAGGTGGTCGATCGCTGCCGTCAGACTCTGCCGGAACGCGTGGGAGGTGTTGTACGGGGAGGTGGCTCGGTCGTCCCCGGTGAGGGCGCTGTCCCGGCGGTGCTCGAAGTCGGCCTCGTCCCCGGCGCGTTCGACCAGGCGGTCGATCAGGGGGCTGATTTTGGCCCACTTGGCGGCAACGGCCTGGTCCGGGACATCTTCACGCAGTTGCGACATGTCGTGCACTCGATCATGTCGCACGCCTTCAGGAGCGGCCCCGCTGCCGGTCGTCATGACACCAGCCGAGTCTTGTCGCGCGGGGCCGATGTGATGGCGGTGACCGCGTGGTCGAGGGGAATGCGTTCTTGTTCGACGCGCCGGTGGCTCTCTAGGTCCGTGCTCGTGAGCAGGTTGTAGAGGTCCGCCTCACCTGTGGTGAGGCCGTCTGGTGGAGTTGGGTCGCCTGCCCGGAGGGTCTTGCCGTGCTGGTCCACGGACGTGCCGAACTCCTTGAACCGGTCGTACGTGGGCAGATCCATGAGGATCGTGTCCACGACGTGGCCGCGTGTGCGGAGCCTGGCGACGATGCGCAGCCCTTCAGCGTCAATGTCGCCCCAGTAGATGAGCGGTGGTGAGCCCAACGACGGCAATGCCGTCTCCAGCAGGCTCACGGCGGCGTCGCCGTTGCCGAGAACAAGCACACCGCCGGGCACCTCGGGTGGGAAGTAGAACGCGGTGTCCCGGTTCTCCACGACAACCACAACCTTGACGTCGTACGGCACCTGGTACGTGTCGCCAGCGGTGATCAGGTCCCACCGTCGTCGGCCCGTCGCCGCGTGGGCCGGGTCAAGGTACGTGACCCGTGCCTGCACAGGCCGTGCCCGCAACCGGACGGTGGGGATCCCGGCGAGCTGTTCAATCAGGGTCCGCCGACCGGTCGCGTCGAGCCATTTCGCGTGCAGACCAGGCACGGGCACCTGCCGGGGTGTCCACGTGTCGTCCACGACCCGGTTGTCAGCGAACCACTGGGCGGCGGACAGGAGCAGGTCCACGTCAACCTGGTCCCATCCCATGACCACCCGGAGAACCTTCACGTCCGCAGTGTCCGGGAACGCCTCGGTCAGGTCAGCCCACCGGGTGCGTGCCCGGTCGAGCGTCCCAGGGTGGTGCCCGCCAACCCAGCCGGCCGCACCGTCGACCGTGTCCAGGACGAGCCGGTGGGGGAGTTCCTGGCGGGTCGGCCCGAGCTTGCGGACCACCCAGTCCACCCGCACCCCGTCCGGCAGGGCCGCGGCAGTGTTACGCCAGCCTCGAGCCCAACCGTGTACGTCGGCCCACTCGTCCTGCAACGCCTGCCCGGTCGGTGCGTCCAACCCGACCGTCAACCCGGACTCGTCACCGTCTGCGACTGTCGTGACGAGGTTCCTGTCCAACCAGGTGCGGACCCGCCCTTTCGTGTCGTCAACGGTCTTCATCCGGTCGCCTCAGACTCGTCCCCGGTCACCGCGGCAACCCGGTCCAGCTTGGAACGGTGCGAGGAGTCCTTCGTCACGGTCAGCAGCACGGACGCGGTACGGGAGATCGACTCGTGCTTGTCGGTCGTCGTCGCGATGACCGGTTGGAACCCGAGACGGGTCCACACTTCGACGGCCCGCTGCGTCCGCTCCGGGTCGGCCTTGATCAGTCCTTCGTCCATGAAGACCGGCGCGAACCTCGGCGTTTTCGCGTCCAACGACCCGACCTTGTACCGGATCGCGGCCGCGATGATGAACATCGTCAGCTCTTGGGTTTCACCCCCGGAGGTCGTCGCGAGCTCACGGTAGAACTTGACCAGCTTCCCGTCCTCCAGATGTTGCGCTTCCAGGAGGACGTGCGTGCGCACGTCCAGCAGCACATCCCGCTTCTTCGGGTCGGCCAACTGGCTGATCAGGTTGTCGAACCGTTCGTACTTTGCCACAGCCTGCTCATAGGTCAGCACAGCAGTCGTGCCTGTTGTCGCGTCCTTCAACTCCTTGCGGAACTGGGTCACGACCGGTGGGGCGTGTCCGTCACGCCGACGGATAGTGACGCGCCCGGTGTCGGTTTCGCCGTATGGCTGGTCCGCCAGGGCGTTCCCGATCTCGGTCAGGCGAGCGTCGATGTTGGTGAGCTCGTTCTCGTACGCGAGGGCCAACGCCATCAGCTCGTGCCCGCCGTACATGGCCGTGTACTCGGTGAACTCGGCCTTCGCGCTGTCCACCCCGGAGGCACGGTGACGTTCCAGGATCGCGTGGAACTGCCAGTACGACCGGTCTGGGTCGGTCGTCAGGTCCTCCGCACCGGCAGTGTCGCGGTATTCCCGAATGTAGTCCTCGAACGTCTGCGACAGGAGCCTGCGGGCGTTGTCCCGCTTCTTCGCCGCAGCCTCGTACCGGGAAGCCAGGTGCCGAACGAACTTGCGCCATGGTCCAGACTCGAAGTCCGCTGCGACCGGGCCAGGCACGTCCGGGTCGTCCCGGAACCCCGTCAGCATGTCGTCCAACCAGTCAGTATGCAGGTCAGGTACGTCATCCAGGCCCATCAACTGATTGAACGCTTCGTCCTTCCGTTCAGCCAGGACACCCCAGGTCTTCTCTGTGTCCTCAGTCTTCGTCTCAGCGGCACCGAGCTTCTTGTTCGCTACCGCAGACGCTGCCTTGGCCTGTTCCTTCTCCCGGGCGAGTGCTGCAACAGACGGGTCTTCAGACAGAACCTTCCTCCGGTCCAACAGCTCCTGCAGGGCAGCCGTCGTCTCCTGGACTGCGATCCGGTCCCAAGGCACCTTCAAGAACCGGGCATGAGCGTCATGCTGACCGCGAAGGACCGCAACTGCTGTCTGCGCAGCCTCCGCGGCCTTGTCTGCCGGGACCAGCTCGTCCTCAACCGTCTTGATCTTTGCGTCAATCCGGGCAATCACCGCCTCGGGCGTGAACCCGATAGTGGGCTTGTGGTTCTTTTGCCCACCCACAGCCCCACCATCCCGGTTCCCGGTCTGCCCCTGAATCGTCACCCCGTCCTTGTACCCGGCCGGAAGGTCCCCTAGGTCGTCAGGCGAGTCGACGCATACATGCCGTGCTGACCTGGACACCCGCTGGGACAACCACCCGGAGTACGTGTGCTCACGGAACTGCAACCGCCCGCCGATCGTGGCCGGGTCGCCCTTGGAGAGCGCCACGTCAAGGTTCCGGACGACCAGGTACGGGATCCGGAAAGCCGTCAGCTCGTCCTCTCCTGCACGTCGGAACGCGCCCAGGTGTGCTTCCGGCACCAGAAGGCTTCTTGCGGTCCCACCCAGGACGATCTCGGCTGCCATCCGCCATCCCTCATGTTCAGGGAGCATGTCCATCAGCTCACCAGCGAACGGAAGTTGGTGCGGTTCCAACCCGATCAACTCGGCGTACCGGCGCCGCACGTAGTCACGGTCCCGGTCGGTTACGTCCTTACGGCCGACATAGTGTTCCCTGTCCTCACGCAACCCCTTCAACTGGTTTGCGAGCTCCCACTGTGCCCGCTTCGCGGCCTCCGCTTGATCGTCTGCCGTCTTCTTCCGGGTCGGGTAACCCTCCATGAACGCAGCGGACGCGGCCTGTTGTCGGTCGAACGCGGCCCTGGTGTCCGGCACAGTCAGCACGTCACCGACAGCTTGGGCGAGCTCGTCTCGGTCCTGCTCCACCCGGGTCAACGCACCCTGCGCGGATTCGATCCGCACGTCCAGTCCGCCCAGCTCCGACATGGCGTCGTCCTGGGCGATCGCAGACAGGATCGACTGCAGTTCACCCTCCAGCCGGGCAGCTTCGTTGGCTGCTGCCGTCTGGTCGGCCTTGGCTTGTTCATGCTCACGTTGTGCGGTCTGCTCGGCCTGTTCAAGGGCGGTGCTTTCCCTGTCCCACCGCCACTTCCAGAACGGCGACCTGGCCTGATCGGGGGAGGGGTTGACTGCGGTGAAGTACGCCAGCTCGTCTCGGCCGGATTCGTAGTCGGCCCACAGCCCGGGGATCGGGTTCAGTCGCTTTGTCTGATCCTCGATGACCCGGATCTTCTCCCACGCGTTGCGCAGGTCCGTGAAGTGCCCTTCGGCTTCGTCAGCCTTCGCGTACGTGATCGGCTTGTCGAGGACGAACTTCGTGAACAGGTCATTCACAGACTGGACCGCGTCCGCAGCCTGCACCTTGTACAGCAACGCCATCGCGTTCTTCCCTGCCGTCTCGTCCCCGATCCCGAGACGGTCCCACAACACCCGGTGCAGTGCCGCAGTCGACGGCACGACCTGCAACCCTGGGTAGGTCTTCTCCATGACCCGTGGCGGGAATGGGCGGGCCACGTGAACACCATTGGCGAACGGCTCCAACAGGTTCAGGTCGAACTCGTCCGGGATCCATGCGTCCCGGCGCACGTCCGGTCGGGTCGTGTCGGTCGGGACAGCGAAGAACGCAGACAAGGCCGTCAGGACTGCCCCGTCCGTCGAGTGCCACGTCTCAGCGATCGCGGACCAGACCGTCCCCTCACGCAGCATGACGGCGTGCTCCCCCTCAACGTCACGGGTCTGCCCGTGGACGCCGCGCATGTAGGAGACGATGTTGCGGGACTCCTCCGACCGTGACCGGTGGGAGTTCGTGTTCGACGCCCGGTTCAACGCCGTCGACGGGTTGTGCATGAGGACAATGTGCGCGTCCAGCAACGTGGACTTCCCGGATCCGGTCGACCCGGTGATGAGGGTGACTTCTCGCGGGCCAGCCAGGTCAACTTTCATGTGCCCGTCGTAGCCGCCCCAGTTCACAAGCTGGATCGACGCGAGTGTCCACTGTTGAGCGATCGGCAGCTGGGTCACGCTCACGACTCATCACCCGCGTCCTCGTGGTCCTGGTCGTCATCGGCCTGCTCGTCGTCGGTCTCCGTGTCTGGGACGACACTCAGGGCTGGCCCGTGCGCAGCCTCCGGCGCGGTCAGCAGGTCAGTAAACCGAGCGATCGCCTGCGCAGTCAGGACAAGGCTGATCGCCGGCGACACCTCCCACCTGTCATCACCCACCTTGACCAGCAGATCCTGGTTGGACAGCGCGTCCAGGGCCGCGTTCAGTTTCTTGTCCTTCGCGGCCTTGTTGTGCACCTGGGCCGGCCAGTACGGCTCCATCTGCGAACGAGCGTCAGCACGCTTGATCACCACAGCCTCACCCGGGACAGCCAGCGCGACCCGTTCCCGTGCGTACAACGCCAGCACGGACGCTTCCAGCGTCATCGTCACAGCCCGCACCACCTTGTTGTGCGGAACACCAGCAGGCTCAAGCTGTTGTTTGTACGCCACCCGCCACACCCTGTTGATCGACAGGTCCACGAACATGTTGTGGAAATGCCTGAGCACGGTCTGCTCATGCACCAGCAGCAGGTCCCACAGGTCAGGTTCGTCCCGCCCTGTCAGGACCCTGTTCCTGACGAGGTACGTGATGACCGTCCGGGCATCACTGGGTGCGTCGCCCGTGTCACCGTCGAACAACCCGACACTGTCCTGCTCACCATGCACGCCCGGCCCGGCTTCTTCGATACCGGATTCGCCGTCCCTGACGTCCTCGTCTGCGATCGTGCTTGTCATGCCTGCTCCACCTGCTCGTTCGTGAACTCGACGCGGGGAATCATGAACTTGCGTGACCGGTCTCCCTCGCTGACCGTGATCAGGTCCGTACCGCGTGGCCGGTCGTGCGACCGGGCTGGATGACCCAGGTACGCGACCAGTTCGACGCTTCGGCGCAGGTCGGACGGTGCGGCCTGCCACGCCTCTGCGAGCGTGACCCGGTCCCTCCCGGCAGCGATCAAACGCCGCACATGATCGGCCACGTCCTTCCCGTGCGGGCCACCCCACCGGGCCAGGTACTCCAACGTCAACGGTTCCGTCACCGCGGCCGGTGCGTCAGCCAACGAACGCGGAGCATCCACCGGGCGCGGGTCATGCAACCGCAACGTCGACCCGGGTACCGTCAACGGACCCAACGTCGGAATCGCGCCATGGGGGACTGGTCCCTTGTGCGTTCGCAACGCTGCACGTGCGGCCCGGATCGTGGACAGCAACCCGCCCTGCCCTTCACTCGCGTCGACGTGCGCGGCCAACCTGCCGCCAACGATCTTCGTTAACGCCCGTGGGCCTTCCAGCACCAGGTCAACATGGGTGACGAACACGGCTGGCAGGTTCGCGAACATGACCCGTTCACCGTCCGTGAACATGTCCGCCGCTGGCGAGTTCATGATGCGGTTCAGGTTGTGCCGCAACGACCCCATCTGTGCTTCGTCCCGGATGAGTTCGGACACACCCTCGAACGCTCGCCCTTGCGGGGTTCCGGTCATGATGTTCCGCGAGGTGTGCGTCACCGACTGGATCACCTGTCCGACCGTCTCCCCGTCAGTGGTCAGCAACCGGTCCTGAAGGTCCCGCTTCGCGTCGTGGAATCGTTCCCCGACCCTGCGGAAGTCGGACGGGATCTCATTCATCGCACCGACCACGAGGTCCGCGTACTGGAGCAGATCGTCATCCGTACCGGCCGGAACGTCACCTCCGGCCTTCAAACGTTCCGCCTCCGCCTGGTGACGCTTGGCTTCCCTTTCGTGCTCACGGATCAGGGCGTCACGGTCCGGGTCTGCCAGCGCGGCCAGTTTTGCGACGTTGTCGAAGATCTGGTTCACCCGTGGCACCGACACGAGCCGCTGCCTGGACTGCCTGTCCAACCATTCCATGACGGTCTGGGATGCTGCCGTGGGTCGGTACACCATGTGACCGTCCGAGCTCAGGTCCTTCTCCAACCACCCGTCAGCGACCCACGAGGTCGCCAACGCCCGACCGTTCGTGTCCGGGACGCCCGCTTCGCCCCGGTCCCGGAGCACGCCGATCGCGTGGTCGAGTGCCTCGTGGAAGTCGTTGTCCACCACGGCTGGAAGTTCACGGGTGAACTTGGAACGCAGCACTGCGAGGATGAACGCCCCGTGCTGCTTCTCCGACAGGAATCGCACCTCAGGGGTTGCGTACGCCTCCTTGGCGAGCGCGAACTCGTCCGCCACCGATGTGCCCATCATGGACAACTCCACCTCCTACGGTCACCTGCCACGCAGTCTGCACGGGACCACCGACAGGCCCGCACGGGCCAATGGCCCGGGGACATCAGGAACCGACCGATGGGCACCGGGTCAGGCGGCATCCTGTTCTAGTGACGCACGCAGGTCCGACAGCACGACGGACTGATCGTCCAGATGGGCCGTCCAGTAGGCCCAACCGTCTTCCTGCTCAGCACCATCCGCCGCTGCGGCTAGCGCTGGCGTTCGGTACTCGTGGTCGTCTAGCAGGATCGTCGCGTCCTCGGTGACCTCAGCGATCGAGTCAGTCTCCGCGTCTGTCGGGGTCAGGTATGTCCCCGGCGGCAGCGACCCTGCCAGCACCAAGTCACTGAACGTTGCCAAGGCATGCTCATCGTCCTGGGTCTGCGCGGGGAGCGGTGGTTGAGCCCGGTAGTTCGGGTCGGACAACTTGCGGAAACCTTCGCGGGTGACCGCGGCGATGAGCTTGCGCCGCTCAGTGAGGAACTCTTGGTAGTCCATCGTCGTCCACCCGGTCGGCAGCGCGTGCCACCATTCCTGCTCCGCCAGGCGTTCCGTCCCGATGGTCTTGTCGCCCACCTGCGCAGCCCAGTACACGTGCGGTGGCTGGTTGGAGATGTCGATGTTGTCCGACCACTCGACCAGCGCCTGGTTCGCGACCTGATTGATCTGCCTGGTGGTGCGAAGCCCGACGGTCTGCTTGAGGTAGTCCTTCGGGAACAGGTGGTGCTTCTCCACACCCTTGACTGGTCGCCTGGTCGGGTCGATCCAGTCCTTCACCTTCAACGTGGACAGGAGCACGTCAGCGTCAAGGATGTTGAGCGCCGCGACGTACCCGATGAACGCGGGGCCCGTCGTGCTGGACGTGTGCAAGTTCTCGGGCAGCGTGACCCGCCACCAGTCCTCGGTCAGGATCGTGTCCACCTGCCCGGTGATCGAAGCCTTGAACGCCTCGGGCGTGAGTTCGAGCCCGTCCAACCGGTTGAGCTCCTCCTGCCCACGAGAGTCGACACTGCCGGAGAACCTGCCCGTGATCTGTGCCATGAAGTACCAACGGGCCATAACCTCGCGCAGTTCGTCTACGGGCACTCCGTACTCGGTCCTACCGATTAGCCACAACGCGTACCCGTAGACGACAGCGTTCTTCGTGGTAACCATGGAGCTTGTGCGGATGCCGGCCCGTTCGATCACCTTCAGGTACTCGTCCCAGTTGTTCGGGTTCAGCACCCTTGCCTGACCCTCCTTCAGCCTGGCGAGTTCGCGCTCCCGGTTCTCCGGGATGATCTGCCGCGTCCTCGGGTCACGCCCGCGGAGTGCGTTGTAGGCGTCCTGCAACTGGGCACGCTTGTTGCCCACCGCAACCACGACCCGCAAGATGTGCTTCGGGTCCAACGTCAGGTACGGGTTCTTCGGGGACCACGTGACCTTCTCGCCGGTCATCCGTGTCAACTCCTGCGGCGTGAACCGGGAGTCCCGAGCGAACGTCTCGATCTGCTGACGTCCCTCCTCCCAGAACACAGACAACCACGTCAGGATGAAGTCGGACGCGGACAGAGTCACACCCTCGGAGTTGATGCGGACGAAGATGTCCGCGACAGTCTCCCGCGACACGTGCCGCTTGAGCTGAACGACCTGAAACTGGTACGACAGGACGTGGTGCAGGCGGTTGATCGCCTCCTCCACGACTCGTTCTGTGTCCCGGTCCGGACGTTCGCCCCTGGCTTCCTCCAGCTTGTCCAGGTACGCAGAGCGAGCGTCGATCGCCGACGTGAACACGTCCCGAATGTCCTGGATCCACTCCGGTGACCGTCTCGTCGCACTGTCCGGGATCGCGAACCTCTCCGTGATCGGGTTGAACGCGATCACGATCCGTTCCTGCGAGTAGTCCTCTCGCAGGATCTGCTGTCCCTTCACAGCAGCGAACAGGGACGTGAGGCGCTGCTGCCCGTCGATCACCTGCATCGACCCTGCCTGGCTCTTCTCCTCGATCCCGATCGTCCGCGAGTGAGCAGCGTCGGTGTTCTCCCAGAACATCAACTGGCCGACAGGGAAGCCCCGGTACATCGAGTCGACCAGGTCACGCACCTTCGCGTTCGACCACACGAACGGTCGCTGGATGTCCGGCAACCGGACCTGTCCAGAGGTCACACCCCCGACAAGGTCCTGCACCGTCCACGGGTGATGACCGAACGTGTCAGCCATGGTTCCTCCTGAAGAGTTGACTACGCCCGATGCTGCTAGAGCCGGCCTGTGCTGGCCGGTGGTTCTCGCTCATGTGTGGGCCTGTCCGGCGTTCTTGATGGCGTCCCAGTGGGTGGCGTTGCCGATGACGGACTCGGACGCGAGCAGGTACCCCCACCGGTCGGTCACGTCGGCGGACGCGTTGACGGTGTTGACCCATTCGCGGGCGGCGTCGCGTTTGGCGATGACGACCGGGTCGGTCATCTGGTCGTCGCGTTTCCCTTCGACGATCCAGTAGGTGCCGTGCTCGTCCACGACGATGAAGTCCGGTTCGTACGTGCGCTGGACCGCCCCGGCCATGTACGTGATCCGTAGGGGGACGTGGTCGTCGATGCGGACGTACGCCCGGACTTTGGAGCGGGGCTTTTCCAGGATGGTCGCGAGACTGAACTCGGTCCCGTACGCGTCGAACCCGTTCACGTCGTACAGGCACTTGTCCCACCCGGAGTACGGGTACCCACGCACGAACGTTTTCGAGTTCGTGACGACGTGCCGGTCCGCTGGCGGGCGGGGTTCGGTCCGGTCAGCTGGGTCAGGCCAACGAACGTGCTCCACTTCGCGGACCTCCCTGGCGGGGGATGACGTCTGCAACGTGGAGATGTACTCCGTGAGCGCGGTCGTTGCAAGACGGCCGTGTTCGACCCGCCACGGCGTGTCGACCGTGACCCCGGCCCCGACCAGGAACGCTTTCGCGATCGCTTGGGCGGCGTTCGCTTCGGTGACGGTCTGCTCGATCCCGTTCGTCCGCAACAGGCGGGTGGTCAGGTCTGTTTCGATGTTGTCGAACGGGATCGGGAGTGTTGCTGCTTGCAGGTTGGACCCGTCCTCGTCACGGATGACGACCCGTGCTTCACCTTCGGTGTCACGGTGCGCGTCGAGCGCTTTCCGGGTGAGCGTGGGGGCGTTGTCGTCCACGAACTTCCGGCCGAGCGCTTCCACGTTCAGCTGGTTCACCTGGGTGAGGGAGAACGGGTCCCGCACCCACTTCGTGACGACCTTCGGCAGCAACAGCGGGAGGCGGATTTCGAGCTTCCGGTTCGGGGTGAGGGTCGTCACGAGAGTCTGCTCGGACTCTTGAGCGGTCTGCAGGCGTGCGTCAACGGTCGCGATGCCCATCCCGGTATGCCGCGTCGCATCCCCATCCAGGCCGTCTTCGTCGGTGTCGAAGAGGGCGTACTGGTTCGGGTCAGTCGCGGCCCGACCGGGCAGGTTCACCTCAACCTGTTCCGTCCCGGCCGGCAAACCCGCCCAGTCCGTCGTGTCGGCGTTGGTGGCTGCCTGGCGGACACCCGGTTGTGGGTTCACCTCCACGGTCGCTTCGTCGTGCCGTTGCCCGAGGGTCTGCTCCAGCAGCGACTTTGCGCGGCGCAGCAGGTCCGTGAACGAGTCATGGGACAGCACTTCGACCGTGTCCAGCATCGGGTTCCCGGTCCGTTCCCCGAACGGGAGCCGCAAACCACGGCCAAGGATCTGCTCCGTGAGCAGTTCCGATTCGAGGGAGCGGACGGCGGCGATGACGTAGATGTTCTTCACGTCCCACCCTTCACGGAGCATGTCCACGGACACTACCGCCCGAACCTTGTTCCCCGGCTGGTCCAACCCGTCCAACGCTGCGAGGGCACTGTCGGGTTCTTCGGACGTGACCAGCAGAACCTGGGCCGGGTCTCCGAGCATGTCCGGCCCAGCGAGAATGTCCCGGTACTCGTTCGCCTGGTCGATCGTCTGCGTGACCACGAACAGGACCGGTTCGACGTACTTCTTCCGCGGGAACTTACCCGTGTAGGCCCGCACCGCAGCCCGTTTCGCATCCAGCAACGTCAACGCGTCCGACAACCTAGTCCGCGTGTCCGTCACCTTGTCCTGACGGCCCACCAGGACGGGGATCTTCACCCAGCCGTCAGCGATCGCGTCCACCAACGGGTACCGGAACACGACCTTGTCCCTCGTGTGTTCGTGCGGGGTTGCCGTCAACCCGACCGTTGCCCGCGGTTCCAGGTCGTCCAACGCGGCCCGGAACTTCTTCGCGGTCTTCGAGTAGTACACGTGATGCTCGTCCGCGATCACGACCAGGTCCTCACGGCCTTGCAGGTACTCATAGATGCCCTGCCCGACCGTCTCATGCGGCGAGTGAGCACGCCGCTTGTCGTCCTTGTTCGGGCGCAGCAACGACTGGACCGTGAACACGAACACCTTCAACCGGGACTCGTCCTCGAGCGCAGCCCCAACCTCGCCACGTTCGACCGTGTCCAACGTGACCACGAACGGGTCACACTGCAACCCGCGCAGATACTTCGGATGACCGGGGGTGAGGTTGTCCACGGTCTTCCGCAAGATCGTCGACCCCGGCGCAACAATCACAACGTTGCGGACGCCTTGACCCCACAGGTAGTCCAACAGGCCCCCAGCAATGTAGGTCTTGCCGACACCCGTGGCCAGGTCAGCGACCATCTCCACACCCGGTTCAGCCTCATCCAGGGCGCGGGCGATCGCGTCGAGCGCGTCCCGGTTCGGGTCACGCAGATCCAGCATGTACGTGATGTTCTCCACCGCATGCTCGTCATAAGGCAAGTCAAAGCTCACGTCCCGGCTCCTTCCATCCGTCGCCGGGCACGCGCCGCGCCCACCTCGAGCAGGTCCCTTGGTGCTTTCCGCACACGCGAGCCTTTCGACAGGTCACGCACCAGTTCCTCCACACCCGGCAAGACAGCCTTCGCCACGATCGTCACACGCTCCTGATCGGCCAAACCAGCGACCACATGCCGGGCTTCCTCCACCCCGACTGTCCCGTCAAGCACCGCTAGGCGCATCCGACCCCGGACCCCGCAGAACGGGGCAGCGTCCTCCTGCCAATCAAACCCGAGCTGACCAGCGACCGCCCGGGCGAACTTCCCGTTCGTTGCCCAGTCCGCGAGCATCACCCCGACCGGAGACACCTCATACATCGACGGACCGATGGTCACGGTCCTGAACCCACCACCCCCGGTCCAGCCGGCCGTGTCCGTGATGCCGCCCCTGTCGGTCCCGTCGACAACCTTCTGGAGTCGCATCTGGGCGTACTCGTCAGCGGTGTCCGGGTTGAGTTCGACGGTGACCCACCGTCTGCCCATCTTGTGCGCAACAGCAGCGGTCGTCCCAGACCCGGCGAAACAGTCGAGCACGACATCGCCTGGGTCTGATCCGATCGTGATGACCCGTTCGAGGAGGCGCTCGGGTTTCGGGGTTGCGAACACGTCTCCGATCAACGCCCGCACTTCTTCCTTGCCGTTGCGGACGAACCCGACTTCCTCGGGGTGCCACACCGACGAGGGGACGCGCCCACCGGCCACTTCGGTCAGGAACCGCTTTACGTATGGCCGTGAAGATCCGTCCTTGCCCCAGTAGATACGGCCGTCCGCGTCGAGCCGTTCCAGCTCTTCCTGCGAGACCCGCCAGTACGAACCGGATGGCGGCCCGTCGATGACCCGTCCCGACGGTGTGGTGACCGCGTACAGCCCTTTGGAGTAGTAGTTCCGCGCGGCCGTGTCGCTGCGTCGCCATGGCCCTCGATGGTCGTCGTCAGGGTTCGTGTAAGCAGCGTCCATCCTCTCCGTGCGAGGCAGTTGGTTAAACCGGCACGAACGGAGGTCCCGCGCGTACACGAGGATCGTGTCGTGGTCCATCGAGATGTACTGTGCGGTGTTCCTAGGGTCGTTCCGGCGCTTCCACACGACGGACGCGACGAAGTTCGACGCCCCGAACACCTCGTCCAACAACAGCCGGACACGGTGTGCCTCCGCGTCGTCCACGTGGATCCAGATTGACCCGTCGTCGGTCAGCAGCTCACGTGCGACCAGGAGCCGTTCCCGCATGAACGAGAGCCAGGTCGAGTGCTCGAGCCAGTCGTCGTAGTGATCGAACGCCTGCCCGGTGTTGAACGGCGGATCCCAGTACGCGAGCCTGACCTTGCCCAGGTACTCACGCCGGAACTCCGGCACCTCCGCGAGCACCCGCAGTACGTCCAGGGAGTCCCCGGTGAACAGCAGGTTGTCCGCGTATGGGTCTCCCATCCCCACGTCACCGTGGGAGCCGGTGAACTCGGTGAGGCGAACCTCGGACGCGGCCGGGTGCGACCGTTCCACCCAGACCGGCTTGCCTTGGTCGTCCTTGGGTGTGAGCAGGAACTTGTCCTTGCCGGGCCAGGTGAGTTCCAGCCTTGGTCCAGCGGTCACGGTGTCCGGCTCCTTCGCGGTCGGCGGCCGCGAGACTGGGACGTTGACGCGGCGGTACGCCGACCCTACCCGTCCCAGATCGCCGGTCACTGGGTGGTCAGGCGACGCCACGCAGCGCTCCCCGCGTCCGAGCCTTCGTACGGGGCTTGGTGGTTTCCTTCAGCAGGTCACGCGGAGCCTTCCGCACCCGCGAACCCGGCGACAACGACCGCAACAGATCCTCCACGTCAGGCAACACCGACTTCGCGACCACCGTCACACGCTCCCTGTCACCAAGGGCTGCCACCAAGTGCCGGACTTCCTCGTGGCCGACCGTCCCATCCAGGACCGCAAGACGCATCCGACCCTTCACCCCGCAGAACGGGGCCGCGGCCTTCTGCCACTCAAACCCGAGCTGCCCCGCGACGGGGCCTGACCCCGGATCTTGGACACGCTGAATCCAGCACCCGGTGCTGGGAAAGGGAGATGATCCGAGAATCATGGCAAGGAAGAACTACTCCGAGGAGTTCCGTCGTCAGGCCGTCGACTTGTACGAGTCCACCCCGGGCGCCACGGTCCGCGGCATCGCCGAGGATCTCGGCATCGTGCGCGGCACGCTGCGGCACTGGCTCGAGGTCTACGGGACCGGCAAGAAGACCGCCGCTGACGGGACGTTGACCTCCAGCCCGCTGCAGTCCAAGACGACCACGAGGAAGAGCGCCTCGGCGCCGGTCGATGAGACGCCGGAGCAGAAGATCGCCCGGCTCGAAGCGAGGGTGAACGAGTTGGAGGTCGAGACCACCAAGCTCACCACCGAGCGGGAGATCCTCCAGCGGGCGGCCAAGTATTTCGCCGGGGAGACGCGCTGGTGAGTCGCTTCCAGTTCGTCGCCGACAACTCTGCCACCTTTGAGGTGAAGCGACTGTGCGAGTTGGTCGAGATCGAGCGCTCCTCCTACTACGCCTGGCTGACGGCAGCCCCGGCACGCGAGGAACGGGCTCGGGCCGATGCCGAGCTCGCGTCGCGGATCCGGGCGGTGCATGCCGAGGACAACACCCAGGGGGCGCCGCGGATCACCGCCGAGCTCAACGACAGCGCACCTGCAGGTGAGCGGGTGAACCACAAGCGGGTCGCGCGGGTGATGCGGCTTGAGGGCATCCGTGGCTATGTGAAGAAGCGTCGGGTGCGGACCACGATCCCCGAGCCGTCGGGGCAGAAGTACCCCGACCTGCTCAAGCGCGACTTCGCTGCCGAGCGCCCCAACGAGCGCTACGTCGGGGACATCACCTACCTGCCGCTGGCCGACGGGACCAACCTCTACCTCGCGACCGTGATCGACTGCTACTCACGGCGGCTCGTCGGGTGGGCGATCACCGACCACATGCGCACCGAGCTCGTCGAGAATGCGTTGAAGGATGCCGCCGCGACCCGGGGCGGCCTCAAGGGCGCGATCTTTCACAGCGACCACGGGTCGGTCGGCGGATTCAACTGGTCGTCGCAACACCTTGATCTCGGAGGTGGTCGACGATGGCAACGACAGACTGGAGCAGGAAGACCAGCGAGGCGCCGCAGGAGCTTCGCCGGCAGTGGCGTGCTGATCGAGCATTGCGGCCGGCGATGCGCTCGCCCGGGCGGCCTGATCCCTCTCGGGTGGTGCAGCGGCAGTTCTGGCGCTTGATCGCTACTGGGGTCACGACGGTGGAGGCGTCGCTGGCGGTGGGCGTGTCGTGGCCGGTCGGTGCCCGCTGGTTTCGTCACGCTGGCGGCATGCCGCCGATCTGTCTGAGCGAGCCCACCGGCCGCTATCTGAGGTTCGAGGAACGTGAGGAGATCGCGATCCTGCGCGCCCAGGGCAAGGGCGTGCGTGAGATCGCCCGCGTGATCGGGCGTGACCCGGGCACGATCTCACGCGAGCTTCGCCGCAACGCCGCCACCCGCGGCGGTAAGCAGGAGTACCGTGCGACGGTGGCGCAGTGGAAGGCGCAGCAGGCTGCCAGGCGGCCCAAGACCGCCAAGCTGGTGCAGAACGAACGTCTTCGCGAGTACGTCCAGGACCGGCTGGCAGGCAACGGTCAAGTCCCGGGTAGTGGTGTAGCGCTGTGCTCCTTCGACAGGGGGTTAGGCGGTCAGCGCGGGTAGGGCATCGGCTCCGATCTCGGGTTCGGTGTTGGGCACGATGTTGACGCGGCAGCGGGCCAGCACCTCGAGTCCGAGGTAGCGGCGTCCTTCGGCCCACTCGTCGGTCTGCTCGGCCAGGACGGCGCCGACGAGGCGGACGATCGCGTCGCGGTTAGGGAAGATGCCCACGGCGTCGGTGCGGCGGCGGATCTCCTTGTTGAGGCGCTCGGCGGGGTTGTTGGACCAGATCTGGGTCCACACGTCCTTGGGGAAGGCGGTGAAGGCCAGGATGTCCTCGCGTGCGCCGGCGAGGTGCTCGGCCACCGCGGGCAGCTTGTCGGTGACGTAGTCGATGAGCCGGTCGAACTGCGCGTGCACCGCCGATGCGTCGGGCTGGTCGTACACGCTGTGCAGCATCGCCTTGACCGCCGGCCACATCGACTTCGGCGTCACCGACATCAGGTTGGCCGAGTAGTGGGTGCGGCAGCGTTGCCAGGAGGCGCCGGGCAGGTTCGCCGCGATGGCCTCGACCAGACCGGCGTGCGCGTCGGAGGTCACCAGCCGCACGCCGCTCAGGCCGCGGGCGACCAGGTCGGCGAAGAACTCGTTCCACGCCGCCCCCGTCTCGCTGGTGGCCACCCGCATGCCGAGGACCTCGCGGTGCCCGTCGCCGTTGACGCCGGTCGCCAGCAGCACGACGGCGTTGATGACGCGCCCGCCCTCGCGGACCTTCATCGTCAGCGCGTCGGCGGCCACGAACGTGAACGGGCCGGCGTCCCCGAGCGGGCGGTGGCGGAACTCCTCGACGAGCTGGTCCAGGTCGGCGGCCATCCGGGAGACCTGGGACTTGGACAACGAGTCGATGCCCAGAGTCTTGACGAGCTTGTCCATGCGCCGGGTGGAGACCCGGCCCAGGTAGCAGTCGGCGACGACGGTGATCAGCGCCGACTCGGCCCGCTTACGCCGCTCGAGCAACCACTCGGGGAAGTAGGTGCCCTTGCGCAGCTTGGGGATCGCCACCTCCAGGGTGCCCACCCGGGTGTCCAGGGGGCGGCGGCGGTAGCCGTTGCGCTGGGCGACTCGGTCGGGGGTGGGCCGGCCGTACTCGGCGCCGACGACGGCGTCGGCGTCCGCGGACAGCAGGCTGTTGATGATCGACTGCAGCAGGTGCCGCATCAGATCCGGACTCGCCTCGGCCAGGGCTTCGCCGAGCAGGCCGGCAGGGTCGACAATGTGAGGAGCGGTCATCGTGTGACTCCGTTCGAGGGTGCTGTGAGAGGTTCACTCGAAGGATCACGCGGTGGCCGCGTCCTCGTCCGACGTACACGCCGGAGACGACGACTTCAGCTACCGCGCTACACCACTATGCGGGACTCAACTCAGGCAACGTGCGCCGACCGGACGGCACGATCGTGGCGGGCCCGACCACGCCTGCCTGGAAGGGCGTGAACAAGCCGCACCGGGCGGACCGGCGGTGGTCGCTGGCGTGGAGCCCGGAGCAGATTTCTCACCGGCTGCGGATCGACTTCCCTGATGATGAGTCCATGCGGATCAGCCACGAGGCGATCTACCAGTCGCTGTTCATCGAGAGCCGGGGCGCACTCAAGCGCGAGCTGGTCGCTTGCCTGCGGACCGGCCGCGCGCTGCGGGAGCCGCGGGCCCGTTCGCGGAACAAGCCCCAGGGCCACGTGAGCGCCGATGTCGTCCTGAGCGAACGTCCCGCCGAGGCCGAGGACCGGGCTGTGCCCGGACACTGGGAAGGCGATCTGATCATCGGAACCGGTAGGTCGGCGATCGGCACGCTGGTCGAACGCAGCAGCCGCTCGACACTGCTGGTGCATCTGCCCAGGTTGCAAGGGTGGGGCGAGAAGCCGTGCGTGAAGAACGGACCCTCGCTGGGTGGGTACGGTGCCGTCGCGATGAACGCCGCACTGACGGCCTCGATCACCACGCTGCCCGAGCAGCTGCGCAAGACCCTGACCTGGGACCGGGGTAAAGAGCTCTCCGGTCACGCGCTCTTCACCGTGGAGACCGGCACCAGGGTGTTCTTCGCCGACCCACACTCGCCGTGGCAGCGACCGACCAACGAGAACACCAACGGTCTGCTGCGCCAGTACTTCCCCAAAGGCACCGACCTGTCCCGCTGGTCCGCCGAGGACCTCGAAGCCGTCGCCCACGCGCTCAACAACCGGCCCCGCAAGGTACTGGGATGGAAGACACCTGCAGAGGTCTTCGCCGAACAGCTACGCTCCCTGCAACAGCCCGGTGTTGCATCGACTGGTTGAACTCAAGGTCTACTGCTCGAAGGCCTACGCCAAGCTGTGCCGGAAGCTCGGTGTCACCCAGTCGATGGGTGCTGTCGGCTCCTGCCTGTTAACCGGCCAATCGGCCCTATGTGGGCGTCGAGAAGGTGGCCAACCTCGCAGTGGAGGTGCTCGCTTTCAGGTCCGGGCAGGCGTAGGGATGATGCATGGACACCGATGCCGGTGCTGCGGTCAGTCTTCGCCAGGTCGGTCAGCGCTGGGAGCTGGCCTGTCCTGCCCGGCCCGGGCTCGTCGTCGTTCCCAACGCCGACCTGGGGTACCTGGCTGACCGGAACTACTCGCCTCGTACCGTCCGCACGTACGGCTTCGGGCTGCTGGCGTTCTGCCGATGGGCCTATGGCACCGGCAGGGACGTCGAGGCGGTGAGTACTGATGACCTGCTGTCGTTCTTGTCCGCGTGTCGGCAGCAGGTCGTGACCGGGCGGGGTGGACCGAACGTGGTCGACCTGGCCGGGCGCCGCACCGACCGCCTCGCCCCGGCCTCGGTGAACCTGCGCCTCGCGGCCATCGCGGGGATGTATGAGTACCTGGCGATGCGGGACCCCAGCAGGACCTCCCCGGTGCCCAAAGGACGGCCCTCGATTTGGTTTGCGCAGGGAGAACGCTCCGGCCTGCTGGCCCACACCAAGCGCCGGCCCGCGCCCCGGTCCCGGCTGCGGTTGCGGACCCCGCGACGACTTCCTCGGGCCTTGACCCCGACAGAGACCAGGGCGCTGCTGGCCAGCCTGCGCAGTCGACGGGACCTGGCGATCGCCGGGCTGATGCTGTACTGCGGACTGCGCTCGTGCGAGGTGCTCGCCCTGGCCGTGAGCGACGTCGACATCGGCGGCCGGTGGCTGCTGGTGCACGGCAAGGGCGGCAAGGACCGCCGGGTCCCTCTGGACGGGGACCTCGCCGCGGCGATCAACGCCTACCTGCTCACCGAGCGCCCGGACACGCCCAGCCCGTCGTTGTTCGTGGTGGCCAAGGGCCCTACCCGCGGTCAACCGCTGACCCCGGCCGGGCTGCGCACGATCTTCCGCTACCACCGTGCCCGCAGCGGGGTCGGCGCCGGCGCACCGCACGCGCTGCGGCACACGTTCGGTACCGCGCTGGCCGAGGCCGGGGTCGACCTGGCCGTCATGCAGTCCCTGCTCGGGCACGCCCACGTCGACACCACCGCCCGGTACATCCACCTCGCCCCGACCCACGTGAAGGCTTCCTACGATGCTGCACGCACCCGGCAACGCGACACGTCCAGCTGACCAGCACGACGGTGCTGAACCAGCGCGGGAGGTGCTGGCCGCCTACCACGCCCACCAGGACCGCACCGGCCGCGGGAACAGTGCATTCACGAGCGCGGCGAAGTGCTTCCTGCGACGCTGGCCGTACGTGCAGGACTGGGCGGCCGAGCCGCTGGGCGTGCAGCTGTCCGCGAGCACGGCCACCCGCCCGTTCCTGACGTTCCTGCTCGTCACCGGGCGGCTGCGGCCCTCGTGGGAGTACCTGGTGCACCGCAAGTTCTCCTCGCTGTGGCGCGACCTGCCCGGCACCGTGATCGGCGAGGACGTACAGGATTTCATCACAGCCGCCCGAGCCGTCGGCTACTCCGAGCGGGTCGCCTCGGCCATGGCCTCCCAAGTGATGGCCCGGGTGCTGTTCGCCACCGGCAAACGCCTGTGCCAGGTCACCCACGACGACTTCGACGCCCTCGCCGCCGCCGGCCAGGCACGGCAGGAGGCCACCGGACGCACGTGGAAGCACTACCGTGCCTGCGCCACTGCGACCCGGACCGTGCTGTTCCACCACGGCGTCCTTCCCGCCCCACCTGAGCCGTGGGAGCAGCGTTGGCCGTTCGCCCGACGCCTGGGCGGCGTGCCCGAGCCGATGCACTCGATCCTGGTGCGCTACCTGGACCGCAAGTCGGTGACCTGCAAGATGACCACCGTGTCCTCCCTGGCGACCCGCCTGGCCCACTTCGCCACCTTCGTCACCACCCTCGAGGCGGACCTCACCCCCGCGGGTCTGGACCGGGTCAGGCACATCGAACCGTGGCTGGTCGCGCTCACCCGAGCGGAGAACACCAGGTCCGGCGGCCTGCTGTCCGTGCCCGAGCAGGCCCGTCGGATCCTGGCGGTGGCCAATTTCTGCTCCGACATCACCGAGTGGGACTGGCCCGAAGCACCACCGCGCAAGCTGCTCTACGCCTCGGACAACCCGCGCCTGCCCCAACCCCTGCCCCGGTTCCTCCCGCCCGCGGCCGACCAGGCCCTGACCCAGGCCCTGACCGACTCACCCCACCGGCTGGCCGCCGACGCGCTGCTGCTGCAACGCGCCTGCGGTTTGCGCATCGGCGAGCTGCTTGACCTCGAGCTTGACGCCGTCATCGACGTCCCCGGCGCCGGCTCCTGGCTCAAGGTGCCACTGGGCAAGCTGGACACCGAGCGGATGGTCCCGATCGACACCGAGACCCTCACCCTGATCGATCGGATCAGCACCACCCGCAGTCCCGGCCGACCGATCCCGCACCCGCGCACCGGACGCCCCGCGGACTTCCTGTTCACCACCCACGGCCACCGGCTCAGCCAGAACCGGCTGCGCGCCGAGCTCGACCGGGCCGCCGGCGCCGCCGGGCTCGGACACATCACCCCTCACCAGCTGCGGCACACCTACGCCACCGCCCTGGTCAACGCTGGCGTCTCCCTGCAAGCCCTCATGGTCATCCTCGGCCACGTCAGCGCCGAGATGAGCCTGCGCTACGCCCGCCTCTTCGACAGCACCGTCCGCGCCGAGTACGAACGCGCCCTGAATCTGGCCAAGTCACGCCTCGGCCCCCTACCCACCCCCGACCGCGGCACCGACGAGCAGAACGGCGGCGACGACTGGCGCACCACGCCGACCATCAAGACCGCCCTTGCCGGAGGCTACTGCCTGCGTGCCCCTGCGCAAGGGCCCTGCGCCTACGCCAACCTGTGCGAGCACTGCCCCGCTTACCGGACCACCATCGAGCACATCCCCGTCCTGACCGCCCAGCGCGACGACGCCGCTGTCCTCGCTCAGGACGCCACCGACCGAGGCTGGGACGCCGAGACCGAACGACACCTACGGCTGATCAGTCGCCTCAACACCCACATCGAGCAGGCAGCGACACGCCGAACCCCCGCGTGACCAACAGCACAACACGTGCTCCTACACCATCACCAAGGCCCTGATTAGCCGGATAATCGGCCGACAACGCGCTTGCGGAGTCGTTCAACGCCACGATGAAGCGCGAGGTCCTCCAAGACGCCGCCTGCTGGGGCGACGAGCTGACCTGCCGCCGGCAGGTCTTCAAGTGGCTTGTGCGCTACAACACCCGCCGCCGTCACAACTGGTGCGGCTACCTGTCCCCGTCCACCTACGAGGCCCGCCGGGCCGCTACGCTGGCGACCGCCGCGTAATCACACCTCGTGTCCAAGATCCGGGGGTAAGGCCCTGCTCCTGTCCTTGGTGAGCTTTTTCACGACCTTGAGCATGTCGCGTGAGAAGGGCGCGTGCACGTGCTTGGCGTACCTCCAGTCGACCTGGACCCAGGTGCTGTTCGTCACGTCCTTCACCCAGACGTTGTTCAACCGGTACGGTTCGTACCGCAGTTCGAGCTTGGCGTCTGGTCCGAGCAGGTGGGCATTGTCCCGGTAGAGCTGGCGCAGGCCGGGGGAGTCGTAGACGAGTCCTTCGAAGTTGATTCCGTACTCGTTCGGTCGCCTGGTGTCTTTGGGCAGGAGCTCGACGTAGTCGTCGGGTGTGAGGACGACGTTCATGGTGGGGGCGACGGCCGCGGCGGCGGCGTACATCTCGTTCGGGGTGAGCTTCTCCCGTGGAATGGCCGGGTGGCGCAACCCGTCGTGCGGGCGGTTCTGCCACACCTGCACGACCCACTGGTCCAACAGCGCTTGCACTTCAGCGAGGGTGAGAAGGCCCTCGGGGGAGGGGTCATCGCCACGGTGTGCGACACGCATCCCCAGGTAACCGTCGAGCGATTCGGTGAAGGAGGAGTTGATCGCGGAGAACGCCCGCTCCACGTGCGGTTTGTCTGTCGGGGTGCGGGGCGCGGCCTTCGTCACGGAGATCTGCAACCGTTCGCACGCTTCAAGGAAGGTGGTGCCGACGAACACCTTCCCGCGGTCGATCGTGATCGCCTCTGGTGTGATGACTGGCCGGGCCGCGAGAAGTTCGCGCAGTTCAGCGTCACCGAGTATGGCCCCTACCGGCAGGATCGACCGGGCGTAGGCAAGCGTTTCCTTCCAGCCGGGTTGCATCCACATCGGGGTCATCGTGCGGGCCAGCAGGATGGACGCAGCATCTGCTGACTTTGTGGCCCCCGCAAGGAGCATGTTCGCGCACAGGGTGCGGGTGGCCACGTCGATCGCGATCGTGACGTCGGGTCGGCCTATGGTCCCGTCGGGGAAGATCACCATGGCATCCAACGGGGTTGAGTCGATCTCCACGAGCTCTCCTGGCCGGGCGACGGCCTGGTATCCGTAGGCACGGTCCGGTTTGTTCCCCTGGGTGCGCCTGGTGGTCGCCTCCCCGAACGTGTGCCGGTTGCCTTCCAGCCCGGACAACGTCCTGTACAACGTGGCCCACGACGGCACGGGAATGTTCTCTCCGGCTGCGTTCAGGTCGCCTACTTTCACGAGAACACGCGTGATCAGCGTCCGACGCGACCGGGTCGACTTGAGGGTCTGCTCTTGCATCGCTTCCTTGAGGAGCTCAACGATGCGTGCATCAACTCGGCCCGTCGCGGTCTTGGTCCTCAGCTTGCGCTGGTCGACCAGCCCAGCGGTCCCGAGCCTCTGGTACGCAGCCATGTGCCGACGCAACTGCCGTTCACTCACAGGCGTTCCGGCAGCCTCCAGCTCGGCAACCTTCGCGTCGACCTTCTCGCCCATCGGAACGTCTGCGCCGTACCGGACGTTCGGGACAGGATCACCGTCGTCTGACGGGGTGACCTGCCGTGATCGCGAAGGCTTGGCTGTCTCGTCCGCGTCGGGTGCCACTGGTGGGACGCCGTACAGCAGTTCATGAACATGGTGACGCAGCCACAGCGCCCGCCTCGCATCCTCGACAGGGAGGCCGTTGAGGATCGCGACGTCATCCAGGACGGGAGTGGGGGAGCGGCGATGCGGCACGTACGTCGGGTCAGCCAGCAGCTCAGCCACGGGAAGCTTCCGGACCCGCCTGTCCAGCAGGTGCTGGAACACGATGACCGTCCCGTCCTGGTGGACAGCCCTCCAGGGCTGCCCGGCCAGCTCGAACGTCTCGTCAACCTGCACCATCTTCACGACGACGACACCACCTTGCTGTCGAACGAAACGGGGGAGTCAAGGTCCACCGAGAGCACCTTGTGCCACAACAGGTGGTACACGCCGGCCAGGACCACTTCCTTGGACGCTCCCGTCGCCTCAACGGCACGACGCACACCGACCTGCAACGGAAGTCCATGCTCAAAGGCAGTCTCCAGGGCAGCGCGAACATCGGGGGAGGGCTCGAACCTGTCCATTCGGTAGCCGGCAAGCCATCGAAGGTTTGATGACCTCGGCTCGGGCAGCCCAGTCCAGACCTCGTACTGCCAGCCGACCTCGTCGCAGGCGGCCCTGGTCAGGTCGAACTGTGCCTGGCTACGGTCGCTGACGCGTCCCGCGTGGCGGACGTCGACGACTCGGCCGCGCCCGTCGCTCAAGCGGGCGAAGTAGTCAGGCACATGATCACGTTGACCTGGTGTTCCGTGGGGCCACAGGAGCGCGAAAGGTTGCGCCGCGACCTTGGTCACGGCCGGATCGAAGTCTGCCGCGACGACCCAGGACCGTTCGAGGAAGGACTCGAAGCCGACGCTGGCACGGTTGGTGGTCGTCCACCAGGCACCCTCGAAGTGACGCTTTCCCTTCCACGCCGGGTACTCACGGGCAGGCAGCGCATCCTCGAAGCGCACGTCCACGAGGTTCTCGTCGGCCAGCTTGTTGACCCAGCGGGGCTTGGACGTTGACGAGACCTTGTACAGGATCCGCGTCTGCGACGTCAGGTTCGTCGGGAAGGAAGATCCGGCCATCGTGGGGTTGCGTTCCTTCCTGGACCTCGTCAGCTTGAGGGCCAGGACCCTATGGCCATGATGAGTGAGGCGTAAGAAGGAATCCGGAGATTGCCATGATGACCGCGATTTTGGCCATGATGATTGAGAACGGACACGAGTCCTTTCATCTAGTTGTACTCGTCCCGTTTCAGCGCCGATAAGTCACATTATGTCAAGTGAAGGAACGGATGTGCAGCCCGCACTCCCTTCTTCTTGCCTTGTCTGTCTCACTCCAGCCCTCTCGTAACGATGCTGAATGAGGTGGTGTCCGTGACCGGCGGGTCGCGGGACAACGCTCGCCGTCAGCTGGTCGCAGCCGCCAAAGCGTCACCGGGGTCGGGCCAATGGGCTGCTGCCGTGCCGCGCTTCCTGCGGCATCCGCCCACTGAGCACCGGGAATCACTCATCTAGAGTCGTACCAGCAGTTCGCCACCCGACCACAGACTCGTGCGGGAAGTCTTGGTCTCACGCTAGATATGGAGCCGCCGATGGACTCGATGGTCTACATCATTGTCGGCGGCATCGGTGCGTTTCTCCTTCTGGCGTCGATGATCTTCGACGGTCTCGAAGAGGTCACCGGCCTCGTCGACACGGCGGCCGAGGGCGTGCTGTCCCTGGTCGCGGTCGGCTCGGCAGCCACCATCTTCGGGGCGGTCGGGTTTATCGCGAGCGGATTGGGCGCCACTCCCCTGCTGACCGTCGTGCTCGCCGTCGTGCTCGCCGTTCTTGTCTGGTATGCCGTCGCCCGCGCCATCCGTGCCGCCAAGCGCTCCTCGCGCAGGGGCGTCACCCGCTCCTACCTCGTCGGCGACACCGGGGTGACCACCCACGAGACCGACGGGACCCACGGGGAGGTCCGGCTGGACGCCCCGGACGGCGGCGTCCGTCTGGCACGCAGCGCTGGCCCCCGGATCAGCGCCGACACCAAGGTCCGCATCGTCGCGATGGACGGAGCCAAGGTGGTCGTCCTACCCGCCGACGGCGATCCCTTCGACCCCCCCACTCCACCGGCTCTGCCCGGCTCGGGCCACTAGAGAAAGACCGCTCATGACACCAGCCCAGATCCTCACCCTCGTCGGGGTCGTGGCCGCCATCCTGGTGGTCCTGGCCCTGCTGATGTTCCTCGCTTCCCGGCTGAAGACAGTCGCTCCCGACGAGGCCCTGATCGTCGTCGGGATGGGCGGCGGCAAGCAGCCCGAGGCGACCACCGAGATCGCCGACAGCGAGCTCGGCACGCACCGAGAGTCGCTGTCCGACTCCTCGCGCTTCACCATCCACACCAACGGCCGCGTCTTCATCGTCCCGGTCATCCAGGACTACTTCCTGCTCTCGCTCAAGCAGCGCCAGGTCGACCTCGACGTCTCCGGCCCCGACCGCAACTTCGTCAACGTCAAGGTCTCCGGCACGCTGTCCTACAAGTTCTCCGACGACCCGCACGCGGTGCTCTTCGCCGCCCAGCGCTTCCGGTCCAAGACCGACCAGGAGATCGACCAGTCGGTGCAGCAGGCGGTGGAGGGCTCGCTGCGCTCGATCGTGGCCTCGATGACCTACCGCGAGATCAACGGCGACCGGGTCGCCTTCCAGGAGAACGTGCTGCGCAACCTCAAGGCCGAGTTGTCCGACCAGGGCATCGTGGTCGACATCCTCAACATCCGCTCGGCCGAGGCCCCCGGGACGTATGCCGAGGACCTCGCCGCCGCGGAGCTCGCCGAGGCCCAGCAGGTCGCCGCCATCGCGCGGGCCAACGCCTCCCGCGAGGCCGAGTTCGCCCAGATCGCCGCCGACACCGCCATCGCCGAGCGCCGGCGTGATCTGTCCCTCAAGCAGTCGCAGTGGAAGTCCGAGACCGATCGCGAGGCTGCGATCGCCGAGGCGGCCGGCCACATCTCCCGCCAGGAGCAGGAGGTGCTCGTCGAACAGCGCAAGCAGGAGGCACTGGCCGCCCAGGCGCTGGCCACCCAGGAGCAGCTGGACATCTCGGAGAAGAAGCCCGCCGACGCTGCCGCCTACGCCGCAGCCAAGCGCGCCGAGGGTGAGATGCAGGCGGCCCAGCACAACGCCGACGCCGAGCTCTACACCCGGACCCGCAAGGCCGAGGCCGACGCTGCTGCCGCTCGCCTGTCCGCCGAGGCAGAGGCCTACACCACCAAGACGCAGGCTGAGGCTCGCGCCAACGCTGCGCGACTGACCGCCGAGGCCGAGGCCGACGCCACCCGCGCCCGCGGTCTGGCCGACGCCGAGGTCGCCCGTCAGGTGGGGCAGGCAGAGGCCGACGCCACCACCGCCAAGGCCGACGCGCTCGGTCGCTACGGCGAGCAGTCGCTGGCCTACGAGGTCGTGCAGCGCCTGCCCGAGATCATCCAGGCCAACGCCGACGCCATCCGCGGCATCGGCTCCTACACCGTCTTCGGCGGGTCGCCGACCGACGCCGTCAACATGGCCGGCCAGATGTTCGCCCAAGGCCTGGCGATGGTGAAGCAGACCACCGGTGTCGACGTGGTCGACGCCTTCAAGAGCTCCGGCGTCGCAGGCGGCACGGACCGGGGGTCTGGCGTCATCGGCGGAGGAGACGAGGAGTCGCCGGTCACTTCATCGACCGACACCCCCGAGGCCACCGGTCGCGCGAGAGGTGCCCAGGACGGGACCGGCCAGAACAGCTAGCGTGAACGGCATACGGGGACATGTCCCACCGCACCACCAGGAGGAGCAACGATGACCGAGCCCACCGGACGCACGTGGACCGAGCGGATGGAGGTGGCTGGCTCCGACCTGCTCGGCAGGGTCAAGGACCTGGCCAAGGACGCCGACGCCAAGCGCGTGATCATCAAGAACGACAAGGACGAGGAGATGCTGGCCTTCCCCCTCTCCTGGGGCGTGGCAGGCGGAGCCCTCGCCGTGGTCGCCGCTCCGATGCTGGCTGCTGTCGCGGCCATCGGGGGCGCGGTCGCCAACGTCAAGCTCGAGGTGGAGCGGCGCGAGCCGGCTCCCGAGGATGACGTCCCGGGCAGCACCGCCACCGGCGGCAGCCTGGATCTGGACGAGAACGGCGACCCGCCCCCGCTCCCCCGCCAGCCCTGAGCCATGGCGAGCCTGTTCACCAAGATCCTCGACGGTCAGATCCCCGGGCAGGTCGTCCACCAGGACGAGGTCTGTGCGGCGATCCTGGATATCATGCCGCTCACCCGCGGGCACGTCGTCCTCTTCCCCCGCGAGGAGGTCGACCACTGGATCGACGTCGACGGCCCGACCCGTGACCACCTCTTTGAGGTGGCCGCCACCATCGGTCGCGCGCAACTGTCGGCCTTCGGTGGTGAGCGGACCGGGTTGATCATCCAGGGCTTCGAGGTCCCGCACGCGCACCTCCACGTCTTCCCGACGAAGGACGCCAAGGACTTCGACCTCACGGACCGGGAGCAGACCGACACCGAGGAGCTGGCCACCGTTGCCGAGCAGCTGCGGGCAGCGCTGGCCTGACCCGCGCCCGGAGCACGTGCTCCACGGAGCGTCGCCGGGGCGAAGTCCCCGGCGACGCCTATCGTGGGCGGCACGCCTGATGAAGGAGGCGCGATGCCCGGCACCGACTACGACGACGTCAGCCGCCCCCGCGAGACCAACTACTCGCGCGACGTCTACGACGACTGGGACGAGGACGCCCGGTCCTACCGTCCCGAGCTGCATCCCCGCAGCCTGGATTTCGGCCTGCTGCTGCTCCGACTCGGGACGCTTCTGCTCCTTCCGTGGGGTCTGCTGCACGCCTCGGACATGCCTCGCTTCATCCGACTGGTGGGCAACAACCTGGTCGGCGGTCAGGCGCCGGAGTTCTTCGCCTGGATGGTGATGCTCGGCATGATCGCGCTGCCGATCCTGATCGCCGCCGGCCTGTTCACGCGGCCGGCAGCCTTTCTCGCGACCGCGATGATGGCCTCGATCTTCATGCTCGTCATCTTTGCCAGCCCGTCCTATGAGCCGCTGGATGGGCAGGGCGTGCTCACCGGTGAGAACGCCCTGCTCTACATCGTGCTCTTCCTGCCGTTGGTCTTCACCGGCGCCGGACGGTGGAGCCTGGACGGCATGCGCTCCTCGGGCTTCTGAGCCGTAGGCTCACGGGGTGCAGTGCGACTACTTCGATGCCGGCGTGTGCCGCTCGTGCACGCTCATGGGGGTCCCGTATGCCGTGCAGCTGGCTGACAAGGGCACGCACCTGCGCGAGGTGCTGGCGGGCCAGGTAGCCGAGTCTGTGTGGCTGGATTCGTTCCCCAACACCGAGTCCCGCTTCCGCAATCGGGCGAAGCTGGTCGTGGCAGGTCGCAAGGGTGCGCCGACCCTGGGTATCCTCGACGAGCAGGGACGCGGCGTCGACCTGCGACACTGCGGTCTCTACGAACCCGGCCTGGCCGAGGCGGTCCCGATCCTGGCCGAGCTGATCTCCGGCTCCGGCCTGACCCCGTATGACGTTCCCACCCGGCAGGGGGAGCTCAAGCACCTGCTCGTCACCCACTCCCCCGACGGCGAACTGATGATCCGGTTCGTGCTCCGCTCCCCCGGGCAGCAGCGTCGCGTCGAGGAACTGATTCCGACCCTGCATGCCGCTCTTCCCGGCACGCGGGTGGTGAGTGTGAACCTGCAGCCCGAGCACAAGGCGGTGCTTGAGGGGGAGCAGGAGGAGGTGCTGACCGAGGCCGACACGCTGCCCATGCGGGTCAACGACATCACGCTGCACCTGCGCACGCGCAGCTTCTTCCAGACCAGCACGGCGGTGGCCGCCGCGTTGTACTCCCAGGCGCGGGAGTGGGCGGTGGACCTCAACCACGATCCTGCAACGGCCTGCGGCGACCTCTCACCGGCGAAGGTCCTTGACCTCTACTGCGGTGTGGGCGGCTTCGCGCTCCATCTCGCTGCGCCCGGCCGTGAGGTCTTCGGGGTCGAGGTGTCGCCGGAAGCGGTGACCAGCGCGCGGACCTCGGCTGCAGAACTGCTCAGCACTGGGGCACCCGACCGGCCAGAGCAGGTGAGTTTCGAGATCGGGGATGCCGCGGCATACCTGGGACCTGGGTTGACCCGAGGCTCGGGCACCATCGGCGAACGGGGTTGGGATCTGGTGGTGGTGAACCCTCCGCGCCGCGGGATCGGGCCGCTGGCCGCAACGCTCGAGGCATCCGAGGTGGAGCGGGTGATCTATTCCAGCTGCAATGCCAGCACCCTCGCCCGAGACCTGGCGCAGATGCCGTCCTACCGGGTGGTGGCGGCGCGGCTGTTCGACATGTTTCCGCAGGTCCACCACCACGAGGTGATGGTGGACCTGCGGCAGGTCTGAGCAGCAGTCGGGTCAGCCGAGCGCGGCGACCGCGGAGTCGTAGTCGGGCTCCTCGGTGACCTCGTCGACGAGCTGGGTGTAGACGACCTTGCCGTCCTCGTCCAGCACCACGACGGCGCGCGCCAGCAGACCGGCCATCCGACCGTCGGCGATCTTGACGCCGAAGTCCTCACCGAAGGTGCTGCGGAAGGCGGAGGCAGCGGTGACGTTGTCGATGCCCTCAGCGCCGCAGAAGCGGGCCTGCGCGAAAGGCAGGTCCTGGGAGATACAGAGCACGCGGGTGTTGTCCAGACCGGCCGCGAGCTTGTTGAACGTGCGGACCGACGCCGCGCAGGTGCCGGTGTCCAGGCTCGGGAAGATGTTGAGGACCAAGCGCTTGCCGCTGAGGCCGTCGTCACTGCTCGCGACCTCAGCCATGTCGGTGCCGACCAGGGTGAAGGCAGGTGCGGTCGAGTCGACGGTGGGCAGTTCGCCGACCGTCTGGAGCGGGTTTCCCTTGAAGGTGATGGTGGCCATGAGCACCTGTCTACCATCACCTTGACGCCACGGCAGCACCGGGCCGGGTCGCACCCCCACCCCGGTGCCGGACGGTCGGCGGATGCGATGATGGGCCCAGCCGATCCGGCCCCATCGACGAACGAGGAAGTTGGTCTCCCGATGCCGAACACCTTTGACGCCGTGCCCGATGCCCAGCAGGAGCGCAGCCAGGCCTTCCTGAGCGTCGACCGGCCGCAGGAGCGCCTCGAGAAGATCATGGAGGAGGCGCAGCTGCACCGCGGTTCGCTGCGTGAGCAGGACGGCTATACCATCCCCTTCCGCGAGGGCGGCTCGGTGCGGATCCGCATCGTGCAGGGCCAGGGCGCCGACGGCGAAGCCGAGGGCGAGGAAGGTCTGAACTTCCTGGTGGTCGCCCCCACCGCGGAGCGTCGCGAGCACATCCAGACCGTGATCGCCGAGCAGACGGCTGGCCAGCTGACCGGTGAGCCGGCCGAGCTCGACTGGACGACCGCGACGCTGAGCTGATCTTTTAGCTGAAAGGCGTGGGGTCGCCCGCGCCCACCCGCACGACCTCGGCATAACCATCGGACAGATCCACGACCGTCGTCGGCTCACATCCGGTCTGGTCCCCGTCGATGACGACGTCGACGACGTGATCGAGGGCTTCCTTGACCTCCCAGCCGAAGGACAACGGCTCCTCCTCCCCCGGCAGGAGCAACGTGCTGGTCAGGAGCGGCTCCCCCATCTCAGCCAGCAGGGCCCGACAGATCGGGTCATCGGGCATCCGGACGCCCACCGTGCGCTTCTTGGGGTGCAGGAGCCGCTTGGGCACCTCCGGGGTGGCCGCCAGGATGAAGGTGTACGACCCGGGAGTGGCCGCCTTGACCGCCCGGAAGACGGCGTTGTCCAGCTGCACGAACTGCCCGAGCTGGGCGAAGTCCGCGCACATCAGGGTGAAGTGGTGCTTGTCGTCGAGTTGTCGGATGTCGATGATCCGCTGCTTGGCGTCCGGGTCCCCCAGCCGTGCCCCGAGGGTGTAGCAGGCGTCAGTTGGGAAGGCTGCCAGCCCACCGTCGCGCAGGGTGTCGACCACCTGGCTGATCAGCCGGGCCTGGGGGTCGACCGGGTGGATGTCGAGGAAGCGCGCCATCCCCGCACTCTAGTCGGCCAGGAAGTGCTCCAGGATCGAGACGAAGACCTCCGGTCGCTCCGAGTGCACCCAGTGGCCGGCGTCCTTGACGGTGATCTGCCGCACGCGCGGGAAGAGTTCGCGCATGGCCGGCTCCTGCTCCTTGGTCACGTAGGCGGACTTTGCCCCGGCGACCCACAGCACCGGCCCGTCGAAGGTGCGGTCAGCGTGCGGGATGTCGGCGGTGATGGTGGAAAGGTCCTCGAGCAGAAGGTCCAGGTTGGGTTGCCAGGCGAAGGTCTTGGTCTCCCGGTCGCGCCTGAGGTTCTGCAGGAGGAAGCCCCGCAGTGAGGGCTTCTCCACGTCCTTGGCCAGGGCGCGGTCCGCATCGCCAAGGCTGTCCAGCGCGTCCAGATCGATCTTCTTCAGTGAGCCCAGGAGGTGCTTGAACTCCCCCACCTCATCCGACCCGGTCGGGCTGATGTCCACCACCACCAGCTTCTTGACCAGCTCCGGCGCTTGCAGGGCCAGCATCATCGCGACCTTGCCGCCCATCGAGTGGCCGACGACGTCGACCGGTCCGTCGGCGGCCACGCCCTCGCGGAGGTGCTCGGCGAGCAGGTCGGCCATGTGGGCGTAGTCGATCCGGTCGGTCCACGCGGACTCGCCATGGTCGGGCATGTCGACCAGCAGGCTGCGGAAGCGCGGTTGCAGCGCCTTGGCGATCCCCGAGAAGTTCTTCCCGCGGCCGAACAACCCGTGGCAGAAGACCACCACCGGGGCCTGGGTGTCGTCGCCGACCAGGGTGCTGTGCAGGGAGCTCACCCGCACGACCCTACGTCGCCCGTATGCCGCACCCCACCACCACGCTCACCCGGTCCCGCGTCCTGGGCTCGGCGGCGAGGTCCCGCGCAGCTCACGGCAACGGACGGCGCATGGCTGCGGAGCGGTGCTTGAGGGTGAAGCCGAGCCGCTCGTAGAGACGGGTCGCGCCCGTGGGGCTCTCGGAGTCGACGTCCAGCTCGATGACGTCGTACTCCCCCGCCTGGGTCGCCAGCTCGATCGTCCTGGCCAGGGCGGCGGCAGCGAGCCCGCGACCGCGCGCGTGCGGCACCGTCCCCACGAGGTTGATGTAGCTCTCACGGTCGACCCACTGCCCGGTCAGCACGTAGGCCAGCACCTGCCCGTCGTGCTCTCCGCCCCGGGCGATCGCGAGGGTGGAGGTGGCCGGGCGAGCGCTCGAGGCGTGCCAGTTCTGGTGCCAGTTCTCCGGGCTCGTGGGTCCCGAGCCCCAGTGGTCCCGGAAGGCCGCGACGTGGGCGGCATGCACGTCCATCTCGTGCTCCGGTCCCGGAGTGACCAGCTCCACTCCCTGGATCTCAGGCACCTCGATCACTTGCTCCTTGCTCAGGGGCCGGGCGAGGAGGTTGAAGTAGCGGACCACGGCATACCCACGCTCGGTCAGGAACTTCCGCGAGTCCGAGCCGTCCAGGCCGCCCCCGGCTGACAGGTAGCCGGCCGTGTCAGGCAGTCGCTGCGCCATCAACTCCTGCGCCCGGGCCTCCAGGCGACTGGTGATCTCGGTGCCGATCCCGCGTCCTCGGTGGTCCGCGTGCACCCCGGCGTTGACGTAGCCACGCGCCTGCCCTTCGTGATCCGGTGCCAACGGCACGATGGTGGCGCCCCACGCCACCATCTGCGCACCGTCCCAGACGCCCCAGGTGTCCAGCTCCGGGTCGTGGTGGGGCGCGCTCAGGCTCTCCAGCAGGTCCGGCTCGTTGACGAACTCCTCGGTGCCGTCGGCCACGGCGAGATGGTTCAGCAGTGCTGTCCAGTCCGGGACGGAGTCGGCGGACAGACGTCGCCACTGCAGGTCAGAGGGGTGGGAACTCATGCCGATCATTGTTCACGACTCCCCCCACAGCCCCGCAACCGATTATCCGCCGGCAGCGCCCGTGGTGGTCCGGGTGCGCGCCCGCACCAGGTAGGCGACCGCGCCCAGCCCCACGACCACCGCGCCGCCGATCACCGACCCGGTCGGCAGCGCCAGGACGAGCACGAGACAGCCGATGAGCCCGACCACGGGCACCGAGCTCGCCCACGACCAGTCGCCACGCAAGGTCAGCGCCGAGGCGTTGGCGACGGCGTAGTAGAGCAGCACCCCGAAGCTGGAGAAGCCGATGGCGCCCCGCAGATCGGCGGTCAGCACCACGACCAGCACCACCACCCCCACGCTCAACTCGGCGATCCGCGGCACCGACTCCGGCCCAGCGACCGTGGCGAGGATCCTGGGCAGGTGGCCGTCGCGCGCCATCGCGATCGTGGTGCGCGAGATCCCTAGCACCAGGTTGAGCAGTGCCCCCAGCGCGGCGAGGCCGGCGACCACCCGGATCACCCAGGCCCAGCCGCTCCCCCAGACCACCGCTGCCGTCTCGGCCACCGGTGCCGAGGACGCCGCCGCGCCATCGGGTCCCAGCACGCCGAGCACCGTGAGACCGACGAGCAGATAGATCACCAGCACCGCCGAGAGCGCCATCACCACGGCGCGCGGGATGACCCGCTCCGGGTCACTCACCTCCTCACCCAGGGTCGCGATCCGGGCATAGCCGGCGAAGGCGAAGAAGAGCAGCCCAGCCGCCTGGAGGACGGCCAGCACCGGCAGGTCCAGCCCCAGGACCGTCGAGAACTCCGACCCCACCTGGGTGCCGACGACCTCGGAGGCGTGCCACGCCATACCGTCGGGGCGGGGCCAGAGCGCGGCGACCAGGACGCCGAGCAGGGCGCAGGCGACCACGGAGACGATCACCTGGGAGGCCGCGACCGAGCGCTTGACGCCCGCCAGGTTGAGCGCGGTCACCGCGATCACGGCGACGACAGCAGCGAGGCGTTCATAACCGGGGGCGAGGTAGGTGCCGACCGTCATCGCCATCGCCGCGCAGCTGGCGGTCTTGCCGATGATGAAGCACCAGCCGGCCAGATAGCCCCACAGCTCGCCGAGGCGCTCCTTGCCGAAGACATAGGTGCCGCCGGCCGAGGGATAGCGCGCGGCGAGCGCCGCCGAGGACAGCGCATTGCAGATCGCCACGACGGCCGCGATCGCGAGGGCGAGCAGCACCCACCCACCGGCCGCTCCGGCGGCGGGGGCCCAGACGGCGAAGACGCCCGCACCGACCATCGAGCCTAGCCCGATGGTGACGGCATCACGCAGGCCCAGCGTGCGCCGCAGCGCCCCCTGATTCATCTCGCGTGGGAGTCAGTCGTCGTCGTGGACGTGGACGTGCGAGTCGGCGTTCTGCGCGTCCCCGATCTCGTAGGTCACCTCGGTCGGAAGCTGCACGGTGCGCGAGACCGTGCAGAGCCGGTCGCGCGACTTGGCTACCGCGTCGGGCAACCGGTCGCGGGCCCGGTCACCGTCGCTGCCGTCGGGGAAGGTCACCTCGAAACGGACCGTGATCGGGCCCATGTGGTTGCCGTCCTCGTCGCGGACCTTGTCACCAGAGGCGCTCACCGTGAAGGTGGTCGGCTCGGCCAGGCGGGAGGTCAGCAGGTCGACGTCGATGCCGGAGCAGCCGGCGATGCCGGCCAGGAGCAGCTCGACCGGGGTGAAGTCGTCGGTCTCACCGGAAGCCATCTGCAGCGTGCCACCACGCGCATTCCTCGCCTCGAAGGCGGTCGGTCCGGTGCGGGTCAGGGACACAGAACGCAGCGCGTCAGAAGCCATGCCCCGTAGTCTGCCAGCCGTGGACGACACACCTCCCGGCGGCCCGGACGTCCCCCGGCACCGCCTGATCCTGATCCGGCACGGTGAGACGCAGTGGTCGCGGACCGGCCAGCACACCGGGCTCACCAACCTGCCGCTGCTCCCCGAGGGCGAGCGCGGCGCCGCCGAGCTGGAGGACCTGCTGTCCGGTATGTCGTTCGTCCACGTCCGGTGCTCTCCGTTGCAGCGGGCGCGGCGCACCGCGGAGCTCGCGGGGCTGGCGCTGGACGCTGTCGACGACGACCTCGTGGAGTGGGACTACGGCGCCTACGAGGGCCTCACCACCGCTCAGGTGCGGCAGCGGGTGGGTTATCCCTGGACGGTCTGGCAGCACGGGGTGGAGCCGGGCGACACGCCTGGGGAAACGGTGGAGGAGGTCGCCGCGCGCGCCAGCAGGGTGCTGGAACGGGTCACCCCGCATCTGTTCGACGGAGACGTGGCCCTGGTCGGGCATGGTCAGGCGCTGCGGGTGTTGACGGCGGTCTACCTCCGGCAGGCACCGCGCTTCGGCCAGCACCTGACCTTCGAGGTGGGCTCGCTCGGGATCCTCTCCCACCATCACGAGGATCCGGTGATCAGCTCGTGGAACCAGCGGCGCTGAGCTCCTCGGACACCTCGTCCAGGGTCGAGTCCTGGGTGTCCTGCCCGCCCTCGCTCACCAGCGGCTCCGGCGTGGGCATCTCCCAGGTGTGCACCGGCAGGTTGTCCTCGGAGTTGTCCAGATAGTGCCGGAACATCTCCCGCAGTGCCTCCTCACGGGAGTAGCCGGCCTGCTCGTAGGCCTCGGTCGCGGCGACCTGCCAGCTCGCACCATTGGTGCGGGTCCGGCAGCGCCCCTCGATCACGGACAGGAAGTGGCTGCGGACCTCGCGCCGCAGGCCCAGAGCGGCCAGCCCGTCGTCAGCAACTGACAACAGGTGGTCGGCGATCAGGTCGACCGCAGGGATCTTGCCCAAACCAGGCCAGGAGTGCACGCTGGTGATGCCGTGCTTGGCCGCGTCCAGGAAGTTCTTCTCGGCGTCGGCGAAGGGCATCTTGGTCCAGATCGGCCGCCCGCTCGTGGTGAACGACTCGAGCAGACCGTAGTAGAAGCAGGCGTTGGCCACCATGTCGACCACGCTCGGCCCCGCGGGCAGGACGCGGTTCTCGACCCGAAGGTGGGGCACGCCCTGGCTCATGTCGTAGATGGGGCGGTTCCAGCGCCATACGGTGCCGTTGTGCAGCTTGAGGTCGACCAGCGAGGGTGAGCCGCCCGACTCCAGTATCGCGATCGAGTCCTCGTCGGACATCTCGGGCAGCAGGGCCGGGAAGGAGCGGACGTTTTCCTCGAAGAGGTCGAAGATCGAGGTGATCCAGGCGCGCCCGAAGTAGGCGCGCGGGCGGACGCCCTGGTGCTTGAGCTCCACCGACCGGGTGTCGGTCATCTGCGTGAACAGCGGGATCCGGGTCTCGGCCCACAGCCGCTTGCCGAACAGGTAGGGGCTGTTGGCCCCGATCGCGACCTGGACGCTGGAGATGATCGAGGCGGCGTTCCAGTAGACCGGGAAGTCCTGCGGCGTGACCTGCTGGTGCAGCTGGACCGAGGTGCAGCCGGACAGCGGCCCGATCGTGTCGTGATAACTGGTGAGGCTCTCCCCCGCAGGCCCCTGGATGTCCAGCTCGAAACCCTCGCCGCGCTCGCGCAGGAGGGAGTCGTTGAGCGCCTTGTAGCGCACGCCGTCGGAGAGCCACTCCTCATCGAAGAGCTCCGCCTCCAGGGTCGGCACGATCCCGATCGCCACGACGCGCGCGTCGTGAACCCTGGCCGCGTCACCCGCGCGACGCAGGGACTGGGCCAGCCAGCGCTCCAGGCGCACGGCCTGGTCGCCGGCCATCGGTCGCGGCGGGACGTTCATCTCGATGTTGTAGCGGCCGACCTCGGTCTGGAAGTCCTCGTCGGTCATCTCCGAGAGCACGTCACGGTTGATCATGGCCGGGGCGAGCTGGTCGCCGTCTACGAGGTTGAGCTCGATCTCCAGGCCCATCTGCGGGCGCGTGAAGTCGAAGCGGCTGCCTTCCAGCATCCGTTCGAAGACGTCCAGGTCCTTAATCACCTTGGAGCGGAACGCCAAGCGCTGCTCACGCGTAAAATCGCTGCTGCTCACCTCTTGACCCATGCGCCGATCCAAACATATGAGGCGGCGTTATGACTGGCTCAGCCGCCAGAAAGTTGGCGGCTGAGCCCGACAGCGTGTCCCGGTGGTCCCGGGTCAGTCCTCGAAGGCCTCCGGCGGCGGGCAGGAGCAGACCAGGTTGCGGTCGCCGTAGACCCCGTCGATGCGGCGCACCGGCGGCCAGTACTTGCGGCCCGGGTCGACGCCAGGCGGGTAGGCGGCGCTCATCCGGTCGTACGGGTGATCCCAGTCGCCCGAGGCGATGGAGTATGCCGTGTGCGGCGCGTGGCGCAGGGCGCTGTCCTCGACACCATTGGCCGCGGCCTTGTCCATCTCCTCGCGGATCGCGATCATCGCGTCGATAAAGCGGTCCAGCTCGCCGAGGTCCTCGGACTCGGTGGGCTCGACCATCAGGGTGCCGGCGACCGGGAAGCTCATCGTCGGGGCGTGGAAGCCGTAGTCGATGAGCCGCTTGGCGACGTCGTCGACCGAGACGCCGGTCTCCTTGGTCAGGCCGCGCAGGTCCAGGATGCACTCGTGGGCCACGAGGTCGTTCTTGCCGGTGTAGAGGACCGGGTAGTGGTCCTTGAGCCGGGCGGCGACGTAGTTGGCGGACAGCACGGCCACCTGGCCCGAGCGCAGCAGGCCCGCCCCGCCGACGAGGCGGATGTAGGCCCACGGGATCTGCAGGATCCCGGCCGACCCGTAGGGAGCCGCAGAGATGGGCCCAGGCCCGCTCTCCGGCCCCGCCTCGGCGTCCAGGGGGTGGTTGGGCAGGTAGGGGGCGAGGTGCTCGCGGACAGCCACCGGACCGACGCCGGGGCCGCCGCCGCCGTGCGGGATGGTGAAGGTCTTGTGCAGGTTCAGGTGGCTGACGTCGCCGCCGAACTCGCCGGGCTTGGCGATCCCCAGCAGGGCGTTGAGGTTGGCGCCGTCGACGTAGACCTGGCCGCCGGCCTCGTGCACCAGCTCGCACAACTCGGTGATGGTCTCCTCGTAGACCCCGTGCGTGGAGGGGTAGGTGACCATGATCCCGGCGAGCTCCTCGCGGTGCTTGTCGATCTTGGCCTTGAGGTCCTCGATGTCGATCTCACCGTCGGTGGTGCTCTTGACGACCACGACCTTCAGGCCGGCCATCACCGCGCTGGCGGCGTTGGTGCCGTGCGCGCTGGCCGGGATCAGGCAGATCGTGCGCTGGTCGTCGCCATGGGCCTTGTGGTACTCGCGGATCGCGAGGAGGCCGGCGAACTCGCCCTGGGCGCCGGCGTTGGGCTGCAGGCTGATCTGGTCATAGCCGGTGATCTCGACCAGCATCTCGCACAGCTGGCGGATCAGCTCGCGGCTGCCCTCAGTCTGGTCGAGCGGGGCGAACGGGTGCAGCCCACCGAACTCGTTCCAGGTCACCGACTCCATCTCGGTGGTGGCGTTCAGCTTCATCGTGCAGGAGCCCAGCGGGATCATGCCGCGGTCCAACGCGTAGTCCTTGTCGGACAGGCTGCGCAGGTAGCGCAGCATGGCCGTCTCCGAGCGGTAGGTGTTGAAGACCGGGTGGGTGAGGTACTCCTCGTCCTCGGTCCGCGCCAGCCCGCCCCACTCCGGGGCGTCGACGGTGGCGACCTGCTCCGGGGCGGAGACACCGAAGGCCTCGGCGACGGTCTGCAGGTCAGCAAGGGTGGTCAACTCGTCGACGGACAGCAGGACGGTGTCGCCGTCCACCTGCCACAGGTTGATCCCCCGCTCGCGTGCGGCTGAAAGCACCTCTGCGGCCGATCCCGGGACGCGGACAGTGAGCGTGTCGAAGTAGTGCTCTCCGGCCAGCTCCAGGCCGCCTGCGGTGAGTGCGTCCGCCAGGGCGCGGGCCTTGGCGTGGGTCTCCAGCGCGATCCGGCGCAGACCCTCGGGGCCGTGCCACACGGCATACATGGACGCCATCACGGCGAGGAGCACCTGGGCAGTGCAGATATTGCTCGTCGCCTTCTCGCGGCGGATGTGCTGCTCACGGGTCTGCAGCGCGAGGCGGTAGGCCTGGGCGCCGTCGGCGTCCTTGCTCACCCCGACGAGGCGACCCGGGAGGGTGCGCTCGAGGCCGGAGCGGACGGCCAGATAGCCGGCGTGCGGGCCACCGAAGCCCATCGGGACCCCGAAGCGCTGGGTGGTGCCCACCGCGACGTCGGCGCCCCAGCGCGCCGGGGGGGCCAGCAGGGTGAGGGCGAGCAGGTCGGCGGCCGCGGTGACCAGCGCCCCGGCCGCGTGGGCTGCCTCGGTGAGCGCGGCGAAGTCGCGGATCAGGCCGTCGGCGCCGGGATACTGCACGAGCACGCCGAAGACGTCACGGTCCCCCGCGATCTCACGCAGACCGGCCTCGTCGCCGACCCCGGTCACGTCGGTGACCACGACCTCCCAGCCGACCGCGTCGGCGCGCGCCTGGACCACGCTGATCGTCTGTGGGAGCAGGTGCTCATCAACGACCAGGACGGCATCGTCGGCGACCTTGCTGGTCCGGCGCATGAGCGCCATCGCCTCGGCTGCGGCAGTCCCCTCGTCCAGCATCGAGGCGCCGGCCAGGTCGAGCCCGGTGAGGTCGGTGACGGTGGTCTGGAAGTTGAGCAGGGCCTCGAGGCGGCCCTGGGAGATCTCGGGCTGGTAGGGGGTGTAGGCGGTGTACCAGGCAGGGTTCTCCAGGATGTTGCGGAGCACGACCGGCGGGGTCTGAGTGCCGTAGTAGCCCAGCCCGATCATCGAGGTGAGCACCGTGTTGCGGGCCGCCAGCTCGCGCAGCTCGCCGATCACCGCCTGCTCGCTCGGGGCGGCCGTCAGGCCCAGCGGCTCGGCGGCGCGAATCGCCTCGGGCACGGCGGCGTCGATGAGGTCCTCGAGGCTGGCGTAGCCCAGGGTGTCCA
This sequence comes from Ornithinimicrobium pulveris, assembly GCF_050261105.1. GTDB lineage: Bacteria > Actinomycetota > Actinomycetes > Actinomycetales > Dermatophilaceae > Ornithinicoccus. The sequence continues at coordinate 1,693,694 of NZ_CP189837.1, read as the reverse complement.
GCATGTGGGCGACGTCCTCATCGCGCGGGCCGATGTGGCGACCGACGAAGTCGGACAGCGTGGTCGGCTCCAGCGACGCGGCGTCATCGGTGACAACCGTGTCCTGGTCGACGGCAGCGGTGAGGGGGGCGTCGTTGCTCATTCTTCATGGCTCCTTCGGACAGGGGGCAGACCCTCCCCCTCTGTCCACCGGCCTCCACGCACGACGTTCCAGAGTTGCCTGACCCACGAGGTCCTTGTCGCCTGAGAGGTTGACGGGGATGTTGCCCCTTCGGCGCCCCACCTGGTGCTGGTGAGGTCTCTCCCGCGCGGGATCGACGGCTAGGGCAAATCTAGCACCCCGAGGGCGCGGATCGGTGGGGCCGCAGGGCGTTGTTCAGGAGGTGCGGCGGGCGCGGCGTCGCGCCGACAACTCATCTCCGAAGTCCTGGGCGAGCTGGTCCTCAGCGCGCTCGCTGGGCAGCTCGGCCAACTGGCCCTCGACCTCACGCCAGACGCTGCCGACCGCGATGCCGAAGACACCCTGGCCGCCGCGGACGAGGTCGATCACCTCGTCGTCGCTGGTGCACTCATAGACGCTCGCGCCGTCGCTCATCAGGGTGATCCGGGCCAGGTCCTGCACGCCCCGCTCGCGCAGGGCGGTCACGGCGACGCGGATCTGCTGCAGCGAGACGCCGGTGTCCAGCAGCCGCTTGATGATCTTCAGGACGAGGATGTCGCGGAAGGAGTAGAGGCGCTGGGTGCCCGAGCCGCTGGGGTTGCGGACGGACGGCTGCAGCAGCCCCGTGCGGGCCCAGTAGTCGAGCTGGCGGTAGGTCACTCCTGCGGCGCCGCAGGCCGTGGGGCCGCGAAAGCCGATGGTCTCGTCCATCGCCGGGGTGTCCTCGGTGAACAGCACACCCTGAGCCGAACTGCGCTCCTGCTGGTCGGCCGCCTGCGTGCCGGGGGCGTCAGCGCTCACCGGTCCTCCTCAGAAGTGTGACTGATGTGATGAATGTGACTCACGTGAACTGTGGTGTCCCTGAGCACACCTTGACGGTAGGTGTCGCGGGCCGCCCGGTCAATGACCGACGCGCCGGAGACACGCTCTGCTTGTGCTCCGCTCATGGACGCTCCTCCCCCGACTCCCCGCCTTCACCGGTCTCCTCGAAGTCCTCGGCGGAGACCTGGTCCAGGAACTCCCGGAAGCGCTCGACCTCGTCCTCGTCCTCCAGGGACATGCTCACCCCGACCTGCTCGAGCAGCTCTTCGGGCGCCAGGATCGGGCTGCCGGTCCGCAGCGCTAGCGCGATGGCATCTGAGGGTCGTGCCGAGATGCTGGTGCCTTGGTCGAAGAGGAGGTCGGCGTAGAAGACGCCGTTCTTGAGGGAGGTGATGTGCACCTTCTCCAGCTCGCGGCCCAGTTCCCCGATCAGGCTGGCCATCAGGTCATGGGTCAGCGGCCGAGGCGGGTCGACCCCTTGCTGTGCGTAGGCGATGGCCGTGGCCTCGGGCGCCCCGATCCAGATCGGCACGTAGCGCTGACCGTCCCGCTCGCGCAGGAGCACGATGGGACTGTTGGTGGGCATCTCCACCCGGACCCCGAGGACGTCGAGCTCTTTCACCCCGTCAACGGTACCCCGGTCCTCAGCGCTCGGCCAGACCTGAGCGCACGAGGGCGATGTGGAGGGACAGCATGGTGCTGAGCAACTCTGCTTCGACCTCGCGGTGGTCGGCGCCGGGGGCGCCTCGCGCCTGGCGGCGTCGGACCGGCTCCAGCACCTGGTTGGCCAGGCCGATCTCCCGGTCGGCGCCTACCCGGAAGGAGCGCAGGTGCCGGGCCTCCATCCCGAAGCGGGACAGGGCGGCGGCTGCGGTGGCCACGTCGATGTCGTCGGCGTGGTGGCGGCCCGAGGCGTCGGTGCGGAGGAGGCCGAAGGCTTTCAGCTGCCCGTATGCCGCGGGGTCCAGCCCGGTGCGTTCGCGCAGCTCAGCGGGGCTGAGCCGGACGGCGCGGCGACGCCGCAGGGCGGCGGCGCTGATGTCGGCCACGCCGGGCGCCGAAGGCGTCGGGGCGGACGCTGGCGCGGCCTCGGTGACACTGTCCTCCTCGGCCGGGGACGTGAGTCCGGGGACGTCCAGGCCCTGGTCGAGGCGGTCGAGAGCGTCCCGGATCACCTTCAGCGGCCAGAACCGGTCGCGCTGGGCCGTGAGGGTGAAGCGCAGGCGCGCGACATCGGCCTCGGTGAACAACCGGTAACCCGAGGCCCGGCGGAGCGGGCTGACCAGCCCTTCTCCCTCCAGATAGCGGATCTTGGAGATCGTCAGGTCGGGAAAATCCGCCTGGAGCTCCTTGAGGACCGCGCCGATCGGGCGTCCGTCGGGTGGCTCGTGCTCGGCGGTCGCGGCAGAGGTCACGACCGGCCGAGGTAGTAGACCAGGCGGAACTTGCCGATCTGCACCTCGTCGCCGGGGTGCAGGACGGTCTCGTCGATGCGCTGACGGTTGACGTAAGTCCCGTTCAGCGAGCCGACGTCACGGACCAGGTAACCCTCACCGCTGCGGCTGAAGAGCGCGTGCCGACGGGAGACCGTGACGTCGTCGAGGAAGATGTCGCTCTTGGGATGGCGACCCGAGCTGACCTCGTCGTCGTCCAGCAGGAAGCGGGCGCCGGTGTTGGGGCCGCGCAGGACGATCAGCAGAGCGGTTCCCGGACGCAGGGCGTCCACGGTGCGCTGGTCCTCCGGGGACAGCCTGGGCAGCTCGTCGTCGAAGCTGTATTCGGCAGCCGGGAGGTCACCGCCCCGCTGCAGGCGCGCGGTGGCGGGGTCGTTGCCGTACTCGTGGTGCTCACGATCGCGGTCGCTCACGGGCGGCCCTTCCTTGCTCGTATGTGGTGCGGCCCCCACTGTAATGCAGGGGGCCGCCTCAGAACATGCTCTCAGTCGAGCTCGGCCTGGTAGGCCGCGGCGTCCAGCAGACCGTCCAGCGCGCCAGCGTCCTCGACCTTGATCTCATACATCCAGCCCTCGCCGTAGGAGTCGCTGTTGACCAGCTCCGGGGTGGCATCCAGCGCCTCGTTGGCGCCCACGACCTCACCGGCCAGGGGGGCGTAGATGTCGCTGACGGACTTGGTGGACTCCACCTCACCGACCGAGTCACCGACGGCGACGGTGTCCCCGACCTGCGGCAGCGAGACGTAGACGACATCGCCGAGCGCGTCCTGCGCGTAGGCGGTGATCCCGACCCGGGCGACCCCGTCGCCCATGTCCTTGACCCACTCGTGGTCGCTGGTGTAGCGGAGGTCCTCGGGGTAATTCAGGGTGCTCATCGCTCTCCTCGGGCGTCGTGGTCCGGCGCATCGTCGCGTCCGGTCAGGTGCAGTTCTACCTTATGCGCTCACGGGCTCGGGGCGGGGGTGGAGGGCACCGGCTGGGCATGACGGGCGGAGGTCGGAGCCCGTACCGCGTCGATCCGCAACTCGGGATTCTCGGTCACGTCCACGCTGGCGCCGGCGTTGCGCAGGCTGTCGCTGAACCCGCCGGGGATGGCCATCGCGCCGGCGAGCGTGTGGCTGTCCCCGATCGCCAGGATGCGGAACGGCTTGGCGAGGACCTCGCCGTCCAGCATCAGCTCACCATCGGGGGTGGAGGAGACGTAGCTGGAGGCCACCACGCGGGTCGGCCCGATCGAGATCGCCTCGGCCCCGGCGTCTCGAAGCTCCTGTATGCCGTCGAGCAGCATGGTCTGCGTGATCGCGTTGGAGGGGTCGTTGACGAAGACGCTGATCCCCTGGCCCTGGACCGGGACGGTGCCGGCCAGGATCTCGTAGGACTCCAAGCGCTGGCGCGCGGCGTCCGCGGCGGCCCGGTCACCCTGCTGGCCCTGGAGCCGCTCCCGGTCGGCCTCCAGCTCGATGACCTCGCGCTGCAGCGCGTCGACCCGGGTGCTGGCGTCGTCGAGCAGCGCCACCAGCTCGCTCTGCCGCAACTCGCGCAGACCCGCCTCCTCGGTGCTGCGGGCCTGGGCGACGAAGGACAGCCCGATGAGCAGCGTGAGCAGCGCACCGAGGAGCTGACCGCGGGTCAGGCGCAGCCCACTCATCCGGAAGAGCCGCGTCCGGGCCTCCGCGGTGGTGGGTTGGGGTGCGGCGTTGCGGCGCCGGACCCGGGGCAGCTTGGATCGGTTCGGCGCCATCAAGCCCCCAGGAGGTGGCGCCGAATGGCGGCCACGTTGGAGAAGATGCGCAGGCCGAGCACGACCACGATGCCGGTGGACAGCTGGGAGCCGACGCCGAGCTGGTTACCGATGTAGACGATGAGCGCAGCGACGACGACGTTCGACGCGATCGAGATGACGAAGACGCGATCGTTGAAGACGCCTTCGAGCGAGGCGCGGACGGCGCCGAAGACCGCGTCGAGGGCGGCGATCACCGCGATGGGCAGATAGGGCGCTGCCCACTGCGGCACCTCGGGGTTCAGCCACAGCCCGAGGACCACTCCTGCGATCAGTCCCAATACCGGGATCATCGGTCCTCCTTGGTGGGGGTGGCCGCGGCCGGCACGTGTCCGACGCGGGTGGTGAGTCGTTCGCCAGGACCGATGGTGATCTCGCGCTGGACCGAGACCGAGGTCTGCAGCGAGAGCTGGCGGCGCAGCTCGGACAGATAGGCGCCGGTCACCCCTGAGGTGGTCTCGGTCTGCAGAGCGGCAGGGTCGCCGATCGCACGGATCTCATAGGGCGGGGTGAGACCACGGAAGTCGACGATGATGGCCTCTCCGGCGTAGCGGATGGCCGAGATGCTGGTGAGGCGGTGCCCGTTGACCGAGATCGCCTCGGCCCCGGCCGACCACAGCCCGTTGACCACGAGCTGCAGGTCGCGCGAGTTCACCCGCTCACCCTTGACGCCTTCGCCCGGCGCAGCCGCCGGTTGCGCGTCGTTGAGGGTCACGACGACCCCGGGTCCGGCGACGGCCTGGGCGCCGGCCTCGATGCCGGCCGCGGTGATCGCCCGTTGGCCCGCCACCCCCTCGGCAGCGCGAGCCTGCTCCTGCTCCAGCTCCAAGATCTCGGCCCGCAGGGCCTCGACCTGACGGCCCTGCTCGTCCCCGGCTGCCTGCGCGGCCTCGATCCGGGTGATCAGGTCCGCGCGCGTCTGAGCCGCGGCCGGGTCAGGTGCCCGCAGCGTCACCGCGGCGATGGTCATCAGGAAGCCGAGCGCGAGAGCCGTCACCAGCATCAGGCTGGTGTTGAGGCCGGTCGAGGCCCGCAACCCCTGCTCCTCGCGCGCCTGGGCGGCCGAGTGGTAGCCCGGACCGACCGGCGGGTCGAGGACCTCTTCGAGGAGAGCCATCGAGGCGGCGGGGTTACGGGGGCGGGGGGCTGCAGTGGCGGTGCTGCCTTCCGGGCGATGCCCCTGCGAGCTGGGCGACGTCATACGGGCACCTCCAGCGCACGCGCCTGACGCAGCATGTGCCGGACCTGCCAGGCGTAGATCAGGCCGGTCGCCCAGTAGAGGACGGTCCCCCACCAGGCCAGCGCCCATCCGGTGACCAGGGCGAGCGTCGTCCACCAGCCCGCGACGTGGCCAAAGAGCAGCAGCGGGAAGGCACCCAGCAGGTTGAAGGTCGCTGCCTTGCCCACGAAGTCGACAGGTGGGATCGGCAGGTGGTGACGGCGGACGATCGGGTACATCGCCAGGATGAAGGCGTCGCGCGCCACCAGCACACCCAGCAGCCACCACGGGATGACGCCGATCCAGGCGAGGCTGATCAGCGTGGTCGCGATGTAGAGGCGGTCAGCGATCGGGTCCAGGACCTGTCCGAGCTTGCTGACCAAACCGTAGGAGCGAGCGATCCGGCCATCCAGGTAGTCGGTGAGACCGGAGATCACCAGGACCAGACCGGCCCAGCCGTAGCGGTCCTGCACCAGGCACCAGATGAAGACCGGCAGCAGCAGCAGGCGCACGATGCTGAGGATGTTGGGGATCGTCCAGAGGCGATCGGTCACAGGCAGCACCCGGTGCGGGGAGCGGTCCTGCGCACGCTCCGCGCTCTCCCCCGTGCCCGTGATCATGACGCTCAGTGTAGGGTGGCGCCTCCGACACAGCAGAACCGCTGGTCAGCGTGTTGCTGACCAGCGGTTCTCTCGGTCGGGCTGACAGGATTTGAACCTGCGACCCCTTGACCCCCAGACGTCGGCAGGGGGTCCACCGCTGTCCATGTAGGTCTGTGACCTGCAACGATGACTAGCATGGATTCTCCCGGATGCTAGCGGACAGACACGAATGGTGGTCAGGAATGGTGGTCAACCGGGACCGCTCAGGACCAGATCCCACCCTCGATCCGCTCGGCCATGACGTGCCGGACCGCGGCCCATGCGTCGAGCGGGGCGTCAGCGATGCGGAAGACCGCGCCGACCAGCCTCGGGTTGTCCGGGGAGACGGTGACGTCCAGGACGTGCCCGATCCGCACGTCGACCTCGGCGGGGAGCAGGACGGTGTACCGGGCCAGCGGGGTGGTCGCGCCGCCGACGTCCACGACCGTGGCGTCGCGGTCCGCGGGGTAGATCAGGCAGCGGCCGGTCCAGCGGGTGGCGTAGGCCGGGACCTCGCGGCCCTCGTCGTCGATCTCCACGCCGGTGACCTCGCGCAGCCGTCCGGTGCAGGTGAGCGCGGCGTCCATGCGTGCGGCCATCTCCCGCACGCGGGCCTTCACAGCGCCCTCCGGCGGTAGTTGTTCAGGATCGCCAGCTCGGCCAGGGTCCAGCCTTGGAAGATGCCCGGTGAGGTCTGGAACGGCCCGATCGTCTGGGTGCGGTCCAGGGTGGGGTTCCGGTAGAGCCGTGCGGCGCACGAGACGACGACCGCGGCCACGTCATCGGCCGGTCCGAACTCGTCGAAGCCGTTGCCGCGGGTGTACGCCTTGACCATCTGCATGGCGGTGTTCAGGTGCGCGGTGATGGGCGCGTCGTCCTGACCCTCCCCGCTGTCTCCGAGGAAGGTCAGGACGTCACCAGGGGTGGGGTACATCTCAGATCGTGATCCCGGTCAGCTTGATGATCGCCTCGGGGTTGGCCGGGGCGGCGTCGAGCCGGTAGACGACCCGGATCCCCTGCTGATCGTGCGCCGCGAAGGTCTGGTCGAGCACCTTCACGCTCGGGGCGACGTCGCGGGCCACGACCACCTGAGAGAAGTCGACGAGCGCGGCACGGCCGGTCGGGGACGCGCCCGTGGTGTCCGGGACGCGGTTGGTCACCAGCACCGGCACACCGAACAGGCGGTACTGTCCGGCGACGTGGACGTCCGGCTCGATCAGGTAGCGGCCGTCAGCGTCCTTGACCTTCCGCAGGTTGATGAACTCCCGGCTGGTCAGGACCCACTTGGTCCGCTCTAGGTTGACGTTCGCAGCCATCGCCAGGCCCTGGGCGTCGAGCAGGTGGTCCAGGGTCAGCGCCCCGTCCACCGCGACGGTCTGCGTGCCGGCGTAGGCGAACAGGCCACGCGGCCGGGTGATGCCGTCACCGCCGGCGGAGAAGAGCTGGGCGTCCATCGTGTCGGCCACGTCCTTGACCAGCCGCTGCTTGATCGCGGCGTCCAGCGCCACGACGGACTGGCGGGCCAGCTCGTTGGAGTACCGGGTCAGGGTCTTGATGCTCTCCATCGTGGACGGGAGCAGGTGCAGCTCGTCGAAGGTCGGGTCAACCTCGGTGATCTGCTCGTTCTCGCCGTGCCACGACGGGGAGGTCGCGCCGCCCATCTTCGGAATCCTGACGGGGCCGGCGGTGTCGATGATCCGTGGGCCGGCGGCGAGGAACTGGCTCGCGGCCTCCAGCGGCTGGATCAGGGTCGTGAGCACCTGCTCGGCGGTCAGCTCGGTGGTGGCGACGGAGCCGGGGGCGGCGGTCTGGGTCTGGGATGCGAGGGCCATAAGGGTGTCCTGTCTGGGAGGGAGGGGTGTTCACTCGACCTCGGCCACCAGGACCACTGAGAGGGCAGGCCACCAGGACCTACCCTCTCAGGGTACCACGGGGGGGTATGTCACCACACGTTGCGACCCTTGCCCTCACCGCCGGCGGACGTGTCACGCGGCATCGCCTCCACGACCGTGGCGAATGCTTGCGCCAGGGCGTGACAGTCGTCCGGTGCGGTGTAGTCGTCGGCGGACTCGCGGATCTTGTCGAGCAGCAGCTCCCCGGTCTGGATGATCTTCTCGTGGTGCGCCTTCGCCATGCGTTCCTCCTAGGCTCGTGACCGGAGCATCCCGGCCAGGTCGGTGGTCGCCGTCGAGCCTGCCATGCCCTGCCCGACGTCGCCACGGGGACGACGGGATGCCAGGTGCGGCTTGCGGGTGAGCAGGTCGTCCACGGCCGCGGTCACGGCCTCGGAGTCGAGCGGGTCGGCCTCGTCGGGCATGGCCAGGTCGCTCGGGTCGGCCAGTCGGCCGGTCGCGGCCACGCGGGCGGTCCACAGCGCCGCGGCGAGGTCGTCGGCACGGGCGGCACGAAGACGGTAGCGGGCGGACTCGTCGCGCAGCTCTTGGACGTATGAGCGAGGGAACGTCTCCTGCTCGTCCTGGGGCTCCTCGGTGGCCTCATGCTCGTCCTGGGCCTCGGCGGCGTCCACGGCGTCGTCCTGGGCCTCGGTGGTGGTGTTCTCGGTGTTCTGCTCGGTCATGGTGTTCTCTCCTATCGCTGGACTTCTCGGACGCGCTCGACGAGCACGATCCGTTGGGTGCAGACGCACCCGGTGTGTCGGGGCATGGGGTGGTACTTGGGCCAGACGCGGCCCTCTCGCCACCACCATGTGCAGAGCTGGCACTCGTCGCCGTTGCGGTCCCGGATCCAGCCCTCGACCAGGGCCGACTTGGCGATGCCGTCGCTACGGGCGTCGGACGCGGCCTTCAGCGGCTCGGCACGACCGATCCGGCGTATCTGCGCCTCGGCTGCCTCCAGGTCCGGCGGTAGCCGCTCCAGCAGCGTGGACGCGGCCCGGTGCAGCCGTGCGGCCTCGTCGGGACGGGTCAGACCGAGCACCGGGACCGCCCGGCCGGTGCCGGCGGTGATCTGCGCCGACAGGGCCAGGTCGGCCAGGACGGTGGCGCGGACGTTCGCCGCGGCGAGGAACGCGGCGATCAGCGCCACCGCTTCCGCCCGGTCGATGCGGCCCTCGTCGAGCGAGGTCACGATCTGCACCAGATGCTCGGCGGTGTCCTCGGCCAGGACGTCGAGCTGGTCGAAGTAGGTCACTGTGCCAGCCCTCGCAGGACGTCGACGCCGGCGGAATCCAGCGCCTCGGTACGACGGGCAGCCCGGATAGCGGCGATCTCGTCGTCCCGGTAGCCCAGCCGCTGCAGGACGTAGGTCGTCGGCAGGATGCCGGCGGAGTGCAGCTTGACCACGGCGTCGGCCTCCTGGGACGCGGACCGGGTGGACGGGTCTGCCCACGTGACCGTGACGTCCACGCCGGCCGGGTCGACGCCGTGGCGGACCGCGGCGATCAGCCGGGCGACCTGGGTCCACGCCTTGCCGTAGGTGCCCTGCCGGGCCTCGGCGCGGGCGGTGAGCGCGGCCTCGGACGCGCGGATGCTGTCGGCGCTGGTCGGGTTGTCCCCGCCGATGCCGAGCAGGTGCTCGGGCAGGCCGGAGACGGCGCTGATCTGACGCATGACGACGGACACCGCGTTCTCGTAGCCGGTGAGGTCCGCGCCGGCCAGCTGCCCGAACTTCGTCTCGTGCGACTCCGAGATCATCATCCGGTCCGTCTCCGGGAACGGGTTGACCGCGGTGCCGTCCTCGTCGACCTCCAGCTCGACACCGGAGGCGTACCGGCGGGGCCGGGCAGCGTACTCCGACGCGGTGAGCATGTCCGTCGTCAACTTCACCAGCGCGTCGGTGAGGCTCAGGACGTCGGCCATCTCGCTGATGCCGTGGTTCAGCAGCCGGTCACCGTTGCGGAGCCAGACGACCGGCACGACACCGAGCGGGTTGGGGATCGTGCCGGTCTTGCGGAATCCGGTGGTGGTCGCGCCTCGGCCGGGAGCGTGCCAGCGGGTGATCTCCTCGGGTCCGTAGTGGACGGCGTGCGTGCCGTCGTGCGCCTCCCACCGCTTGACCGCCGACGTGATCTGCCGGGTCGCGGGGTCGGTCGTCACCGCCATCTGCGTGGCGGACTCCACCGTGACCTGGGGCGTGCCGTCGGAGCCGGCCCAGACGATGACGAAGCAGTCACCGAGCAGCAGCGCCTCGCGGTGCGCTACCCGGTGCATGGTGTCCATGCCGTTGGTCTGCCAGTCGGCCCACACCTCGGGCCGGGAGAATCCGGTGACGCGCAGCCGCTCGGCGATGGTGTCGACCAGCAGCCGCGGAATGTTCACCGAGACCGCCGACAGCCGGTTGTTCAGCGCCGCCCGCGACTCGGGAGACAGGAACGTCAGCGGCTGCCGGCCCTCGTAGTAGGCGGTCAGCCGGGAGTAGGCCGCGGCCTTCTCGTCGATCAGCTGCAGGGTCGTGGTGAGGGTGTCGAGCTCGGACATGGGTGGTTCTCCTATCGGAAGGACACGGCACGTCGCCGTGGCTTGTGGGTGGCACGCCAGGTGGCGCGGGAATGACCCATGACCAGACAGGCCGCTAGGTCGATCTTGCGAGCGGTGCGGGACCGGCTGGCCTTGTCCAGACGGATGCCGCGGGCGTCCTCACGGATCACCGCCGCGCCGACGTGCGCCGCCAGCCGCGGGTCACCGGAATGGCTCATGCGGCCGTTGACGGCAGCGCTGTACAGGTCACCCGTCGCGGCCGTCAGCCGGGACGGGGAGTGCGGGAACTCCACGACGGGCAGCCGCTCGGCCTCCAGCGCCTGCAGGGTCCGGGTCCAGCGGAACGGGTCAGCGACGATCTCCACCACGTCCCAGCGCCGGCACGCCTCCCGAATGGCGTGCTCGACCTCGGCCACGGGCACCCGGTAGGACTCGTCCCCGGCCGGTCGCTCCCAGACGGCCAGCACGTCGAAGTGCGGAGTCTCCGAGACGGTGCCGAGCAGCAGCGCCGTCGTGTCGTCGCTGAACGAACCGTCCAGGGCCAGGACGACACGCTCCCCGTCCTCGATCGCCTCACCCGTGCTCAGGCCGTCCCAGGTGCCCGGAGGCAGGAACGCGCCGTCCGTCTCAGAGACGATCTGGCAGAGCCGGGCACGCCGGAACGTCGACTCCCGCGTCTTGGGCGGGAGCAGCGCGGTCAGCGCGTCCCGGTGTAGGAAGCCGGCGGCCAGCGCGGGGTTCGCCAGGTCCCAGCAGTGAGCGCAGTCGACCGGGTGGTTCTCGTAGCCGGCGGCCGAGTGCTCCCGCCACCGCAGGGACTTGTCCTCGGGGTGCAGCGCGGCATACTCCCGCAGGGACAGCAGCACCTGATCCTCCAGGTTCGGGCCCGGCGTGCCGATCGCCACCAGCACGGACCGCTCCCGTTTGCCCTGGGCCAGCTGCACCACCTCGAACACGTCGCGGCGGATGACACCGGCCTCATCGGCCAGACAGAGCACATAGTCGAGTCCTTCTAGCGCCGCCGGGGTCGCCGGCAGCGTGGTGAACGTCGAATCCGTCAACGGCAGGACCAGCTTGTCCCGGTAGACATGCACGCGGCTGCTCAGCTCGTCGGACAGCTCGACCATGCGCCGGGCAGCGTTAAACGCCAGCGCGGCCTGCCGCTCGTCGACCGCCACCACGACCACGTTCGCGCCCTCACCCCAGCAGAACAGGCAGTACAGGCCGATAGCAGCGTTCAGGGTCGTCTTGCCCGACCCTCTGGGCAGCATCAGCCCGACCGTGCGAGCGCCGGAGTCCAGGACGTCACGCGCGATATCCATCTGGAAGTCGTGCAGCCGTAGCGGTTTCTTCGCGCCCGTGCCCTTCGGCGTCACCAGGAACTTCCGCACGAACGCGGCGAACCTCTCGGACTCCACCGTCGAGCGCGGCCGGAACGGCAGCGGCACGTCACCGTTCGTCAGGTTGCCCTTGCGGCCGACCTTCAGGCCCGTCACCGGCGCTCACCGCCAGAGTTGAGATTCATTCTCAACTGTCCCCGCGGCTTCCCCAGCGGTCCCGGAGGGCCGGAGGGGGGAGCAGTAGGCCGGTCGTCAAGCACCTGACCGGCGTGTCGTTCGCCTCGGACCGCGCCACGTCGGGAGTTGCACGACCGGCACACGACGGTGACCATCGCCAGCGTGATGCGCCGGCCAGCCTCGTGGGCTGCCCACGCCTCGGCCGTGTGGTCGACGGTCAGGTCGTCCTGCGTGTCGCAGTCGCTGCAGTAGTTCTGCAGCCGTCGAGCCTGTCGAGACAGTCGTCGCCACGCGGCGTCGTAGCCTCGCTGGTGGGCGGACAGCTGGTGGTCCGGGGGGCGGCAGGTCTGGCACCGGGGACCCACGCCGGTAGGGACCCCGCAGTCGAGACAGGGGCGGAGGGTCATCGGTCGTCCTCGCTTCCGAGCACGTTTGGATGCAGCAGCGCAAGCACGCTGTCGACGTGCTCGCAGGTGGCACCGTCCGGGGCGGGGCAGTCGCACGTCCACTCCCCGCGCTGCCAACGGACACGGAAGGTGCGCTCGACGATGGCGAGGACTCCGGGCCTGCGGGCACGGTGCCCGACGACGTGGAGGAAGGCCACGGGTGGCAGGGGTGAGGGCGTCATGGGCGTATCTCCTCGGTAACGAGGGTGAGTAGGGGTTGGGTGTCACCGCTGTCACCGCTGTCACCGTTGCTGGTCAGAGCGGGTGACAGGGCTGTCACTGGGGTGTCACCTGCCGGTGAGCCGTTGACCTGCATGGGTGACACGGGTGACACGGGTGACAGTGACTGCGTGGGCGGGAAGTAGTGCCCTTGCCCGTCCGTGTCGAGCTGGTGGTCGTCGACCATGCGGCGGACGGTCTGCTTCACGGTGGTGAGCGAGATCCCGGTCGCTTCGGAGATCTGCGTCGGGGTGTCGCCCTCGTGGTCGGTGAGCCAGGACAGGACCTTCCGCCGGGTGGTGCCCATGCTGGCGATGGCGACGGGCTCGTCGAGCAGAGCCCATGTGCACGAGTCGGCGTGCCACGTCAGTCCGTACTCGTGCTCGGTGACGTCGCGGCCGGTGACGTGGAGGACGGCTTCGGCGGTGTTGCGTGCCCGCTTGGCGATGAGGATGGCGTCCGCCGCTCCGGTGAGTCCGGTCGAGCCTGAGACCTCGTTGAAGACGTCGGTCTCGTCGGCCATCTTGCGGGTGTGGTGCACGGCAATGACGGCGACCCCGTGCTTGTCTGCCAGCCGCTTCAGCGCTGTCATGGCGTCGTAGTCGGCCTCGTAGGCGTTGCGGCCGTCCGTCCTCGGTGTGACCTTGCGGAGCACGTCGATGACCACGAGCCGGGCGTCGGGGTGGGCGTCGAGCCAGTCGCTGACGAGCTCGATCATGTCCTGCCCTCGCGGCAGTAGCGTCGTGATGTGGAGATCGTCGGGGACGGGCTCGTCTGCGAGGACTGCCTTTAGCCGGCCCTTCAGTCGTCGCGGCGTGTCCTCCAGTGCGGCGTACAGGACCGATCCCTTTTCGACGGGCACCTTCCCGAGCGCTCGGCCGCCGGAGGCGATGGCGACTCCGAGACCGAGGACGAGCCATGATTTGCCGAGCTTCGGTGAGCCGACCAGGAGGTTCAGCCCTTCCGCTATCAGGCCAGGGACGGCCCAGCGGGGTTCGGGGAAAGTGGTTGCGACCAGCTCGGCCGCGGTGAAGTAACAGCCGTGCTCACGGCCGCGCTGCTCCAGTGCTGACAAGGTGGCCCTCCTGGGGGGCTTCGGGGCGGAGCTGGGCGACCCAGCGCGTGATGGTGTCCGGGTCGGTGCACTCGACGGTGACCGAGCCGAGGTGTTGGCCGTGCTCGCGGAGCCATGCGATGCCGTGGAGTGGTGCGAGCTGCCCACGGCGGACGACGAAGATGATGTCCGCGCCGGGCGGTGCGTAGGTGGCCTCTTGGATCAGTCGCTCGATGGCGTGCGTGTCGGTCCAGTTGCGGGGATCTCCGGCGGTGAGGTCGAGCCGAACCGTGCCGTTTACCCTCACGCCGGGACCTGCCCGAGCTCGCGGACGTATCGCTCTAGTTCGTCCTGGGAGATGAGGGTTCGGCGGCCGATCTTGACCGTGGCGATCTCGCCGGCGGCGATGAGTTCGTAGAGCGTGCTGCGGCCGATGCCGAGGACGGCTGCCGCGTCGGGGATGGGATGCAGTAGTCGAGTCATGGCTCGTCTCCTAGGTCGGTTGAGTTGGTGGGACTCCCGGCTTCCTCTTGGGTTCGCGGACCGAGACGTCGTGCTCTGCTCGTCGGCCAGCCGGGGTGCTGCGCTGTTGACTTGTGTTCCTAAACATCGTCCGGACGTATCCGGTAGGAACATGGTGGACGCGAGTGGATTGCGGAAGCAAGCCAACACGGCTATGCTGCATTCCGTATAGGAACGTCGCCGGAAGGAAGAAGGGTCGAGATGGCTCGCCCAAACCCGACGCGGAGCATCCAGGGTGAGAGCAACCTCGCCCAACGGATCGCACTAGAGCGTCGAAGGCAGGAGTGGTCTTACGAGACCCTCGCCAGGCGGATGACCGAGGCCGGCTGCCCGATCAACGCCTCAGCGATCTACAAGATCGAGAAGGGCAACCCACCGCGGAAGATCACCGTCGACGAGCTGATCGCCTTCGCTGACGTCTTCGACCAGGAAGTCGAAGACCTGCTCACGCCGATAGACCTCTATCGCAAGGAGCACGCGAAGATGGTCGCGCGGAAGATCGACGAGGCCAGAGACCAGCTGAGCAACGCGCTCGCGGCCCTGGCGAACGGGTACATCGAGTACTTCGACCTCGCGGTCTACGACCCCGAGCTGCGGGAGTTCGTCGACAACCGCCAGCTGCAGGAAGACATGGTCGACGCTGCCAGTAGCGGCCGGCTGTTCACCCTGACCCTTGCTGGTGTGCGTGCCGACGACGAGCTCGACGACGGTCCCCTGCGAGAGGCGGTCCGGGCTCTGCACAGCGAGATGGTCGCGCTCGCGGCCGAAGGTGCCAAACGGGCGATTGACGTCCTAGAAGGAAGACAGTCCGGTGAGTAGACGAGCCAACGGTGAGGGGTCGAAGCCGGTCAAGCGGAAGGATGGCCGCTGGGCGGTGAGCCTGCGCTACATCGACCCGGACGGGCTGGCCAAGCGCAGCACGGTCTACGGGAAGACGGCCAAGGAAGCGCGGGAGAAGGCCGAGGAAGCTCGTCGTCGGGTCAAGCGGTCCCAGCCGCCGAAGGACTCCCG
This sequence comes from Ornithinimicrobium pulveris, assembly GCF_050261105.1. GTDB lineage: Bacteria > Actinomycetota > Actinomycetes > Actinomycetales > Dermatophilaceae > Ornithinicoccus. Next base: position 1,678,414 of record NZ_CP189837.1, on the reverse strand, counting down.
CGTCGTCCTCGGTGCGTTCGTCGAGGAATGGGTCGCGTCCACGCTCGCGGTGAGTGACCGGAAGGCGAGCACGAAGGCGATGTACGCGACTCTGGCGAGGAAGCATGTCGTGGACTCCGACCTCGGTCGCAGCGCGCTCGACAGGGTGACCCCGAGGAAGGTCGAGGCGTGGGTCGCAGACCTGCGGAAGAAGGGCCTGTCTGAGTCGACGGTGCGCTCGACGTACACGGTCCTGCGGGCGGTGCTGGACACTGCCGTGCGGGACCGGGCACTCGGGGAGAATCCCGCGGCCGTGGTCCGCCGGCCGAAGGTGACGACGAAGGAGGCGAACTACCTCACTGTCGATGAGGTCGAGACGGTGCTCGACGCGGCCGAAGGCTCCCGCTATGCGCCGTTGTTCCGTCTGCTCGTGAACACGGGGATGCGGCGAGGCGAGGCGCTTGCGCTGCGCTGGTCGGACGTCGACCTCACGAACAGGACGCTGCGGGTGCGGGGCACGCTGGCGCGGGAGCACGGCCAGCTCGTCGTGACGGAACCGAAGACGGCGAAGTCGAAGCGGACACTGTTCCTCACCGATGAGTCGGTCGAGGTCCTCCACGCGATGAGGGAGCGCCAGCGCGTCGAGCGTGCGGAGGCGGGCTCGATGTGGGTCGAGACGGGGTTCGTCTTCACGACGGAGTTCGGCCAGCCGAGCGACCCCAGGAACGCTCTGCGGGCGTTCAAGGCGGCGACCAGCCGGGCCGGGATCGCCGGTGCAGGGCTGCACACGTTGCGACACTCGGCAGCGTCGGTCCTCCTGGCGAAGGGAGTACCGCTGAAGGTCGTCTCCGAGATCCTCGGGCACTCGTCCACGGCGATCACGGGCGACGTCTACGGGCACGTCTCCCCCGACGTCGCAGCCGAGGCGATGCGGACTCTCAGCACGGCGCTCAGCGCCTAATGGTGGTCAACAAAGGTGGTCAACGATCCCCCAGCGCATGACGAAGGCCCTGTCGGATTTCTCCGACAGGGCCTTCTACCTGCATGTTTCTCTCGGTCGGGCTGACAGGATTTGAACCTGCGACCCCTTGACCCCCAGTCAAGTGCGCTACCAAGCTGCGCCACAGCCCGAGGCCCGGTTGGGCAGGGACAAAGATAACCCATGCCCGACCCACCGGACGAATCCAACGGCGGCGTTCCTGAGTCAGCGGCGGGAGCGCTTCTCGCGCACCCGGACCGAGATCTCGATCGGGCTGCCCTCGAAGCCGAACTCCTCACGCAGCCGACGCTCGAGGAAGCGGCGGTAGCCGGCCTCGATGAAGCCGGAGGCGAAGACCACGAACTTCGGCGGTCGGGTGGCTGCCTGGGTGGCGAACAGGATGCGGGGCTGCTTGCCGCCGCGGACCGGGTGCGGGTGGGCCGCGACGACCTCGCCGAAGAAGGAGTTCAACTTGGAGGTCGGGATCCGGCGGTCCCACGAGGCCAGGGCCACCTCAAGCGCGGGCTCCAACTTGGCCACGTGCCGGCCGGTGCGTGCCGACACGTTGACCCGCGGCGCCCACTGGATCTGGACCAGCTCGCGCTCGATCTCCCGCTCCAGGTAGTACTGCCGCTCCTCATCCATCAGGTCCCACTTGTTGTAGGCGATGACCAAGGCCCGGCCAGCATCGACCACCTGCTGCACCACGCGGATATCCTGCTCGGCGATCGGTTGCGAGACGTCGATCAGCACGACGGCGACCTCCGCCTTCTCCAGCGCGGTCTGCGTGCGCAGCGAGGCGTAGAAGTCCGCCCCCCGGGTCTGGTGCACCCGCCGACGGATACCTGCGGTGTCGACGAAACGCCATACCTTGCCGCTGTTGCCGAGCTCGATGAGCTCGTCCACCGGGTCGCGGGTGGTGCCGGCGACGTCGTCCACGACGACCCGGTCGGTGCCGGCCAGCTTGTTGAGCAGCGAGGACTTGCCCACGTTGGGCCGACCCAGCAGGGCGACGCGGCGCGGGCCACCACGCGGGTAGGCGCCGGCGACCGCAGAGACGTCCGGCAGCACGTCCAGGACGGCGTCGAGCACGTCCCCCGAGCCGCGGCCGTGCAGGGCGGAGACCGGCCACGGCTGACCAAGACCGAGCGACCACAGCATCGCGGCGTCAGCCTCCATCCGCTGGTCGTCGACCTTGTTGGCGACCAGGATGACCGGCTTGCGGGAGCGGCGCAGGAGGCGGACGACCTGCTCGTCGGTGTCGGTCGCGCCGACCGTGGCATCAACCACGAACATCACGACGTCGGCGAGCTCGACGGCCACCTCGGCCTGCTCGGCGACGCGCAGGTGGATACCGGTCGCATCCACCTCCCAGCCGCCGGTGTCGACCAGGGTGAACTTGCGCCCCGACCACTCGGCGTCGTAGGCGACCCGGTCGCGGGTGACGCCAGGCACGTCCTCGACGACCGCCTCGCGGCGGCCGAGAATCCGGTTGACCAAGCTGGACTTGCCGACGTTGGGCCGACCCACCACGGCCACGACGGGCCGCGAGGAGGCCTCGTCGTCGTCGTCGGCGCTCAGCTCGCCGAGCTCGACCAGGGCGAGGTCCTCATCGGAGAGCTCGAAGTCGTCGAGGCCCGCTCGCAGGGCGTTCTCGAGCTTCTCGTCCTCCTCGGTCACCTCCAGGTCGGGCTCGACCGGGGAATCGGGGTCCACTCCCCCGGTCCACTCGACCTCGGTCTCGTTCAGATCGGGTCGGTCCTCGGTGCTCATCAGTTCTCTCCTCCTGCTGCCCGGTCGGCGGCGTCGATGCGCAGCCGTACCTGTCGCTTGATCCGGCCGAGCATCCCGACCATGCCCCGCATCCGCAGCGGCGAGACCGCTTCGGCCAGTCCGAAGCGATAAGGGGCATCGTCGGGGACGGACAGCACCTCGGCAGCCGGCAGCCCATCCAGACCCTCGTGCAGGATCCCGGCGAAGCCGCGCGTCGTGGGCGCTTCTGGCGGCGCGTCGAAGAACAGGTGCACGGTGCGCTCGCCCTCGTCCTCCACCTCCACGGCGAGGAAGAGCGGCGACTGGCACTCGTCGACACGCTCCATCGTCTCCAGGCCCCCCGAGTAGCGCTCAGGAGGCGCTGGCAGCTCGTTCGACAACTCAAGGAGCAGCTGGAGACGCTCCGGTTGGGTCACGGCCTGAAAGTCTTCGGCGAGCTCGGCCAGGGCGGCCGGAAGATCGGCGCTCGTCCCGCTCGGCGACATCAGCGCTCCACCGGCACGCCGACCGAGTTGCCCCACTCGGTCCAGCTGCCGTCGTAGTTGCGGACCTTGTCGAAGCCCAGCAGATGAGTGAGCACGAACCAGGTGTGGCTCGAGCGCTCACCGATCCGGCAGTAGGCCACGACGTCGTCGCCGGGGGTGAGGCCCTGCTCCTGCAGGTAGATCTCCTCCAGCTCGGCCCGGCTCTTGAAGGTGCCGTCGTCGTTGGCCGCGCGCGCCCACGGCACGCTCTTGGCACCGGGGATGTGGCCGCCGCGCATCGCGCCCTCCTGCGGGTAGTCGGGCATGTGGAGCAGTTCGCCGGAGTACTCCCCAGGGCTGCGGACGTCGACCATCGGCTGGCCGATGTGCTCGAGCACGTCGGCCTTGAAGGCCCGGACACCGGTGTCGTCCCGGTCCACGACGGGGTATGTCGTGTGCGTCACCTCGGGCACATCGGTGGTCATCTCGCGGCCCTCGGCGACCCACTTTGCGCGGCCGCCGTCCAGGAGGCGCACATCCTCGTGGCCGAAGAGCGTCATCACCCACAGGGCGTAGGCGGCCCACCAGTTGGACCGGTCGCCATACAGGACGACGGTGGTGTCGCGGCCGATGCCGCGCTCCCCCATGACCTGGGCGAAGCGCTCGCCGTCGACGTAGTCGCGGGTCAAGGGGTCGTTGAGGTCGGTGTGCCAGTCCAGCTTCAGCGCACCCGGGATGTGGCCGGTGTCGTAGAGCAGGACGTCCTCGTCGGACTCCAGCACCACGATGTCGTCATCGGCCAGGTGCTCGGCGAGCCAGTCGGTGGTGACCAGGCGCTCGGGGTGGGCGTAGTCAGAGATCTTCGCGTCAGAGATCTTCGCGTCGGCGGTCTGTGCGTCGTGATCGTTGTGGTCGGTCATCGGTCCTCCTTGGACGGATCGGACTGTTCAGGTGTCTGCGGTGCGACCTCACCCCGGACGAGGTCGAGCACGGCCTGGACGACCTGCTCGAAGCTCAGGTCGGAGGTGTCCAGGCCCACGACCCCCTCTGCGGGCTCGAAGAAGGCGCTGACGGTGGCGTCGTCCCGGTCGCGGCGGCTGATCTGGTCACGGGTGGCCTCGATCTGCTCGGCCCCTGCCGTCCCGTGCAGTTCGGTCGACCGGCGGGCCAGGCGGGCCTCTTCGGAGGCGGTGACCAGGATGCGGTGCTCTGCGTCGGGCGCGACCACGGTGGTGATGTCCCGCCCCTCGGCGACCACACCGCCGCGGTCCGCACGGAGCTGATCGATCAGCTCTCGCTGGCGGCGGCGCAGCTCGGCGCGGACGTCCAGGTTGGTGGCCACGGCCGAGACCTGGCTGCTGATCCAGGTCTCCCGGATCGCCTCGGTGATGTCTGTTCCGTTGACGGTGACCGTCACCGGACCCGTGGGATCCGTCGCGATCTCCAGGGGCAGTGACCGAGAGGCGTCGGCAACCTTGGCCTGATCAGTGGGGTCGATGCCTTCGTCAAGCACCCACCAGGTCAGGGCGCGGTACATCGCACCGGTGTCGAGATAGCCGAGCCCGAGCTCGCGCGCGACGGCTTTGGACACCGACGACTTGCCGGAGCCGCTGGGGCCGTCGACGGCGATGGTCAGGGGATGTTCGGGCACCCGGCAAGCCTACTAGCGCGCTAGCCCCGAGTCCGAGGCCACCTGCGCGACTGGTTGCGGTGTGCGGGCAACCTTTCCTGCTCGCCCTGACTAGGAGAGAGTGACCAGCAGGACCCCACCAGGAGGACGCGTGATCGGACGCAGCCGCAGGACCCGGGACTCAGAGTTCACCGAGTTCGTGGAGCAGGCAGGCCCCGAACTCCTGCGGATCGCCTGGTTCCTCACCGGTGATGTCCATCGGGCCCAGGATCTTGTTCAGGGCGCGCTGTTACGCACCTATCGCGCGTGGGATCGGGTCGATCAGCCCCGGGCCACCGCCTACACGCGCACCGTCATGCTCAACCTGACGCGAGAGGACTGGCGACGGCACGGCCGGCACGTGATCGATGCCGACGTCGAGGCACAGGCAGAGAAAGCCAGGGTCAGCCCGGACCACGCGGAGCAGATCGCCGAGCAGGACCGCCTGGTGCGCGGGCTGCGGGAGTTGCCAGATGGCCAACGGGCTGTCGTCGTCCTCCGCTACTACTGCGATCTGTCCGAACAGCAGTGCGCCGACGAGCTCGGCATCTCTGTGGGAGCAGTGAAGAGCGCTGCCTCACGCGGCCTTGGCCGCCTCCGCACGCACATGTCCACACAGGAGGTCCACTGATGAACACCGACATCGAACAGAGGGTGCGTCGAGGCCTGAGCACGGCCAGTGCACCCCCAGATCTCACCCTGGACGCCGCTGAAGTAACGCGGCTCTCGAGCCGCGCCTACCAACGACGTCGCACAGGGCAGAGCGTGGTCGTCGGCGCAACAGCACTGACCGTCGTGGCCTCTGCTGCGTGGGCCGGTGGTCTGTTGCCGCAGTCGGTCCAACGGGCCTTGCCGGCAGCCCCATGGTCCGCGTGCCCGCTGGGCCCCTCGGAGGACGGCACCCACACCGTGATCCACACCGACCGGCTCGACCCGGTCGTCGTGCCGGTGGCTGGCGGCGGCTCGCTGCTGGCCGGCTTCACGCAGGCCTGCGGAGAGAGCACGATCGTTCTCGGGTCGATCGAAGGCGACTCTCCCACCGTCCCCGCAGAGCTGACCAGCCAGGGCGGAGCGAGTTGGGAGGGAAGGGCTGCTCCCGCCTTCTGGATCCAGCAGGTCGAGGTCGGTGACCGGCACGCGCTGGCCCTGCTCCTCCCCCAGGAGGCCATCGCTGCCCAGCTCATCGGCCCGACTCAGAGCCAGTTCGTGGACCTGAGCAGCGCCGCGGACCTTCCGGGTACGGCCCTTCAGGTGGTCGCGGCCGCCGACCAGCTGCACAGCGGTGACGAGCTCGCCACCCTGGTGGAGCGGGATGAAAACCTCACCACCGAATGGGGACCCGGTGTGGTCAATCGCGCCTATGTCGGCACCTCTGATGACTACGCTCGGTCCTCGACCTGGGTCGCTCTGGACCGCCTGGGACAACTCTGGGCGATGCACGACGGATCGGTGCTCGGCCCCTACCTGGTCGCTGATCCGGTCCGGGGGAACGCCACTCCGACGGAGCACGTGAACGCTCCGGTCGCCATCGATCTCGGGGCTCTGAAACCGGGCGAGCAGGACGCGTCGTCGCACGGATCCGTGGAGCGGACCTACCTCGTGGTGGCCCCCGTCCCGGGCGAGGTGACAGTGGCCGAGACGGCGCCATCACCTGATGCCGCGGCGTCGGCAGCGACCCTCCTGAGCACCACACAGATGCACTCCGACACCCTGACACCGCTGTACGCGGAGCTGGTCACGGTCGAGGCAGCTACCCAGGAACACAGTGTGCACCTGACCTGGGCCCAGTCCGGTGAGTCGGACGGTCAGCCGGTGTCACTGCTGACGCCCTGAGGTCACAGTGCACTGCCGAGGGCAGTCCGCTCAGAGCCCGGCGGCGCGGTAGAGCTGCGCGACCTCCTCGGCGGTCAACACCCGGTAGCGCCCGGGGCGCAGTTCGCCGAGGCGCACCGGGCCGACCTGTACGCGGGCCAGCGCCAGGACCGGGTGGCCCACGGCGTCCAGCATCCGCCGCACGATGTGCTTGCGGCCCTCGTGCAGAACGACCTCGACGATCGCCTTGCCCGGCAGCGAGTCGACCAGCTTGAAAGAGTCGACCTTTGCCGGCCCGTCTTCGAGCTCGACGCCTTCCCGCAGCCGCTTACCGACGTCGCGAGCGACGGGACCGGGGACCTGGGCGACATAGGTCTTGGGCACGCCATAGGCCGGGTGCTGGAGCCGGTGCGCGAGGTCACCGTCGTTGGTGAGGAGCAGCAGCCCCTCGGTCTCGGCATCGAGCCGGCCGACGTGGAAGAGCCGCTGGGACAGATGACCCACGTAGCCGGACAGGTCCGGTCGACCCTCCTCGTCCTGCATCGAGCTGACCACGCCGAGCGGCTTGTTCAGCGCCAGGTAGACCTTCTCGGTGTCCACGACGACGCGATCGCCGTCGACGTGCACGCTCTGGCTCGCGGGATCCACCCGCACACCCAGCTCGGTGACCACCTGACCGTCGACCTGGACCCGGCCCTCCTCGATCAAGGTCTCGCAGGCACGGCGGCTGCCGAAGCCGGCGCTGGCCAGCAACTTCTGCAGCCGCACGCCCTCGGGTGAGTGGACATCCGCGGCCGGGTGCTGCTGGTCGGCGATGGTGGCCCGTCGGCGCCGGCTCGGGCGCGCCTTGGCCGTCCCGGCCCGACGGGGGCCGGCTGTGCCGCCATGCTTGGGCACGCGCGGACCACCTCGGGAGCCGCTCTTGCCACTGCCCTTGCCGGGGCCCTTGCCTCCAGCGCTACCCCTGGTGTTCTTGCGATCGCTCATGCCAGTCCTTCCGCAGCCAGCTCCTCGAGCACCTCTGCCGAAGGCAGATAGGGCGCGAGAGCGGGTAGGTCGTCGAGGGAATCCAGCCCCATGCGCTGGAGGAAGAGGTCGGTCGTGCCGTAGAGCACGGCGCCCGCGGTCGGGTCCTGCCCGACCTCGGTGACCATGCCGCGCGCGAGCAGGGTGCGCACGACGCCGTCCACGTTCACGCCGCGGATCGCGCCGATCCGGGCGCGGCTCACCGGCTGCCGGTAGGCCACGACGGCCAAGGTCTCCAGGGCCGCCTGGGTGAGGCGGGCCTGCTGCCCGCCGAGCAGGAAGCGCTCGACGACCGGGGCGTACTCGGGCCGGGTGTAGATCCGCCAACCGCCCCCCAACCGCCGCAGCATGAACCCGCGGGTGGTGTCGGCATACTCCTGGGCGAGCTCGTCGAGCACGGCACCGATGTCCTCCACCGGCAGCTCCAGCGCGCTCGCCAGCGCCTCCTCGGTGACCGGCTCGTCGACCACCATCAGGACAGCCTCAACGGCCGACTTGGCGCCGCCCGGGAAGTCGTTGATGTCGAAGGCGACCTGCTGGTCCTCCACCGGACCCGAAGGATCCTCTGGCAGGTCCGGCTGCACGTCCACCTGACCGGTCGGCTCAGTCATCGCCGTCCTCCCGTATGTCGTCGCTCTCGTCGAACTCATCACTCACCGCGACCTCGCCGCTGGTCGGCCCGGTCCACCGGACGGTCAGCTCGCCCAGCGCCTCAGGCTGGTCCAGCGCGATCACGGTGTCGCGGAACAGCTCGAGCAGGGCGAGGAACCTGGCCACGATCACCAGGGTGCTGTCAGCATCGGCGACCAGGTCCCGGAAGGTCGCGGTGCCGCGGTCGCGCAGGCGCCCCACCAGCAGCGTCGCCTGCTCGCGCACCGAGACCTGGGGTGCGTGCAGGTGGGAGACGCCAACTGTGGGCGGCGGCTTGGGGATCATCGCCCGACCGGCGATCATCGCCAGCTGCTCCGGCGTGACGCCCAGCACGATCTCCGGCAGCAGCGCAGCGAAGCGCTCCTCGACACCCACGTCGCGGGGGAAGATCCGCCCCGCACCCTCCATCCGCAGCCGCAACTCATCGGCCACCTGCTTGAAGGCCCGGTACTGCAGCAATCGGGCGAAGAGCAGATCCCGGGCCTCGATGAGCGCCAGGTCCTCCTCCTCATCCTCGCGGGCGTTCGGGAGCAGCCGCGCGGCCTTGAGGTCGAGCAAGGTCGCCGCGATGAGCACGAACTCGCTGGCCTGCGACAGGTCCCAGTCCATCTGCTGTGCCTGGGCGGTGCGCAGATGCGCGACGAACTCGTCGGTGACCTTGGCCAGCGAGATCTCGGTGACGTCCAGCTTGTGCTTGGCGATCAGGCCGAGCAGCAGCTCGAAGGGGCCGGAGAAGACGTCGAGGTGGACCTCAAAACTGCCGCGACTGCCGCTGAGCACACCGCCGGGGGTGGCGCCTGGCGCCGGCGCGGTCGGGTCACCTGCCTCCACCGCGGCGGTGGGGGCACCCATGGTCAGGGCGCGCCGCCGCGCGCGATCAACTCGCGCGCGAGCTGGCGGTAGGCCTCGGCGCCCGCGTGGGTGCCGGCATAGCTGGTGATCGGCTCGGCCGCCAGGGTGGCGTCCGGGAACTTCACGGTCCGGCTGATCACGGTGTGGAAGACGGTGTCCTGGAAGTGGTCGACCACGCTGCGGACGACCTCGCGCGAGTGCAGGGTGCGTCCGTCGTACATGGTGGCCAGGATCCCGTCGATCTCCAGGCGCGGGTTGAGCCGGTCGGTGATCTTCTCGATCGTCTCGATCAGCAACGCCACACCCCGCATGGCGAAGAACTCGCACTCCAGCGGGATGATGACGCCGTGCGCCGCGGTGAGCGCGTTGACGGTCAGCAGGCCCAGGGAGGGCTGGCAGTCGATGAAGATGACGTCGTAGTCGTCCAGCACCGGCCGGAGCACACGGGAGAGGATCTGCTCGCGAGCCACCTCACCCACCAGCTGCACCTCGGCGGCGGACAGGTCGATATTGGCCGGGAGGATGTCGACGCCCGCCACCCGCGTGGGCTGGATGACATCGCGCACGTCGTGACCGCGCTCGACCAGCAGGTTGTAGACCGTGACGTCCAGGTCGTTGGTGCGGATCCCGAAGCCCACCGAGAGCGCACCTTGGGGGTCGAAGTCGACCATGAGCACCTTGCGTCCGTACTCCGCCAGCGCGGCCCCGAGGTTGATGGTCGAGGTGGTCTTGCCGACGCCGCCCTTCTGGTTGCACATGGCGATGATCCGGGCCGGTCCGTGCTGGGCCAGCGGGGCGGGATCGGGGAAGTCCGGCATCGGCCGACCGGTGGGGCCATTCTGGCCCACCCCCGAGCTCTCGGTGCCGGGCAGGCGGTCGTGGGTGGCCTGTGCCTCACGGTTCACGTGTCGTTCTCCAGCCTCGCTCGGTTCACTCGTCGGCCTCCCGCCGATCAGTCCTGCTGACACTAGCCCCTCGAGGCGATCGGCAACTAGCCCATCAACCTCGACCTCAGGTTGAGGTAGGGCGTTACACCGCCGGTCGGTCGAAGAATGTCCGGCGCTCGACGGCTCGGTACGGGGCATCGGAAACGGTGGCCGACCCGGTGTCAGCTCCCGCCGCAGCTCCCACGTCGCGGCCATAGACGATGAAGTCGGCGAAGCCCAGGCTGACGCTCGACCCGTCCTTGAGGGTGCCCTCAAACCGACCACGGACGGCGACGCGGTCCTCGTCGCCGTCCACCACGAGCTCGTCGATCAGGTGCGCCCCGTCGGCGATCACCCGCTCCCCGCCGTAGAACGCCGCGAGGGCGGCACGTCCACGCATCGGTGCATACCCGGGGCGTTCGTACACGGCGTCGTGGGCGAACCAGGCAAGCACGCCCTCCACGTCCCCGGCGTCGACACGCTCGTAGTAGTGCCGGGTGCGCTCCTCGAGTTCGCGGGAGAGCTCCGTGGATCGCGGCTCGCTCATGCCATCTCCTCCCCGCGACCGGCAGCCAGCCGCTGGTCGGCGATGAGAAGCGCGGCGTCGACGGGGGTGCACCCCTGCTCGTCAGCCTCCCGCAGCACCTGGGTCACCAGGTCCCCGATGACCTCCAGGCGGGCTGCGAGCTCCTCCTCCGACCAGCCCACCTCGTGCGCGCGGACCTGGATCACGCCGCCACCATTGGCGATGAAGTCAGGGACGTAGACGATCCCCCGGTGTCCGAGCAGTCCCGCGACCTCCGGGGTATCGAGGGTGTCGTTGGCGGCGCCGCAGACGATCCGCGCCCGCACCCGGTCGACGTTCTCGGCGCGCAGCACCCGGGCGATCGCGCACGGTGCGAAGACATCGCACTCCGCCTCGCCGACCGCGCTGGGGTCGGCGACCTGGCCGCCGATCTCCCCCGCGACCGCGGCTGCCCGCTCCTGATCGACGTCGGCGACGAGGACCTCCGCCCCGTCAGCCGCGGCATACCGGGCCAGGTGGGCGCCGACGCTGCCGGTGCCCTGCACGACCACCCGGACACCCTGCATGTCGCGGTCCAGCACCTCACGCACGGCCGCGCGCATCGCGGCATACACGCCGGTCGCGGTGTAGGGACCGGGGTCGACGTCCGCGCAGTAGGCCTGTGCGCCGGCCTCCCGGATCGCCTGCATGTCCTCCAGCGTCGTCCCCATGTCGACGCCCGGGATGTAGGTACCACCCGTGCGCGCGATGAACTGGCCATAGCGGTGCATCACCCGCCGGCGCTCGTCCGAGCCGGTCGGCGGGAGCGGGCCCTGCGCGATGACGACAGACTTGCCGCCGCCATAGGGCAACCCGGCGAGCGCGTGCTTGAGCGTCATGGCCTGCGCCAGCCGCTGCGCCTCGGCGACGGCGGCCTGGGTCGAGGGGTAGGGACGCCAGCGCACGCCGCCGAAACTCGGCCCGAGCGTGGTGTTGTCGATGGCGATGACGGCCCGCAGGCCCAACTCCTCGTCGCGGCAGGTGATCACCTGCTCGGTGGCGAACAGTTCAGGATCGTGCGCGTCCGGTGCGGGCACTGCGTCGGGATGGGCGTCCTTGCTCATCCCGCCATGATGCCTGGCGGTGGTCAGCCGCGCGCCCGGGGGTGAGCCTGGGCGTAGACCTCCCGCAGGTGCTGGGTCGAGACGTGCGTATAGATCTGGGTGGTCGTTACCGAGGCGTGACCGAGGAGCTCCTGGACGACCCGCACGTCGGCGCCGCCGTCGAGCAGGTGGGTGGCGAAGGAGTGCCGGAGGGTATGCGGCGAGACGTCGCCGTGCAGGTCGGCCCGCTCGGCGGCGCTCTTGATCGCGTTCCACGCCGACTGCCGTGAGAGCCGACCTCCGCGGGCGTTGACGAAGACGGCCGGGGTCCCTCGACCACCGGCTGCCAGCGCGGGTCGGCCCCGGACCAGCCAGGCGTCGAGGGCGTCCCGTGCATAGCGACCCATGGGCACGATCCGCTCTTTGCTCCCCTTGCCGAACAGCCGCACCACTCCCCCGGTGACCTCGCCCGACGATCCGTCGTCGCGCCCGAGCTCAAGGTCGTCGAGGTCGAGGGCGATCGCCTCGCTCACGCGAGCGCCGCAGCCGTAGAGCACCTCGAGCAGCGCCCGGTCGCGCAGCGCCGCCGGGGTGTCGCCCACCGAGGCCGCCTGCAGGAGCCGGTCGACCTCGCCCACCGAGAGCGCCTTGGGCAGTCGGCGCGGCGGGGTCGGCGGCTGGACCTCCTGGCTGGGGTCGGCCTCGACCTCGCCCTCGACGGCCAGGAACCGATGGAGCCCGCGCACCGCTACCACCGCCCGCGCCGCCGAGGTCGCGGCCAGCGGGCGGTGCTCCTCGTCCCCGGACCGCAGGTGGGCGAGGAAGTCGGTGACGTGCGCCTCTCGCACCTGTTTCGGATCCCGTATGCCGTGTCCCGCCAGGTGGGTCAGGTACCGGTCGGTGTCGCGCCGGTAGGCACGCAGCGTGTGCTCGGACCGGCCGCGCTCCACCCGGAGGTGGTCGAGCCAACCGTCCCGTGCACGCTCCAGCGGGCTCCGCCGGACCGGCGGGCTGGGGCTGGCGGGATCGCTCACACCGGCATCCTGACACTGCCTCCGTCCTCCTGCTGGCACGGGCGCGCGGGGGTGATCGCCGGATCCGCTCGGGTGTGGGGCTAGGGGATGGGCTCGCGGGACGCCCGGAAGAGGACGATGAGGAACCAGATCGCCAGGACGAGGGTGACGATCACCAGGACGATGGCGATGGCGCCGACGAGGGAGGCGAAGGCCATCGCGTTGTCCTCGATCGTGGCCCCGTCCAGCTGGGTCACGGCGATCGACAACAGCCAGCCCAGCAAGGTGACACCGGGCAGTGCCCAGCGCAGGGTGCGCGCCGGGCCGACGACGCGCTGCTCCCGCGAGAGCGCGATGAGGGCTGTGCAGATCCCGAAGGCCACGACCATCTGGGCGATCGACTCGACCGAGCTGGTGAAGGGGTTCTCGACGACGGTTGTCGTGGTGGACGTCACCGAGCCCGCACCCTGGGTGAACGTCTCGGTCCGACGCAGCACCGCGCCTGCGATGGAGGCCAGCAACCCGACGACCGCCGCCCAGCGGGCGTGTCCGAACCACGGGTGCACGTCGGCGACCCGGCTGAGACCGAGCACCACGAGCAGGTAGCCGACCGGGTCGAAGAGCAGGTCGAAGGACCCGAGATTGAGGTCGACGGCCACGACGAGGATCCCGATCGCCACCAGCTTCAGGGAGTTCACGTCCGCATCATGTCGCCGAGCTGACAGATGTTGCCGACACCATGCCGGGAGGCTCAACTCGGTCGGCTGCGTCAGACTTCCCGCATGCGTTGGTATGCAGATGCCCCGTGGCGGCGCACCCGCCAGATCGTCGCGGATCTCTCGGTAGTGGCGTGGGTGGTGCTCTGGGTCCTGATCGGGCGCTGGGTCTTCGCGCTCGTCAGCACCCTGGCCGCTCCCGCTGATCCGCTGCGCGGGGCTGGCTCCTCGCTGCGGGACCGGATGAGCGATGTCGCCGGGACGGTCGGCCGGGTGCCGCTGGTCGGGGACGAGCTGACCACGCCCTTCTCGGGCGCGGCGGGTGTGGGCACCGACCTGATCACGGCCGGTGACCGCCTGGAGTCCTCGGTGCGCACGGTGGCCTGGGTCGTCTCGCTGCTCTCGGCCGGCACCCCGATCCTGCTCGTGGTCCTGGCCTGGGGCCTGGCCCGCTGGCTCTGGATTCGCCGGGCGGGGCGCCTGGGGCGGGAGGTCGAGGACCCGGAGAGCCAGGAGCTGTTGGCGCTGCGTGCGCTGGTGCGCCAGGACGTCCGCCGACTGCAGCGGGTCCATGCCGATCCCGTCGCGGCCTTCCGGTCCGGGGACCCCGCCGCCTTGCGGGCGCTGGCCGATCTCGAGCTCGCGGAGGTCGGTCTGCGCAGCCGCCCGGGCCGAGGAACCCCGCAGGAGTGACCGATCCTCGTGTGGCGTGCGCCGGCCGCATCGGCCGGGAGCCCGCTCAGGGACCGTGGCGATCCCGCAGCACCCGTTCCACGTCGGCCAGCCCCAACCCCCGGGAGCGCAGCAGCACCATCAGGTGGAAGACGAGATCTGCAGCCTCCCCGACCAGTGCCTCCTCATCCTGGGCCACCGCGGCCAGGGCGGTCTCCACGCCTTCCTCACCGACCTTCTGAGCGGCTCGACGCAGCCCACCCTCGAAAAGTGAGGCGGTGTAGGAACCCGTGGGCCGATCCACCTCGCGGCGGCGCACCACCTCATCGAGCAGGTGGAGGAAGGACCCGGGGAGGGCATCAGGACCGAAGCAGGTCTGGTCGCCGGTGTGGCAGGTCGGGCCCTCGGGCAGACAGTGCAGCACGAGCGTGTCCCGATCGCAGTCGACCTCCACCGCACCCACGATGAGCGTGTTCCCGCTGGACTCACCCTTGACCCACTGCTCCTGACGGCTGCGCGACCAGAACGTGGCCATGCCGGTCTCCAGGGTCGAGCGCAGCGCCGGCTCATCGAGGAAGCCCACCATCAGCACCTGGCCGCTGAGCGCGTGCTGCACCACCCCGGGCACGAGCCCGTCGCCTCGGCTGAAGTCCACGTCGTCGACGTCCAGCCCGAGCGGGAGCAGCGGCAACGGCAAGCGGTCAGCGTTCATGCCGCGGCCTCCTCGACCTCACGCACGACGACCCCGGCCTGGGCCAGGGATCGCTTCAGGCCAGGGATCGGGATCGACCCGTCGTGGAAGACCGTCGCGGCCAACGCGCCGTCCACGTCCGCCTTTCGGAAGACCTCGACGAAGTGCTCCACGGCACCCGCGCCACCGCTGGCCACCAGCGGGACTCGACAGAGTGAGCGCACCGCGCGAAGCTGCTCCACGTCATACCCTTCCCGGACTCCGTCGGAGCCCATGCAGTTGAGCACGATCTCCCCCGCGCCGAGGTCCTGGACCCGCTGCACCCAGTCGACCGTGGTGACCTCCAGCGACCGGGTGGCGTCGGGGTCGCCGGTCAGCTGGCGGATCCGCCAGTGGCCGTCGCCGTCGCGCAGCGAGTCCACACCGACCACGACGCACTGGACGCCGAAGGCCTCGGCCAGTTCACTCACCAGCTCCGGACGCTGGGTCGCGGGGGTGTTGATCGAGATCTTGTCGGCGCCGGCATGGAGCACCCGTCGCGCGGTGTCCACGGAGCGGATCCCGCCCGCCACGCAGAACGGGATGTCGATCTCGCGGGCGACCCTGGTGACCCAGTCGACCTCGACGTCCCGGCCCTGCGGGCTGGCGGTGATGTCGTAGAAGACCAGTTCATCGGCACCCTCGCGGGCATAGCGCCTCGCCAGGTCGACGATGTCGCCCATGTCTCGGTGGTCGCGGAAGCGGGTGCCCTTGACCACCCGCCCGTCCCGGACGTCCAGGCAGGGGATGATCCGGCGAGCAAGCGTCATGCCAGCTCCTCCTGCACCGCGTCGGCGACCGTCAGGCGGCCCTCGAGCAGCGCCTTGCCCAGAATGATCCCCGCGCATCCGGTGCGCCGGGCCGCCCGGACATCGTCAACCGACCGCGCCCCGCCGGAGGCCTGCACCTCCAGCGTCGGCGAGGAGCGGGTGAGCATGGTGTAGAGGTGGAAGTTGGGCCCCGAGAGCGTCCCGTCCCGACCGATGTCGGTGCACAGCACGTGCTTGAGCCCCGACCCGTTGTAGCGGTGCAGCGTAGTGATCAGGTCCTCCCCCCCGACCGAGGTCCACCCAGCCGTCGGCAGCACCCAGGTGCCGTCGGGTCCGATCCGGGTGTCCAGCGCCACCGTGATGCGTTCGGGGCCGAAGCGCTCCAGCCACCCCACCACGGTGTCCGGCTCCTGGACCGCGATCGAGCCGACGACCACCCGGCTGGCCCCTGCCTCGAGCAGCCGCTCGACGTCCTCAGCAGTCCGCACTCCCCCGCCGGTCTGGATCATCAGTCCGGTGTTCTCAGCGATCCTGCCGAGCATGTCCAGCAGGGTGTAGCCACCACTGCGGGCGGCGTCAAGGTCGACGAGGTGCAGCCAGGCCGCGCCGGAGCGCGCGTAGTTCTCGGCCACGGCCACCGGGTTGTCGGTGTAGCGGGTCTCCTGGTCGTAATCGCCCTTGAGCAGCCGCACGACGGCGCCGTCCCGCACGTCGATGGCCGGGTAGACGGTGAAGCCGCTGGTGGTGCTCACTGAACTCTCTCCGGTCGGGATCATCGGGTGGATCGTCATGGTTCCACCCGCTGGATAAAGTTTCGCAGAAGACGTGCGCCCACGTCGGCCGAGCGTTCCGGGTGGAACTGGGCGCCCCACCGCAGACCGTCCCGCACGACAGCGCTCCACGGGGCGCCGTGCGTGGTGGAGGCGATCGTGTGCGGGCCGGGCGGGGCGGCGTAGGAGTGCACGAAGTAGGCACGCTCCCCAGGTGAGATCCCGTCGAGCAAAGGGTCCTCGGCCAGGTCGACGAGGGCGTTCCAGCCCATGTGGGGCACCCGGAGGGCGGCCGAGGCCGGTATGGCGCGTACCTCACCGGGGATGAGGCCCAGGGTCTGGACCCCGCCGTCTTCCTCAGAGCGGTCCAGGAGCAGCTGCATGCCGAGGCAGACACCGAGCAGGGGCGCCTGGACCTGCGTGAGGACCTCGTCCAGGCCCAGCTCGCGAAGCCGCCGCATGCCGGCAGCCGCTGCGCCGACACCGGGCAGGATCACCCGGTCGGCGGCCAGGATGTCGCCCGGGTCGGTGGTCAGCCGGGCGGTGGCACCGAGTCGCTCCAAGGCATAGGAGACCGAGCCGATGTTGGTGCCGCCACCGTCGACCAAAGCGACCCGGGTGGCAGCGCGCCCACCACTCACAGCACGCCCTTGGTCGAGGGCAGCTCGTTGGCGTCGCCCTGCCGGGAGATCGCCATCCGCAGCGCCCGGGCGACGGCCTTGAAGCCGACCTCGATCTGGTGGTGGGCGTTGGCCCCTTCCACCTTCAGGTGCAGGGTGCAGCGCAGGGCGTCGGAGAAGGACCGCCAGAAGTGCTCGACCATCTCGGTGCTGAAGTCGCCCACGGTGGGGCGCTCGAAGCTGCCCTCGTAGCGGAAGTAGGGGCGCCCGGACAGGTCGATGGCGGCGCTGGCCTGTGCCTCGTCCATGGGGGCGGTGAACCCGTAGCGACCGATGCCGCGCCGATCTCCCAGTGCCTCGTCCAGGGCGGTGCCGATCGCCAGGGCCACGTCCTCGATGGTGTGGTGGTCATCGATGTGCAGGTCACCCTCGCAACGCACCCTCAGCGCGAAGCCGCCGTGCTTGGCCAGCTGGTCGAGCATGTGGTCGTAGAAGCCGATGCCCGTGCTGGCCGTCGCCCCGCCCGTGGCGTCCAGGTCGACGTCCACGCTGATCCGGGTCTCGGCGGTGTTGCGCTCGACGTGGGCCACGCGGGGGCGCTGCACCACGACGTGCGCGATCTGCGGCCAGGCGGTAGTCGGCTCCTCGTTCTCCAGACCCTCAGCGGCCGGGAGCAGGTAGGTGGTGATCCCGAGGTTGTCGCCGAACTCCTTGTCGGTCAGCCGGTCCCCCACCATGAAGGAGCGGGACCAGTCCACGCCCTTGTCCTTGAGCAGGTGGACGACGCGGCCGATGCCCGGCTTGCGGGTCCAGGGCGCATCGGGGCCGCCGTGGTGCTCGTCGATGATCACCTCGCGAAAGCGGATGCCCTGGCTGGTCAGGATCTGCATGACCAGCCCGTGGGCGGCATCGAAGTCCTCCTGCGGAAAGGACTCGGTGCCCAACCCGTCCTGGTTGGTCACCATCACCAGGTCGAAGCCGGCGTCCTGGATGCGTAGCAGGGCGGGGATGACGCCGTCCACGAAGGCCACCTTGTCCAGGCGGTCGACCTGGTAGCCCTCGGGTTCGTGGATGATCGTGCCGTCGCGGTCGACGAAGCAGATGGGGCGGGTGCTCATGAGAGCTCCTCTCCGGACGTGGGGCGGGACGATGTTGGGGCTGGGGACGCGGTAGCCGACGGCGATGCGGGAAACGAGTCGAGGGCGCGCTCGAGCGCGGCCATCTCCAGGGTGCTGCCGATGGTGATCCGCAGGGCGTCGGGCAGGCCCGGCAGGTGGCGCATGTCCCGCACGATGATCCCGGCCCCGACGAGCCTGGCGAGCAGTCCGTCCGGGTCGTCGCAGCGCAGGAGGAGGAAGTTGGCCTCGCTGGCGTAGACGGCGCGCACACCGTCCAGGTCGCGCAGGCGGCGACCCACCTGGTCGCGTAGGCGCAGGGTCTCCATCACCCGCCGCCCGGTCGCGCGCAGCGCGGGTTGGCCCAGCGCCTCGAGCGCCGCGGTGGTCACGGGCACCGGCAGGGGGTATGGCGCTTGCACCCTCCGCAGCACCCGCGCCAGGTCGGGGTGCGCCAGGGCGAGGCCCACCCGCAGGCCGGCGAGGGCGTGCGCCTTGGACAGGGTCCGCAGCACGACCAGGGTCGGGTGCTCCTCCAGCAGGGTGACGGCCGAGCGTTGGGCGGCGAACTCCCCGTAGGCCTCATCGACCACCACGACGGCCTGGTCCTTGAGCGCCTCGGTGAGGTCGGCGATCTCCCGCAAGGGCACGACGGCACCGGTCGGGTTGCCCGGTGAGGCGAGGAAGACGAGCCGGGCCCCGTTCGCCAGCGCTGCGTCGCGCACGCCTGCGACGTCCACCCGCCAGGTGAGCTCGTCATCCACCTGGGGCACGTCGACGACCGGCACGCCGTGGAGGCGGGCGGACACGGCATACATGCCGAAGGTCGGGGAGGTGACGACCACGCCGTCGCCGCCGGGGCGGCAGAGCGAGCGGACGAGCAGCTCGATCATCTCGTCGCTGCCGCGACCGACCACGACCCGGTCCGGGGTGGTCGCCCACAGGTCCGCGAAGGCCTCGACGAGGGCGGAGGGCTGCGGGTCGGGGTAGCGGCGGGTGAGCCCGTCCGGGTCGATGTCGCTGGCGACGCCGGACTCGTTGGCGTTCAGCCAGATCCGGGCGGGGGCAGCGACCGCGCTGGTGCGGGCCGAGGAGTAGCCCGTGAAGTCGACAAGGTCGGGGCGCAGCAACTCGGTGGGGAACGGACCGGGGTCGGGGCGGGTCACCGGTCGACCTCGGAGCGCCGCGCGGCCTGCAGGCCCTCGCGCCGCCAGCTCGCTATCCGGTCCAGCCGGCGGGTGACGGCGCGCTGGTGGGCGTGGAGCTGCTCAGCCTCGGACAGCACGACGGCGCACGGGCCCACCGCTTCCAGGCCAGCCGGCGTGGCCTGCTGGACGGTCATCGCGATCTGGAAGGCGGAGACGTTCACGCCACCGGTGAAGCGCGCTGCGCCGGCGGTGGGCAGCACGTGGTTGGTGCCCGAGCAGTAGTCGCCGAGGGTCTCCGGCGTCATACCGCCCAGGAAGACCGATCCGGCGCGCTCGACGTCAGCCAGCAGCTCGCGCGGCTCGCTCACCGACAGGATCAGGTGCTCGGGTGCGTAGTCGTTCGCGACCTCGACGGCGCTGGCGAGGCTGTCCGTCACGATCAACCGGCTGGCGGCCAGCGCCTTGCGGGCGGTGTCCGCTCTGGGCAGGCTGGCCACCTGCTTCTCGACCTGCGCTGCCACGGCCTCGGCGAGGTCGCGGCTGTCGGTCACCAGGATGACCTGGGAGTCGGGGCCGTGCTCGGCCTGGCTGAGCAGATCGGCCGCGACGAACTCCGCGTCGGCTCGGGCATCGGCGATCACCATCACCTCGGACGGGCCGGCCGGCATGTCGATCCCCGGACCCCCCTCGGCGGTGGACACCTGCCGCTTGGCCTCGGTGACCCAGGCATTGCCCGGACCGAAGAGCTTGTCGCAGGCCGGGACGGTCTCGGTGCCGTAGGCCATCGCCGCGATCGCCTGGGCGCCCCCGAGCAGCAGGATCCGCTCGATGCCGCATTCTGCGGCCGCGGCCAGGACGGCGGGATCGGCGGTCCCGTCGGGGCGCGGCGGCGTGCAGAGCACCACCTCGGGGCACCCGGCCAACTGGGCCGGTACCCCGAGCATGAGCGCGGTGGACGGCAGCGGCGCGGAGCCGGCGGGCACATAGAGCCCCACCCGACGGATCGGTCGCACCACCCGCTCGCAGACCACCCCGGGTGCGGTCTCCACGGAGTAGCCCGTCTGCATACCGGCCTCGTGGAAGGTCTGGATGCGGCCGGCCGCCTCGCGGATCGCGGCGAGCAGCTCGGGCTGCAGGTCGGCGACGGCGGCGTCGCGGGCGGCCACCCCGACCTCGAGATCGGTCAGGTCGGCCCCGTCCAGCCGACTGGTCAACGCGCGCAGCGCCGCGTCTCCCCCGGTGCGCACCTGCTCCAGAATCGCGGCGACACCAGCGGTGACCTCCGCGCCAGCAGCAGCGGTCGCGCGTCGGAGAGTGTCCGCGCGGGCCTGCTCGTCCAGCTGTGCCCAGGTGAGGATGTTCATGCCAGCATCCCTTCGACGGGCAGCACCATGAGGTTGTGGGCGCCGACGCGCTTGAGGTCCTCGAGCTTGGCCCAGGACACCGAGCCGTGGACGAGCATCTGGATCGCGACCTCGTCGCGGCCCTCGACGCCCATCAGCGTGGGCTCGTGACCACCGGGCAGCAGCGACAGGACGTCGCCGAGCCGAGAGCGTTCGGCACGCAGCATGAGCAGGCGCGCCTCCTTGAGCTGGACCGCACCGTCCAACCGCCGCAGGAGCAGGTCGGCGATCTCCTGACGTCCGTCGTCCAGGTGCGCGTCCGGTCCGGCGATCACCGCCTCGCTGTGCAGGATCGTGGTGACCGGCTTGAGCAGGTTGGCACGCAACGTGCCGCCGGTGGAGACCAGATCACAGACCACGTCGGCCTGCCCCAGACGGGGCGCGATCTCGACCGACCCGTTGAGCACGACCGGCTCCGCCTCGACGCCCTGCTCGGCCAACCAGCGGCCGAGGGTCAACGGGTAGGAGGTCGCTATCCGCAGCCCTGCCAACTGCTCCGGGCCCGACCACTGCTCGTCCTCTCCGATCGCCAGATCCAGCCGGCAGGTGCCCCACCCCAGCTGGCGCCACTCCACGAGCGGGCGGTTCTTGCCCTGGGCGGCCAGCGCCAGCCCGTGCTCGACCAGCACGTTGCGGCCGACGATGCCGAGGTCGCACACGCCGTCGGCGATCAACCCCGGGATGTCGTCATCACGCACCAGGAGCAGGTCGACCGGCAGGCTCTCGCCGTAGCAGAACAACTTGTCGCGGCTCTCGCGCCAGGTCAGTCCGCAGGAGGCGAGCAGCTCGCGGGCCGGCTCGCCGAGGCGGCCGGACTTCTGGAGCGCCACGCGCAGGCGATCGCGCGGCTGGGCAGGCGGGGTCATCTCGACCTTTCCGATGATGAGGAGGTATGCGGTGTGCGCACGCGGGTGGGATCGTGGCACCTGTGGGTGCTGGGTGGGTGAGGGTACGAAGCGCTGGCTGGCAGCGCAGATCTCAGGAGGCCGGTGCTGCGTCCGAGCCCTCGACCGGGTGATGTCGCAGCGCCGCCCGATAGCCCCCCGCTCCCCCGTCCAGGCAGCGAGCGATGCGCCCGACTGTCGTCACGCTGACTCCGGTGACCTCGTGCACCCGGCGATACGGCATACCGGCATCGAGCAGCGGCACCACGGACCAGCGGTCGGCCATCGCCTCGATCTCGGCGGGGGTGCACAGATCCTCGAGGAAGGCGTCGACCTCGGCAGGGTCGTCGAGGGCGGCGAGCACCGCGACCAGCCCGTCACGCACCTGCGAGGTGCGGGCCCCCGCGCCGCCTTGACGGTCTTTCATCACCTGCTCCGTTCCTCGATCGGTGTCGTAACGAGATAGCACGCTAACACAGCAGTACAGCGCCCCACGGTCCGGGCTCTCGTCGTACGATCCCCACGACGCCACACTCCGACGAGGGAGATCACCTCCCCTGGTCGGCCGGGCGAGCGGCAAGACCCAGCGCCGGAGAGGACAGCGAGCAGGACCAGGAATCCCCTGTCCCTGCTGGACCGCCACCACACCATCGCGCCATTGACCTACAACCGGTGGTTGATCCCGCCCGCCGCGCTGTGCATCCACCTGTGCATCGGGCAGGCCTACGCCACCAGCGTCTACAAGACCTCCCTGGTCGCGCACTTCGACACCAGCCTCACGGCGATCGGCGTGATCTTCTCCATCGCCATCGTGATGCTGGGCCTGAGTGCGGCCCTTCTCGGCACCTGGGTGGACAAGCACGGGCCGCGCAAGGCGATGTTCGTCTCGACGCTCTGCTGGGTCTCCGGCTTCCGGGTCGGAGCAGCGGGGATCGCCACGGGGCAGCTGTGGCTGGTCTATCTGGGCTATGGCTTCATCGGCGGGATCGGGCTGGGCATCGGCTACATCTCCCCGGTGTCCACCCTGATCAAGTGGTTCCCCGACCGTCCTGGCCTGGCGACCGGGATGGCGATCATGGGCTTCGGCGGTGGGGCGATGGTCGCGGCTCCGCTGTCCCGGCAGCTGATGTCGTTCTACGACCCGTCCTACGATCCCGGCGACCCCGCGTCGCTGGCCAGCGGGCACGCGCTGGCGATGCTCTTCCTCACCCTGGCGGCCATCTATCTGGTGGTGATGACGGTGGGCGTCACCAATGTCCGCGTCCCCGCGCCGGGGTGGCGGCCCGCGGGCTTCGACCCGTCCAGCGCGACCAAGAAGGCCTTGGTCAGCGAGAACGACGTCTCGGCCAAGAACGCGATCCGGACGACGCAGTTCTGGCTGCTGTGGATCGTGCTGTTCTGCAACGTCACCGCCGGGATCGGCATCCTGGAGCAGGCGGCGCCGATGATCCAGGACTTCTTCCGCGGGGAGGACGGGGTCTCCACCGTGGCTGCCGCGGCCGCCGGTGGCTTCGTCGGGCTGCTCTCGCTCTTCAACATGCTCGGCCGCTTCGGCTGGTCGAGCCTGTCCGATGTGATCGGCCGCCAGCGGATCTACCTGCTCTACCTGGGCGTGGGCCTCGTCCTGTACTTCCTGCTCGCCGCCTTCGGCCAGACCTCCACCGCCCTGTTCGTGCTGCTCGCCGTCGTGATCATCTCCTTCTACGGCGGTGGGTTCGCGACCATCCCGGCCTACCTGCGTGACCTCTTCGGCACCTTCCAGGTGGGCGCCATCCATGGCCGACTGCTCACCGCCTGGGCCGCCGCCGGGATCGCCGGGCCGCTGATCATCAACGGCTTCCTCGACGCGCGCGGCACCCCAGGGCAGCTCACCGCCTCGGACTACCGACCGGCGCTCTTCACCATGGTCGGGATCCTCGTCCTGGGCCTGATCGCGAACCTGCTGGTGCGCCCGGTGTCGGATCGCTTCCACGAGCCCGCCCACGCCCCGACCACCACCGGCGACAGCTTCACCGCCGGCGAGGGCGAGGGGACGCAGGCCCACGGCGGCCGGCTGCGGGTCCTCCTCTCCTGGGGCCTGGCGCTCGGGCTCCTGGGGTATGGCGTGATCCTCACCCTGATCACCGCCGTGCGGCTGTTCACCCACTGAGGACCGCTGCCCGGGACTACTGCTCGCCCCCACTGCCACCTGCGGTGCATCCGGTGCCTGTCGGGGACGGAGACAGGGCCACACCTAGACTGGCCGACCATGCGCCCTCGCCTCCTCCTGCCCTCCCTCGCCGCTGCCTCCGCCCTGACCCTGTCGGCGTGCGGCAGCAACGGTTCGTCGATGTTCGGCTCCGAGCCGACGACCGAGGGCGGCGCCCCGGCGGGCCAGACAGCGGGATCGCCCGAGACCGGCACCGATGCGACCGGGTCGGCCGCGGAAGGCGCCCTCGAGTGCGAGGAGCCCCCGGCGCCCCCCTCGCAGCCGCAGTCCTTCACCCAGGACGACCTGCCGGACCCGAAGTCCGGTGACCCGGCGACCCTCACCGCGACGGTGGAGACCAACTGCGGCGACATCGTGCTGGAGCTGGACGCTGCCAACGCCCCGCAGACGGTCGCCTCCTTCGAGTTCCTCGCCGACGAGGGCTACTGGGACGCCAGCACCTGTCACCGGCTCACCACCGCAGGCCTGTTCGTGCTGCAGTGTGGCGACCCGACCGGAACGGGTCGCGGCAACCCCGGCTACGGCTATGGCATCGAGAACGCACCCGCGGACGGCAACTACCCGCCCGGAAGTCTGGCCATGGCCCGCACCCAGGACCCGAACTCCAATGGCGGTCAGTTCTTCATCGTCTACGAGGACTCCATGTTGCCCACCCAGGGTGGCGGTTACAGCATCTTCGGCCAGGTCACCGAGGGCCTGGACATCGTGCAGGCGATTGCCGAGCAGGGTGTCGAGGGTGGCGGTGGTGACGGCGCCCCCACGCAGCCGATCAGCATCCTGTCCATCGACATCGACGGCTGATCCGGGCAACTCGTCCCGCGACACGCCCGGGCCGCACCTCAGGCTCACACCAGCGGCTGGGCCAACTCCACCTTCAGCGCCGAGACCACCTCGGCGAAGGGCACGGTGAACTGGTCCTGGCGACGCAGGTCCTTGATCGTCACGGCCTGGTCCGCGACCTCCTGGGCGCCGAGGAGGGCGACGAAGCGGATGCCGGCCCGATCGGCATACCGGAGCTGCTTGCCCAGCTTGCCGCCGTCGAGCACCGCCTCGGTGTTGATCCCGCCAGAGCGCAGGTGCGAGGCCAGCGCCAGCTGCTCATCGAGCAGCGCCGCGTCCACCTGAGGCACGAGCACCTGGACGGTCGACTCCCCCGTCGACTCGGTGAGCAGCCCCGCCTCGCGCAACTGCCAGAACAGACGCGAGAGACCGATCGAGATGCCGACGCCAGGCAGACGGGACTTGGTGTACTGCCCCGCCAGGTTGTCATAGCGCCCGCCCGAGCAGATCGACCCGATCTCGGGGTGCTCATCCAGCGTCGTCTCGTAGACGGTGCCGGTGTAGTAGTCCAGGCCACGCGCGATCGAGAAGTTGAGGCAGTAGTCGGATTCCGGCACGCCCATCGCCCGCACCAGGGTCAGCACCTCGCGCAACTCGGCCGCCCCCTGCGCCAGCGCCTCGCTGCCGGTCGAGGCGGCCTCCACGTCGGAGAGCTTCGACAGGGCATCGTGGTGGCCGTTCGAGCGCGTCTGCACGAAGCGCAGGATGGCCTCCACCACGTCCTCGCTCAGCCCGAAGCCCTCCCCGGTGAGCGTCTCTCGCAGGTAGTCCGGCCCGCGCTTGTCTAGCTTGTCGACCTCTCGCAGCACCGCCGCCTGCTGGTCCGCGTCGATGATGCCCAGGTCCTCGTAGAACCCGCGCAGCAGCTTGCGGTTGTTGATCTGGATGGTGAACGGACCGATCGCGAGGTCGGTGAAGATCCCGTGGATGATCGCGGGGCACTCCGCATCGTGGCGGACCGACAACTCGTCCTTGCCGATGATGTCGACATCGCACTGGTAGAACTCGCGGAACCGCCCGCGCTGCGGCCGCTCGCCCCGGTAGACCTGCTGCATCTGGTAGCGCCGGAAGGGGAAGGTCAGCTGGTGCTCGTGCTCGGCCACGTAGCGCGCCAGCGGCACGGTGAGGTCGAAGCGCAGCGCCAGGTCCGGGTATGCCGCAGCATCACCGCCCCCGTCCTCGCCACCCGTTCCGTGGCCAGCTGATGCCTGGGCAGCGGCCGCCTCGCGCCCCTTCTCCAGGGCGCCGGTGGACTGCACGAAGTAGACCTGCCGCTCGGTCTCGCCACCGGTCTTGGTCAGCAGCACATCCGAGCGCTCGAAGACAGGGGTCTGGACGGGCAGGAAGCCGAAGCGCTCATAGCCGCTGCGGATCGCGTCCAGCATCCGCTGGAAGGCCACCTGGTCGGGCGGCAGCAGCTCAAGGACTCCGGAGGGCGTGCGGGGCGTGATCACGCAGTCGAGTCTAAAGACCCTGCAGCCACGGGTTCGCCACCCGCTCCCGGGCCATCGTGGTGGCGGGACCGTGCCCGGGCAGGACGAGCGTGGAGTCCGCCAGCGGGAGGACCACATCCCGCAGGCTGCGCTGCATCGCGGCAGGGTCGCCACCGGGCAGGTCGGTCCGCCCGATCGACCCGGCGAAGAGCACGTCACCGGAGAGCACCGTGCGGTCCAGGTCCAGCGCCGGAATGCCGTCGGGCAGCCCCTCCAGGCTGAAGAGCACCGACCCCTCCGTGTGACCCGGGGCGTGCGTGATCGCGAGCTGCATGCCGGCGAGTTCGAGCTGCTGGTGCCCGGTGACCTCGACCACGTCCTCCGGCTCCTTCCAGGTGGCGGACCGGCCGAACTGCTGCTCCATCGCCAGCCTCAGCTCCGGCCCGAGGCTGGCCATCGGGTCCACGAGGCGATAGCGGTCGTCGGTGTGGATGTAGGCCGCGGTCGTGCCCGCACACACGGGTGTCACCGAATACACATGATCCAGATGCCCGTGGGTGAGGAGCACCGCCGCAGGTCGCAGCCGGTGCTCGCGCAGCAGTTCCTGCACCCTCGAGGTCACCCCGATGCCCGGATCGACGATCACGCATTCCTCGCCGCGCTCCGGCGCGACGACATAGCAATTGGTGCCAAAGGCGTCGGCCACGATGCTGCGCACGAACATGGGCCGAGCCTATAGAGGAGGCGTTGGGTAGGCTCGGTGTGTTCATGTGCACTCGTCGAGGCGACCCCGATGGTCGCGCTCGCGGTCGAGAGAGGCCAACCCGTCGTGTCCGAGCAGACTCCCAAGCCCGTCCCCACCCCGCCCTCGCCGGCGATCTTCGCCGGGCGCAAGCCTGCGGCGCCCAAGCCCGCAGCCCCGGCAGGAGGCACCGGGTCGGGCACCGGCACCGGCGGCTCGACCGACGCGCCGGCCCCCTCCGCTCCCCCGGTCACGCCCACCGACCCCAGCGAGTCGATGAAGCACGGCCGGGTCGGCGAGGACGGCACCGTCTTCGTGATCGCGGCCGACGGCACCGAGCGCGAGGTGGGCTCCTATCCCGACGCCACGCCCGAGGAGGCGCTGGCCTACTTCGCCCGCAAGTACGACGAGCTCGCCGCCAGCGCGGACCTGCTCGCCCAGCGCGTCGCGCACACCGACGTCTCCACCCATGACGCCCGGCAGTCGTTGGCCCACCTCAAGGAGCAGATCGGCGAGGCCCATGTCGTCGGCGACATCGCCGCCCTCGAAAGCACTGTCTCCTCCCTGGAGGAGACCATCTCCGCCCGCTCCGAGGTCGAGGCTCAGCAGCGCGCCGCAGCCAAGGCCGAGGCCGCCACCCAGCGCGAGACCCTGGTCGCCGAGGCGGAGACTCTGGCCGCTACCGACCCCGCCAAGATGCAGTGGAAGCAGTCCAGCGCTCGCGTGCGCGAGCTGCTCGATGAGTGGAAGGCCCATCAGCGCTCCGGCCCGCGCCTGGACAAGGACGTCGAGAACGCGCTGTGGAAGCGGTTCAGCCACGCTCGGACCAGCTTCGACAAGTCCCGCAAGACCTGGTTCGCCCGGCTGGACGAGGAGCACGGCGAGGCCAAGGCCACCAAGGAGAAGTTGGTCAAGGAGGCCGAGGCTCTCTCCGGCAGCACCGATTGGGGCGCCACCGCTGGCGCCTTCAAGCGCCTCATGCAGGACTGGAAGCGCGCTGGTCGCGCCTCCCGCGCCGACGACGACGCCCTCTGGCAGCGCTTCAAGGCCGCTCAGGACTCCTTCTTCAACGCCAAGGACGAGGTGGTCGCCGCCGAGGAGGCCGAGTTCACCGAGAACCTGAAGGTCAAGGAAGAGCTGCTGGTCCGCGCCGAGGCCCTGGAGATCAGCGAGGCCAACCTGGACTCCGCCAAGGCCGAGCTGCGCAAGATCCAGGAGCAGTGGGACGAGGCCGGCAAGGTCCCGCGCAACGACATCCGCCGGGTCGAGGGCCGCCTGCGCGCTGTCGAGCAGCAGGTCCGCGACCTGGAGGACAAGCAGTGGAAGCGCTCGGACCCCGAGCTCAACGCGCGAGCCCAGTCGATGGTCGACCAGCTGGAGCGTCAGGTGCAGGGCCTCGAGGCCGACCTCGCTGCGGCGCAGGCGGCCGGCGATGACAGGAAGGCCACCAGCCTCGAGTCCGAGCTCGCCACCAAGAAGCTCTGGCTGGACTCGGCCCGGGGCAACCTGTCCTGATGGCTGACGGACACGACGACCGCTCGCGGCACGCCGACGACGCCCTCGGCGCGCTGGCCACCCAGGTCACCGAGGTGGCCGACGGCCTGTGCGCCTACCTGGACGCCTCCCCCTCCCCGTTCCACGCCGTGGACGAGGCTGCGGGGCTGCTGCGCGACGCCGGCTTCCTCGAGGTCGAGGAGACCGACCCCACGCCCACCGAGCCCGGCCGGTATGTCGTGCGCCGAGGCGGCTCCCTCCTCGCCTGGTCGACCGAGCACCTGGGTGAAGGCGTTGCCCGGGCCGCGCACACGCCATACCGGATCGTGGGGGCCCACACCGACTCCCCCAACCTGCGGATCAAGCCGCAGCCGGACTGGAACCGGGCCGGCTGGCAGCTGCTCGGCGTGGAAGTCTACGGCGGCGCCCTGACCAACTCGTGGCTCGACCGCGATCTGGGTCTCTCCGGCAGGGTCGCCGTCCGCGACGGCGCCGCTCCGGGCGGTGTCGGCTGGCGCCTGTGGCGGGTCGACGAGCCGGTGCTGCGCGTCTCTCAGCTGGCCATCCACCTGGACCGCACCGTCCGCTCCGAGGGTCTGAAGCTCAACGACCAGGCCCACCTCGCCCCGCACTGGGGGCTGGGCGTGGAGCGGCGCAGCTTCCGCGACTGGCTGGCCGATCAGGTCGGCGTGGCCGCCGACGATCTGCTCGGCTACGACGCGATGACCCACGACCTCACCCCCGCGCGCCGGATCGGCAGCCAGGGTGAGCTGATCGCCTCGGCCCGCCTGGACAACCTCGCCACCTCCTACGCCTCGGTGCGCGCGCTCCTGCACGCGGTGGAGCACCCGGGCGACGAGCCTGCCGTCCCGATGATCGTGCTCTTCGACCACGAGGAGGTCGGCAGCACCTCCGAGCGCGGTGCGCAGTCCACCTTCCTGCCCGCCTGGCTCGAGCGCATCGTGCTCGCCGCCGGCGGCACCCGGGAGGACTACTGGCGGGCGCTGGCCGGCACCGTGATCGCCTCCGGCGACATGGCGCACGCGACGCACCCCAACTATCCCGAGCGGCACGAGCCCGAGCACCCGATCCTGATGAACGGCGGGCCGGTGCTCAAGGTCAACACCAACCTACGTTACGCCACCGACTCGCTCGGGGCGGCCGCCTTCGCGCTCGCCTGCGAGCGGGCCGGGGTGCCGATGCAGACCTTCGTCACCCGCTCGGACCTGCCCTGCGGCTCCACGGTCGGCCCGATGACCTCGGCGTTGACCGGTGCGACCACGGTCGACTTCGGCGCGCCCGTGCTCTCGATGCACTCCACCCGCGAGATCTGTGGCACGGTCGACCAGGCCGGGTATGCCGCGACGCTCGCAGCCTTCCTCACCCCCTGACCGCTGCGGCCAGCTGCGCATCCCGGGCCCGTATGCCGTGTCCTGCCCCGGCGGACCCGCTCGGAGGTGCTGGCGCCCCTCAGGCGGTCTTGTCCTGCTCGTCCTCACGCGCGCGGCGGTGCGGGTCGGTCGTCGTGGTCCCGGTGACACGGTAGGCATCCAGCACGGCTGGGACCCCACGCACGGCGCGGATCACCGACTCCAGGTGCGAGGGATCGGCCATCTCGAAGGTGAACTTGGACAGCGCCACCCGGTCCCGGCTGGTCTGCACCGAGGCGGACAGGATGTTGACGTGCTGGTCCGAGAGCACCCGGGTGATGTCGGACAGCAGGCGCGGGCGGTCCAGCGCCTCGACCTGCAGGTTGACCAGGAAGAGTGAGCTGGCGGTGGGCGCCCAGGCCACCGGGATGATCCGCTCGGGGTGCCGCTGCAACTGCTCAGCGTTGGTGCAGTCGGTCCGGTGCACCGAGACGCCACGTCCGTGGGTGACGAAGCCCAGGATCGGGTCGCCCGGCACCGGCGTGCAGCACTTGGCCAACTTGACCCAGACATCGTCGGCGCCGACCACGGTGACGCCCGGGTCGGTCTGCTGGACGCGACCGCGGCTGGGGCGGGTGGCCTCGGCGAGGTCCTCCTCGGCACCGTCATCCCCACCGGCCGTGGAGACGAGTTGGCTGACGACGTGCTGGGGTGAGACATGGCCCTCGCCGACCGCGGCGAAGAGGCCCTCGATCCCCTTGTAGCCCAGCGACTCCGCGACGGCGGTCAGGGTGTCGTGGGACATCAGCCGCTGCAGCGGCGCGTTCTGCTTGCGCAGCACCTTGGCGATCTGGTCCTTGCCGGACTCGACCATCTCCTCGCGGCGCTCACGGGTGAACCACTGGCGGATCTTGTTGCGGGCGCGGGCGCTCTTGACGAAGCTCAGCCAGTCGCGGGAGGGACCCGCATCCTCGGCCTTGCTCGTGATGATCTCGACCACATCGCCGTTGGACAGCTCGGAGTCCAGCGGCACGAGCTTGCCGTTGACGCGGCCGCCGACGCACTTGTGGCCGACCTCGGTGTGCACGGCATAGGCGAAGTCGACGGGGGTCGCGGCGGAGGGCAGCGCCATCACGTCCCCGCCGGGGGTGAAGACGTAGACCTCTCCCGAGCCCATCTCATAGCGCAGCGAGTCCAGGAACTCCGAGGGGTCGGCCGTCTCCTGCTGCCAGTCGATGAGGTGGCGCAGCCACTGCATGCCCTCGAGCGCGCCAGGGGCACCGTCGGAGCCCGCTCCGGCCTTGGTGCCGTCGGGGCTCTGCTCCTTGTACTTCCAGTGGGCGGCGACGCCGTACTCGGCGCGGCGGTGCATCTGGTGGGTGCGGATCTGGATCTCCACCGGCTTGCCTTGCGGACCGATCACCGTGGTGTGCAGCGACTGGTACATGTTGAACTTCGGCATCGCGATGTAGTCCTTGAACCGCCCCGGCACCGGGTTCCACCGGTTGTGCAGGGCGCCGAGCACCGCGTAGCAGTCCTGGATCGACTCCACCAGCACCCGCACCGCGACGAGATCGTAGATCTTGTCGAAGTCGTGCCCGCGCACGATCATCTTCTGGTAGACCGAGTAGTAGTGCTTGGGTCGGCCGGTGACAGTGGCGCGGATCCTGCTGGCCTTGAGCTCGTCGTTGATCTCCCCCCGGATCGTGGCCAGCAGCTCCTCCCGGGCAGGGGCCCGCTGGGCGACCATCCGGACGATCTCGTCGTAGACCTTGGGGTAGAGCTGGGCGAAGGAGAGGTCCTCCAGCTCCCACTTGATCGTGTTCATCCCCAGCCGGTGCGCGAGGGGAGCATAGATCTCGAGGGTCTCCGAGGCCTTGCGCGCGGCGGACTCGGCGGAGACGTAGCGCCAGGTGCGGGCGTTGTGCAGCCGGTCGGCGAGCTTGATGACCAGCACCCGGATGTCGCGGGCCATCGCCACGACCATCTTGCGGACGGTCTCTGCCTGGGCGGCGTCGCCGTAGGTCATCTTGTCCAGCTTGGTGACGCCGTCGACCAGCATGGCGATCTCCTCGCCGAACTCCTTGCGGAGCTGCTCGAGGCTGTATGTCGTGTCCTCCACCGTGTCGTGCAGGAGCGCCGCCGCGATGGTCGAGGGGGTCATCCCCAGCTCGGCCAGGATCGTCGCCACCGCCAAAGGGTGGGTGATGTAGGCGTCGCCGCTCTTGCGGCGTTGACCCTTGTGCGCCTCCTCGGCGACCGCGTAGGCCCGCTCGATCAGCGCCAGGTCAGCCTTGGGGTGCGTGGCCCGCACCGAGCGGAGCAGGGGCTCCAGGGCCGGGGTGCTGCTCGTGGTCCGGCTGCCGAGACGGGTCCACCGCGGGCGCAGGCCACCGCCTACCCGCTGGGGCGGTCCTGACGTGGTGGCACCGTCGGTCATGGACCGATGATAGTTGCCTGATCAGCAGGCTCTGACCGCCGGTCAGATCGTGACGAGCGAGTGCACCTGGTAGCCGCCAAGCTTGTCCCGACCGCCCAACTCACCGATCTCCAGGATCAATTCGATCGCGGCCACGCTGGCCCCACAGCTCTCGACGAGCTCGCAGGTCGCAGCCAGCGTGCCGCCGGTGGCCAGGACGTCGTCCACGACGAGCACCCGCTCCCCGTTGGAGACGGCGTCCTGGTGGATCTCCAGGGTCGCAGTGCCGTACTCCAGGGCGTAGGACACGCTGTGCACGGCCGAGGGCAGCTTGCCCTCCTTGCGGACCGGCACGAAGCCGACCCCGAGATCGTGGGCGATCATCGCGCCGATGATGAAGCCACGCGCCTCGATCCCGGCGACCACGTCGACCTGGCCGCGGTAGCGTTCCACGGCGTCAGCCACGATCCGGGCCCGCAGCTGGGGGTCGAGCAGGATCGGGGTGAAGTCCTTGAAGACCACGCCGTTGATCGGGAAGTCCGGGATGTCCCGCATCCCAGCGAGCACGTCGTCCGCAAGGTCCATCCGTCAGCTCCTCTTCTTGCGGCGCGGCTGGTTGCGGGGGCCGCGCTGGGCGTAGGGGTGCAACTGCCGCCCCTGGACGTGAGCCGATGCGGGCGGGGTCGCGCTGGCCCCACTCGCCGCGGGCTGCAGCTGACCGTCATCCCCCGGGCTCGCCTCGCCAGCCTCGGTGGCACCGGCCTGCAGTTCCTCCAGGTCGGCCTGGGCCGCCTGCTGCCGCTCCGCGCGGGCCTCACCGCGGGCTCGCCGCTTGAGCACCTTCGCGTCGTGCTTGCGGATCTCCGGCTCGCCCTGGCGCAGGTGCGCCAGGATCGGGGTAGCGATGAAGATCGAGGAGAAGGTGCCGACCGCGACGCCAATGAACAGCGCCCAGGCCAGGTCGACCAGGGTGCCGGGACCGATCAGGGTCAGCCCCACGATCAAGATCGCACCGACCGGCAGCAGCGCCACGATCGAGGTGTTGATCGAGCGGACGAAGGTCTGGTTCACCGCGAGGTTGGCCGCCTCGGGATAGGTCATCGTCTCGGTGTCCATCGCGTGCTCAGTGTTCTCACGCACCTTGTCGAAGACGACGATGGTGTCGTAGATCGAGTAGCCAAGGATGGTCAGGAAGCCGATCACCGAGGCCGGGGAGACCTCGATGCCGAGCAGGGCGTAGACACCCAGGGTGAACAGGACGTCGTGCACGAGCGCGATCAGCGCCGCGACAGCCATCTTCCAGGTCCGGAAGTAGAAGCTGAGCACGATGGTCACCAGCACCAGGAAGACCACCAGGGCGATCATCGCGCGCTGGGTGACCGACTGGCCCCAGGAGGGACCGACCAGCGAGCTGGTGACCGACTCGACCGGGACGTCGAACTCGGTGGCCAGGTCAGCACGGATCTCCTCGGCCTCCTGAGCGGTCATGTCACCGGTCTGGATCCGGACGGTGGTGTCGCCGATGCGGGTGACCGTGGTCGTCTGGGTGTCGACATTGTCGTTGACCGCGGTGTTGGCCCGCTGCTCGTAGTCCTCGAGGTTGGTGACATCGGAGACCCGGAGCTCGGTGCCGCCGCTGAACTCGATGCCGAAGTTGAGTCCTCGACCGAAGAGGCCGATCAGCGAGATGGCGACCAGGATCGCCGAGACGGTGTACCAGAAGCGTCGGCGCTGGACGACTCTGAAGGATCGCTTGCCCGAGTAGAGATCGTTGCCGAACTGGCTGAAGCGCGACATCAGACCACACCGCCTTCCAGTTCCTCGCGGGTATGCCGTCGGCGCCCGGGGGTGATCACGGCCGGCTCGCGGACCTGGCCGCGGCCCAGGTAGGTCGAGCGCTTGGCACCCAGGCGCTCGGGCTCCATGCCGGACCACTTGCGGCCCTCACCGAAGAACGTGGTGTTGGCCAGGATGCTCACCACGGGGTGGGTGAACATGATGACGATGACCAGGTCCAGGATTGTGGTCAGGCCGAGAGTGAAGGCGAAGGCCTTTACCGAGGACTCCGACAGGTAGTACAGAACGCCAGCCGCGATCAGGTTGACCACGTCCGAGATGATGATCGTGCGGCGCGCCCGGTCCCACCCGGTGTCGACGGCATACCGCAGGGGTCTGCCCGCTCGCACTTCATCGCGGATGCGTTCGAAGTAGACGATGAAACTGTCTGCGGTGATACCGATCGCCACGATCAGACCGGTCACCCCGGCCATCGTGAGGCGGAAGTTGGTGGCCCAGCCCAGCAGCGTCACCGCGCCATAGGTCAGCAGCGCGGCCACGATCAGCGAGCCGATCGCTACGAAGCCGAGGGCGTGGTACTGGATCAGCATGAAGATGAAGACCAGCAGCAGGCCGATCGCGCCGGCGATCAGCCCCCAGCGCAGCTGGGTGCCACCCAGCGTCGGGCTGATCTGCTCGGAGGTCTGCACGTCGAAGCTCATCGGCAGCGCACCGAACTTGAGCTGGTTGGCCAGGGTCTCTGCCGACTCGGAGTCGAAGCTACCGCTGATGGTGGCCACGCCGTTGCTGATCACGCTGTTGACCGTCGGGGCGGAGATGACGGCGCCGTCGAGGACCATCGCGAAGCGGTTCTGTGCGGCGCCCTGGGGGTAGCCCATCAGGCGGCGGGTGATCTCATCGAAGCGCTGACCACCCTCGGTGTCGAAGTTGAGGATGACCTCCCACGCACCGGTGACCACACCCTGCTGCAACTGCTGCAGGCCAGCATTGGCGTCGGTGAGGTTGGATCCGCTGAGCTCGACCGGACCGAGGATGTACTTCTCGGTGCCTTCCTCGTTGCAGGCCACGAGGGGCTGGCCGGACGGCGCGTTGGACGCCGCCTCGGCGATCGCCTCGCCGGCGGGCCCGGGTGAGCAGTCCGCCTCGAAGAACTCCTGCTGAAGCTCGGGGGTGATTTGGTCCAGGCTCGAGGGGTCGGTGACGACCGGGGCCGGGGCTTCCTCACCGGGGGCGGTGGTCTGCTCGGCGTCGTCCGGACCCGCGGTGGAGGTCATCGGCAGGCGCTCCCCGCCGCGGTTCTCATCGGTCTGCTCCGCCTCATCGACGGAGGGCACGTCGCTCTCGGTGTCCGTCGCGCCGTCACCGGTGGTGCTGTCGGTGACGCCGTCCTCGATGCCGGCCGGGGGTCCCTGCATCTGCTCGACTTGGTCGCGCAGCTGCTCCGAGGGCAGCGGGAGTTCGCGGGGCGGCGCCTGCGGGTCCTCGATCCCGATCGGCATCGCGATCAGGACCGGGCGGAAGTTCATCTGCGAGGAGCGGCTCAGCGCCTCGAGCTGGGCGGGCGTCGGGTTGCCGGGGATGGCGACCTGGACGTTGTTGCCCAGGCGGCTGACCTCGGCCTCGGCGGTGCCGGTGCCGTCGACACGGCGGCGGATGATGTCGATCGCCTGATCCAGGTTGGCCGGGTTGATCGCCTGGCCGCCCTCGGTCTTAGGGGCGAGCACCACCTGGCGCCCACCCGCGAGGTCCAGACCCAGCTGGGGGGTCAGCTCGGCCTTGGGGTCGGCGAACAGGTGCGCCGCACCCAGTCCGCCGAAGAGAGCGAGGGTCAGGACGAGCAGGGCCAGCAGGGTGCGGGCCGGTCCCTTCATCCGCGCGCGGCGCGAGGAGACCTTCTTGGTGCGCTGACGCTGGCTGGAGCCTCGCTGGCGTCGACCAGAGTCGCGGGACAGGCCGGGAAGGTCCTCTTCCTGACGGCGCCCGGGGATGGAGGTGGACATCAGGCGTTCTCCCCCGTGCCGTGGGTGTCGGTGGGTCGCTCACCCTGATCGCGCTTGATCTGGGAGGGCGGGACGATGGCTCGGCGGTTCACGCGGACCACCACGCCGGGAGCGATCTCCAGGAGGACCACATCCCCGTCCAGGCCCGTGACGGTGCCGTAGAGACCGGCGGCCGCCATCACCTCATCGCCGATGGTCAGCTCGGACTGCGCCTGGTTGACCGACCGCTGCCGACGACGCTGCATCACCATCAGCCAGATCAGCACCACCACGGGCAGCGCGAGGATGAGGATGCTCAGCGAGCCGCCCCCGGTGGAGGCCGCAGCAGCCATAGGCGTCATGAGTAGGGAACCCTTTGATCAGTTGCGTCGTGTGGCGACCCGGGCGCTGGGCCCGGTCACCGGTGCTCTGTCCGTGGCGGACCGAGCACCCGGGGCAGTCTAGGTGAGGCGGCTGGGGCTACCAAAGAGGCTCAGCCGAAGCGCCCGGGCGAGTCGCCGGACAGGGGCAGCTCCCCCTGGCCCTCACTGTCCGCAGGCCCCCAGCCGGCGCCCGACCGTGCCCGCTCGACCGCTCCCGAGCTGCTGTGGCCTGGGGCACCCGCGTCCCGTGGCGGCGTCAGGCCCAGGTGCTCCCACGCCGCGGGGCTAGCGGCTCGGCCACGGGGGGTGCGGACCATGAAGCCCTCGCGGACCAGATACGGCTCGGCGACCGTCTCGACCGTGTCCGGCTCCTCCCCCACGGCGACGGCCAGCGTGGACAGGCCGACCGGGCCGCCGCCGAAGCGCGTGCACAGCGCTTCCAGGACGGCTCGGTCCAGGCGGTCGAGCCCGAGGGCGTCCACGTCGAAAAGGTCGAGGGCGGCCCGGGATGCCGCCTCGTCGACGTGCCCCTCGCCGTGCACCTGGGCCCAATCCCGCACGCGGCGCAGCAGCCGGTTGGCGATGCGGGGGGTGCCGCGAGAGCGGGAGGCGATCTGGGTGATCCCCTCTTCATCCGCCTCGATCCCCAGCAGCGTGGCGTTGCGGGTGAGGATCGTCACCAGATCCTCGGTGGCGTAGAAGTCGAGATGACCGGTGAAGCCGAAGCGGTCCCGCAGTGGAGCCGGCAGCAGACCCGCCCGGGTGGTGGCACCGACCACCGTGAAGGGCGGCAGCTCCAGCGGGATCGCGGTGGCCCCCGGTCCCTTGCCGACGATGACATCGACCCGGAAGTCCTCCATCGCCAGATAGAGCATCTCCTCGGCGGGCCGGGACATCCGGTGGATCTCGTCCAGGAAGAGCACCTCGCCCTCGACCAGGGAGGACAGGACGGCGGCCAGGTCGCCGGCGTGCTGGATGGCGGGTCCGCTGGTGATCCGGATCGGTTGCTCCAGCTCCCCGGCGATGATCATCGCCAGGGTGGTCTTCCCGAGCCCGGGAGGGCCCGAGAGCAGCACGTGGTCCGGTGGCGCGCCGCGGCGCCGCGCGGCCTCCAGCACCAGGCCGAGCTGGTCGCGGACCCGTCCCTGTCCAGGGAAGTCGGCGAGCTTGCGAGGACGCAGAGCGGCCTCGACGCGCCGCTCCTCGTCGGTGCCGCC
This sequence comes from Ornithinimicrobium pulveris, assembly GCF_050261105.1. Taxonomy (GTDB): domain Bacteria; phylum Actinomycetota; class Actinomycetes; order Actinomycetales; family Dermatophilaceae; genus Ornithinicoccus. The sequence continues at coordinate 1,640,951 of NZ_CP189837.1, read as the reverse complement.
AGGGTCAACGATCCGGCCGACGCCCGGGTCCTCCCCCGCGCCGAACTCGATCTCGGACGACCCGTCCTCGTATGGCGTTTCGCCCCGACCGCTCATCGGCCCAGCTCCCGCAGCGCGGCCCGGAGGATCGCCGACACCTCGGTCGGTGCCGCGACACCGTCGGTCACGCGCTGGACGGCGTCGGAGGCCTGCTTGGCCGACCACCCCAATCCTTCGAGGGCGGTGCGCACCTGGGCGTGGACAGCATTGTCGGCCCCTGCTCCGGCAGGCTGGATTGCCAGATCGGCAGGGTCGACCCCCACGGCCAGGATCTTGTCCTTGAGCTCAAGCACGAGGCGTTCCGCAGACTTTTTGCCGATGCCCGGGACCTTGGTCAGCGCGGTCAGGTCGGACTGGGCGATCGCTGCCCGCACCGCGTCGGGGGTGTGCACCGAGAGCATCGCCAGCGCGAGCCGGGGCCCCACGCCGGAGACCGTCTGGACCTGCTCGAAGAGCGCCTTGGCGTCCACGCCGCTGAATCCGTAGAGCGTCAGCGACTCCTCGCGCACCACCAGCGTGGTCTCCAGGATGGCTTCCTGGCCGGTGCGGCACTCCGCCGCGGTGGCCGGGGTGGTGTGCACGAGCAGACCCACGCCGCCCACTTCCACGACCACGTTGTCGAGCCCGACATGACGGACCGGTCCTCGGACGGATGCGATCACGGGACAACCCTTCTGGTCGAGATCGTGGAACGTGAGCCGGCGGCGCGCGCGGCGGTGCTGCGGGCGCTGCGGGCCGCGGTGCGGTGCTGGGCGTGCAGGGCGGCGAGTCGATTCGGGGCGGCCTGCGCAGCCTCCCGCTCGGCGTCCTGGAGGCGGTTGGATCCGCCACTGGTTCCCGCGAGCAGCCCTGCATCGGCGCCCCGCCACAGATGACAGATTGCCAAAGCCAGAGCGTCAGCGGCATCTGCAGGCTTGGGCGCGGTCGTAAGTTTGAGGATGCGGGTGACCATGTGGGTGACCTGGGCCTTGTCGGCGCGACCGTTGCCGGTCACGGCGGCCTTGATCTCCGAGGGCGTGTGCAGCCCGAGTGGGAGGCCGAGCCGGGCTGCCGCGAGCATCGGGATGGCCGAGGCCTGCGCGGTGCCCATGATCCCCTTGATGTTGGCCTTGGCGAAGACCCGCTCGACGGCGATCGCGTCCGGCTCCCAGTCCGCGATCCACTGGTCGATCTCGGTCTGCACCGACAGCAGGCGCTCCTGGGGATCATCACCAGGGGGTGTCTTCACCACCCCGACCGCCACCATCGTCAGCTGTCGGCCAGGCCGCCCCTCGACCACGCCCAACCCGCAGCGAGTGAGGCCGGGGTCCACGCCGAGCACGCGCACGGTGGACCTCCCTGACGTGTGGACAGATGTTCGCAAGCCAGGCTACGCGGTGGCACCGACAGCGGGCGGGTGCGACACGCCATACGGGACAGCGGGATCAATCGCTTCGCCCAGCCTCGAGGGCCGCCCAGGCCGCCGATTCGGGCAGCTGCGGTGATCAGTCCTCGTCGAGCTCGGCGAGGACCTCATCGGAGATATCGGCATTGGAGTAGACGTTCTGGACGTCATCGCAGTCCTCGAGCGCGTCCACGACGCGCATCACCTTGCGCGCGCCGTCGGCATCGAGCGGGACCTCCATGCTCGGCACGAAGGTGACCTCGGCCGAGTCGTAGTCCATCCCGGCGGCCTGGACCGCCTGGCGGACCGCGACGAAGTCGGTGGCCTCGGAGAGGATCTCGAAGGAGTCGCCCAGGTCGTCGACCTCTTCGGCGCCCGCCTCGAGCACCACCTCGAGCAGGGCATCCTCGGTGGTCTCCCCCTCGGCCTGCGCCTTGGGCACCACGACCTGGCCCTTGCGGTTGAACAGGTAGGCGACCGAGCCGCTGTCGGCCATCGAGCCGCCATTGCGGGACAGCGCGGTGCGGACCTCCATCACGGCGCGGTTCTTGTTGTCGGTCAGGCACTCGATGTAGAGCGCGACGCCGCCGGGGGCATAGCCCTCGTAGACGAGCGCCTCGTAGTTGGCGCCACCGGCTTCCGCGCCCGACCCACGCTTGACGGCGCGGTCGATGTTGTCGTTGGGGACTGAGGTCTTCTTGGCCTTCTGGATCGCGTCGAAGAGCGTCGGGTTGCCCGCGGGGTCACCGCCACCGGTCCGCGCGGCGACCTCGATGTTCTTGATCAGCTTGGCGAACAGCTTGCCGCGCTTGGCGTCGATCGCAGCCTTCTTGTGCTTCGTCGTCGCCCACTTGGAGTGACCACTCATGAACGCGTCCTCATTCCTCGACCGTACGAAAGTCCGACGACCTAGCCTAACGGTCGTGCAGCGCGGGTCAGGACGTGGACGACAGCGAGCCAGGTCAGGCGCGGGCCGAACTGCAGATCCTGACGAACAGCTCGTGGACTCGGTGATCCCCGGTGACCTCAGGGTGGAAGCTGGTGGCGAGCAGGTTGCCCTGCCGCACCGCGACCGGGTGACCTTCCACCGCAGCCAGGATCTCGACGTCCGGACCGACCCGCTCCACCCAGGGCGCGCGGATGAAGACGGCCCGGACCGGCCGATCCGGCGCGGACACCGCATCCAGGCGCAGATCGGCCTCGAAGGAGTCGACCTGGCGGCCGAAGGCGTTGCGCCGGACGGTCATGTCGATGCCGCCGAAGGTCTGCTGCTCGCGGTGGCCGTCAAGGATCTCCTCGGCCAGCTGGATCATTCCGGCGCAGGAGCCGTAGACCGGGAACCCGTCAGCGATCAGCGCCCGGATCGGCTCGTGCAGTCCGAAGATCCGGGACAGCCGGTCGATCGTCGTGGACTCCCCACCCGGGATCACCAGTCCCCCGAGCCCGTCCAGCTCGCCGGGCCGACGCACCGGACGAGCCTGTGCCCCGGCCGACTCCAAGGCCGCCACGTGCTCGCGCACATCACCCTGGACGGCGAGGACACCTATCACCACCGCCGCGCTGTCAGGACTCAAGCCGAGCTCCGGACTCCACGAGCTGGTAGACGAAAGCGTCGCTGCTGATGCGCTCCTGGGGAGAGCCTGCCGCCCGGGCTGCCTGTTCGGCGGCGCGGGCAGCAGCGACGGCCCCCGTGGCGCTCACCAGCCGCGCTCGGCAAGCCGGTGCGGCACCGGGATGTCGTCGACGTTGATGCCGACCATGGCTTCGCCCAGGCCGCGGGACACCTCGGCGATGGTGTCGGGGTCGTCGTGGAAGGTGGTGGCCTTGACGATGGCGGCGGCTCGCTCGGCCGGGTTGCCGGACTTGAAGATGCCCGACCCGACGAAGACGCCCTCGGCGCCGAGCTGCATCATCATGGCCGCGTCGGCCGGGGTGGCGATGCCGCCTGCGGTGAACAGCACCACCGGCAGCTTGCCGGCCTCAGCCACCTCCTTGACCAGCTCGTAGGGGGCCTGCAACTCCTTGGCTGCGACGTAGAGCTCGTCCGCCTCCATCGACCGCAGCCGGTTGATCTCGGCGCGCAGGGTGCGCATGTGGGTGGTCGCGTTGGAGACATCGCCGGTGCCAGCCTCGCCCTTGGAACGGATCATCGCCGCGCCCTCGGTGATCCGGCGCAGCGCCTCACCCAGGTTGGTGGCGCCGCAGACGAAGGGCACGGTGAAGGCCCACTTGTCGATGTGGTTGGTGTAGTCCGCCGGTGTGAGCACCTCGGACTCGTCGATGTAGTCCACTCCCAGGCTCTGCAGCACCTGGGCCTCCACGAAGTGGCCGATCCGGGCCTTGGCCATCACCGGGATCGAGACGGCCTCGATGATGCCGTCGATCATGTCCGGGTCGCTCATCCGCGAGACGCCGCCCTGGGCGCGGATGTCCGCCGGCACCCGCTCAAGCGCCATCACCGCGACGGCGCCGGCGTCCTCGGCGATCTTCGCCTGCTCGGGGGTGACGACGTCCATGATGACGCCGCCCTTCAGCATGTCGGCCATGCCGCGCTTGACGCGGGTAGTGCCGGTGGTCTGGGACGTGCTGTCGCTCATCGTGCTCGCTTCTTCGGTATGCGGTGTGGTCGGCGTCGCGCGTCGGCGCGCCTGCAGTGTCTGGCAACTAGTGTGCGGCCTCGCGGCCGTGCGGCTGACACTGGGTCCGGCACACGGCGATTCCGGCTGGGGAGAACGGCTCCTCAGTCGCCCGGCCAGTGCTCCACGAGCCGGGCCCGGACGTCCTCCAGCAGCTGGGGCACAGCCTTGGTCTGACCGACGATCGGCAGGAAGTTGGCATCCCCCAACCACCGCGGCACCACATGCTGGTGCAGGTGGGCGGCCACCCCGGCACCGGCGACCTCGCCCTGGTTCATCCCGATGTTGTAGCCGGCCGGCGAGCTCGCGGCCGTGATCGCACCGATGGCGTCCTTGGTGAGCTGGGTGAACTCGGCGGTCTCCTCCTCGCTCAGGTCCACATAGAGCGAGACGTGGCGGTAGGGGCAGATGAGCAGGTGACCCGGGTTGTAGGGGAAGAGGTTGAGGACCACGTAGCAGTGCTCGCCCCGATGCACGATCAGGCCCTCAGCGTCGTCCTTTCCCGGTGCATCGCAGAAGGGGCAGCCCTCCCCGGCCGAGGAGCTGGGCCGCTCCCCCGTGACGTAGGCCATCCGGTGCGGCGTCCACAATCGCTCGAAGCCGTCCGCGGCGCCGGGCAGGTCGTCGGCGTTGGGCACCGTCATGGGTCCGGACGTCATGACGGGAATCCTACGCAGCCGCTCGCGGTTGCCTCCGGTATGACGAGCACGCCGAAGTCTCCCCGTCCCCTCCGCGACGAGGTCGCGGCCGCCGACCCCGCGTCATACCTGTCCGAGAAGTCTGGCTGGGTGGCCAACCAGCTCGCGGCGATCGACGCGGCCGGTGACACCGGCGCCGTCGACATCCAGGGCCGGCCGGTCATGGTGGTGACCATGCGCGGTGCCCGCTCGGCCATGCTGCGCCGCGTCCCGCTCATGCGGGTGGAGCACGAGGGGACGTATGCCGCAGTCGCGAGCAAGGGCGGTGCTCCGGATCACCCGGCGTGGTTCCACAACCTGATCAAGGGTGGCGAGGTGCTGGTCCAGGACGGTGCCGAGCAGCACCTGCGGAGGGTTCGGCTCCTGGAGGACGGCCCCGAGCGTGACGCGTGGTGGGAGCGGTCGGTGGCGGCGTTCCCGTCCTATGCCGACTATCAGGAGAAGACCGACCGCCAGATCCCTGTCTTCCTGCTCGAGCCTCCTACCACCTGAGCGAGCCCGGATGAGCCGGGACGAGAACCCCTGGCGGGCACCTGACGAGGGTGCCTCGCGGGCGCAGCCGATCTCCAGCATGCCCCCACCGACCGGAGAGCCGGCCTACTTTCCACCGACCCCCTCATCCCAGGGCAGGCGGCCACCGTCGCGGCGTGCTCGGGTGGCCGGAATCGTGTTCGGCGCCGTCTTTGGTCTGGTGGTCCCCTTTGGCGTGGGCTGGCTGACGCTGGATGTCCTCGCCGGCGTGCCCATGGTGAGTTTCCCCATCGTCCTGCTCGCGATCGTCACCCCGATCATGATCCTGGCGCATCCGCGCAGCCGGACCTTCGGGGTCGGCATGCTGATCGGCTTTGCCGTCGCCGCTCTCCTCTTCGGGGTGCTCACCGTGGCGCTGTTCTTCATGCTGCTCACGGGCGTGGGCTTCTGAGTCCCACGCCCGTCACCGGGTCGTCACCTCACGGACGCGTCGGCAGGCTCACGCGGCGCTGGCTCAACACATCGGCCCGAGCGGCATCCAGGACCGAGGCCGGGAGGTCGATGCTGGGTGCCACCTCGACGCTCGCGAAGCCCTCGCGCCCACCCCAGGTGACGACCGCTCGCACGAGCGCGAGGGCCACCGCCTCGTGATCGCCACCGAGGCACGCCAGCGCGACCAGCTCGGGTGAGCCGCTGCCCAGGTGCGGGAGGAGCGGGAGCTGGCAGATCGCCATACCGACATGCTCGTCGTCCGCTTCCGCGACCCACGCGGGCAGGTCCTCGGCGCGCTCGTGCCAGGCCTGCCCGAAGTCCTGCACGTGATTGTCGGGCCGTAGCCCGTCACGTCGGAGCGCCTGGAGATGGAGCGCCGCCAGCAGGAAGGTTTCCTCCTGGGTGAGACGGCGCACGCGAACCGCCGAGGCCGCCTCACCCAGGGACGTGCTCACGCGCCCGTGACCTGGACCCGGTCGCGCACCGCCGCGGTGATCTCGGCGATCGCCTCGGCGACCGGGACCCCGTTCTTCTGCGAGCCGTCGCGATAGCGGAAGGAGACCGCGCCAGCATCCCGGTCCTCGCCGCCGACGATCAGGATGAACGGCGCCTTGGACTTGGATGCGTTGCGGATCTTCTTGGGGAACCGGTCATCGGACAGGTCCAGCTCGACCCGGATGCCCTCGGCGCGCAACTGGGCGGCCACGTCCTTGAGGTAGTCGTCGAAGTCCTCGGCGACCGGGACGCCGAGCACCTGGACCGGGGCGAGCCACGGCGGGAACTGGCCGGCGTAGTGCTCGACGAGGACGCCCAGGAAGCGCTCGATCGAGCCGAACTTCGCCGAGTGGATCATCACCGGCTGCTGGCGGCTGCCATCGGCGGCCTGGTACTCCAGCCCGAAGCGCTCGGGCTGGTTGAAGTCCAACTGCACCGTCGACATCTGCCAGGTGCGGCCGATCGCATCGCGCGCCTGGACCGAGATCTTCGGGCCGTAGAAGGCCGCGCCGCCTGGGTCGGGGACCAGCTCCAGGCCGGTCTCGATCGCGCACTGCTCCAGGACGGCAGTCGCCTCGGCCCACTGCTCGTCGCTGCCGATGAACTTGTCCTTCTTGTCACCGTCCTCGTCGCGGGTGGACAGCTCGAGGTAGAAGTCCTCCAGGCCGAAGTCCCGCAGCAGCGAGAGCACGAAGCCGAGCAGGTGCTTGATCTCCTCGGCCGCGCCCTCCTTGGTGACATAGGAGTGCGAGTCGTCCATCTCCAGACCGCGCACGCGCGTCAGTCCGTGCACGACGCCGGACTTCTCGTAGCGGTAGCAGTGGCCCAGCTCGAACAGCCGCAGCGGCAGCTCCCGGTAGGAGCGCTGCCGCGAGCGGTAGATGAGGTTGTGCATGGGGCAGTTCATCGCCTTGAGGAAGTAGCGCTGCCCGTCCTCATCCATGGCGGGGAACATCGTGTCCTCGTAGTAGGGCAGGTGTCCCGAGGTGTGGAACAGGCCTTCCTTGGACACGTGCGGTGTCCCGACGTAGTCGAAACCTTCCTCGATGTGCCGCTTGCGCGAGTAGTCCTCCATGACCCGCTTGAGCACGCCGCCCTTGGGATGGAAGACCGGCAGGCCGGCCCCCAGCTCCTCGGGGAAGGAGTAGAGGTCCATCTCGGTGCCGAGACGGCGATGGTCCCGCTTCTCGGCCTCGGCGAGACGGTCCAGGTATGCCGTGAGCTCGGGCTTGGTAGGCCAGGCGGTGCCGTAGATGCGCTGCAGCTGCGGGTTCTTCTCGCTGCCGCGCCAGTAGGCAGCGGCGCTGCGCATCAGCTTGAAGCCGTTGGCGATGAGCTTGGTGGTGGGCACGTGCGGGCCGCGGCACAGATCGCCCCAGACCACCTCGCCCTTACGGTCGAGGTTGTCGTAGATCGTCAGTTGAGAACCGCCGACCTCGACGGAGGCGCCTTCGGCGGCGTCCTCTGCCGAGCCTCCCTTGAGGCCGATGAGCTCGAGCTTGTAGGGCTCACCGGCCAACTCACGCTGGGCCTCCTCGTCGCTGACCTCGCGGCGGAGGAAGGTCTGCCCGGAGTTGATGATCTTCTGCATCGACTTCTCGAGGGCCTTGAGGTCCTCGGGGGTGAAGGGGGTCTCGACGTCGAAGTCGTAGTAGAAGCCGTCGCGGATGGGCGGCCCGATGCCGAGCTTGGCGTCCGGGAAGGCGTCCTGGACGGCCTGGGCCAGGACGTGGGCGCAGGAGTGTCGCAGCACGTCGAGGCCGTCGGGCTCGCTGACGAGCACCGGCTCGACCACGTCCCCGTCCTCGAGCACGTGGGCGAGGTCGCGCAGCTCGTCGCCCACGCGGGCGACGACGACCTGCCTGTCGTCGGCGAAGAGGTCCGCCGCGGTAGTGCCCTGCTCGACCGTTCGCTCGCTCCCGGCGATGTGGACGGTGATCTGGCTGGACACTCTGGCTGCTCCTTGGCTGGGTCGACGACGGGCGTGCCTGGTGGACGCACGAAACCGGCGGTCTCGCCGGTCCACCAACCCTACCGCCACCGACACGGCATACCTGCGCGGTTGGTCTGGCCGTTATCGTGGCGCGATGGTCGCTGACGTGCGTTATCCGCCGGAGTCCTACCACTTCACCGTTGCCGTCTTCGTCGTGGCTGACGCGCACGTGCTGCTCCACCTGCACCGGCGCACCGGCCTGTGGTTGCCCCCTGGCGGACACATCGATCCCGGGGAACTGCCGGACCAGGCGGCGCTTCGGGAGACGCTGGAGGAGGCCGGGATCGAGGTCCGGCTGGTCGGCGGGACCGGCATCGAGCACGAGGCGCCCGACGCACCCCGCCAGCTGGTCCGCCCGGAAGGGATCCAGCTCGAGGACATCTCCCCCGAGCACCAGCACATCGACCTCGTGTACTTCGCGGTGCCCGTCACCGACCGAGCGGGGCTGCCCGAGCTCGGTGGTGAGGGTGGTATGCGGTGGGTTGACCGGGCGGCCTTGGCTGAACTACCGCTCACGGACGAGGTTGCCCTGTGGGTCGAGCGCGCACTGACCGAGGTGCCGCAGCGGGTCGCGGCGGGCTGACGCGCGGCGTCGAGGCGGGCTGACGCCGGGGTCCTTCGCCGGAGAACCCTCAGCCGCTGGCGCCGTGCTGCCCCGGCCGCAGCATGCCGTTCTCCATCCCCCACCGCACCGCCTCGCTCCGGCGGGTGACCCCGACCTTCTGGTACGCGGTCCGGATGTAGCTCTTGACCGTGTTGGGCGACAGATAGCACCGCTGGGCGATGTTCTCGTTCGTCAGGCCCTCGGTGATGAGCGCGATCATCTCGGCTTCCCGCACCGACAGGCCCGCTCCCTGCCCCGGATAGTCAGATCCCGCGGACCCGTCGCTGTCGATCGACCCCGGCATATCGTCCTGCGGCCCCGAGTCGAGATCCGGCCCCGTTGTGTCACCGTCCCGGGGTCGGACGATCTCTCCCGCCGCCACGCGCTCGATGGCCAGCACCAACTCCTCGGCCGTCGCCCCTTCGTCGACATAGCCCCGGCAGCCCTTGTCCAGGGCTCCCGAGACCAGCTCGGGCGCCACATTCCAGCAGTAGATGATCACCCGGCCCGAGCGGGGGTCCTGCAGTGTCGCCTCCACCGATGCATCGTCGGCATAGTCCTGGGAGAAGGTGTCGTGCACCGTGACATCCACCTGGAGCCCGAGGCGACCCTGCCGGAGGGATTGAGCCCAGAAGCGACGGCCGAAGCCTCCGACAGTGTTGACGGCGCCATGCTGTCGGCGAATGAGGTCCACGGCCCGCTCGGTGAGCAGCTCATCACCGCCGCACAGGAGGCCTTCACCGGTGGGCTGAACACCGCCGCCATCGTCTCCGCAGCTGTCGCCGCCCTCGCTGCGGTCATCGCCGCCACCGGGCTGCGCCACCTTCGCCCCACCGGCCAATCCGAAGACCGCGCAGATGACAGCCGTCAGAGCACGTCAGGTTCACCCATACCCCCTATGGGTATAGTTTCTAAATAAGTCGTACACGAAAGAAGGAGTTAAGGGTCATGGCAACCACGACCGATTACCAGGTGACCGGGATGACGTGCGGGCACTGCGAAGGGGCGATCCGCGAAGAGGTCTCTCAAATTGACGGAGTCACCGGCGTCGAGGTCAGCGCCCAGACCGGGCGGCTGGCGGTCACCAGTGAGCAGCCGCCGCAGGACGCGGCAGTGATCGCGGCGGTCGACGAGGCCGGTTACACCGCCGTCAGGAGCTGACTGTGAGAGCGCCTGCACGCCTCGCCCTGTACGGGCTGCTCCTCGTCGCCGTGTTCGCCGCGGCCGGATTCACCGCCAACGCGGTGATCTCCGAGGACACCGTGCAGGCCTGGGCCGAAGAGACACCCGAAGGCCACGGGTCCGGACACGGAGAGGAAGACATGAACAGCGGAGGGCATGAGGGTCACGAGGCCGAAACGTCATCTCTGGGTCTCGGCCTGGCCACCGGCGGGTACCAACTCACCAGCGTAAATGCTCCCACCGGAACGGGCGGCGAGGGCGAGTTGGCGTTCGCAGTGACCGATCCCGAAGGGAACCAAGTCACCGACTTCGAACTCGACCACGAGCAAGAGATGCACCTGATCGTCGTCCGCGCCGACGGGCAGCACTTCGCCCACGTCCACCCCGAACGGAACCAGGACGGCCTGTGGTCGATCCCGTGGCAGTGGGAGGCGGCCGGCACCTACCGGGTCTTCGCCGACTTCGTGCCCACCGACAACGGTGAGGGCCTGACCCTGTCGACCACGGTGCAGGTGACCGGCGACTACGAGCCGGCACCGGTCGCGCAGGCCGCGCAGACAACGGTCGAGGGATTCGACGTGGTCGTCGAGGGCGACCTGGTGGCCGGTTCGGCGTCCGAGCTGACGTTCACGATCACCCGCGACGGGCAGCCAGTCACGACGCTGGAGCCGTACCTGGGGGCATTCGGGCACCTGGTCGCGCTGCGCGATGGGGATCTGGCCTACCTGCACGTCCACCCCCACGGCGACACGCCGCGGGCCGGCCAGACATCCGGCCCGGAGATCGTCTTCGAGGCCACCGCCCCCACGCCGGGCCGCTACCTGCTGTACCTGGACTTCCAGGTCGAGGGGCAGGTGTATACCGCCCCGCTGGTCATCGACACCGCCGGAAACGACGGTGACGGTCCGAGCACTGGAGACGAGCACGACCAAGACGACCACGAGGAAGGAACCGGCGATGACCACTGAGAACGTCAAGACCGACGTGAATCTGACCGGAGTCGAGCTGAGCATCGGTGGCATGACCTGTGCCTCGTGCGCGAACCGGATCGAGAAGAAGCTCAACAAGCTCGAGGGCATTAACGCCTCGGTGAACTACGCCACCGAGAAGGCCAGCGTCACTGCCCCAGAGGGCTATGACACCCAGCTGCTGATCTCGGAGGTGGAGAAGACCGGCTACACCGCCAAGCTCCCGATCCCTAAGGGCGATAAGCCCAGTGACTCGGCCGAGGATGAGTCGGGTGAGGACGCCGAGATCCGGGTGCTCAAGCAACGCCTGATCGGTGCAGCGCTGCTGTCGGTGCCGGTCATCGCGATGGCGATGATCCCCGCGCTGCAGTTCGACTACTGGGGGTTCGCCTCCCTGGTGCTGGCCGCGCCGGTGGTCGTGTGGGCCGGCTGGCCGTTCCACAAGGCCGCCTGGGCCAACCTCAAGCACGGCGCCGCCACCATGGACACCCTGATCTCGGTCGGCACCACCTCGGCGTTGATCTGGTCGATCATCGCCCTATTCTTCGGCACCGCCGGTCAGCCCGGGGTGGTTCACCCGTTCGAGTTCACCATCTCCCGCTCCGATGGCCTGGGACACATCTACCTGGAGGTCGGCGCCGGGGTCATCACCTTCATCCTGCTGGGCCGCTACTTCGAGAAGCGCTCCAAACGCCAAGCCGGCGCCGCGCTGCGCGCCCTCCTGGAACTCGGGGCGAAAGAGGTTTCCATACTCCGGGATGGCCCCGATGGTAAGAAGATCGAGGAGCGCGTCTCCATCGAGGAGCTGACGGTCGGGGATGAGTTCGTGGTCCGGCCTGGTGAGAAGATCGCCACTGACGGGACCATCACCTCCGGCAGCTCTGCCATCGACGCCTCGATGCTCACGGGCGAATCGGTGCCGGTCGAGGTCGCGGAGGGCGACAACGTCACCGGTGCCACGGTGAATGCCGGTGGACGCCTGGTCGTCAAGGCCACCCGCATCGGTTCGGACACCCAGCTGGCGCAGATGGCCAAGATGGTCGAAGACGCCCAGTCCGGCAAGGCCGAGATCCAGCGCCTGGCCGACCGGGTCTCCTCGGTCTTCGTGCCCGTCGCGATCGCCGTCGCCGTCGCCGCGCTCGGTGCGTGGCTCGGGGCTGGGTTCCCGGTCAGCGCCGCGTTCACCGCCACCGTCGCTGTGCTGATCATCGCCTGCCCCTGCGCCCTCGGTCTGGCGACCCCGACCGCGTTGCTGGTCGGCACCGGCCGCGGCGCACAGATGGGCGTGCTCATCAAGGGCCCAGAGGTCCTTGAGTCGACCAAGCGGGTCGACACAATCGTGTTGGACAAGACCGGCACCGTCACTACCGGCAAGATGACCCTCACCGACGTCACCACCGCGGGCGGCGTGGGCCGGGACCAGCTGCTTCGCCTGGCCGGAGGGCTGGAGGACTACTCCGAGCACCCCATCGCCCAGGCCATCTCCGCTGGAGCCACCGCGCAGGTCGGCGAGCTGCCCGCCCCGGAGTCGTTCGAGAACATCGAAGGCAAGGGCGTCCAGGGTGTGGTCGACGGACATGCCGTCGTGGCGGGGCGCGAGGCACTACTGGCCGACTGGTCCATGCGCCTGGATGAGGACCTCAAGGCCGCGAAGCAGACCGCCGAGTCTGAGGGCAAGACCGCTATCGCTGTCGGCTGGGACGGCCAGGCCCGCGGTGTGCTGGTGGTCTCTGACCAGATCAAGCCCACCAGTGCGCAGGCGATCGCCCAGTTCAAGGAACTGGGCCTGACACCGGTGCTGTTGACCGGTGACAACCAGACCGTGGCCGAGCAGGTCGCGGCCGAGGTTGGCATCACCGAGGTCATCGCCGAGGTGCTCCCCAAGGAAAAGGTCGACGTCGTTGCCCGCCTCCAAGACCAGGGCAAGGTCGTGGCGATGGTTGGTGACGGCGTGAACGACGCCCCCGCCCTGGCCCAGGCCGACCTCGGGCTGGCGATGGGCACCGGCACCGACGTCGCTATCGAGGCCGCCGACATCACACTGGTCCGCGGAGACCTGCGCGCCGCCGCCGATGCGATCCGGCTGTCTCGCAAGACCCTGCGCACCATCAAGCAGAACCTGTTCTGGGCCTTCGGCTACAACACGACCGCGATCCCGATCGCCGCGTTCGGGCTGCTCAACCCGATGCTCGCCGGCGCTGCCATGGCCTTCTCCAGCGTGTCCGTGGTGGCCAACAGCCTGCGGCTGCGCAGATTTAAGGCCAAGGCCGATGACCAAACCGGCCGCGCTTACCACGCCGACCCCTCTGGCACGGACTTGACCAACCCCACCGACACCCAGAACCAGACGAAGGAGCCGGTCCAGACCTGAACACCTCGACCGGAGGTCGACGCCGGCCCATCCACAGAAACAAGCCGTCAGAAGAGACACGACAGAAAAGGACATCACGATGAGCGCACACCACCACAACAACGACGACTACAACAACGGCAACCAGGACCAGGACACCAACGATCACCAGGATCTGCCCCTGACCGACACCACGGCCGCCCCTGCTTCGGATGGCGGGTGCTGCGGCCACGCACCCAAGACCGAGGACCTCACCGACGCGGACAGCGACGACGTCACCGAATGCCTGGTCATGGCCGGCACCCCAGTGATCAAGTCCCAGGCCGAAGCCGAGGGCCTCTTCCGCGACTACCAGGGCCAGCGGTACTGGTTCTGCTGCGCCGCCTGCGGCCCCCTGTTCGACGCCGACCCCGACCGGTACGCGAACGCCGCCTGACCCACCACCTGCGAAACCAGACACCTTGACCACCTGCGCCAGCGCGGTTTCCCCCCCCTGACTCCGCCCGTGACATCGCAGAAAGGACACCTCTCATGACCCGAACACTCACCACCACCCTGGCCGCCGGGGCGCTGGCCGCGACGCTGGTCCTGGCGGGCTGCGCCAGCGACAACAACGACGAGAGCCCCGGCGGCGCCCAGGACCACGGCAACCACAACAACGGTGACACCACGGACGACACCACGGCTGAGGGCGAGGCTGGTCAAGACCGTGATGGCCACGACCACCCCGCCGATGGTGGACCGGTGCCTGAGGGCATGAGCAAGGCAACTGACCCGCTCTACCCGGTCGGCAGCGAGGTAGTGCTAGCCGCGGACCACATGCCCGGCATGGACGGCGCCACCGCCACCATCGTCAGTGCCTACGACACCTACACCTACGCCGTGGACTACACCCCCACCACCGGCGGTGACCCGGTCACCGACCACCAGTGGGTCGTCCACGAAGAGCTCCAGAACGTCGGCCAGGAGCGCCTGGCCGATGGAACCGAGGTCACCCTGGCTGCGGCACACATGGACGGGATGGACGGTGCCACCGCCACCATCGCCTCCTCGACCCAGGAGACCGTGTACGTCGTCGATTTCGAAGCCGACGGGATGGCGATGACCAACCACAAGTGGGTCACCGAAAGCGAGATCGACCCCTCACCCTGACCACCCCTCATACCCCAGCAGCACCCCGCCACCGGAGCGCAGCACACCAGGAAGCCGAGCAGAGCATGACCAACCACCACCCAGACCATTCCGGCCATTCAGGCCACGGGACGAAAGAACCCGCCACCGACCCTGACCACACCCCCCACGGGGTAGGCAGCGAGCGCAGCGCTCACAACGAGCACGAGCCCGGGCATGACGATCATCACGGGCACAGTGGGCACGATGCCCACGCCGGTCACGGAGGCCACAGCGGGCACGGTGATCACGTCGGGCAGTTCCGCCGACTGTTCTGGATCATGCTCATCCTGGCCATCCCCGTGGTCGGGCTCAACGAGATGTTCGCCCACCTCGTCGGATACCACCTACCCGAGGCCGAATGGGTGTGGTGGGTCTCCCCGATCCTGGGCACCTTCATCTACCTCTGGGGCGGATGGCCGTTCCTAACCGGCGCGATCAGCGAGATCCGCTCCCGCAAACCCGGCATGATGCTGCTGATCGGGCTGGCCATCACAGTCGCATTCATCGCCTCCTGGGGCGCCACCCTGCACATCCTGGACCATGAGCTGAACTTCTGGTGGGAACTGGCGCTGCTGGTCGTCATCATGCTGCTGGGCCACTGGATCGAGATGCGCTCCCTGGCACAGACCACTTCCGCCCTGGACTCCCTCGCCGCGCTCCTGCCCGATGAGGCCGAGAAGGTCGAGGGCGATGAGGTGGTCAAGGTCGCCCCGGCCGACCTGGCGGTCGGAGATGTCGTGATCGTCCGTCCCGGCTCCTCGGTCCCCGCCGACGGCAAGATCGTCGACGGCTCCGCCAGCATGGATGAGTCCATGGTCACCGGCGAATCCAAACCCGTCCGCCGCGAGAACGGCGACCACGTCGTCGCCGGAACTGTCGCTACCGACTCCGGGGTTCGAGTCGAGGTCACCGCGATCGGTGATGACACAGCCCTGGCCGGCATCCAGAAGCTCGTCACCGACGCCCAAGCGTCCTCCTCCCGGGCGCAGCGGATCGCCGACACCGCGGCCGCCTGGTTGTTCTGGTTCGCCCTGGGCGCGGCGGCGATCACCGCGATCGTCTGGGCCCTGCTCGGGATGCCGGACGCCGCGGTGGTGCGCACGATCACCGTCCTGGTGATCGCCTGCCCGCACGCCCTGGGCCTGGCAATCCCGCTCGTGGTGTCCATCGCCACCGAACGCGCCGCCCGCGGCGGCGTCCTCGTCAAAGACCGGTTGGCGCTCGAATCCATGCGGACGGTCGATGCGGTGCTGTTCGACAAGACCGGCACCCTGACCAAGGGCGAGCCCACCGTCACCGCTGTCGACCCTGCGGGCAGCCGCGACGCCGACGAGATCCTCGCTTTAGCTGCGGCCGCCGAGTCCGACAGCGAGCACCCGCTCGCCCGGGCGATCGTCAGAGCCGCGCGGGATAAAGACCTGTCAGTGCCCAAGGCCAGCGACTTCTCATCCTCCCCCGCGGTCGGGGTCAAGGCCACCGTCGCCTCCGACGGATCCGGCACGGTGGTCGAGGTCGGAGGCCCTTACCTGCTCGAACAGCACGACCGTGACGAGCTGGGCATCGCCGAGACCTGGCGAGAGGAGGGCGCGATCATCCTGCACGTCCTGGCTGACGGGGACGTCATCGGAGCGCTGCGGCTGGCCGATGAGATCCGCCCCGAATCCCGCGACGCAGTCGACGCCCTCCACGCCCGCGGCGTGCAGGTGGTCATGATCACCGGCGACGCCCAAGCCGTGGCCGACACCGTCGCCAAGGACCTCGGCATCGACCGCGTCTTCGCCGGCGTGCGACCCGAGGACAAAGCGGCCAAGGTTGCCGAACTACAGGACGAGGGCCGCAAGGTCGCCATGGTCGGCGACGACGTGTGTCAACGACGCCCCCGCCCTGGCCCAGGCCGACGTCGGCATCGCGATCGGCGCCGGTACCGACGTCGCCATCGGCTCCGCCGGAGTCATCCTGGCCTCCTCCGACCCCCGCTCGGTGCTCTCGGTCTTCGAACTCTCCCGCGCCTCCTACCGCAAAATGAAGCAGAACCTTTGGTGGGCCGCCGGCTACAACCTCGCGGCCGTCCCCCTGGCCGCCGGGGTCCTGGCACCGATCGGGTTCGTCCTACCCATGAGCATCGGCGCAATCCTGATGTCAGTCTCCACCGTCGTCGTCGCCCTCAACGCTCAACTATTGCGGCGCCTCGACCTGACCCCCGAAGCCAGCGCCGACAGAATCCTCGACCGTACCTGACCCGAGAAAGCCATGAAAAATGAACACCAGCACCCACGAGGCCTCCCACGGCTACATCAGCGACAAAGACCGCTACCTGGCCAGGATGAAACGCATCGAAGGACAAGCCCGCGGCATCCACCGCATGATCGACGAGGACACCTACTGCATCGACATCCTCACCCAGATCAGCGCCATGACCTCCGCCCTAGAAAACGTAGCCCTCGCCCTGCTCGATGACCACCTCCAACACTGCGTCACCAGCGCAGTCCGCGAAGGAGGAACCCAAGCAGACACCAAGCTCAAAGAAGCCTCCGCCGCCATCGCCCGACTCGTGAAGTCGTAGGAGAGGTCATGCGCAACGCGTTGAGGAGATCTCGCGGGGTCTGTCCGATGAACGGTGGTTCTGGCGTTCATCTCAGAGGTTCTCCGCGGCCGGCATGCGGTCGGCGAAGGTGACGGCGAAAGCGTTGAGCGCGGGCTTCCACCGCATGGTCCATCGTGCCTGCCCCGTGCCCTTGGGGTCCAGCCCGCGGGTGACCAGGTACAGGCACTTGAGCGCGGCCTGCTCGGTCGGGAAGTGCCCGCGCACGGTGACCGCCCGCCGGTACCTAGCGTGCAAGCTCTCGATGGCGTTGGTGGAGAACAGCACCCGGCGGATCTCCACGTCATAGGCCAGGAAGGGGATGAACTCCTCCCACGCCGCTCTCCACATCCTGGGGATGGCCGGGTAGGGCTTGCCCCACTTCTCCTCCAGCTCCTCGAACGCCGCCCACGCCGCCTCAACCGAGGGTGCGGTGTAGATGCGGCGCAGGTCCTTGGCCAGCTGGTCCCAGTACTTCCGGCTGGCGTAGCGCAGCGTGGCGCGGATGAGGTGGATCACGCAGGCCTGCACGATCGCCTGCGGGAAGACCGCGTTCACGCTGTCCGGCAGGCCCTTGAGGCCGTCGCAGACGATGAAGAACACATCGGCCACGCCGCGGTTCTTCAGGTCAGCCAGGACGTTCATCCAGAACTTCGCGCTCTCACCACCGCCCTGCCCGGCCCACAGCCCCAGGACGTCTCGGCGACCGGCCAGGTCCACGCCGATCGCGGCGTAGAACGGCTGGTTGCCGACCTGGCCGTCGCGGACCTTCCGTAGATCGCGTCGATGAAGATCGCCGCGTACACCGGCTGCAAAGGACGCGAGGCCCAGGCAGCCATCTCCTCCAGCACCTTGTCCGTGATCCTCGAGACCGTGTCCTTGCTGATACTGGCGCCGTACACCTCGTGGAAGTGCGCGGAGATCTCACCGGTCGTCAGGCCCTTGGCGAACAGGCTGATCGCGACCGCGTCCACGTCCGAAAGCCGCCGTTGTCGCTTCTTGACGATCACCGGTTCGAACGTGCCGGCCCGGTCCCGCGGCACCGCGATCGTCACCTCCCCGGCAGCGTCGGTCAGCACCGTCTTAGGCCGGGTGCCGTTGCGGATGTTGCCGTTCCCCGCCGACGGTGCCTGATGCTTCTCGTGGCCGAGGTGCTCGGTCAGCTCCTCCTCCAGCGCGGTCTCCAGGACGGTGGCGGTGATCGACTTGAGCAGCCCGTCCGGGCCGGTCAGGTCCTCACCACGTGCCCGGGCGGCCTTGACCAGCTCCCGGACCGCGGCCTGCTCGGCCTCGCTGCGCGAGGTCGTCTTCTTCACTTCCTTCGGCATCGAGCTCACGCTCGTGATCTTCTCGGTCATCATGTGACCTTCCCCGCCAGCGGTGCCGGCGTGTCAGGCCAGAAACACCGTTTGGCGGACAGTCCCCGACTACGCCGTCGCCCGCGCCCACCTCGACGACGCCCTCGGACTCCTGGCCAACTGCGCCGACATCTACCAACGGTGCGACGACGCCAACCGGCGCCTGTGCAACCAAGCCTTCTTCACCAAGGTCTACATCGACGAAGACAACGAACTCCGCGTCGAGAACAACCGGCCCTTCGAGATGCTCCTTGACCCCGAGGTCAACGCCAATGCCCTCAACTGGACCCAGAACGGCGACAAGGCCCGAACCCCAGCCAACGATTCCATTGGCAAGGGTTCGAGCCTTGTGCGCGGGGTGGACGTGAAGGGACTCGAACCCCTGACCTCTCGCGTGTGAAGCGAGCGCTCTAACCAGCTGAGCTACACGTCCGGATGCGCTGTCGCGCGACTGTGCACTTTAGCCTGTCGTCGGCGCGATCACGAAATTCGGGATCGCACGGACCGCTCAGGGGTCCAGCGTCTCCGCAGCTCGCCGCGTGAAGATCTCCTGAGCCTGGGCGGTCACCGCACCGGGCGCGTCGCCAAGATCGCGGGGGGCATCCAGGGGAGCCGACAGCTCCAGGCCACCCAGCGTCCGGGTGGCCTGCGCCACCTCAACCCGTTCCACGGCGGCGACGTCACGGATGCTTGAGGTCACGAAGATCTCCTCGGCCGTGGCCAGGGCCGTCATCGGGATCTCCCCTTCGACGACCTCGACCCCCTCCTCGCGCAGCCACTCGATGGTCAGTTCCCGCGTCACGCCGGCCAGCGGCCCCTCGGCCAAGGACGGCGTGTGCACGACTCCATCGATCACGACGAAGACGTTGGAGCCGGTGCCCTCGCACAGCCGGCCCTGGGTGTTGGCCAGGAGTGCCTCGGTCGCGCCGAGCCGCTTCGCCTCGGCCAGGGCCACGACATTCTCGGCATAGGAGGTGGTCTTCAGCCCCGCAAGGGCGCTGCGCTCGTTGCGCACCCACGGCACGACCGCGACGGTCGTGATGTGCCCCGGCGGGTCCTGCTCCACCGCGGTCACCAGGTAGGTCGCCGCACCCACGGCCCGGTCGCTGCCCAGCGGTCCCGGTCCGGCTGTCACCGTCCACCGGATCCGGCCGAAGGCGATCGGCCCGACGTCGAGGACCGCCTCCAGACCCAGCTGCACACGAGACCGATCCAGCGGCTCCAGCCCCAGTCCGGCCAGCGAACGGTCCATCCGGTCCAGGTGCCGGGTCAGGGCAAAGATCTGCCCGTCGACCACCTTCGCGGTCTCGAAGACCCCATCCCCCACGGTGATCCCGTGATCCAGCGCGTCGAAGGACGGCCGGCCCTGGACCAGGTGACCGTCGACCCAGACCCGGGGCTGCGGCATACCGGGCGTGGTGGGGTGCGGGGAGTTGCTCATGGGCGCACACTCTGCCACCCGGTGACCCCGGTCACACACCTAGGCTTGGGGTATGCCGTCACCCGTGAGCGCCCTGTATCTCTCCTCCGCCGAATCCCAGTCGGGCAAGTCGGCCCTGGCCGTCGGGCTCCTGGCCGAATTGTGCGCCCGGGGCGGGCGGGTCGGTGTCTTCCGGCCGATCGTGCTCGACCCCACCCACGACCCACTGATCGAGCTGCTGCACCCGCTGTCCACCTCCCCGGTGGGTCCGGAGGCGGGGGTCGGCGTGACCTACGACGAGGTGCACCGCGGCGCCGAGGCCGCCATCGGGCGCGCTGTCGACCGCTTCCACGCCTTCGCCGCCGAGCACGACACGGTGCTGGTGGTCGGCTCGGACTTCACCGGTGTGCCGGCGCCCACCGAGTTCTCGGTCAACGCCGAGATCTCCGCCCACCTGGGCGCGCCGATGGTGCTGATCGTGCCCTGCTTCGACCGCCCGGCCGAGGAGTCGGCGACCGCCGCGCACCTCACGGTGCAGGAGGCGCGGTCCCGGCACGCCGAGGTAGCGGCGGTGATCGCCAACCGGGTGCCGGAGGAGATGGTCGAGGAGATCCGGGGGCAGTTCGAGGAGCGCGTCGGCGGCGATCCCGGCGGCGGCCGCGCCCCCATCGTCTTCACCGTCCCTGGCGACACTCTCCTGAGCGCGCCAACGGTGCACGACCTGATGGGAGCCGCCAACGGCACGCTCCTGCTCGGCGACGACGTGCTCCTCGACCGCGAGGTCACCGGCATGGTGGTGGCCGGCATGACGATGCCGCACGTGCTCGACCGCCTCTTCGAGGGCTGCGTGCTGATCTGCCCAGGAGACCGCGAGGAAGTGCTGATCGCCACGATCCTGGCCCACCGCTCCTCCACCTTCCCCTCACTGGCCGCGGTCGTGCTCAACGGCGGCTTCCTGCCCAGCCCGCAGGTCATGCGCCTGGTCGAGGGCATCGGCGTCGAGCTGCCGATCGTCACCTGCGAGAGCGGCACGATGAGCACTGCGATGGCGATGCATGAGGTGAAAGGTCGGATCGGGACCCGCTCGCACCGCAAGATCGAGCGGGCTCGGTCCCTGGTGCACAACCACGTGGACGTCGATCGGCTGCTCGGTTCCGCCGACGCCGACGCTGCCGCCGGCGCCGAAACCGCGGGCGCGGGCCGCCCGGACCGCGTCGTCACTCCCCTGATGTTCGAGCACGAGCTGACCGCCCGCGCCCGCGCGGCCGATGCGCACATCGTGCTCCCCGAAGGCACCGAGCCCCGCATCCTGCGCGCGGCCGACACCCTCCTGGCCCGAGGTATGGCGCGACTCACCCTGCTGGGGCGCGAGGACGAGGTGCGGGAGCGGGCGTCCTCACTCGGCCTGCACCACACCGTGGACGCGGCTCAGGTGGTCGACCCTCAGACCAGTGAGTGGCGCGACGGCTTCGCCCAGGAGTACGCCCGCCTGCGCGCGCACAAGAACATCAGCCTGGACAACGCGCACGAGATGGTCGCTGACCCGGCCTACTTCGGGACGCTCATGGTCCACCAGGGGTTGGCCGACGGGATGGTGTCAGGCTCGATCACCTCGACAGCGCACACCGTCCGGCCGGCCTTGGAGATCATCCGTACCACACCCGGTGTCTCGGTGGTCTCCAGCGTCTTCTTCATGTGCCTCGCCGACCGGGTGCTGGTCTATGGCGACTGTGCCATCAACCCCGACCCGAGCGCCGAGCAGCTGGCGGACATCGCGATTTCCTCGGCGCAGACCGCCGCCCAGTTCGGGGTCGCGACCCGCGTGGCGATGCTGTCCTACTCCACCGGCGGGTCCGGGGCAGGCGCTGATGTCGACAAGGTGCGGGCCGCCACCGAGCTGGTCCGAGAGCGGGCACCGGAGCTGCTGGTCGAGGGCCCGATCCAGTACGACGCCGCCGTCGACCCCGCCGTGGCCGCGACCAAGCTCAAGGACTCCCCGGTGGCCGGACGCGCGACCGTGCTGATCTTCCCGGACCTCAACACCGGCAACAACACCTACAAGGCCGTCCAGCGCAGCGCCCAGGCAGTCGCGGTCGGGCCGGTCCTGCAGGGGCTGAACGCGCCGGTCAACGATCTGTCCCGCGGCGCGACCGTGCGCGACATCATCAACACCGTGGCCATCACCGGTATCCAGGCGAAGGGCTGATCCGTATGTCGTCCACCCCCACCTCAGCGGTCTTGGTCGTCAACGCCGGGTCCTCCTCGGTGAAGTACCAACTGGTCGACCCCGTCACGGGCGAGGCGACCGCCAAGGGCCTGATCGAGCGGATCGGCCTGCCGCGCGGCGAGGTGCACCACACCGTCGGGGGCACGACCTATGACGAGGTGCTTCCGATCCCCGATCACGCGACGGCGCTGCGACTGCTCACCGCGGCCTTTGCCGAGCACGGCCCCGACCTGGGCGAGATCGACCTGCTCGCGGTGGGGCATCGGGTGGTGCACGGCGGAGCCGACTTCGCCGACCCGACCGTGGTGACGCCCGAGGTGCTGATCACGATCGAGCAGCTGGTGCCGCTTGCGCCCTTGCACAACCCGGGCAACCTGGAGGGCATCCTGGCCGCCCAGCAGGCCTTCCCGGACGTGCCTCAGGTCGCCGTCTTCGACACCGCCTTCCACCAGACCATGCCGCCGGCCGCGTCCACGTATGCCGTTCCTCGCGCCTGGCGGGAGCAGTACCGCGTGCGTCGCTACGGCTTCCACGGGACCTCGCACGCCTACGTCTCCCGCCGGGTCGCAGAGTTGATGGAGCGGCCGCTCGACGAACTGCGCACGGTGGTCCTCCACCTGGGCAATGGCGCCAGCGCGACCGCTGTCGACGGCGGTCGGTCGGTGGACACCTCGATGGGGTTGACTCCGCTCGAAGGGCTGGTCATGGGCACCCGGGGCGGCGACCTCGACCCGGGGGTCGCTGGGCACTTGGCGCGCAGCGGGGGCCTGACGATCGAGGAGGTCGACCGGGCGCTGTCCAAGGAGTCCGGGCTGCTCGGGCTCACCGGGTCGGCCGACTTCCGCGAGGTGCAGCAGCGCCGCGAGGTCGGAGACGCCGACGCAGAGCTCGCCTTCCAGGTCGTCGTCCACCGACTGCTCCACTACGTCGGTGCGTATGCCGCGGTGCTGGGTGGCCTGGACGTGCTCGTCTTCACCGCCGGCGTCGGAGAGAACGACGGTGAGTTGCGTGCCGAGGTGGTCCGTCGCCTCAGCTTCCTGGGTACGGAGCTGGACGAGGCCGCCAACGTCGGGCTCGCTCGTGGCGAGGGCGGTCGGATCAGTACGGAGGACTCCGCCGTGGAGGTGTGGGTCGTGCCGACCAACGAGGAGTGGGAGATCGCCCGCCAGGCGGCCGAGGTCGTCGAGGGACGCTGACCTCTCGCACTCCGCGCGGCACAGTCGTGCGGAGGGTGCGGAGCCGTCGTCCAGGGTGACTGTCCGGCGTGAGTGTCCGGGTGCTCGTCCGGGATTGTCCGGACTCGTGCGGACCTGACGATTCTGCTGCTCGGGCGGCTGTCACTCCCCCCTACGGTGAGCGCACTTCTTCCCTCCTACCTCGAGGACGTGCGCCATGACCCCAGTCCGCCGACAGTTGAGCACCGTGCTGGTCGCTGGCCTCCTCCTGTCCGCCTGCGGCGGCTCCGGCGATGCCGAGGAGACGACCGCTGAGCAGCCCGCAGCTGCCGCGGAGGACAGTGAGCGCGGAGCACGTGCGTGGGATGGACATCCAGCAGCCTGAGGAGGAGTACGTCCCCGCCGAGGGTGAGGAGTTCTTCGTCATCGACCTGGCCTTCATCTCCGGTGACGACACCAACCCACCACCTACCGAGGTGTATCTGGAGTCTGACGGTTCGCGGCGACTGGTGAAGAACGTCTCGGAGACCTCTTTCGGACAGAGCGCCGACACATCTTTCCTGGCCAGCTTGCCCAGTGGCGGAACGGGAGCGTCGCTGCTGATCACCCCGGACGGGCACAGCCAGACGTTCGATCTCGAGACCCTCGAACGGGTCGAGGATCCCCTGACCGACACCTATCTGCGCCGGGTGCTGCGCCAGGACCTGAGCGACGTGGTCTCCCTCGGCCCCGTCCCTGGCGACGAACGAGAGTTCACTGCTGACGTGCGCCTCCGGTCCGCGCGGATCACGCCCCACGTGCCCACGGACATCGGCCCCGAGCGTTGGGCGGACGAGGGACGGATGTGGCTGATCGTCGAGTACGAATACAGCGTGGACTCCGACAAGGCTGGCTGGTCGCTCAGCAACACGACGCTCACCTGGCAGGTCGAGGACGAGCCGCAGGTCAACCAGGAAGGGCGCTGGTGGAACCAGCGGCGTCACGTGATCTTTGACGTCCCGGCGGAGATGGAGAAAGTCGAGATCTCGGTGGCGCTCGTGGCTGAGGTCAACGAGTTGGTCGCTGGAGCCTCGGTCAAGACGTTCAGCCCGAAAGACTTCGAGGTCACCTTCGGTCAGTGACGGATCGGCGCGGTGCCCGACGGGCTTCAGCGCAGACGGCGCGCGGGGCCGCTCGGCACGGCCTCCAGCAGGTGCGGGGCCTCCAGCCCCTGATCGGTGAAGGCGCCCACGACCGCCTCGGCGATCAACTCGGCCTCCTCACGGCGCACCAGAGCAATGGCGGATCCCCCAAAACCGCCACCGGTCATCCGGGCCCCGGCGGCACCTGCGTCGATCGCGGCGTCCACCGCGAGGTCGAGCTCTCGGCAGGAGACCTCGTAGTCATCGCGCAACGACCGGTGCGAGGCGGTCATCAACTCACCGACGGTGGCTGCGTCCTGCTCCCGCAGACCTGACACCAGCTCCAGCACGCGAGCGTTCTCGGTCACCACGTGACGGACCCGGGCCGCCCCGTCCGGGATCTGGGCGAGCAGCGCGCGCACCTGCCCGTCGAGCAACTGCTCGGTCGTGACCTCCCGCAGAGAACGCACGCCGAGCGTCGCGGCGGCAACCTCGCAGGTCTGTCGGCGAACGGCATACTGGCCGTCGGCGAGCGTGTGGTGGGCACGGGTGTCGATGACCAGGACCTCGTGGTCGGGCAGTGTCCAGGCGACCGGGACCACGGAGAAGTCCTGGCAGTCGAGCAGGACCAGGTGGCCGTCGACGGCGCGCATCGCGATGGTCTGGTCCATCCCGCCGGTGGCGGCGCCGGCCACCTCGTTCTCGGCCCGGATGCAGGCGGCAGCGACGTCTGCGGGGTCGAGCTGCGCCAGGGCAGGCACCAGATCGCGCAGCGCCAACCCGGCCGCGCAGGACAGCGCCGCAGAGGAGGACAGGCCGGCACCGAGCGGCACGTGGCCGTCGACGAGAACGTCCGCGCCGAGTTCCCCCGCGCCGGCCTGCTCGGCGAAGATCGCGGCGACGCCTGCGACATACGCGGGCCAGCCAGGCGGACGCCCCAGGCGCACGTCCTCGACCCGGCCCTCCCAGCCATGGCTCTTCTGCACCGAGCCGATCCGCAGGATGCCGTCATCGCGCGCGGAGACCGCGGCGTAGGTGCGGTGGGGCAGGGCGAGCGGGAGGCAGTAGCCGTTGTTGTAGTCGGTGTGCTCGCCGATCAGGTTGACCCGACCCGGTGCGGCCCAGACGCCATCTGGGAGGCGGCCCAGCCGCGCGGTGAACCGGCTGCTGAGGGCCTCCGCAGTGGCGTCGTCGTCGGCGGGTGGCAGCCAGGTGAGGTCGGGCATGCGCGCCAGCCTATGTCTCGCGAGCCGAGCCTCGCGGGCGGCTCCACTGTTCATTCGCCGGACACCCCGGCGTCATCCTGGCCGCCTAGGCTCACCAGACGTCGTCAGGAGGCACGCGTTGTCCAAAGAACTCGAGTTCATCAAGGGCGTGGACAAGCTCCACGCCTTCTATACCGAGCATGTCCGGATGTTGGCGCACGCCTACGACCTCACCGATGAGGAGGCGGCCATGATGCTGGACCGGATGGACTTCAAGAATGTGGCTCGGTCGATCCTGCACCCCCCGCGCGTCGACCTCTTCGAGCCGCCGCCCGAGCTCTGAGGCGCGCTCCCCACGGACTCCAAGGGGCCCACGTCCGCACGGACTCTCAGCCTTTGGAGCCGGTGGTCGCGATGCCGGCGACGAAGTGCCGTTGCCCCAAGAAGAACAGGATGAGATGCCGAAACGCACGATCTCCTTCGGCGAGTGATCCGCTTACCCGTCGCACCAGGCTTCATGTTGTGCCCACTTCCGGTCGCTTTCGCCACCGACCTGCGGCGAACTGGTTCGCATGCTCCTCAGCATCAGCACGCCCAGATACCCCCCTGCGGGTGCGCCCGAAGGGGTGGGGATTGCTGGCAGGTCAGTTTCGCAGCGTCGCTTAGAGTTGAGGGTTGTGAGAGCAGTCAAGATCGCCATCGTCAACGATTACGAAATCGTCGTCCAGGGCCTGGCCCGGATGCTGGCGCCCTTTGCTGACCGGATTGAGGTCGTGCACACGCAGGTGCGTGATGAGCCGGACTCCCCCGTCGATGTCACGCTCTTTGACACCTTCGGGCGCACCGAGGTGGGCAACCCTGAGGTGGAGCAGCTGATCGCCTCATCAACGGCGGGCCGGGTGGTGGTCTACACCTGGAAGTGCGACGAGACGTTGGTCCGCGAGTCGCTGTCGAAGGGCTGCGCCGGCTACCTGACCAAGACCATGACGCCCGAGTCCTTGGTCGCCGCCATCGAGGGGATCGCTGCTGGTGAGGTCGTCGTTCCCACGCCGCCAGCCAACGAGGAGACGTTGCCCGTGCAGGGCGAGTGGCCCGGTGCCCAGCACGGACTCTCGGCACGTGAAGCCGAGATGATCTCCCTCATCACCCAGGGGCTGACCAACGACGACATCTCCCGGACCGTGTACCTCTCGCCGAACACCGTCAAGAGCTACATCCGCACGGCCTACCGCAAGATCGGGGTGACCCGACGCTCGGAGGCGGTCCGCTGGGGCATGGAGCACAACATGCTCCCCGACCGCGACCGCTGACGCGGCCTGCGATCAGGCGGCGACGCCCCCATTCACTAGGCTCGGCGTGATGAGCACCGTCACCAGCGTTGAGGGCTTCCGTCCGCGCGGACGCCTCGTGTCCTCCCCTGCCATGCTGCAGCCGGACGGCACCCTCGCGGCCGGCTGGGTGGAGGAGCTGGGCGGGATGATCACCGACCTGGGCACGGGAGCGGCGCCGGGGCCGGTCGAGGTGGACACGGCATACCTCATCCCGGGGTTCGTCGACGTGCATTGCCACGGCGGCGGCGGGCACACCTTCGCGACCGCTGACCCGAGGGAGGTGGCCGCGGCGGCCACGCTGCATCGCCGGCATGGCACGACCCACGTCATGGCCTCCCTGGTGACAGCCTCGATCGATGAACTTGAGCGGCAGGTGCAGTGTCTGGTCCCGCTGGTCGACAACGCGACGGTGGCGGGAATCCACCTGGAGGGACCGTGGCTGAGCCCGCTGCACCGGGGTGCCCATGACCCGGAGCTCCTCACCCAGCCGCGCCTGGAGGATGTGGAACGGCTGCTCATGGCGGCCGACGGGAAGCTCACGATGGTGACCATCGCTCCCGAGCTGCCCGGAGCGATGGAGGCCATCGACCTGCTGACTCGCTCCGGCGTGGTGGTGGCGATCGGGCACACGGACGCGGACGAAGTGCAGTTTCGGGCGGCAGTGGAGGCGGGGGCCCGCCAGGTGACGCATCTGTGCAACGCGATGCGGCCGATCCACCACCGTTCCCCCGGGCCGATCGTCGCCGCGCTGGCCGATGACCGGGTCGCGGTGGAGCTCATCGCCGACGGTGTGCACGTGCATCCGGCGGTGCTGGAGCTCCTCAGCCGGAGCGCTCGGTCCCAGGTGCTGCTGGTGACCGACGCGATGGCAGCGGCGGGGTCCGCTGATGGTGCGTATCAACTGGGGTCGCTGGCGGTGGACGTCGTGGACGGCGTGGCCCGCCTAGCCGGGGGCGGGTCCATCGCGGGCAGCACGTTGACGATGGACCGGGCGGTGCGGACCGCGGTGGCCAGCGGGGTGCCGGTGGGGCGGGCGCTGGATGCCGCAACGCGGCTGCCGGCGATCGCGATGGGCTGGGAGGCCGGTGAGCTGAAGGTCGGGTCTGATGACTGGCTCGCCCTGGACGCGGACCTGCGGGTTGTGGACCTGGCGTGATCGCTGGCCGAGCTAGGTCAGTCCTGCTCCGATCTCGGCGGGGTTGTCCACCACCGTGCGCACCGCGAGCCGCGCTGGGACACCCGTCGTGGGCTCGGGGATCTGGGTCCTGGTGACGGGCGCGTAGGTCTCGGCGCGGGCGGTCAGCGCCCTCAGGCCGGTCACTCGAACATGCACAACGGGCGAATCCGCCCTCTCAGAGCGCAAATCGAACGTTGTGCACGTCCGAAAGGCCAGCGGGTGCCAGGACTCCCCCTCAAACGACCAAGCCCCTGACCGCGTTTCCGCTGGTCAGGGGCTGTGTCGTGCTGGTGGGCGATACTGGGTTTGAACCAGTGACCTCTTCCGTGTCAAGGAAGCGCGCTACCACTGCGCCAATCGCCCGAGCGTTGTGCGTGACTGTACGTGAGTTGCGAGGTGGCGACGGGATTTGAACCCGTGTAGACGGCTTTGCAGGCCGTTGCCTCGCCTCTCGGCCACGCCACCATGAGGCATCTGGTGGTTGTGCCTCAGAGCGGACGACCGGGCTCGAACCGGCGACCTCAACCTTGGCAAGGTTGCGCTCTACCAACTGAGCTACGTCCGCCTGCGTCACCGTGTTGGTGGCGCGAGAGAAAACATTAACCCACCACTCCCCCGGTGCCAAATCCGCAGGTCGGCGTGTCCCGATCGCTTCAGCGAGGGCCCGGTATGCCGTCCATTCCGGCGATGTCGTCGGCCTCTTCGTCGTCGGTCGCGGGACGCTGGCGAGCGGCCCGCTCGGCCCGGCGCTGCTCGCGAGAGAGGCGACGCTCCTCCCACCACTCGCTGGCCCGAGCGCGGGGGCCGCGGTACTCCGGTGGCGGCCACAACCGGCGGATGGCGGCGTTCAGCGAGGCGCCGACCATGACGGCGAAGGCGAGGAAGTACAGATAGACCATCAGGATGATCGGCACCGTGAGCGGGCCGAAGAGCGAGAAGCCCCCCGCCGCCGACTCGGCCCACCGTCGGATCACGATGGAGCTGACCACCCAGAAGACGACCGTGAGGACGGCACCCGGCAGGTCTCGAAAGTAGGGCGAGCGCTCCGGGGTGGCCACATGGAAGAGCCCTGTGAGGCTGACGATGCCGAGCACTCCCACCAGCGGCCAGTACAGCTCCACCAGCCAGTCCAGCTCGTTCGGCAGCCAGCGCAACAGATACCCAGGCCCGATGAGCAGCAGGGGTAGCGTCAGCCCCATGACGAACATCGTCATGACGTAGGACGTGAGCGACAGGATCCGCGCCATGATCGGGCTGCGGTCCCCGCCCTGGCCGTACATGATCGAGATCGTCTCGAGGAAGATGTGCAGCGCCCGGGATCCGGACCAGAGGGCGATCAGGAAGCCCACGGACAGGATGTCCGCTCGGCCGACAGACAGCGTCTGCTGGAAGGTCGGCATGATCACTTCCTCCACCGTCTCCGGCGTGAGGAAGGTCAGCGACCAGGTCTCCAGCGCGCCGCTGATCCTGGCCAGGGTGTCGTCCCCGAGCCACTGGCCCGCGAAACCCGCCCCGGCCACGAGCGCCAGCAGCAGCGGAGGCAGCGAGAGCAGCAGGAAGAAGGCAGCCTCGGCCGCCAACCCGGTCGCGCGATAGCGGAAGGCGACCATCACGGTCTCCACGATCAGGCGCGCCAGCGGCACCGCCCCCGGGATCACCGCCAGGACGCGCCGCGCACGCTGCCGCGTGGAGAGGCCCTCGGTCACAGCACTCACCGTAGACTCTTGCCTCGGCGACAACGAGGTCCCACGCCCCACCCCCGACCGAAAGGGACCCATGGACGTCTGGCCCGGTAGCGCCTACCCCCTCGGCGCGACCTTCGATGGACGCGGCGTCAACTTCGCCCTCTTCTCCGAGCACGCGACCGCCGTCGACCTGTGCCTCATCGGCGAACGCGCTCGCGAGGTCGTCGTTCCCCTCACCGAGGTCGACGCCCACGTCTGGCACGGCTACATCCCCAACTGCCAGCCCGGGCAGCGCTACGGCTACCGCGTGCATGGCCCCCACGATCCCGAGCACGGGCACCGGTTCAACCCGCACAAGCTCCTGCTCGACCCCTACGCCAAGGCGGTCTCCGGGCAGATCCGCGGGCACCAGGGCCTCTTCGGCTACGACTTCGGCGAGCCGAACTCCTTCAACACCGACGACTCCGCGCCGCACACGATGCTCTCGGTCGTGGTCAACCCGTTCTTCGACTGGGGCTATGACCGCCCGCCCCGGCATGCGTATGCCGATTCCGTCATCTATGAGGCCCACGTCCGCGGGTTGACCATGAACCACCCCGACGTGCCGCCGGAGATCCGCGGCACCTACGCCGGTGTCGCCCACCCCGCGGTCATCGACCACCTCACCTCCCTCGGGGTGACGGCGATCGAGCTGCTCCCGGTCCACCAGTTCGTGGACGACCCGCACCTGCAGGACAAGGGGTTGTCCAACTACTGGGGGTACAACACGATCGGGTTCCTGGCCCCGCACAACGGCTACTCGGCATACGGGCACCGCGGCCAGCAGGTCACCGAGTTCAAGTCGATGGTCAAGGCGCTGCACGAGGCGGACATCGAGGTCATCCTCGATGTCGTCTACAACCACACGGCCGAGGGCAACCACCTGGGCCCGACGCTGTCCTTCCGTGGCATCGACAACGCCAGCTACTACCGGCTGGTCGAGGCCGACAAGGCGCACTACTACGACACCACGGGCACGGGCAACAGCCTGCTCATGCGCAACCCGCATGTGCTGCAGCTGATCATGGACTCGCTGCGCTACTGGGTGACCGAGATGCACGTGGACGGCTTCCGGTTCGACCTAGCCGCCACCCTGGCCCGTCAGTTCCACGAGGTCGACAAGCTGTCCGCCTTCTTCGACCTGGTCCAGCAGGACCCGGTGATCTCGCAGGTCAAGCTGATCGCCGAGCCCTGGGACCTCGGCGGCGGCGGCTACCAGGTCGGCAACTTCCCTCCGCTGTGGACCGAGTGGAATGGCAAGTACCGCGACACCGTCCGGGACTTCTGGCGCGGCAAGCCAGCCACCATGGCCGAGTTCGCCAGCCGACTTACCGGCTCCTCCGACCTCTACGAGCACAGCGGCCGCCGACCGATCGCCTCGGTCAACTTCATCACCGCCCACGACGGCTTCACGCTGCGGGACCTGGTGTCCTACAACGAGAAGCACAACGACGCCAATGCCGAGGGAGGGATGGACGGCGAGTCGCACAACCGCTCCTTCAACCACGGCGCCGAGGGGCCGACCGACGACCCGCAGATCAACGCCCTACGCCTGCGCCAGCAGAAGAACTTCCTGGCCACCCTGCTGCTCTCCCAGGGCGTGCCGATGCTGGCCCACGGCGATGAGATGGGCCGCACCCAGCTGGGCAACAACAACGTCTACTGCCAGGACAACGAGCTGTCCTGGATGGACTGGGATCTCGGTCCCGAGGACGCCGAGCTGCTCGACTTCACGGCCAGCGTGATCCGGCTGCGCCGCGACCACCCCGTCTTCCGGCGTCGCCGCTTCTTCGCCGGCGATGCCGACCACGGTGGGCAGAGCGAGCTCGGCGACATCGTCTGGTACACCGCTGACGGTGAGGTGATGACCTCGGCGGACTGGCTGACCCACGAGCAGGCCGTGATCGTCTTCCTCAACGGCGAGGCGATCCCGGACAAGGACGAGCGCGGACGCCCGGTCGTGGACGACCACTTCCTGCTGCTCTTCAACGGTCACCACGAGACCGTGCCCTTCACGGTGCCGTCGGGCATCGACGCGACGACCTGGCGGGTCGTGGTCGACACCAGCGGCGACGACGTGGACGACGACCTGCCGTGGGTGACCGGCGAGACCTACGAAATGCCGCCGCGCGCGGTGGTGGTCCTGCAGGCCACCCCGCAACCGGAGCTGCTTGCCGACTGAGCGTCAGGTGCGGGCCAGCCGCTCCTTCTCGTGCTCGACGTCGAAGTCTGCCTTCGGCCAGCCCAGGTCGAGGGCGCGCAGGTGCTCAAGCAGCAGCTGCTGGACGGCGAGGCGGGCGTACCAGCGCCGATCCGCCGGCACCACGAACCAGGGCGCCGCGTCCGTGCTGCACCGCTCCAGCGCCTCCTGGTAGGCCTCCTGGTAGGCGGGCCAGTGCTTGCGCTCGTCGATGTCACCGGGGTTGAACTTCCAGTGCTTGTCATCGCGGTCCAGCCGACGCGCGAGCCGGTCCTTCTGCTCGTCGGAGGAGATGTGGAGCATCACCTTGATGACGGTGACTTCGTCGTCCACCAGTCCCTGCTCGAAGTCGTTGATCGTGGAGTAGCGACGGGCCCACTGCTGCGGCGGCACGAGGTCGTGCACCCGCACGATGAGCACGTCCTCGTAGTGCGAGCGGTCGAAGACGCCGATGATGCCGGGCTCGGGCAGCCGCTTGCGGATGCGCCACAGGAAGGGATGACTCAGCTCTTCGGCGGTCGGCTGCTTGAAGGCGGTGATCTGCACGCCCTGCGGGTCGACCAGGCCGACGACGTGACGCATGATGCCGCCCTTGCCCGAGGTGTCCATGCCCTGGACCACGAGGAGCACGCGGCGCCGGGAGTCACCGCCCACGCTGGCGGCATACATCTTCTCCTGCAGCGTGGACAGTTCGTCGTCGTAGTCGGCCAGCGCCGCCTGCCCGTCCTTCTTCTTCCCGTCGAAGGCGGGGGTCGCCCGGGTGTCCAGGTCGGCCAGCACGAAACCCTCACTCACCTTCAGCGCGTCGGTGAACGGCGTCGCCGAGGGCTGGGATCCCTTGTCGGACTTGTTCTTACTCTTCTTCGCCATCGACCGATGATGCCACGGCGGGTGGGTCGAACGCCCGCGTTAGAGTCACCTCGTGCCACCCCGGGACTGCCAGAGCCGCAAGGCCCACGCCCTCGCCCATCTCGCCCGCGAACGGGCGCATGTGTGGGTCTCCACGGCCTCTCCCCGCGGGCTGCCGTCCCTGATCCCGATGTCGTATGCCGTACTGAACGGCCGGGTGCTCGTGTGCACCGGGGCAGGGTCGGCCACCTCGCGCAACCTGCAGGCCGGCAGCACCGTCCGGCTGGCCTTCGGCCAGACCCATGACGTGGTCCTCATCACCGGCCGGGTCGAGGCTCACCACACTGTCGCCGAGGCGCCCGCCGAGATCCGGGACCAGTTTGCCCGCCAGGCCGACTGGGATCCGCAGCTGAGCGAGGGAGACTTCCGCTACTTCGTGCTCGAGCCTCGCACGGTCGCCGTCTGGGCGGAGATCGAGGAGCACGACGGCAAGACCGTGATGAAGGACGGGGTCTGGACATGCTGACGCAGGAGCCGACCGACCGGCCAGGCACTCCCCTGCCCCCACACCTGCTCGGCGTCATCAACCTGATGAACGAGAAGCCCGACGTCCTGCGCTACGCCGACTCCCCCGAGGCTGCCCTCCGACTGGCCGAGGAGTATCGCGCCGCCGGGTTCACCGCCGTCGACCTCGGCGCCCAGTCCTCGCACTATGGCGTGCGCCGGATCGATAAGGATCAGGAGCTGGCGGTCCTCCTTCCGGTGGTGCGGGCTCTCGTGGCCGAGGAGCACAGCGTGTGCATCGAGACCTCCCGCGCCGAGGTGATCCGGGCCGCTTGTGGCGAGGGCGCCAGCATCGTCAATCTCAGCGGTGGGCTGTTCCGGGACGACGTCCAGGCCGCCCTCGCCGAGACCAGGCCCAGCGTCATCACCGCTTTCACGCCGCGGGACTCCACGACCGAGGTCCACGACCTCGACATCGAGTCCGATCTGTCCGCCCGCCTCGCCGACGGCCTGCGCTCCAACCTCCGGCTGCTCCACGACCTGGGTGTCGAGGAGGTCATCGCTGACGCTGGCATCGGCTTCTCGTATCCCGTGCCCTACAGCGAGTTCCGGCACTACCAGGTCTCCGCGATCCGCCGCACCCGTGAGCTCGCCGCCGCGGTCGGTGCTCCGCTGCTCGTGGCAGTGCCACGACTTCCGGACCTGTGGATCACGGTCACCTTCGCCGCACTCTCGGTCGAGCACGGGGCCGATCTGCTGCGCTGCCACGACCCCGACGTCGCCAAGGTCGTCAGCCTGCTGACCTGACGGCGACGCAGACCAGGCGATCCTCGCCTCGCGATGCCCACCACGTGGCGCGTCCGGAGACGCACCTAGCGCAGAAAGCTGGCGACGAGGTCCTCCCACAACGGCGTGTTGGTGTTCCACTCCTGACAGTGCCGAGCGTTGGGCCACACGAAGGTGTGCACCATGCCCGGTCGCCGGCGTGCCAGGTCTTGCGAGGGCCCGAAAGGCACCGTCTCATCGGTGGCCGAGTGGATGATGAAGATCCGGTGGCTGACCTCGTCGGCCCGGTCCACCCAGTTGGTCGCCGCGACGTCCACGGGCTCAGAGATCCGCAGCAGGTGCCGGGAGGCCCGGCTGCGCAGCAGGCCCCTGGCCAGGTGGTCGATCGGCCGGGGGATGAAATGCAGCTCGGCCTGGTGGGCCAGCACCGACCCCCAGTCGATCACCGGGCCGTTGAGGATCACCCGCCGCACCCGATGCGCCACGTCCGAGCGATTCAACGTCTGCAGCACGATTGCGCCACCCATCGACCACCCGAAGAGCACCAGGCGCTTGGCCCCGTGCGCCAGGGCGTAGCGCATCGCCGCGTCGACGTCCCGCCACTCCGACAGACCCAGGCTGTAGCGCCCATCAGCACTGGGCGGAGCCCCGATGTCGTTGCGATACATCGGGATCAGGCAAGTGAAGCCCAACCGGTGCAGCACCGGGACGGCCCGCAGGGTCTCTTCCCGCATCGCGCTGCGACCGTGCACGAGGATCGCCCAGTCGCCGTTGTCGGTCTCCGGCGCGGCCGGCACCCGCCAGGTCGGCAGGTCGCCGACGTCCGAGGTGACCAGCACGTCCTCGTGCTCGATCCCGAGGGCGCTGGTCGGGTCACCGCAGTAGAAATACTTGTTCCACCGCGCCGAACCCGGCGCCAGCTCACCCTTGTCGACCCCCAGGAGCCTGCGGGTGACGGTAGCGGTCCTGCCGGTTCCTTCCTGGCCGAGCACCTCGCCGAGCCGGGCATGCCCGGCTCCGCGGTCCAGCCACAGCCCGTAGCGCCCGGGCGCGACCGTGTTCGGCGTGGCCCGCAGCGTCACCTCCCCCTCGCCGTCACCCTCGCCATCGGTCACCGCGAGGATCGTGGTGTCGTCCTTCTTCTCGTGCTCTGGCGTGATGATCCGGTGCGCGAAGTAGGTCGCGGTCCCCATCGAGACCGCGCCACCGAGCGCGGCTCCCCCGGCCAGCCCGGCACCCACGACCGCCGCCCACCGGGCCGAGGTCCCGACGCCATCCTTGGCCGCCTCCGCCAACTCCCT
The DNA here is from genome assembly GCF_050261105.1 of Ornithinimicrobium pulveris. Taxonomy (GTDB): domain Bacteria; phylum Actinomycetota; class Actinomycetes; order Actinomycetales; family Dermatophilaceae; genus Ornithinicoccus. The sequence goes on along the minus strand of NZ_CP189837.1, from coordinate 1,605,507 downwards.
GCCCACCGCGGTGCTCGTGCCCTTGCTCATCGGTCCTCCCGTCCGCCGGTCACTGGCGCGCCCAGCACGTCCGGCAGGGCGTAGTCGACCGGCTCATCCAGTTGGTCGTACGTGCAGCTGCCCGGCTCCCGGTCCTCCCGCCACCGCACGAACTGCACCGTATGCCGGAAGCGTGCCCCTTCGAGATAGTCGTAGCGCACCTCCACCACCCGCTCCGGCCGCAGCGGCGTGAAGGACAGGTCCTTGCCCGCCGCCCAGCGCGAGCCGGCGCTCTTGCTCGGCGTCCGCTCACCCTCGAGGTGGCGCGCCCAGTCCCACGGGTGCCCACCCAGGTCGGTGACCAGCGGCTGCAACTCCTCGAAGAGCGCCCTGCGCCGGGCCATCGGGAAGGACGACGACACCCCCACGTGCACGAGTTGACCCTCATCGTTGAACAATCCCAGCAGCAGCGACCCGATCGCCTGATCGCTGCTCTTGTGCGTGCGATAGCCCGCCACCACGCAATCCGCGGTGCGCACGTGCTTGAGCTTGGTCAGCACCCGCTTGCCAGGCTGGTAGATCGCGTCGGGGTCCTTGGCGATGACGCCATCCAGCCCGGCCCCCTCAAAGTCCACGAACCACTGCATCGCGACCTCTTCGTCGTCGGTCAGCGGCGACAGGTGCACCGACCCGGCCGAGGTCGCGGGCAGCACCTCGGCGAGGCGGGCGCGGCGCTCGCGAAAGGGCATACCTGTCAGGTCCTCGTCGCCCAGGGCGAGCAGGTCGAAGGCGACGAAGGCCGCGGGCGTGGCCTCTGCCAGCATCCGCACCCGGGAGTCCGCGGGGTGGATCCGCTGCCCCAGCGCCTCGAAGTCCAGCCGCTGACCGTCGGGCGTCGCGACCACGATCTCCCCATCGACCACGCAGCGCTCCGGCAGTTCGGCTCGGACGGCCTCGACCAGCTCGGGGAAGTAGCGCGTCATCGGCTTCTCGTTGCGCGAGCCGAGCTCGACCTCGTCCCCATCCCGGAAGACGATCGAGCGGAAGCCGTCCCACTTGGGGTCATACAGCCACCCCTGCGGCAGGCGATCCAGCGGCTTGGCCAGCATCGGGCTGACCGGAGGCATGACAGGCAGGTCCACCGCTTCAGTCTGCCCGACGGGACCGACGGACAGCAGGTGGGTCGACCCGGTTGCCGTCCTCGTCCCAGTGCTCGGCGACCTTCTTGCTCGGCTGGACCCGTGGCGGCTCCCCCGGCATCTTCGGGTGATCGGGTGGGAAGTTCAGCTCACCCAGACCCCGCTCCAGGTCGGCCTCCCACAGGGCGTAGGCGCCGTCGATCTCCCCCGGGTCGTCATGCATGCCGGTCCACGCGTCGCCATGCTCCTCGAGCCAGCCGGGCACCGTGTGCACGGTGAGCTCGGCGGGCACGACCTCGTCCAGCTGCTCCCAGGTCACCGGGACCGAGACCGGCGCTCCCGGCAGGATCCGCGGGCTCCACGCCGCGGCCAGGGTGCGGTCGCGGGTCGCCTGGTTGAAGTCGACGAAGATCCGCTCGCCCCGCTGCTCCTTCCACCAGGCGGTGGTCACCAGGTCGGGCAGCCGCCGCTCCAGCTCGCGCGCGATCCCGATCACCGCGTGCCGCACCTCGAGGAACTCCAACCGAGGGCGAATGGGCGCGAAGACGTGCACCCCGCGACTCCCGGTGGTCTTCACGTAGGGCGTCAGCCCGGCGTCCCGGAGCACCTCACGCAGCCCGTGCGCCGCCTCGACCACGTCCCTGAAGGCACGGCCGGGCTGGGGGTCGAGGTCGATGCGCACCTCGTCCGGGTGGTCGTTGTCCCCGCTGCGTACCGGCCAGGGGTGCCAGGTCACCGTGCTCATCTGCGCCGTCCACAGCAACGTCGCGGCATCGTCGATCACCAGCTGCGGATGGCTGCGTCCGCTCGGGTAGGTCACCATCGTGGTCCGTGACCATTCAGGGACGCCCTTGGGCGGGTTCTTGGAGTAGAACTCCTCCCCCTCGATCCCGCCGCGCACCCGCTGCAGGGTCACCGGACGATCGGCCAGCCCGCGCAGCATGGGTTGAGCAACAGCGTCCAGGTATGCCGTGAGGTCGGCCTTGGTGATCGCCGCACCCTGGTCCGTGGCGGGCCAGACGATCTTGTCGGGGCTGCTCAGGCGCACCTGGCGAGGCTGGTCGTCGGGGCCGTTCGAGTCAAGCATCAGGGCGTCCGCCATGAGGCGAGCGTAGGCCACCTGCGCGGAGCGACCGCCGCGTCCAAGGCTGCGACGCAGATCACATCACGAGCCCACAACAATCGCGCCCCGTCCGACGTCTAGTGGGTATCCGAGGCCGACCGGCATCGGGACACCCGGGCCGAGCCACCAGCGCCGACCCCGGTTCAAAGGGGCATCACCATGCGTCGTTCCACCCGCACCCTCACCGCTCTCCTCGTCGCCGCGCCGCTCGTGGGCAGCGCCGTCCTACCCGCCAACGCGGCGCCCAAGCAGGAGCAGTACAAGTCCTCGGGCACGTCTATCCACCTGAGCGTCGATGGCGCGAGCAGCTCCGACGTGGTCCCCGGCAACTACCTCATGGGTGATGTCGACATCTACAACAACGAGGCGACCGGCTACCTCATCTCCTTCGACTGTGAGGACGGCGCGATCCCTGGGGATGAGGCCGGGTGCGACTACGTCGGCGAGTTCAACCTCTACGGCAACGTCACCACCTCCAAGGTCAAGGGCAAGACCAAGAGCACGTCGGTCAGCGGAACCCTCACGGCCTTCAGCTGGAACTACGACGGCGAGGACGAGGAGTACATCGAGCTTGGCCAGATGCAGCTGGACGCCACCGTCAGCCCCTACGGCAAGGCCATCAAGACGCGCGACGCCTCGACCTACGTGGACCAGAACACCGGTGAGCGGTGGTCGTACCGCTCGATGCGCACCTCCACCTCGGCCAATATCTCCGGCTCCCTCGACTCCATCGACCTCGCCGGCTTGGGCAGCATCGGGACCTACAAGAACATGGAGCGCTACCCGGCGATGCCCTCCGACGGCTGATCGGCGCCTCCGCCGGCACACACCGCGCCAGCGCACACCGCGTTAGCGCACACCGCGTCAGGGCCTCGGGAACATCCCCGGGGCCCTGACGTTGTCCCTGGCATGGCTACCCACCACAGCACCCCGGCGCGCGACGCCGCCCAGCCCGACGCCACGGCATACCGGGCCGGGCGATCCGAGGAGGACTGGAAGGATCGGCTCAGCCCCGCGGAGTACCAGGTGCTGCGCGAGTCCGGCACGGAGCGCCCTTTCGTCGGCGAGTACACCAACACCACCACCGAGGGCGTCTACGCCTGTCGCGCCTGCGGCGAGGAGCTCTTCCGCAGCGAGACCAAGTTCGAGTCGCACTGCGGGTGGCCGAGCTTCTACGCGCCGCTGGCCGAGGACCGCGTGGAGTACCTGCGCGATGACTCCCTCGGCCGCACCCGCGTCGAGGTGCGCTGCGCCGCCTGCGGGTCGCACCTGGGGCACGTCTTCGAGGGTGAGGGCTATGACACCCCGACCGACCAGCGCTATTGCATGAACTCGATCGCGATGACGCTGGTGGAGAAGGACGCCTGACATCCTCCCCTGACCCGTGCGTCAGGGCAGGCGCGTCACCAGGTCCTCGATCTCGACGCGCGGCCCGGTGAAGAACGGGACCTCCTCGCGCACATGCGTCCGTGCGTCGGTCGCGCGCAGGTCACGCATCAGATCCACGATGCGGTGCAGCTCATCGGCCTCAAAGGCGAGCAACCACTCGTAGTCGCCCAGGGCGAACGAGGAGATCGTGTTGGCCAGCACGTCCTTGTAGTCCTTGGCGGCCAGGCCGTGCTCGCGCAGCATCCGACCGCGCTCCGCCGGGTCGAGGAGATACCACTCGTAGGAGCGCACGAACGGGTAGACGCAGATGAACTTTCGCGGCTCCTCCCCCGAGAGGAAGGCCGGCACGTGGCCCCGGTTGAACTCCGCCGGGCGGTGCAGGCCGACATTCGACCAGACCGGCTCGAGGTGACGCCCCAGGTGGGTCTGCCGGAAGCGCTGGTAGGCGGTCTGCACCAGCTCGACGTCCTCCGCGTACCACCAGATGAGCAGGTCCGCGTCCGCGCGGAGCCCGGCGACGTCATACAGGCCCCGGACGACCAGCCCCTTGCCCTCGAGCTCGGCGAACAGGGCACGCACCTCGCTGGCGAGGTCCGCCCGGTCGAGGTCCGCGGGGAGCGGGCCGACGGTGCGGAAGACCGAGTAGGCGGCGTAGCGGATGGTCTGGTTGATCTCTTCGGCCTGCTCGGGCGTGGGTGGGGTGTAGGACGTCATGCCTCCATTGTGGGACGGCCGCGGAGGAGGTCGGTCACCGCCCTCCGCGCGGACGCGATGCAGGCCGGGATCCCCACGCCGTCGTAGGTCGCGCCGCAGACCGCGAGGCCCGGGACGCGAGCCACGTCCTGGCGAACTGCCGCGACGAGGTCGACATGACCGACGGCATACTGGGGCAGCCCGCCACCCCACCGCTGGACGTGGGTGTCGACCGGCTCGGGCAGGTCCCGGCCGAGCGCGGCGGACAGGTCGACGAGGGCGGCGGCGACCAGATCCTCGTCCGGGTGCTGCAGCGAGGACTCCTCGCGGTGCCGACCGATCGAGGCGCGCAGGTAGGTCAGGTCGGCGCCCTCCGCGCCCGCGCCACGGCCGAGCTCGCGCACCCAGTCCCACTTGTTCGCGCTGAAGGTGGCCGCCTTGATCCGCCTGCCGTCGACGGGCGGGACCAGGAAGCCCGAGCCGGTCAGTTCCCCGAGCGCGTCGGTCGGGAAGGCGACGGTGATGACCGCCATGGACGCGGTCTCGACCTCGCCCAGGCGACGGCTGGCCTCGGGCGCGAGGGTGGCGAGCAGGCGGCTCGCGGGGGCGGGCGGCAGCGCGAGGATCACCCGATCCCCCCTGTATGTCGTGGGGCTCGGCCGCGGACCCGTCACCACGGTGAAACTCCCGTGGGGGTCGCGGTGCAGCTCGCGGGCGAGGGTGCCGGTGTGGACGGTCGCGCCCTGGCGGGTGACGTGCTCGGCAAGGGCGGCGGGGAGCCGGTGGAGGCCTCCTGTGACCGTCGCGAAAACGGGTGCGGCGGCGTGGGACTGGGTGCCGTCGGTCGGGGCGGGCATGAGGTGGGCGACGGTGCCGGTGAGCGTTCCGCCCTGGCCGATCGCGCGCAGGAGTTGCGGCAGGGTGGCGCGCGCCGAGATGAGATCGGCGTGCCCGGCGTAGACGCCACCCAGCAGGGGCTCGACCAGGCGATCGACGACGGCGCGTCCGAGACGATCGGTCACGAGCTGGCCGACCGAGATGTCCTCTCCCTCAGCGATGGTCGCGTCGAGGACCTCGTCCTTGGCTCGGGCGACCTCCTCGGCGGTGAGCAGTCCATGCAGGGTGTCGGCCTCGGCGGGGACGCCCATCAAGGTGCGGCGCGGGAGCGGATTCAGGCGGCCACGGCTCCAGACCTGGGCGGGGGCGGCCGTGGGGTGGGCGATGTGGTCATGCAGGCCCGCGGCGTCGATCAGGTCGAGAGCTTCTGGCCGGCGGGCGAGGACGGCCTCCGCGCCGACGTCGACCAGCTGGCCGGCGACCTCATGGCCCCGGATCTTGCCGCCGACGCGGTCACTGCCTTCCAGGATGGTGACCTGGCTGGTGGGGTCGGCGGTCAGGAGGGCGTGCGCAGCGGCGAGACCGGAGATCCCGCCGCCGATGACGAGGGTGTGCGGCATGGACTCAGCGTCTCACCAGTGATTCGTGACCCGAACGTGACCCCGGTGGCGGAACGCTGGCTGTGGCGGCGCGGTCACAGGAAGCATGAAAACGCTGCTTGCGCTCCTCGTGTCCATGCTGCTGGTCCTGGCTGGCTGCTCCGCCGCTCCCTCGGCGGACTCCACCGCTGGCCCGGGTTCGCCGTCGTCGCAGGAATATCAGGAAGGGGGTGTTGATGCTGCTGATCTGGATTCTGCTGCTGGGGAGACCGCGGCGGGAGATGCCGGCGAAGCCGAGTCCGGTGGGGACGCTGCTGGTGGGGCTGCTGATGACCCTGCGGGTGTGGGCGGAGTCGGCGGGACTGCGGGTGACGGCGGTGGGGCCATGATGGTCCGCCGAGCCACCCTGGAGGTCGTTGTGGACGATGTGGTGTCAGCGACCACGACCGTACGGGCCACGGTGCTGGGTGCTGGCGGCTGGATCGAGTCCGAGGAGATTCGACCGGCGACCGAAACCCGTCCTGGGAGTGGGTCGCTGGTGCTGCGGGTGCCGTCGGAGCACCTGGATGAGGTGCTCACCGACCTGGGCGGACTCGGTGAGGTGACCTCCAGCCGCAGCAGCGCCACGAACGTGTCCGCCGAGTACCGCGACACCGAAGCCCGCATCGCCACCCTCGAGGCAGGCGCGGATCGGTTGCGGGAGCTGGTGGGTCAGGCCGAGAGCGTGCAGGACATCGCTGATCTCGAGCGTGAGCTGTCCCAGCGCGAGGCTGACCTGGACGGGTTGAAGGCTCGCTTGAAGGCGCTGGGTGAGGACGTCGCTCGGTCCGCGGTCACGCTGCACCTTGCTGAGGAAGCCGACGAGCTGCCGGTCGAGGAGGAGCCGACCGAGGGCTTCCTGGTCGGGCTCAGCAACGGCTGGTCGGCCTTCACTTCATCGGTGACGGTGCTGGTGACAGCGCTGGGCGCGCTGCTGCCGTTCCTGGTGCTCGCGGCTCTGGTAGTGGCACCCGTCGTGTGGTGGCGGCGACGCTCGCGCAACACGGTCGAAACACGAGCGGGTCTAGGCTCGAGCAGTGACCGACACGAAGCTGCAGCAGGAGATCCGGACGGCTCTTGAGGTCGTCGACCCCGACACCTTCGACGCGCAGGCAGAAGCCGAGCGCCGGGTCGACTTCCTGACCCGCTATCTGCGGGAGACCGGTCTGAAGGGTTATGTCCTGGGGATCAGCGGCGGCGTCGACTCCAGCACCGGGGGACGTCTGGCCCAGCTGGCCTGCGAGCGGATCCGCTCCGAAGGTGGCGATGCGACCTTCGTGGCGATGCGGCTGCCGTATCAGGTGCAGAAGGACGAGGACGACGCGCAGAAGGCACTGGAGTTCATCGCTCCCGATGAGGTGATGACGGTCGATATCGGACCAGGGGTCGACGCCCTGTGGGAGTCCACCCTTGCCGCCGGACTGCGATCTCATCTGGACGAGAAGGCCGAGTTTCACAAGGGCAATGTGAAAGCCCGCGCTCGGATGATTGCCCAGTACACCGTGGCCGGCGCGCGCGGGATGGCGGTGCTCGGCACCGACCAGGCCGCCGAGGCTGTGGTGGGCTTCTTCACCAAGTTCGGTGACGGCGCGGCGGACCTGACTCCCCTGTTCGGCCTGCCCAAGCGGCGCGTGCGCGAGATCTGCCGCTGGCTGGGCGCTCCGGAGAGCGTCGTGGACAAGGTGCCCACGGCCGACCTTGAGAGCGACCGGCCCCTGATCGCCGACGAGGTTGCTCTGGGCGTGCGCTACGAGATCGTCGACGACTACCTCGAGGGGCTGGACGTGCCGGCCGAGGACGAGGCCACCATCATCGGTTGGTATCGCCGGACCGCGCACAAGCGCGCACTGCCGGTGACCCCCGACGGTTTCCTCCAGGATCGCGGCACGCCCGCTGATCAGTGACGGAACTGCACCCGCAGGAGTGGCGTCATACCAGCGGTCGGCTCACCTGCCGACACCCTCATCCGCGGAGGTGGCCCATGCCGCTCGTGACCCAGCTCCTCTCGCAGGGCTTCTCCCTGCAGTTTGATGACGTGCAGTTCGACGACGTGCAGTTCAACGACGCACCCTTCATCGGTGACGCGGTCATCGAAGAGGGCGTCTGGCACGATCCGTCGCCGTTCATGGGACCGGGGATGGACCCCGGCGGCGGGGCGTTCACCGTGATCCCCGCACTGATCGGCATCGTCTTCGTGATCGGCGTGATCTTCATGATCTTCAAGCTGATCCAGGCCGGCCACACCTTCGCCGAGAACAGCTCTTCCCCGGAGCTGACCGTTCCGGCCAAGCTCGTGGCCAAGCGCACCACCACCAGCGGCGGCGGCAACGACACCCACGTCACCACGACGCACTACGCCACCTTCGAGGTCGCCAGTGGCGAACGGATGGAGCTGAAGGTGAACGGGCGTGAGTACGGCCAGCTCGCCGAGGGTGATGAGGGGACGCTGACCCACCAGGGCACCTGGTACCGAAAGTTCGAGCGCAGCCGCGTGCTGCCGCTCGACGGCACCTGGGAGGCTCCTGGCGGGGCGAGCCCGCTCCCTCCTCCCCCGTCGCAGAACTAGCCCGCGCCCGGGCGCTCTTGCCGATCAGTCAGGGCGCGGAGACCTCGTGCACCAGCTCGACGACTCGCGTGAGCACCTCGGGGTCGGTGCTCGGGAGCACTCCGTGGCCCAGGTTGAAGATGTGACCAGGCGCCTGGCGCCCTTCCTCCACGATCTCGCGCACCCGAGCCTCGAGGGCCTCCCACGGCGCAAAGAGCAGCGCGGGATCGAGGTTGCCCTGCACGGCATACCGGCCACCGGTGCGCTCGACCGCGTCGGTGAGCGAGACGCGGTAGTCGACCCCGATCACGTCCGCGCCCGCGTCAGCCATGGGCACGAGCAACTCGCCGGTCCCCACGCCGAAGTGGATGCGGGGCAGGTCCGGGTGATGCTCGGCGAGGTCCCCGAGAACCCGTCGGCTGTGCGGCTCGACATGCCGCAGGTAGTCGGCTCGGGACAGGTGTCCCGCCCAGGAGTCGAAGAGTTGGATCGCGCTGGCCCCGGCTCCGGCCTGGACCTGGAGGAAGATCGAGGAGATCTGGGCGAGGCGGGCACACAGATCGCTCCAGAGCTCCGGGTCGCCGTGCATCAGCGCCTTGGTCCGCTCGTGGTTCTTGCTCGGCCCCCCTTCGACGAGATAACTCGCCAACGTGAACGGAGCCCCGGCGAAACCGATCAGCGGCGTCTCCCCCAGCTCTCCCACCAAGAGGCGGACGGACTCGGCGATGTCCGAGATCTGATCCGGGTACAGCTCGGGGATGCGCTCGACCTCCGCGCGGGTACGGATCGGCTCGGCGATGACCGGCCCGGTCCCGGCGACGATGTCCAGATCGATGCCGACCGCCTGCAGCGGGACCACGATGTCGGAGAAGAAGATGGCTGCGTCGACGCCGTGCCGGCGGACCGGCTGCAGGGTGATCTCGGTGACCATCTCCGGCTGACGGCAGCTCTCCAGCATGTTCGTGCCCTCGCGCAGCTCCCGGTACTCCGGCAGCGACCGCCCCGCCTGGCGCATGAACCAGACCGGCGTGTGCGATACCGCCTGCTGACGGGCGGCGCGGACGAGAGTGCTGTCGGTCAGAGGGGGCGCAGAAGTCACCTCCCGATCCTCGCACGCCCACGCTGAACGCCTTTGCCAGACTGGCGCCATGGACACCCCGCCCCCACCCCAGGTGATCGATGCGGTGCGGCGTCTGCGGGCGAGGCTGCCACGGCATACGGGACGCTGTGTCCTGCGGGAGGCGACCACGGCCGACGGCGAGGCGGTCCACGCCTACCGGTCGTTGCCCGAGGTCGCCCTCTACCTGGGACACCCACCGCTCAGCCGCGAGGCGAGCGTCGAGTGGCTCAGCCGCAAGCTGGACAACCCCACCGCAGTCTCCGTCGCGATCGTCGTGGACGACACGCTCATCGGCGACGTGCTCGCGTGGGTGCGGCCGTGCGCGGCCAAGGCGCCAGCGGTGACCGAGGAGGTCGAGGCCGGGATTGGGTATGCCGTGCACCCCTCCTGGCAGGGTCGGGGGCTCGCCTCCGAGGCGGTCGAGGCCGTGGTCGACCTGCTGGTCACCGAGGTGGGGGTGCGGCGGATCACCTCCCGGGTGTTCGCGCCGGCCGCCGCCTCCTCCCGCCTGCTGGAGCGGATCGGCTTCGTGCGGGAGGGGATCGAGCGGCAGTCGATGCTCGCGCCCGACGGGCAGACCTGGTGGGACGACGAGTGGTGGTCCCTGCTGCGTCCGGGGCGCCCCGGGCGCGCCGTTGCCGCGCCCGAGCCCGTGCGCCGCCTACTGTAGAGGGGTGGTGAGCAAGATCTCTGGGTCGCGCTCGCGCTCTCGGGCTGCGGGCTCCAGCAGCGTGCCCGAGACCTTCTTCTCCCGCTCCATCGCCGGCCTGGCCGAGGTGTCCGGCCGCCCCGAGCTGGTGCTCGAGGAGGTCCCCGCCCCCACCCGCCTGGCCCCGCACGCGGTCGCGCTCTCCGGTGAGGTGATCCCGTCGCACCTGGGTGAGGACGACGATCCGATCGCGACCGGCCGGTTCGTGCTGCTGCACGACCCTGAGGAACCGGAGCCGTGGGAAGGCACCTGGCGGGTGGTGAGTTACGCCAAGGCGGCCATGGAGCCGGAGGTCGGGCACGACCCGCTGGCCGGGCAGGCCGGCTGGTCCTGGCTGACCGAAGCGATCGAGGCCGCCGACCTGGGTTGGGCCGCGCCTGCGGGCACGGTGACCTGCGTGACCTCGGAGAGCTTCGGGGCCTTGGAGGATCGTGCCCCGACTGTCGAGCTGGAGATCCGCGCCTCCTGGACCCCGGTGCTGACGACCGGGCGGGAAAACGCTGAGCTCGCTGCCCACCTGGGCGCCTGGGGGGACCTCCTCTGCACGCTCGCCGGGCTGCCTCCCTTGCCCGAGGGTGTCGTGGCGCTTGGCGTGCGCCGGTGACCGGCACCTCCCCTGCCGGGCTCGACCCGGACCCGACCTCAGACTTTGAACGGCTGGACGCGCCGGTCGAGGGCGTCCCCGATGTCATCGACACTCCGCAGGGCCTGGACCGTGCAGTGGAGGCGCTCGCCGGTGGGACCGGGCCGATCGCCATCGATGCGGAGCGGGCGTCCGGCTATCGCTATGGGCAGCGGGCCTATCTGGTGCAGATCCGGCGCGAGGGCTCGGGAACCTGGCTGATCGACCCGGTGCCGATCGAGGATCTGTCCGGGCTTGCCGAGGTGCTCACCGGGCCGGAGTGGGTGCTGCACGCCGCCACCCAGGACATCCCGTGCCTGGACGAGATCGGGCTGCGGCCGAGCGCCTTGTTCGACACCGAGTTGGGGGCGCGGATCGCTGGGCTGCCCCGGGTGGGGCTGTCGGCGTCGATGGAGTACTACCTCGGGGTGACCCTGGCCAAGGAACATTCGGCGGTGGACTGGTCCACCCGCCCGTTGCCCGAGCCGTGGCTGCGCTATGCCGCGCTCGACGTGGAGTTGCTCGTGGAGCTGCGCGAGCGGATGGCGCGCGACCTTGCCGAGCAGGGCAAGCTGGCGTGGGCCGAGCAGGAGTTCGCGGCGCTGTGCGACTTCAGCGGGCCACGGAGCCTGCGTGATCCTGAGCCCTGGCGGCGCACCTCCGGCACCCACCGGCTGCGTGGGGCGCGCAACACGGCTGCCTTGCGCGAGCTGTGGTTCGCACGGGACGAGATCGCCCGCGACCGGGACGTCTCCGTGGGTCGCGTGCTTCCGGACAGTTCACTCGTGGATCTGGCGGCCCGTATGCCGAAACAGGCGTCGGGGTTGCCCGCGGCCACCAAGGAGCGTTCGCATTCGCGCCAACGGCGCGCGGAGCAGGGGTTGTTGCGCTATCAGCGCACCTGGTTGGCGGCCATCCGGCGAGCTGCAGAGTTGCCTGAGGACGAGTTGCCCGCGCCTGCGGTGCGCGGCGACATTCCTCCACCGGCGCGTGCGTGGGCTGATCGGGATCCGGATGCGGCGGATCGGCTGGGTCGAGCCAAGGAGTCGTTGGCTCGGCTGTCGGAGGAACTCGACATTCCGGTGGAGAACCTGATGACCCCGGACACCGTGCGTCGGGTGCTGTGGCGTCCCCCCCGCCCGGCGACGCCGGAACGGTTGGAGGAGGTCCTGGTTGATCTGGGCGCCCGGCCGTGGCAACGTGAACTCGTCACCCCGGTGCTGCTCGAGGCCATCGCCACCGATTGACTGTGTCGCGACTCTCACTCAATGTTCAGCGTTATCTCATATATGTGATCTAGAGTCGGCGTTTATGACTGAGAGCTATCTGTCCCGGATCGGCGGACTCATCCGCGATGCCCGCCGACACAAGGACCTGACTCAGGCCGAACTCGCCGATCTGCTGGGCACCAGTCAGAGCGCCGTGGCCCGCATCGAGCAGGGCAAGCAGAACCTGTCCCTGGAGATGATCGCCAGGATCGGCGAGAAGTTGGACTCCGAGATCGTCCAGGTCTCCTCCGGTGTCCCCCAGAACCTGCGCATCGAGGGCGGCACCAAGCTCTCCGGCGAGATCGATGTCCGCACCTCCAAGAACGCCGCCGTCGCGCTGCTGTGCGCCTCGCTGCTCAACAAGGGGCGCACCACCCTGCGCAACCTGGCTCGGATCGAGGAGGTCAACCGGATCACCGAGGTGCTGACCAGCATCGGCTTCAAGATCCGCTGGCTCCCGGACTCCTCCGACCTCGAGATCGTCCCCCCGGAGAAGATCGACCTGGCCGCGATGGACGAGACGGCCGCCCGGCGCACGCGCACGATCATCATGTTCCTCGGGCCGCTCATGCACGAGTTCGACAACTTCGAGCTGCCCTATGCAGGCGGCTGCGACCTCGGCACGCGGACCGTCGAGCCGCACATGATCGCGCTGCGCCACTTCGGCCTCGACGTCACCGCCACGACGGGCAGCTATCACGCGACCGTGGATGACAACACCTGGCCGAGCCGGCCGATCGTGCTCACCGAGCGTGGCGACACGGTCACCGAGAACGTGCTGCTCGCCGCCGCCCGCCACACGGGCACCACGGTCATCCGCAACGCGTCCTCCAACTACATGGTCCAGGACCTCTGCGTCTTCCTCCAGCAGCTGGGCGTGCAGATCGAGGGTCTGGGCACGACCACCCTGACCGTCACGGGCGTCGCCGAGATCGACCAGGACATCGAGTACGCCCCCTCCGAGGACCCGATCGAGGCGATGAGCCTGGTGGCCGCCGCAGTGGTCACCGAGAGCGAGATCACCATCCGTAGAGTGCCGATCGAGTTCATGGAGATCGAGCTCGCGGTCCTGGACTCGATGGGCTTCGAGTGCCGCCTGTCCGAGGAGTACCGCTCGGCCAACGGCCACACCCGCCTCGTCGACCTCACCACCGTGCCCGGCCCGCTGAAGGCGCCGCTGGACAAGATCCACCCGTTGCCCTTCCCGGGGCTGAACATCGACAATCTGCCCTTCTTCGCGATCATTGCGGCGTGCGCGCAGGGTTCGACGCTCATTCACGACTGGGTCTACGAGAACCGCGCCATCTATCTCACCGAGCTCACCACGCTCGGGGCCAAGGTCCACCTGATGGACCCGCACCGGGTGATGATCGAGGGTCCGACCCGCTGGCGGGCCGGCGAAATCATGTGCCCGCCGGCCCTGCGTCCGGGCGTGGTCATCCTGCTCGCAATGCTGGCCGCCCCCGGCGACTCGGTACTGCGCAATGTCTACGTGATCAACCGTGGCTACGAGGAGCTCGCCTCCCGCCTCAACGCTCTGGGCGCCCGGATCCAGACCTTCCGGGACATCTGAGGCGACGGCCACTCAGGCCGGAGAAACGACATACGGGAGTGGAGATCGTCTGGGACGAGCGCGGCGGCGCGACCGTCGTGCGGGACGGGCACCCGCAGTCCTACGTCGACCCGGATGATCCGGGGCTGCTGGTGTTCGAGTACGTCGAACAGTTCGCGCTCGTGGTCGACGCCCTGCGCCCCGATCCCGCGCCGCTCGCGGTGACGCATGTGGGAGGCGCCGGTATGACGCTTGCCAGGTGGGTGCACCGGCGTCATCCGGGCAGTCCGCAGATCGTGCTCGAACCGGATGCTGCGCTCACCGAGCTGGTCCGGCGCGAGCTGCCGCTCCCCCGTGGCCACCGGATCCGGGTGCGTCCCGAGACCGGTCAGAACGGGATCCGTGGGCTGCGGGACGGCTCGGCCGATGTCGTGGTGGTGGATGCGTACGACCAGGGGCGGGTGCCTGCCGCGCTCGCGGGGATGGTGTTCGCACGGGAGTTGGCTCGAGTGCTGGGGACGGAAGGGCTGCTCCTGATGAACGCGGCGGACGAACCCGGGCTGCGGTGGGTGGCGCGGCTGACGGCCACGTTGCGGACCGCGCTGCCGCACACGGGCGTGTTCATGCTGCGTGAGGTGGCCAAGGGGAAGCGGTACGGCAATGTCGTGATCGTGGGCTCGGCCCGCCCGCTGGACGATGTGTCCCTGCGCCGGGCCGCGGCGCGGGCGACCTTCCCGACGACGTGGCGGACCAGCGCGGAGACGCAGCGTAGCGAGGGTGGGGCCGTGCCTTTCGGTGACGTGGGCGAGGCCTCTCCCCCTCCGCCGGACGAGGGTCTGGTGCGCCTGCGCTGAGAGCCGGCGGGAGCTGCGGCGTCGAGGCGCGCGCACCAGACGCCCCGGAGGATTGTGGACTGCCTGAGGCGATGATCAGCCGCGCGCCGGGGGCTGGATGATCTGGAAGGTCGCGCCGTTGGGGTCGGCGACCGTGGCGAGGCGGCCGAACGGAGAGTCCATCGGGCCGTCCAGCAGGCTGCCGCCCAGCTCCTGGATCTGGGCAGCCGAGGCGTCACAGTCCTCGACGGCGAGGTAGACGCGCCAGTAGGAGCCGACGTCTTCGGGCACCCATTCGTTGGCCTCACAGATGCCCGAGGTGGCGGACTGCTGGGCGCTATTGGTGGCATAGCGCATCCCCTCGCCCGGCATCTGGTGCAGGTCGAAGTCGAATACCTTGCTGTAGAAGCCGTCCGAGGCCTCGAAATCGAGCGTCATCAACTCGAACCAGACGGGGGTGCCAGGGCGGCCGGTGACATCGAAGCTTGCGATGTCGCCGGGTTGCCACAGCGCGACGGAGGCGCCGGACGGGTCGACGAGCGCGCCTGCTATCCCCGCGCTGCCCGCCTCGCCGGGCTCGACGAGCACGGTTGCCCCGGCGGAGCGCGCGAGATCCATGCGTGCGTGGATGTCGTCGACGGTCAAGTCCCGGGTAGTGGTGTAGCGCTGTGCTCCTTCGACAGGGGGTTAGGCGGTCAGCGCGGGTAGGGCATCGGCTCCGATCTCGGGTTCGGTGTTGGGCACGATGTTGACGCGGCAGCGGGCCAGCACCTCGAGTCCGAGGTAGCGGCGTCCTTCGGCCCACTCGTCGGTCTGCTCGGCCAGGACGGCGCCG
Organism: Ornithinimicrobium pulveris; assembly: GCF_050261105.1. Taxonomy (GTDB): domain Bacteria; phylum Actinomycetota; class Actinomycetes; order Actinomycetales; family Dermatophilaceae; genus Ornithinicoccus. The sequence goes on along the minus strand of NZ_CP189837.1, from coordinate 1,590,225 downwards.
ACGAGGCGGACGATCGCGTCGCGGTTAGGGAAGATGCCCACGGCGTCGGTGCGGCGGCGGATCTCCTTGTTGAGGCGCTCGGCGGGGTTGTTGGACCAGATCTGGGTCCACACGTCCTTGGGGAAGGCGGTGAAGGCCAGGATGTCCTCGCGTGCGCCGGCGAGGTGCTCGGCCACCGCGGGCAGCTTGTCGGTGACGTAGTCGATGAGCCGGTCGAACTGCGCGTGCACCGCCGATGCGTCGGGCTGGTCGTACACGCTGTGCAGCATCGCCTTGACCGCCGGCCACATCGACTTCGGCGTCACCGACATCAGGTTGGCCGAGTAGTGGGTGCGGCAGCGTTGCCAGGAGGCGCCGGGCAGGTTCGCCGCGATGGCCTCGACCAGACCGGCGTGCGCGTCGGAGGTCACCAGCCGCACGCCGCTCAGGCCGCGGGCGACCAGGTCGGCGAAGAACTCGTTCCACGCCGCCCCCGTCTCGCTGGTGGCCACCCGCATGCCGAGGACCTCGCGGTGCCCGTCGCCGTTGACGCCGGTCGCCAGCAGCACGACGGCGTTGATGACGCGCCCGCCCTCGCGGACCTTCATCGTCAGCGCGTCGGCGGCCACGAACGTGAACGGGCCGGCGTCCCCGAGCGGGCGGTGGCGGAACTCCTCGACGAGCTGGTCCAGGTCGGCGGCCATCCGGGAGACCTGGGACTTGGACAACGAGTCGATGCCCAGAGTCTTGACGAGCTTGTCCATGCGCCGGGTGGAGACCCCGGCCAGGTAGCAGTCGGCGACGACGGTGATCAGCGCCGACTCGGCCCGCTTACGCCGCTCGAGCAACCACTCGGGGAAGTAGGTGCCCTTGCGCAGCTTGGGGATCGCCACCTCCAGGGTGCCCACCCGGGTGTCCAGGGGGCGGCGGCGGTAGCCGTTGCGCTGGGCGACTCGGTCGGGGGTGGGCCGGCCGTACTCGGCGCCGACGACGGCGTCGGCGTCCGCGGACAGCAGGCTGTTGATGATCGACTGCAGCAGGTGCCGCATCAGATCCGGACTCGCCTCGGCCAGGGCTTCGCCGAGCAGGCCGGCAGGGTCGACAATGTGAGGAGCGGTCATCGTGTGACTCCGTTCGAGGGTGCTGTGAGAGGTTCACTCGAAGGATCACGCGGTGGCCGCGTCCTCGTCCGACGTACACGCCGGAGACGACGACTTCAGCTACCGCGCTACACCACTATGCGGGACTCAACTTCGTCGACCTGGAGGAAGACGTTCCAGCGGTCGGGTGCCGGCTGCGGCTCTCCGGTGTCATTGTGCCCAGCGCTTGAGTCGATTTCCTGGCGGGCGGCGCTTTCCTGGCGGGCGGCGCTCTCCTGGCGGGCGGCGCTCTCATCGCTGGCGCGCGTCTTGCCGCTGACGTCCTCCATGCCCCCGACATAGCCGCCGTCCTGGCGGATCATCAGGTAGGGGCTCCCCTCACCGCCGAACGGCTCGAAGGTCCAGCCGAAGAGTTCGCGATAGAAGTCCTGGGCGCACTGTAGATCTGTGGTGTCCAGATCGATCCAGACCGGTGTGCCGACGGTGGTCATCCTCGTCCTCCTGAGCGTGGTGAGCTGGTGAAACTGACGCTAGCGGGCACGACCGACATCAGGTGGGTCTCCGAGCCATCGGATGCTGGATCAGCCGTTGTCCACATCCCCGTGGGTGGGGTGCTCTCGGGGATCTTGGTTGTGGACAACTGTCGGGTATGTCGGAGGTGTGTTCTAGGGTGGGTGGTAGTTCAGGAAGAGGGGCTTTCTGGATGGTCCCGGTCTAGTGGAGGGAAGCGGGGTGAGGTGGGAATGGCGACGCAGCCAGAGCGTGAACAACCAGAACGTGACAAGCGGGCGCGCGATGAGCGTGAGCGTGATGCGGTCGAACGGGCGGACTGGGATGAAGTACTTGGGTTCTTACCAGCGGCCACTGACGAACCCTTGCAGCCGACCACGACCGGCCGCGGCAGCAACGACGATCACAGCAGCAGCGGCGGCGAAGGGCCACGCCCCGCGACTTTCACCCACGCCCAGGACGCATCTCGACCCCAGCCCACCCAGCACTCCGACGAGAACAGCGACGGTGACAGCGGCGGCGGTGACGGCGGCGACGGCGAGAGGGTCGGCGGTGAGAGTGCCGGTGGTGGGGGTGGGCCGGTGGCTGGTCCGGATCCGGTGGCGGTCGCGATCGCTGGGCTGGAGGGCCTGGGGTTGGATGCGGGGTCGGCGGCTAGGTGGGTGGGGGCGATCTCGGCGCAGGTCGCTGCTGATGGCACCGAGACCGACGGGGTGCCGGTGCCGGCCACCGCCGGGGATGTGTTGGACGGGATGGCAGCGATGCGGCACGCGCAGTGCGAGCTGGAGGCCGCGTTGCTGGTCTCCACCCAGGACCTGGTCATGGCCGCGGGCAGCACCCTGCTGGGCCGACGCGGGGTGGATGACCCGCGAGCGTTGTCCAAGAGCGCGCACCAGTCCTGGCGGGCAGAGACCAAGGCTGCTGTGGCTGGAGAGGTGAGCGTGCTGTCCGGGATCGGTATCTGGCAAGCCCGCCAACAGGTCGCGCTGGCCACCGTGCCCGGCACGATCCGTTCCCACCTGCTCGGTGCGCTACGCCGAGGCGAGATCGTCCGACAGCAGATCATCACCTTCCAGGCCCAGACCCGGGCCCTCCCCGTAGACCAGACAGCACGGGTGTCGCTGGTGATGTTCGGCACCGACAAAGACGTCGCCGCTGTTGAACGTCTGGACCCCGACGGTGAACTCGTGCCCGGCAAGCCCTGGTATCACAGCGAGTTCAAAGCCGCTCTGGCACGCGAGATCACCCGCGCCAGTACCCAGGACGAAGACCAGACACAGCGGGTCAGGGACGCCGCCCACGCGGCCCGCGACGCCCGCCTCGATATCGGGGAGGAGGGCGTGGCGAACCTGCTGGCCCAGTTCGGGACCGTCACCGGGATCGCGGTCATCACCCGCATCGATGACATGGCCCGCCGCGCCCGCAAAGGCGGCGACCCCCGCACCCTGGCCCAACTCCGCTCCGACATCACCGCCATCCTCCTCATCCACGGCACCCTCACCCTGCCCGGCAACCAGGGCAGTTGTGAGGGCAGCCACGCCTGCAACTTCACCGGCAGCCCCAACGACACGAGCGACAACGACAGCGAAGACGGCCGCGGTGACAGGACCAAGGGTGAAGATACCAGTGCCGAGGGCAGTGCCGGAGCCGGGGGCAGTGCCGGGGCTGGGTGCGGTGTTGGGGCCGGGGCCGGGTGCGGGTGCTCCTGCCAGGCCGGGGGCCAGGAGAGCCTGTTTGATGAGGTGATCACTCCCGAAGACGCCCACGCGTTGCGCGCGATCATCAACGCGACCCCGGCCGGCAAGGTCGAGCTCCTCATCCCCTGGGACAGCCTCATCGGAGCCGTCTGCCCACACTGCACCACCCCCGTGGGACACCCACCGTCCACGTCCCAGCACGAGAAGCACGAGCACGACGAGACCCACCCTGAGGAGAACCCTGACCCGAAGGCCGGGAAGGACTCTGCCCCAGATCCTGGGGAGGGCTCTGTCCCGGGCCTTGGGAGCGAACCTGGGGTGGGCTTGGATCTGGATGTTCCGCACTCGCGGTGCGCCCCTGGCGCGCCCTGCCGGCCCGGGGACGGGACGATGCCACCCGCTGGGCGGCGGGCGCCGAGGGGGGTGGGGGAGTTGGTTGGGTGGAACTCGGGGTTCATCACCCCCCGGCAGGCCCGGCAGATCGTGCTCACCCCAGGATCGGTGCTCTCCCGGCTCCTGTACGACCCGGCCGACGGGCGCTGTATCGAACGCTCCACCTCCTCCCGCACCCCCGACGCGGACATGAAACGGCAGATCTGGGCCGCGGACAGGTACGGGCGCGGCCCTGGCTCGCGCCGCCCGGCCGACAGGTGCGAGATCGACCACGAGAAGGAATGGTCCACCCACGCCTGGACCGCCGAGATCAACCTGAACTCCAAAGAAGCCCTCGACCACGCCCGCAAGACCAAAAAGCTCTGGGCATCGATCATGAACCGCCGCCGCGACCTCACCTGGACCACCCTGCTCGGCCAAGTCGCCAGAACCCGCGGCCACGACTACCGCCAATACCTCGACCGCCTCACCATCAAGGCCCCGCACACCCCACCCGAACCCCCAGACCCCTCAGCGGCCGGGACGAATCCCCGATATGGCGATCTGCTGCGCCAGCGCAGCGAGCAGGACCGCGCCGACCTGGCCTACCGCCGCGACCTGATGAACCAGCTCCTCTACGCCGCCCTGGTCCACCGCAACCCCGGCGAACGCACCGAAGCCCACGACGACATCGTCGGCTCCGAAGACTGGCTCACCATCGAAGACTGGGGACACCTACACCACACCGACCACAACGGCCAACGACGCCCCGGCCCACCCCCCGACCACCCCACCCCAGAACAACTCCTCGACCTGCACGACGACAGGGAGCCCCAGACCGAGCAGGCGAAAAGGCCCCAGCAGCCAGGGCAGAACGACCCGAGCCAGCCAGCCACCCCCTGGACCGACCACCAAGACAACCGCGACGACGACCCACCACCCTTCTGAGCGGGGCGGGGTTCGCCTGACGAATCGCATCGCGGCGTTCACCGGCCAGAAACACGGGAGCTCTACGCTGAATCCATGCGTACCCGTGCCGACATCGAGTGCTGGCTCACCGACATGGATGGCGTCCTGGTCCACGAGAACCACGCCCTCCCCGGTGCCCGCGAGCTCATCGATCACTGGACCGACACCTTCACGCCATATCTGGTCCTGACCAACAACTCGATCTTCACCCCGCGCGACCTCGCCGCCCGTCTCTCGGCCTCCGGGCTGAACGTCCCGGAGGACCGGATCTGGACGAGCGCCCTGGCCACGGCCGACTTCCTCGCCTCCCAGAAGCCCGGCGGTTCCGCGTATGTCGTCGGCCAGGCCGGCATCATCACCGCCCTCCACGACGCCGGCTTCACGATGACCGACACCGACCCCGACTTCGTGGTGATCGGCGAGACGCGGCAGTACTCCTTCGAGGCGATCACCACCGCCGTCCGGTTGATCGACGGTGGGGCACGATTCATCGCCACCAACCCCGACCCGACCGGCCCGAGCGCGGACGGCATCCTGCCGGCGACGGGTGCGATCACCGCTCTGGTCACCGCCGCGACTGGCAAGGTCCCGTATGTCGTGGGGAAGCCCAACCCCATGATGTTCCGGTCTGCGTTGCGCAAGATCGGCGCACACAGCGAGACGACCGGCATGATCGGGGACCGCATGGACACCGACATCGTCGCCGGCATGGAAGCTGGCCTGCACACCGTCCTGGTGATGACCGGTATCAGTGACGAGTCAGTCCTGGACGTGTACCCCTTCCGCCCCGACGAGGTGCTGTACGGTGTGGGCGAACTCGTGCCCGAGGCCCCTGCCGAGAGCGAGCTCGACCCGCCGACCGAGGAGGTCTGACTCAAGCTCCGCCCGGGTGCCAACTACGCTCGGGGTGTGCGCACGGCATACCTGGACCATCCTGGTCCGATCCCGCTCGCTCACCGGGGGTTCTCCACGGCAGGGCTGGAGAACACCATGCCCGCTTTCGCGGCGGCCGTGGACCTGGGCTACCGCTACGTCGAGACCGACGTCCACGCCACCCGCGACGGCGTGCTGCTCGCCTTCCACGACCAGACCCTGGACCGGGTGACCGACCGCACCGGCGACATCCCCGAGCTCTCCTGGCGCGAGGTCTCGCGTGCGCGCGTCCTTGGGACCGAGCCGGTGCCACAACTCGAGGATCTGTTGGGCAGCTGGCCCGAGCTCCGGGTCAACATCGACATCAAGAGCCAGGGCGCGATCCTCCCGCTGGTCCGGGTGATCGAACGATCCCGCGCGCACGATCGGGTGTGCGTGACCTCTTTCTCGGACGCGCGCCGTCAGGAGGCGGTGATGCGGCTGACCCGCCCGGTGGTGACCTCGGCGGGACAACGGACCGTCGCAGCCTTCCGGGCAGCGGCGCAGTTGCCGTCCCTGGTGCGCCCGAGCGTCGTCGCGCGGGCGCTGCGCGGGGTCGACGGGCTGCAGGTCCCGGCCGATCGCTATGGGATCGAGGTGGTCACGCCCACCACGGTCGAGGCTGCCCACGAGACCGGCAAGTTCGTGCATGTCTGGACGATCAACGACGTGCCCGAGATGGTGCAGCTGCTCGATCAGGGCGTGGACGGGATCGTCACCGACCGGGCGGATCTGCTCAAGGATGTGCTGGTCACCAGGGGTCAGTGGCACTGAACTAGCGGCACCCGCACTGAGCGAAGATCGCACAACAGACGAGAGAGGTTCGATGACCCAGGCCACCGCAGTCCTTCCACAGGCTCCCCCGACGACCGCCCCGATGATCCGGGTGACGGCGATCCCGGCGCACACCAATGTCTATGGCGACATCTTCGGCGGGTGGTTGATGAGTCAGATGGACCTGGCCGCGTCCTCGGTCGCCTCGCTGCACGCGCGCGGCCGTGCCGTCACGGTCTCGGTGGAGAGCATGTCCTTCCACCGTGCGGTCTTCGTGGGCGACGAGGTCTCGGTCTTCGCTGAGTTGACCTCCGTGGGCCGCTCCTCGATGAAGGCCGACGTCCAGGCCTGGGCGCGGAACCGGCACGAGGACGAGGCGAACCTGGTGACCCGCGCCGAGTTCACCTTCGTGGCGATCAGCGCGGACCGGCGTCCCCGACCAGTGGCGCCCCTGTCGCGCTAATCTGTCGGCACAACCCCACACCTCGGCCGGTCCTCACACCCTGGACCCGCCTCCAGGACGAAGGAGTCACCATGGTGTTCGGCCTGTTCAAGAACAACGACAGGCCCCCGCAGGAGGACATCGACCTCGCGCGCGCCCACTACGTCCTGCGGACCGCCGAGCCGGGGATCCTGGCCGAAATCCTGGAGGACGTGGCCCGCAAGCTGAGCCCGGAAGGACGCGAGGCTTGGACCACCAAGCTGGTCGAGCTCGGCGTCGGCGCCGGCGGGGATGACCACGAGGCCGCCCGCGGCGTGGTGGCCAACCTGGAAGGGATGGATGAGGAAGGGCGCACGGCCTTTGCCGACGCCGTCACCCCGGAGATCGCCGAGATCATCGGTCACTCGCACCCGGCGTTCGCCGCCTTCGAGGGCTTCCCCCACTCCCCCGAGGCGGAAGAGGTGGGCGAGGAGGACGACCACCCGGCGAACCGGGATGACTCCCACGCCGGCGAGGACACCCGGGAGGGGCCAGTCCCCGGCGCGCCTGCCTGAGGCGAGCACCGCGCGCGTCCGGTGGCACCTGAGGCGAGCACCGCGCGCGTCCGGTGGCACCTGAGGGGAGCACCGCGCGCGTCCGGTGGGACCTGAGGCGAGCACCGCGCGCGTCCGGTGGGACCTGAGGCGAGCATCACGCGCGTCCGGTGGCACCTGAGGGAAGCACCGTGCGCGTCCGGTGGGAAAGGGTGGGTCAGTTGTCGCTGGTGCTGTTGTCGCTGGTGCTGTTGCTGTCGTCGCAGCCGGTGAACTCCCAGAGGGAAGCGTGGCCGCCTTCGTCGAGTTTGTGCCAGGAGTCGCCCTCGGTCGGCTCGAGGTTGTAGAGCCCCTGGCTGTCCCGCTCGTACTTGGCGTTGTAGGGATGCTCGAAGGTGAGGGAATCGGCATACACATGCGTCACGCCGAGTTCGCGGACCGCCTCGCACACGTCCGGCCGCCAGCTCCACTCCCGGAAGTGCCCGGCGAGCAGGATCCGCTCCGGGCTGCCGACGATCGGGGTCAGGTGCGGGTAGACGACGTCGACGTCGGCGCGGTGCAACAGGTAGGGCGACCCCGCCACCGGCTCGCCGAGCACCACGGCATCGTCCGGCAGCGTCTCCCCCGCCCGGTCGATCATCGCGATCTCCTCCGGTTCCAGCATCGTGCCCCAGGCGATCGGATAGGTCGTATACGTCGACGCCATGATCTGGGTCTGCGTCGTCCACCGCAGCCCCGAGGTCAGCGCGATCAGCGCCACCACGAGCACCACGGCCGGTCCCCACAGCGGCAACGCCAACCGCCTCGCGGCCGCCCGCGCCAGCCAGGACCCGGCCCCGGCCGCCAGGATGATCGCCGGCACCAGGACCAACTGGTTGATCCGGGAGGTCTGGGTGTACCAGAACCCGGCCAGCACCCGCGCCGGCTGCTCCGGCGGCCCAGCCGCCAGCAGCGTCAACGCGATCGCCGCCGCCAGCGAGACGATCAGCCACCGTGCGTGCCGCCACCTGATCGCCAGCACGACACCAACCGCCGCAAGAATCGTCCCCACCAGGTTCACCGAGGTGATCTTGTAGACGTAGATCAGCGGGTGGTCGATCAGCATCGACCCCATCGGCCCGAGATAGCTGTCCTGCCCGCCCCGCTGATAGTCCATGATCGCCCGCACCGGCGGGAAGGTGACCAGGAACGCGATCACCCCGATCACCGCGGCACACCAGATCGCCATCAGCAACCAGGCCGGCCAGTCCAGCCCCCACCGGTTGCGCGACATCCGCCGCACCTGCCGCGCCAGCAGCACGCTCACCAGTGGCAGCGCCAGCAGGATCAGCGAGAACAGCCCCGACGGGTGCGCCAGCACCACGCCGACCACCGCCCACACCAGCCCGATCCCCAGCGCCAGGTGCATTCGCCAGGACAGGATCCCGCGGAAGGTCGCGATGAGCAGCGCGATCGTGCCGGGCAGGCAGGCGACCGACAGCGCATACGGCCAGACGGCGAGCATCGAGACCGCGATCGCCGGGAAGGTCACATAGGTCGCGGCGAGCACTGGCACGAGCACGGTTGGCAGCGCCCGCGCCGGCCAGACCACGCGGGCCAGGGAGACCAGGCCGGCGATCCAGATCACCGCCCCGATCACCAACGAGGACGCGTTCGCCGCCTCGGTCGCGCGTGGGAAGAAGGGTGCGACCGCGACCAGCCCATGCCAGGTGGCGGGATAGAAGGGGGCTGCGGTGTCGGCATACATGGGGGCGAGGCCGGCGACCGAGGACGCGTTGCCGGTGTCGCGGATGAACCAGATGGCGTTCAGGTGGAAGACCGCGTCCCACGCCTGCGGCGGCTGGTCGGCGCGCCGCATCCCGACCATCATCGAGGCGGCGATCGCGATCCCGCCGATCGCCCAGGTGAGGGCCAACCACGCCCGTTCCGTATGCCGCAACGCCCGTTCCCCCGCGACCGCCACCCCCGCAGGCGCCTGGGTGGTGTGGAGGAGCATGCCCAGCGTCCCGGCGATGATCACCGCCACGAGCAGCCCGGCAGTCAGGCTGACCAGCGACCACGGCACCCCGGCCAGGGCATAGATGATCGCGAGCGTTCCCGAGAGCCCCGAGGTGACGGCGGCGGCCCCGCCGAACGCGATCAGTCCACGGACTCCGAGGAGCCGGAGCACGGCATACCCCGGAAGCACCCAGAGCAGCGCGAGCCCGGCGATACCCGGTGCGACCTCCCCCCAGCTCATGCGATGCTGGATTCACCCCCACCGATGGTCAGGCGCGGGACGCCGGCGAAGCGGGCGGGGTCGGTGATCCGCCGGCCGTCCAGGAGCAGACGCAGGCCGGGCAGGTCCTCGGTGGACAGCTCGGCGTACTCGGGGTGGTCGGCCTGCACGATCGCGACGTCGACCTCGTCGCCGAGCACGTAGGGCTCCCAGCCGAAACCAGCGAGCTCCTGCTCGGTGTACATCGGGTCGTGGACCAGCACCTGCGCCCCGCGCTCACGCAGCGCATCGACGGTGGCGAAGACACCGGAGAAGGCGGTCTCCTTGACCTTGCCACGGTAGGACGCGCCGAGCACGACCACCCGCAGCCCCTCGAGCGAGCCGAGCACGGAGGCGGCGCGCTCCACGGCATACGCGGGCATGGCCGCATTGGCCTCGCGGGCTGTGCGCACGACCGAGGCCTGGTCATCGGTGGACAGGTAGAGGCGCGGGTAGACCGGGATGCAGTGCCCGCCGACCGCGATCCCGGGCTGATGGATGTGGCTGTAGGGCTGGGAGTTGCAGGCCTCGATGACCCTGTGCACATCGATCCCGACACCGTCGGCGAACCGGGCGAACTGGTTGGCCAGGCCGATGTTGACGTCGCGATAGGTCGTCTCGGCCAGCTTGGCCATCTCCGCGGCCTCGGCGGTGCCCATGTCCCAGACACCGTTGGGCCGGGGCAGGTCCTCGCGATCATCGAAGGACAGCACGGCCTCGTAGAACTCGACCGCGCGCGCGGTGCCCTCCTCGCTCAGCCCGCCGACCAGCTTGGGATAGCGGCGCAGGTCGGCAAAGACACGCCCGGTCAGGACGCGCTCGGGCGAAAACACGAGATGGAAATCGCTACCCTCCCTCAGCCCGGAGATCTCCTCGATCATCGGCTTCCACCGCTGGCGGGTGGTGCCCACCGGCAGCGTGGTCTCGTACGAGATCAGCGTGCGCGAGTCTGGGGTCAGGTGCTGGGCCAGGGAACGGGTGGCGTCGTCCATCCACCCGAAGTCTGGCGCGCCGCTCTCCTCGTCGACGAACAGCGGCACCACGAGCACCACCGCGTCCGCGCCCGGGATCGCCTCGCCATAGTCGGTCGTCGCACGCAACCGCCCCGCCGGCACCAGCTCGGCCAGCTTCTCAGCCAGGTGCGCCTCCCCCGGAAACGGCTCGACGCCCTCGTTGACCAGGTCGACGACCTGCTGGTTCACGTCCACCCCGATCACCTCGTGCGAGGGGTCGGCATCGGCGAACTGCACCGCCAGCGGCAACCCGATCTTGCCCAGCGCGACAACCGCGATCTTCATCTGCTCTCCGGTCCGTCCATGATGAGGAGGGCGCGGGGATGCCCGTGCCTGCCAAGCAGGATACGTGGCGGAGCGCGGCATACCCTGTCCGACATGGACGCGACCACCTGCACGCTGACCACGCCGGACGGGACCGTGCTGCACGTGCACCGCTGGGCCCCCGAGGGTGAGCCCCGCGCCATCATCGTGCTCGCGCACGGGATGGTCGAGCACGCTGCGCGCTACGCCCACCTGGGCGGGCGGTTGGCCGCCGAGGGGTATGCCGTGCACGCCGCCGATCACCGTGGTCACGGCCGGACCGCGACCGGTCCGGAGGCGCTCGGCCACCTGGGGGATGAGCACGGTTTCGCCGACGTGGTGGATGACCTGGTCTTCCTCACCGACCGGTTGCGCGCCGAGCACCCGGGGGCGCCGGTCGTTCTCATCGGGCACAGCATGGGCAGTTTCCTGGCGCGGGCCTTCGCCGCCCGCTATGGCGATCGGTTGGATGCGCTGGTGCTGTCCGGGACGGCGGGCAACCCGGGATTGCGCGGGTATGTGGGGTGGCTGGTGGCGCGTGCGGAGGCTCGGGTGCGGGGTCCGCGGGCGGTGAGTCCGCTGATGGAGATGCTGACCCTCGGGCCCAACAACCGGCCGTTCCGCCCGAACCGAACCAAGTTCGACTGGCTCACCCGCGACGAGGAGCAGGTCGATGCCTATGTCGCCGACGAGCTCTCCGGCGGTCATGCGACGGCTGGCTTCTACCGCGATCTGCTCACCGGTCTGCGCTGGGTGAGCCAGCCCTCGACGGTGGCGCAGATGCCGAAGGCGCTACCGGTGCTGCTGGTCTCGGGTCAGCGAGACCCGGTGGGCGGCGCCCCCGCGGTCGCTGAGGTGGCTGAGCTCTTCCGGACCGCGGGGCTGAGGGATGTGACGACGCAGGTCTGGTCGGACGCGCGGCACGAGGTCTTCAACGAGACCAACCGCGATGAGGTAGAGGGGCAGCTCATCGGGTGGTTGGACGGAGTCTTCCCGCCGCGCTGAGGCTGGCGTCAAGGGCGCCGCAGCGATCCCAGATCCGCCGCCACCTCCCGGGCCCGCGCCGCCCAGGTATGCCCGTGGCGGGCCGCGCGCACCCGCTCGGTGACCTCACCCACCTCGCCGCGCCCCGCCCGGCGCCACTCGCCCTGCAACCGGGTGAGGAGCGCACCCAGATCCGTTGCGGCATACGGGACCTGCCAGCCGAGGCCGCCCTCCTCGACCACGCTCCCCGCCAGCGTCCCCGCGCTCGCGATCACCGGCTTGCCGTGCCCGAGATATTCATAGAGCTTCACCGGCGAGGCGAAGTCGCGATACTCCGACGGCTCGACGACCAGGGAACAGACGTCGGCGCGCGCGAACAGCGGCCGCAGCCCCTCGCCCCGCTCGTGCACGACCTCGACGCGCGGGCCCAGCCAGCGCTCATAGCCACTGCGGACCGCCGCCCACGATTCGGGCGGCGTGCACAGCAGCAGGTGCACGTCCGGCGTCGCGGCGACCGCTGCGAACAGTTCGTGCATGCGGTAGTAGTGCGACAGATTGCCCACATAGAGCACGGTGAACGGACCCTCGACGCGCGGCTCGTCGAGCACCGCGCCGCCCGGCGGCAGCGCGCGCGGCTGGTCGGCGCGCAGGTGCGGCACGACCGCGGCGATCTGATCCGAGGGCAGGTAGACGCGGTCCAGCCAGCGACCGTAGGCGAGCAACTCCCCGTGGTAGAGCGTGCGCGTGCCGGTGGCGACGATCCGGTTGACGCGCTCGGTGTACTCCGGGTAGCGCCAGTAGACGTCGCGATAGAAGAGCCCAGCCGGGATCCCGTTGCGCCGCAACAGATACAGCAGGCGGAGGTCGACGAAGGGGTGGGTCGGCAGGTGGTGCGGCTCGGTGAGCAGAGTCGGCATCGTGGAGTTCTCGCCATACGCGAAATCGACCTCGAGGCCGTCGCGCAGCCGGGAAGCGAGCGCGCGGGTGGCGCGGCGCCGATCGGCGCCGCGCCCGGTCACCTCGATCACCTCATAGCCCAGCTCCACGAAGGCGTCGCGCATCTTCACCGGCCGCACCGCCGACCCGGTCCCGCCGGTGAGGGGGTAGGGCGCGTGGAAGACCATCGCGCGCCCCTCGCCCGGGCGCTGCGCCCCGACTCCCCCGTATGTCGCTTCTCCCCCACTCATCCGCGTCGCCTCCGGTGCGTGGTCTGGGCGCGCAGCTCCGCCGCCTGGTTGTAGGCCTGCTGGTAGCCCTGAGCGACCTGCTCGGGCTCGAAGCGATGGCCCAGGGTCGCGGCGATGTCATTCGCCGAGAGGTGGGCCGTGGCGGCGACCAGGTCCTGGACGGCGTCGGCGTAGGCGCTGGCCTCCTGGACCGGGACGAGGCGGCTGACCCTCGGATCGAGATACTCCGCGTGCCCACCGTTGGCGCCGGCCACGACTGGCCGGCCCGAGATGATCGCCTCGGCTGCCGAGACATAGAAGTTGTCGGAGCGAGTCGGTCCCAGGAAGAGATCGGCCCGGGCGAGCTCGGCGAGCACGCCCGTGCGGTCCAGGGTGCCGACGAGAGTGAGGTCATCGGCCACGCCGCGCTCGCGGGCGCGGCGGCGGATGTCCGCGCGGAGTGGTCCGTCACCGACGAGTCGCAGGGTGGCGGGGGTGCCCCGCGCGTGCAGCTCAGCGACGACGTCGACCGCGAGTAGCGGGTCCTTGCCCTCGACGAGGCCGCCGACCCCGACGAGGTTGAGGGTGTGGTTGTGGTTGGGGTTGAGGTCGTCGGCCGGGCGCGGCTGCGGACCACCGGGGGGCGCCGGGACCACGCACGGGACCACCACGGTCGGGCGATCTCCGCGGACCTCCCGGATCGGACGGGCCAGCCGCTCCACCACCGCCGTCGCGACATCCGGCCCCTGGAGCAAGGGCAGCAGCGCTGGCAGTGCCACCTGCCACGCGCGGGGCAGCGATTCCGGAGTCGTCAGCCCGGACCAGTGGTCGGTGTGGACCCAGGGCAGGTCGGGGCGGGCGCCTGGTAGGGGGAGCATGCTGGGAAAGGGCAGCAGGCTGGAGAAGGCCATCGTGTGCAGCAGGTCGGCCTGCCGCACCAGCCCCTGCAACGCCCGGCGGGCCCGCACGATGTGGTCCGGGCGGCTGGTCGACATGGGGATCCGCACGACTGGCAGCCCCTCGATCTCGTCGAACCGAGCGAGCCCGTCGCCGACCTCGGCATCACCGGCGACCCGCCCCTGATGAGGCGGCACGAGGTGCGCGAGCAGCACCTCGTGGCCGAGCGAGGCGATCGCGTGCGCGTCCTTGACCACGAAGCTGCCCATCGAGGGGTGGCTGGGCGTGGGCAGCCAGGTGGTCACGGCAAGGACGCGCATGGACGCCAACCTAACCCGCGCGCCGGCCACCATGACCGACCGACGGGCCGCCCTGCGGACCGCGACTACCCTGAGCACCGTGAAGATCCTCAGTGTCGTCGGTGCCCGCCCACAGTTCGTCAAGCTCGCCCCGATCGCCGATGCCTGCCGCGAGCAGGGCGTCGAGCACGTGATCGTGCACACGGGTCAGCACTACGACCCCATGCTGTCCGACGTCTTCTTCACCGACCTTGGCATTCCGGACCCCGACGTCCATCTCGGCACCGGCTCGGGCAGCCACGGCCGACAGACCGGCGCGATGCTGGCCGCCATGGACGAGGTGCTCGAGCAGCACCAGCCCGACTGGGTGCTGGTCTACGGCGACACCAACTCCACCCTGGCCGGCGCGCTGTCCGCGGTGAAGATGCATCTGCCGATCGCCCACCTCGAGGCCGGGCTGCGCTCCTTCAACCGTGCGATGCCCGAGGAGCACAACCGGGTGCTGACCGACCATGCCGCCGACCTGCTGCTCGCCCCCACCCAGGTCGCGATGGACCACCTCGCCGGCGAAGGTCTGGCGCAGCGCTCGGTCCTGGTGGGCGACGTCATGGTCGATGTGCTGATGAAAGTCCGCGCCGAGCTCACCGACACCGCAGCCGCCCTCGACGAGTTGGGCCTGTCCGCCGGTGAGTACTCCATCGCCACCATCCACCGCGCCGAGAACACCGATGACCCCGACCGACTGGCCGGCATCATCACCGGCCTGCAGCAGGTCGACCACCCCGTGGTGCTGCTAGCCCACCCTCGCCTCCGTGCCAAGGTCGCCGACCAGGGTCTGGATCTCGAGGGCGGATCCCTCACGGTGCGCGACCCGCTCCCCTACCCGGCACTCATCGGCGCCGTCGACGCCGCCCGCGGTGTCGTCACCGACTCCGGTGGGCTGCAGAAGGAGGCCTTCGCCCTCCGCACGCCCTGCACCACGGTGCGCACCGAGACCGAATGGGTGGAGACCGTCGAGCTGGGCTGGAACGTGCTCGTCTCACCCGGGGCCGACGATGCCGCCGACCAGATCGCCACCGCCGCCTCCCGCGAGGAGCCCCGGCCGACCGACGCCGCGCCCTACGGCGACGGCCAGGCGGCGCAGACCGTCGTGGAGGTCCTCACCTCACGCGCGTGAGCGGCGGGCCAGCGCCGCCACCGGCTCGGCCCATCCAGCGACCTGCTCCTCGGCGCAGAGCACCGCCGCGGCCACGCCGCTCGCCGCCTTGGCCCGGGCCACCTCCTCCACCGTCAGCGCGTCGATCGCCCGCGCCACCGCCTCCGGCGTGAAGTCCTCGCTCACCCACCCCAGGTCGTGCTCGCGCACCACGGCGGCCATCTCCGGGCTCGGCCCGATCAGCACCCCCAACCGCGCCTGCACATAGTCGAAGAGCTTGTTCGGCATCGCGTACCGATGGTTGAAGGAGACCGGCGCCAGGATG
This sequence comes from Ornithinimicrobium pulveris, assembly GCF_050261105.1. GTDB lineage: Bacteria > Actinomycetota > Actinomycetes > Actinomycetales > Dermatophilaceae > Ornithinicoccus. Next base: position 1,574,537 of record NZ_CP189837.1, on the reverse strand, counting down.
TGGATCCCCACGTCGTAGCCGTTCAGCGTCTGCACCAGCTCAGCCGGCGGCACCGCGTCATGCGTGGTGATGCGAGGGTGGTCGGCGTAGCGCTCGGCGAGTTCCGCGGCATACCCGCCACCCTGGACCAGGTAGAGGTCCAGCGTCGCCGCCGAGGTGACCAGGTCCATCGCCTCCAGGACCACTCCGAGCCGGCCTGGGGTCGCGTGACCGGCGTGCACGATCCGGATCGGGTACCGCACCTCGCCCACGGGCAGATCCACCCGCCCCGGCGCGTTGTAGACCACCCCGCACCGCAGGCCGAACTCGCGCTCGTACTCCGCGGCCAGCGCCTGCCCGACCGTCGTCACCGAGTCGGCGCGCGTCCCGTAGGTCCGCACCAGCCACCGGTAGTAGGGCGCCACGAAGAGCCGCCAGCGCAGCAACTCCTCACGCTGCCGGGAGTGGTATTCGTGCAGGTCAGCATGCACCCCGCCGCGCGGCGCCAGGTCGAGCGCGAGCGGCACCGTGTCGATGTCGTCGGCGAGCACCACGTCGAAACTCCCCTCGCGCCCCGCCAGCAGGCGGGTCGCCGCCACCACGACGGGCGAGGTCCGGTATGCCGATGCGAACCGGCGCGTCATCAGTCGCCGGCGGTCCTTGTGCCAACTCACGATCTCCTCCGGCAGCTGCAAGTGCTCGATCACCCCCTCCGGTGCCGGTCCGTAGCCCAGGGTGGTCACGGCATACCCCAGATCGGTGAACAACCGGATCTGTCGCAGCACCCGCGCGTCCGAGCGCAAGGTGCTGAAGGACATGATCAGCAGCCGCGTTCCGCCCACCGCCTCAGCCACGGCGACCCTCCAACACCCGGGCATAGAGGTCGACCAGTTGGCCGGCCTCGTGCTCCCACGTGAGCTCAGCAGCAGCCGCCCGCGACGCCTCGCGATACGCCTCGGGGTCGGCGAGCACCTGCCGGATCGCGTCCGCCAAGTCCTGGGGGGTGGTCGCGTCGAAGACCTGACCCACGCCATACCGGCGGACGACCTCGGCGGTGTCCGGCAGGTCGGCGGCGACGATCGGCAACCCCGCGTGGATCGACTCGAAGAGCTTGTTCGGCAGCGAGAACTCATACGACAGGCAGATCGGTCGGACGAAGACCACCGCGACATCGGCATCGGCCAGCGCCTGCGGCACCTCCGCCGACGGCACCGCCCCGGCCAGATGCACGCGCTCCCCCACGCCCGCCGCCGCGGCCCGGGCGAGCAGCCCGTCGATATACCGCTGGTCGCCATAGCCCAGCAGCACCAGGTGCGTGTCCGCGGGCAGCAGCGCGAGGGCGTCGACCGTCTCCTCCAGCCCGCGCCCGGTGGTGATCCCGCCGACATAAGACACGACCCGGTCCTGCGCACCCAGCCCGGCGAGTTCACGCAACCGCCCCTGCGCCGGGTCGGGCAGCCCGCGCGAGGTGGGGATATTGCGGACCAGTGTGGGGAGGGTCGGCAGCGCGTACGTCCGCCGCAGCCACTCCGCGATCGACGGCGAGACGGTGATCACGCCGGCGGACAGCCGGATCCCGACCGCCTCAATCGCAGCCTCGACGTAGGGCGCGAGCCAGCGGTTGCGGCGCAGGATGTTGCGGTGGCGCCACAGCTCGTGCGAGTCGTAGATGACCTTGCCGCCGGTCCCCACGGTGGTCAGCAGCGCGGGCACGAGGGCGTTGGCGTCGTTGCTGTGCACGACGTCCGGGCGCAGCGCGCGCGCCTCGCGGACGGCACCGAGCCACCAGTAGGCCAGGCGCGCGGTTCCATACGTCCGCATCCAGATATCGGCCGCCAGCGCGACGGGGCCCGAGCGGGCCGGGGTGGGCGCGCTCGCCTGGGCCGGGGTGGGCACGCTTGACGTGGCCTGACTGGGAGCGCTGGCCTGCGCCGGGGCGGATGCCCGTCCCGGATGCCGCATCCCACCATCGGCGGTCGCGTCCGCCTGCTGTGGCGCCGGGCGGATCGCCTGCGCGGCGCCCCGAGCGCGATAGCTGCGCCAGGATTGCGCCAACCGCGGGAACATCCGGACCAGGCTGAGGTCCGCGACGCGGTGCACCTCGAGGTCGCCCACCATCCCGACGCCGGCAGGGTGGCCGAGGTGGTCCCGGGCGGAGGCCACGATGCGGGCGTCGGCCCCCGCGGCACGCAGCGTGGCGGTCGTCTTGAGCACGCGCGAGTCCCGGCTGGCGTCGTTGTAGACCAGGGACACCACCCGGGGTGCGCGTCCACGGATCAGGGGCAGGCGCCGCACCGGGACGTCCTCAGCCCGGGAGATCTCCTCGCTGGTGCTCATGCCTGGTCCTTGCTCATTCCTGCTCCGTGGTCACGCCTGCTCCGTGGTCCTGCCTGCGGCCTGCTCCGTGGTCGCGGTGAGGCCGGCCAGCGCGGCCTGTTCGGCGAAGTCCGGCTGCGCGGCCACGACCTCCTCAAAGGTTCCGCTGGCCAACAGCTCGCCGTCCCGCATGAAGCAGACCTGCTCGCTGTGCCGGATGGTGGCCAGGCGGTGGGCGACGACGATGACAGAGACCTCACCGGAGAGTTCCCGGATGGCGGAGGTCACGGCCTTCTCGGTGGAGGTGTCCAGGGCCGAGGTGGCCTCGTCCATCACCAGCACGAGCGGATCGGTGTAGAGCGCGCGGGCCACGCCGAGCCGCTGGCGCTGGCCACCGGAGAGGTTGAGCCCGCGCTCCCCCACCTTGCCGTGGATGCCATCGGGGCGCGCCTCGATGACGTCGAGCAGCTGGGCGCGGTCCAGGGCGCGCCGCACTCGGTCCTCGTCGACCTCGTCATCGCTCCAGGCCAGCGCCACATTGCGGGCCACCGAGGCATCGAAGAGGGAGACATCCTGGGGCACATAGCCAACCCGGGAACGCCACGCCTTGAGCACCTCCGGCAGCGGCTGGTCCTCGACGAGCACCTGCCCGGAGTCCGGCTGCAGCAACCCGAGCACGATGTCGACCAGTGTCGACTTGCCCGAGCCGGAGGCCCCCACCAGCGCCAGGGTGTGCCCGAAGGGCAGGGTGAGCGAGACATCGCGCACCGCCGGCGACGACCCGCCGGGGTAGGTGAAGGTCACCCGGTCCAGGCGCAGCGTCCGAGCCCCGTCCGGCAGAGGCGCGTTGCCCCCGGTGAGCTCGGCGTCGACATACTCCTTGCCGCGGTCGATCTCGCCGAGCACCTGCTCGGCGAAGGGCAGGTTGGCGCCGGTCTGGCCCATGATCGTCTGGAAGCGCGTGAGGGAGGGGACCAGCCGGAAGCCCGCCACCCCGAAGAGCGCGACCGCGGTGAACGCCCCGGTGATCCCGTCCTGGAGATAGCCGATGAGCCCGCCGATCGCCAGACCGCCGACCAGCCCGGCCTCGAGCACATAGCGCGGGACGACGCCGAGGAAGTTCTGGTTGGCGCGGGCGAGCGAGGCGCGGCGGCGCACCGACAGCACCGTGTCGGCGACCTCCTGGGACTTTCCGCGCAGGGTGACCTCCTTGAGCGAGTGCACCATCTCCGAGACCAACCGGGCAGCCCGCGCGGAGTAGGTCCGGTTGTCGCGCCCGCTCTTGACCGCTCGCCGCAGCACGACGGTGTAGAGCAGGAAGGCGACGATCCCGAAGTACACGATCGTGGCCGAGGCCAACACCGGCTGCGCCACGAGCAGCACCGCGATCACCGCGATGAAGGTGAAGATCTCGCCGGAGAGCTGGCAGAACGGGATCAGCACGCCGGCCACCGTCGACCCGACCCCGACGTCGGTGGAGCGGATGATGTCCGTGGAGTTGCGCTGCAGCCGCTCGGTCCACGGCGCCTTGAAGGTCGCCTGCAACAACCGTGCCCCGAGCACCTGCTCGAAGTGCGCAAACTTCCGGGTCGCCCACCACTGCAGGCTGATCGCCAGGATCGACTTCACCACGATGAGGGCGCCGACCGCCAGCAGCATGAGCCCGAACTCGCCGGGCTGATCGATGGTGATTCCCACCACGGGCAGGGTCAGCGAGTTGCCGGTCAACATCGGCGCCAGCAGGATCGCGAGCAGCCCGAGGGCAGCCACGTCCAGGGTCGCGAGCAGGCTCTGCAGCACCGCGAAGGTGATGATGAACCGTCGGGTGCCATCGGGCAGGACCGTCAGGAGTTGGCGGACGGTGCGCCACAGAGCGAGCATCGCCCGACAGCCTAACCGTGGAGCGCCCCGGACCCGCCGCCGATAGGCTCCCGGTCATGGGTGCACTCAGGGGACCGCGGCGGTGGGCCTACCAGGCCTTTCGGGCACTTCCCGAGCCCGTGCGCGGGGTCGGCGACACCGTGCTGCGCCGCCGCGCCGAGAACCAGGTGCGTCGCCAGCCCGGCTTCGACCGCGAGGCTGCGGTCCGGCTGGTCATCGGTCCGCTCAACACGGCGGGCCAGGGCGAGCGGTGGGCGCGGGCCGCCGAGACGCTGCCGGGGGTGTCGGCCCGCTCGATGTCCCTGGAGCGGCGCTCCTCCGGGTCCGGCTTCGGCTACGCCAGCGATTGGCATCTCTCGCAGGCGGTCCTGCTCCGAGGTATGGCGCAGCACCGGGCCCGCGTGCTCGGCGCCGAAGGACTACCGCCTGCCACCCATGTCCTGGCCGAGTCCGCCTGGGCGGTGCTCGCCGATCCCTACCACCGGCGGATCCACCAGGACCTGGAGGAACTGCGCGCTGCCGGCATCTCGGTCGCGATCCTGATCCACGGCTCGGAGATGCGGGACCTGCGGGCGCATGCTGCGGCATACCCACACTCGCCCTTCCACGGGGACTGGGACGAGCGGTGGGAGAAGATGCACGCCACGGTGGAACGCACCCGCGAGATCGTCGGAGGGATGGCGGCGCAGGGGGTGGCGTTGTTTGTGCCGACCCAGGACATGCTCGAGCACGTGCCCGGCTCGACGCTTCTGCCGATCACCGTCGACGTGGACCGCTTCTCCCCCGGTGCCTCCCGCGGCCTACTGCTGCGTGCCCGGCCCGTCGTGCTGCACGCTCCCTCGAACCCTCGACTCAAAGGCACCCGCGCTGTCGAGGAGGTGCTGGGGCGGCTGCACCTGGCCGGGATGATCGAGTACCGCCGGCTGAGCGGTGTGCCCAACGCACACATGCCGTCAGCGATCGCCGGGGCAGACATCGTGGTCGACCAGATCGTGCTCGGCAATGTCGCCACCCTGGCGGCCGAGTCGATGGCCGCCGGACGCATCGTGGTCGCGCACGTCGCGGAAGGGGTGCGCGAGCGGCAGCCGGGGCTACCGGTGGTCGAGGCGAACCCGGACACGCTCGAAGACGTCATCCGGGGACTGCTCGAGGACCGGCCGGCCAGCCGCGAGCGTGCCGCGCAAGGTCCGGCCTGGGCACGCGAGCACCACGACGGCACCGCCGCAGCCGCCGCTCTGTCCTCCTGGCTGCTAGCCCCGCGCGCGCTGCCACCAGCGACGCCGCGGCCGGACGTCTGAGGACGCTTCTCCAGGATGCGGGGCCGCATCCTGGACCCCCGACTCGACAGCCCCGGCAGCAGACTCCGACGACGCCGTAGCCTCGCTGGCCAACCGGACCGCCAGTTCCTCCCGGGCGTGCCGCCAGGAAGCCACCATCTCCTCGATGTCCACCCGCCCGACGACCGGCGGCGATCCCGTCCCGCCATAGGGTCGACGCCGATCCGCCAGCACCCGCTCGTTGAAGTCCGCGAGCCGCTCCCGCACGACCGCCTCGTCGACCACCCCCACCAGACTGCCGGGGAAGCCCGCCTTCTCCCGCCGCAGCTGCATCACCCCGGGCATCGCATCACCCAGATCCAGCTGCTCCCGTTCGATCAGCCCCTTGACCCACCAGTCCGGATCGGTGGCGACATCAACATCGCGCAACGGCTTCCCGGCTCCCGGCAGGTCGTCGAAGGCGCCCTGCCGCTGGGCCTGCTCGATCTGCTGGTCCACCCAGTTCGTCACCGCGCGGGCGGTGGTCGCGGGGGTCGGTCGGCGGCGCACCACCCCCTGCTGCTCCAGCTGATCCTGGGCTTTCGCCGCGCCGGGGCGCTCGCCAGGACGGCCCCAGGGCTCGGGCGAGGTGGGTGGGGGCTGGTGAGTCGACATACATGACCTCCGTCCTCCCACTGTAGGTGCCCCGCCCCACCCGCGCCCAGCACACCGGGTTATGGTCGAGATGACGCGGGGTGCCGGACGCACCGGCTGAGATCACACCCGTCGAACCTGATCTAGCTCGTACTAGCGAAGGGAACGTCCATGTCCGAGCATCCACCCACCGTCCCGACCGCCGACGACCTCGGCCGGACGTGGGCGGCGCTGCGGGAGCAGTCACCGCTGGTCCAGTGCCTCACCAATGTCGTCGCCACCCAGCGCACCGCGGATCTCCTGCTCGCCGCGGGCGCGTCCCCGGCGATGGTGGCCAGCCCGCGCGAAGCGGGTGAGTTCGCCCGGGTCGCGGGCGCGGTGCTGATCAACCTCGGCACGCCCTACGAGGAGAGCGCCGAGGGCAAGCGCGCCGCCGTCGCCGCGGCCCGCGAGGTCGGCACGCCCTGGGTGCTGGACCCGGTCGCCGCAGGCGGACTCACCTGGCGCACCGAGCTCGCGCGCGAACTCCTCGCGCAGGGACCCGCGGTCGTGCGCGGGAACGCCTCGGAGATCCTCGGCCTGGCCGGTGGCACCGGTGGTCGCGGCGCCGACAGCGCCCACTCCCCCGACGAGGCGCTGGAGACGGCGCGCCAGCTCTCCCTCGAGCACGGGACGGTCGTCGCGCTGAGCGGGCCGGTCGACCACCTGGTGCACGGCGACCGGCTGGTCCGGCTCACCCACGGGCACGAGTTCCTCACCCGAGTCACCGCGATCGGCTGCAGCCTGGGGGCACTCATCGCGGCCTGCTGCGCCGTCACCGGCGACCCGCTGACGGCCGCTGCGACCGGCACCGCGGCGCTCACCCTGGCCGCCGAGGACGCGGCCCGAACGGCGCGGGGGCCGGGTTCCTTCTCGGTCGTCCTCCTCGACGAGCTCCACCTGCTCGAACCCGAGGCGATCGCGACGCGGGCGGAGGTTGGCTGATGCTCGACCTCACCCTCTATCTGGTCACCGATTCGGGTATGACGCAGCGCCACGGCCTCGACGCCACCGTCCGGGGGGCGGTGGCTGGCGGGGCGAGCGTGGTCCAGCTGCGCGACCCCGACGCCTCCGACGATGAGTTCGTGGCGCTGGGTCGGCTGGTGCTGGGAGCGCTGCGGTCGTCCGGCGTCCCGCTGCTCCTCAACGACCGGGTGCACCTGGTGGAGGCCGTGGGCGCGCAGGGGGCGCACGTCGGCCAGTCCGACCTGGACCCGGTGGAGGCGCGGAAGATCCTCGACCGTGGCGTCCAGGGGGGTGCCATCGGCGACGACGCCCCTCGCCCGTACCTCGGCCTCTCCTGCACCAACCTCGAGCAGGTCGAGGCGGCAGAGCGACTACCGGCCGGGACCGTCGACTATCTGGGGCTCGGGCCGGGCTGGGCGACCCGGACCAAGGCCGACCACAAGGAGCCGCTCGGCGTCGAGGGCATCACCCGGCTCGCCGGAGCGGCGACGCTGCCCACCGTCGCTATCGGCGGCATCGATGTTGAACGCGCCGGACTGCTGCGCGGCTGTGGCACCGACGGCATCGCGGTGGTCAGCGCCATCTGCGCCACCGAGGACCCCGAATCCGCCGCCCGCTCACTCCGAGAGGTCTGGACATGAACGTGACCACCATCCCGCACGCCCTGACGATCGCCGGCTCCGACCCCTCCGGCGGCGCAGGGATCCAGGCGGATCTCAAGACCTTCAGCGCCTTGGGTGCGTACGGCTGCGCGGTCCTGACCGGCCTGACCGCACAGAGCACGCGCGGGGTGAGCGGCGTGCACGGCGTGCCGGCCGGCTTCGTCCGGGAGCAGGTCGAGACCTTGGTCGAGGACATGCGGATCGATGCCGCCAAGATCGGGATGCTGGGCACCGCCGCGGTGGCCGAGGAGGTCGGCGACCTGGTGCGGCGGACCCTGGACTGCCCGGTGGTGCTGGACCCGGTGATGGTGTCCACGGCAGGTTCCCGATTGCTGGACGAGGACGCGATCGATGCCGTCCGCGCGATGCTGCCCGCGGCCGACCTGATCACCCCCAACCTGCCCGAGGCTGCAGTGCTGCTCGGCCTGGAGCCGGACGAGGCTGCCACCGACCTGGCCGCCATGCACGATCAGGCGCGTCGCCTGCTGGACCTGGGCGCTGCCCGGGTGCTGGTCAAGGGCGGCCACGTGCGTGCGGAAGCCGGGGACAGGGCATCCAGGGACACGGCATCCAGGGGCACGGCATCCAGGGGCACGGCATCCAGGGACACGGAAAACGGGGAGGTCGTGGATGTGCTCGCGCTCCCCGGAGGTGAGGTCCACGAGCTCCGCGGGCCGCGTGTGCGGACCGCGAACACGCACGGGACCGGGTGCACGCTGTCCTCGGCGATCGCCGCCCTCCTACCCCGGCGGGACGGCTGGCTCGAGGCCGTCTCGGACGCGCGCACCTGGCTGACCGGGGCGCTGCAGCATGCCGATCGGCTCTCGATCGGCAGCGGCGCCGGGCCAGTGCACCACTTCTACGAGCTCTGGTGAGTGGCGCGCTGGCTCAGCCCAACCGGTGAGGGACCTCAGGCCCCTGTGGTCACAAGCTCCCGACCCAGGGTCAGTGAATCGTCCCACCGCTCCTGGGTCCAGGCCATCTGCCAGAACCGGATCTCGTGGTGGACGCTGTCCTCGTAGGCCTGCGCCATCCGGGCAAGCTCGGCCGGACCGGCCTGCTCGGCCAGGGCGTCCAGGCGGGCGCCGAAGTCCTCGACCAACTGGCGTGAATCCTCGCCGGCGTAGAACTCCCACCAGGGGCGGAACGGGTTGTCCTTCGCCACGGGGTCCTCGCGCTGCTGGCGGTCGGCGGCCCACCAGTAGGTCTCCGGGCAGGGCATGAGGGCCGCCATCAGCACGCCGAGGCTGTCGTGGCCAGAGGCGATGAGGTGGTTGATGTAGCCCTGCGCGGTCGGCGTCATCTCGGGGACCTGGACGTCCTCGTAGTCGACGTCGAAGGCACGGACGAGAGCCAGATGGGCATCCCCCTCGTCGTGCAGCATGAAGCGGATGCTCTCGGTGAACCACTCCAGCCAGTCCCGGTCCGGGCTCTTGGCGATCCCCAGGCCGTAGCAGCGCATGAAGGCGGTCAGGTAGTGGTGGTCCTGGCTGACGTAGTGCAGCACGCTCTCCCGGCTGGCAGTGCCGTCGGCCAGCCCCCGCAGGAAGGGGTGGTCGTGGAACGCCTGGAAGAGGTGGGCGCAGCGCTCCCGCTGCTGTGCGCTGAACGAGGGGGCACCAGATGATGCGGACTGGCTCATGGCTTCCTCCGCGAGGCAAGGGGTGCGCCGAAGCGGCGACACAGCCACGATCCCTCCGCTCGCATGATCGAGATCAGGTTCGACGGGTCGGGACCGCAGTCCCTCTCAGCCTCCCTCAGGAGGCGCCCCGCGTGGCTGGTGTCACCGTAACAAGTGGCCCCTGCCCTCCTGGGCAGGTGGTCCGGAGCCTCCTCAGCCGACCATCCCGTGGGGGTCGATAACGTACTTCTTGGAGGCGCCGGCATCGAAGTCCTGGTAGGCCTCCGGGGCCTCATCCAGCGACACCTTGACCGCGTTGACGGCCTTGGCGATCTCGACCTTGTCGTGCAGGATCGCCATCATCAGACCGCGGTGGTACTTCATCACCGGGCACTGGCCGGTCACGAAGAAGTGCGACTTCGCCCAGCCGAGCCCCAGCCGCAGTGACAGCGAGCCCTCCTGAGCCGCCTCGTCCACGCCACCGGGGTCACCGGTGACATAGAGGCCGGGGATGCCCAGGCCGCCACCAGCACGGGTGATGTCCATGAGGGAGTTGAGCACCGCGGCCGGTCGCTCGACCTCGGCGTCCTCGCCGTGACCGCGCGCCTCGAACCCCACCGCGTCGACACCGCAGTCCACCTCGGGGGTGCCGAGAATCTGCTCCAGCTGGTCACCGATATCGCCCTTGCTGACGTCGACCGTCTCGCAGCCGAAGCTGCGCGCCTGCTCGAGCCGCTCCTCGATCAGGTCGCCGACGACGACCACCGCCGCGCCGAGCAGCTGGGCGGAGGCGGCAGCGGCCAGACCGACCGGGCCAGCGCCTGCGATATACACCGTGGACCCCACACCCACGCCGGAGGTGAGGGCACCGTGGAAGCCGGTGGGGAAGATGTCCGAGAGCATCGTCAGGTCGAGGATCTTCTCCAGCGCCTGGTCACGGTCGGGGAACTTCAGCAGGTTCCAGTCGGCATACGGGACCAGGACGTACTCCGCCTGGCCGCCGACCCAGCCACCCATGTCCACATAGCCGTAGGCGCTGCCGGGGCGGTCGGGGTTGACGTTGAGGCAGATCCCGGTCTTGCCCTCCTTGCAGTTGCGACAGCGACCGCAGGCGATGTTGAAGGGAACCGAGCAGATGTCCCCTTCCTTGATGAACTCCACGCCCGGTCCGGTCTCGATCACCTCGCCGGTGATCTCGTGCCCAAGGATCAGTCCCTCGGGTGCGGTGGTGCGGCCCCGGACCATGTGCTGATCCGATCCGCAGATGTTGGTGGTCACCACCTTGAGGATGGCGGCGTGCGGCAACTGCCGTCCGACATTGTCCGGGTTGACGCCGGGTCCGTCCTGCAGCTCGAAGGTGGGGTAAGGGATCTCCTGCACCTCGGTCTGCCCGGGGCCCATGTAGGCGACTCCGCGATTCGTGGCCATGCTCACTCAACTCCTGGTGCTGCCACCAGTGGGTGACCCGGTCGTCACCACGGTGGGAGCGATCTTCGGGGGGTGCTGTCGAGAATAGGGGCAGGACGAGCTCCGCGCGCGGTGAAACGACTCTGGAACGAGACGTAGATCACATCGGTTGCTGTGTCACCTCAGGCCCCAGGACCACCTGTGCGGCAGCCCGTCCGGTGGCGGCCAGGCTCCGGTTGCGGTGCACCCACTCGACGAGCCTGGCGCGCTCGGCGGGGTCGGGCGAGCCAGCGCGGACGGCGGCCAGCATGGCCTGCGCGACCTGGGAAATGTCATACGGGACAGCGCGGCCAAGATCGTGCTCGGCGACATCCGCGGCGGCCGGTCCGGGGCCCGCGAAGATCACCTGCGTGCCGCAGCCGAGGGCCGCAATGACCTTGGTCGGGTAGGCGAAGTCATAGCCGACGCCGGGCTTGACGCTCACCACAGCCGCGGCCGCCCCCCGCTGCCAGGCCGCCGCCTCCTGCGGCGGGGCGAGGGGGCGCAGCTCGATCGCACCTTCCGGCAGATCGTCCCGGATCTGTTGCAGGACAGGCCAACTGGCCCCCTGCCCCAGGAAGATGAGGCGCGCGCCCGGCTCCTCCCGGACCACCTCGCGCATCGCCTCGGCGAAGATCTCGGCCCCCTGCCACTCCGAGGCGGTCCCGGCATACAGGAGGTATGGCGTGTCCGGCGCCTCGGCGTGGCGCTCGCCGTCGGGGGTGAAGACGTCGGTGTCGATGCCGTTGGGGACCACGGTGACGCGGGCGCGGGGGGCGAGGGCCCGGACCCGCTCGGCGACCCCCTCGGAGACGGCGATCACGTCGCGGGCGCCCCGCAAGGCGAAGAGTTCGACCACCCGCATGACCCGGACGACCGAGGTCGGAGCACCCATGGACGCGGTGGCGTCGGACCAGACATCGGCGGCGTAGTAGACGTAGGGGACGGAGCGGAGGGAGAGCACGGCACGGGCGACGGCGCCGGTGGTCGGCGGCGGCTCGACGACGACTACATCGGGGCGTCGAGCGGTGAGGAGGCGCAGGCTGAGCGGCAGGTCGAAGGACAGATAGGGCAGGTACCCGCGGACATAACCGGTGGCGTCGCGGAGCACGGGCCAGCGGGAGATCTCGGCGCGAGGGGGCGGCTTGGCGGCTCGGCTCCCCCGCAGCGAGGGCGGCACGGTCGTGGTGAGCACCCCTACCCGGGCGGCCCGGTCGGTGAGCGCGCGGACCAGCGCGGACAGGCGGAAGGTCGCCGCAGCCGACTCCGGCGCGAAGATCCGGGTGGCGAGCAGGACGCGCCGGGGCGTCACGGCATCACAGGGTGACGGTGCGGGCGGTGGCTGCAGATTCGAGGATGGCTTCGATGACGCGCAGGGTGTGGACGCCGTCGGCCATCGAGACGATCTCGGAGTCGCGGCCCCACAGCGCGTCGCGGAAGCCTTCCTGCTCCACGCGCAGCGGCTCGCGGCGGGCGAGGGCGAAACGGGTCGAGTCGCCCTCGGAGACACCACGGAAGGCCGAGATCCGGTCCCATTCGCTGCGGACGTCGCCATTGGCCACGAAGGTCAGGTCGCCAGTGAGGGTGTTGGCGATGAAGGCGCCCTTCTCCCCCGTCGCGACCGTCTCCCGGACCTTGAGCGGGGAGAGCCAGTTCACCGTGTGCGACACGATGATCCCGTTGTCCAACCGCCCGGTCGCTACCACCATGTCCTCGTGCTCACGGCCCGAACGGTGGGTGACCTGACCCGAGACGACCGAGTAGTGCGACTGGGCGATCCAGGCAGTCAGGTCGATGTCGTGCGTGGCCAGGTCCTTGACCACCCCGACATCGGCGATCCGCGCCGGGAACGGCCCCTGCCGGGAGGTGGTGATCTGGAAGACCGTGCCGAGCTCGCCGGCCTCGATCCGCTGGCGCATCGCCAGCAGCGCCGGGTTGCACCGCTCGACATACCCGACCGCACCCACCAGGCCAGCGTCCTCGAACGCGCGAGCAACGCGCTCCCCCGACTCCGCAGTCGCCGCGATCGGCTTCTCCACCATCGTGTGCACCCCGGCCTGCGCCAGCGCCAACGCGACCTCCTCGTGCAGGTAGGTCGGCACCGCCACCATCGCCGCATCGATCTCGGCCTCGATCAGCGCTTGCACATCCGGCAGCACCTCCAGATCCCCGGCCACCCCATGCTTGTCGCCATAAGGATCAGCCACGGCGACCAGGTCCATGCCCTCGACCTCACGAATCACCCGGGCATGATGACGTCCCATCGACCCCAGGCCGATCAGACCCATCCGGATCGTGGTGCCCTCGGCGATCGGGCCGCTCACGCGCCAGCCCCCAACACCTCAGCCACGCCGGTCGCGATCCGCTCCAGATCGCTCGGCGACAACGACGGGTGCACCGGCAGCGAGATCACCTCGGCCGCAGCACGCGCAGTTTCCGGCAACTCCCAGGACGGCGCGAACCGCGCCAGGGAGACCAGCTCGTGGTTGGGCGTGGGGTAGTACACACCACTACCGACCTGGTGCTCCTCCCGCAAGGCCTGCACCACCCGGTCCCGCTGCGCACCCGAGGCACCCGCGATCCGGATCGTGTACTGGTGATACACGTGCGTGCACCCCTCCCGCACCGGCGGCACCACAACCCCCTCAATCTGCGAGAGGTGCTCGTCCAACCAGGCCGCGTTGTCCTGCCGGGCCCGGGTCCAGCCACCGACCTTGGTCAGCTGAACCCGCCCGATCGCCGCGTGAATGTCGGTCATCCGGTTGTTCAACCCGATGACCTCGTTGGCGTACTGCTTCTCCATCCCCTGGTTGCGCAACAAGCGCACCCCGCGCGCCATCTCCTCATCGACACAGGCCACCATCCCGCCCTCACCCGAGGTCATGTTCTTGGTCGGATAGAGGCTGAACATCGCGAACGCACCGAACCGGCCCACCGGCCGACCCTTGTAGGTCGCACCATGCGCCTGCGCGGCATCCTCGAACACCTGGATCCCCGCCTCGGACGTCACCGCCTGAAAACCATCCATATCCGCCGGGTGACCATACAGATGCACCGGCATCACCGCCGCCGTCCGATCCGTGATCACCTCCCGCACCGACTCCGGGTCCAGGTTGAACGTGTCCGGGCTGATGTCGGCAAAGACCGGCGTCGCCCCCGTCAACGCCACCGAGTTCGCCGTCGCCGCAAACGTGAAACTCGGCACGATGACCTCATCACCCGCGCCGATCCCCGCCGCCAACAACCCCAGATGCAAACCCGACGTGCCCGAGTTCACCGCCACACAGGTGCGCCCACCCACCAGCTGGTCAGCGAACTCCTGCTCAAAAGCAGCCACCTCCGGCCCCTGGGCGACCATCCCCGAGGCCAGCACACGATCCACCGCCGCACGCTCCTCCTCCCCGATGATCGGGCGGGCGGGCGGGATGAAGGCCTGCTCAGTCATTCGTATCCTCCGTCAGAGTGCCGTTGTGCTCGGTGTAGGTGGTGCCGGACCGCGGGCAGCGCCAGGATCCTGGGTCACCGGTGGGTTCGAGGGGGTGGCCGGACCGGCCGACCCAGCCCACCCGGCGGGCGGGCACGCCGACCATCAGCGCGTGGTCGGGGACATCGCGGGCGACCACGGCGCCGGCCGCGATGGTGGCCCACTCGCCGATGGTCACGGGGGCGACGCACACGGCCCGGGCACCGATGGAGGCGCCGCGGCCGATCGTGACGCCCACGGCCTCCCAGTCATCGGCACTCTTGAGCGAGCCGTCCGCGTTGATCGCGCGCGGGAAGGTGTCATTGGTCAGGACCGCCGCGGGGCCGATGAAGACGCCGTCCGCCAGCCGCGCCGGCTCGTAGACCAGCGCGTAGTTCTGCACCTTGCAGTGGTCGCCCATCTGCACGCCGGTGCCGACGTAAGCGCCGCGGCCGATCACGCAGCCCTTGCCCAGGACCGCCCCCTCGCGCACCTGGGCGAGGTGCCAGACCGAGCTGTCCTGCCCGATCTGCGCGTCCGGTGAGACGTCTGCGCTGTCCACGATGCGTGTTGCCACGGAACTCCTCAGTCGGGTGCGGGACAATGACCGGTATGACCTTATCGCTCCGCCACGAGGACGCCTGGTTGGTGATCCCCCTGTATGACGAAGCGAGCGTGATCGGCGACGTCGTCTCCGCAGCACGCGAGGTCTTCCCCCACATCATCTGCGTGGACGACGCGAGCCACGACGCCTCGGCCGCGGTGGCCGAGGCGGCCGGTGCGGTCGTCGTGCGCCACCCCTTCAACCTCGGTCAGGGCGCCGCCCTGCAGACCGGGATGCGCTACGCGCTCGAGGCGACGGATGCGGCATACCTGGTCACCTATGACGCGGACGGGCAGCACCGGGTCGAGGACGCGGCCCAGATGGTGCAACGTGCCAAGGACGAGGACCTGGCGATCGTCTTCGGCTCCCGCTTCCTGGACGGTCGCACCAAGC
The DNA here is from genome assembly GCF_050261105.1 of Ornithinimicrobium pulveris. Classification (GTDB taxonomy): domain Bacteria; phylum Actinomycetota; class Actinomycetes; order Actinomycetales; family Dermatophilaceae; genus Ornithinicoccus. Next base: position 1,559,257 of record NZ_CP189837.1, on the reverse strand, counting down.
CTGGCTTCCTGAAGAAGATGGTGCTCAAGGCCGCGGTCTGGATCACCAACCAGCAGACCGGGATGCGGTTGACCGATGCGCACAACGGGCTGCGGGTGCTGCGCCGCGACGCCGCCGAGCATCTGGACCTCCGGCAGAACCGGATGGCGCACGCCACCGAGATCGTGCTGCAGCTGGGCCGCAGCTCACTGCCCTGGGCCGAGCACCCGGTGCACATCCTCTACACCGACTACAGCCGCTCCAAGGGCCAGTCGCTGATGAACTCTGTGAATATTCTCGTCGACACGATCCTGAAGTGAAGGTGTGAGCGATGCTCGACCAACCGCTGATCAAGGCCCTCCTCATCGTGGCGATCGTGCTCGTCACCACGATGCTGACCCGGTCGACGGCCGGCGCCCGCCACCAGGCGGTGCGACGTCTCCTGCTGGTCGGCTTCGTGGTGCTGGCGGTCGCCGCCATCCTCTTCCCCCGCCTGCTCACCCAGGTCGCCCAACTCCTGGGCGTCGGTCGCGGCGCGGACCTGCTCCTCTACGGGTTGACGGTCTTCTTCTTCGGGTATGTCGCAGCCTCCTACCGCCGGATGCGCCAGATGGAGCAGCAGATGACCGTGCTCGCGCGGGAATTGGCCTTGCGCGATGCCGTGCATGACGCGCGGGAGCACCCGCCGGGCTCGGGCCGCTAGGTGTGCTGACCGGAGACGTTGGTCAGTACAGCTAGCGATCAGTCCTTCTGGACCTTCGCCGCGACCGGTGGCGCGATCACGCTGGTCACCGCCGTCCTGGTGCGACGCTGGCCGGGCCGGACCAACTCCGATCCGGGTGCGGAGCACCCTCAGGCGTGGGGCGCCAACGTGCGGAAGACCTCCGGGCTCGCCGCGGCCAACAGCTGAGCCGGGCGGGAGCGAGGCCCGTAGGCGGGCCCCTCCGGGTCGGCGGTGTCCCCTACGTGCCCGCCGACCTCCTCCATCATCAGCGCACCGGGAACGTGGTCCCAGGGCGCGGTCCCGGAGTAGAGCAGCGCGTCACACTCCCCCGAGGCGAGCTTGGGGTAGTCGATGCCGCAACTGATCCAGCTCAAGGTCATCGGGCCGGCCGGACCGAGATGATCGCCGACGCCTTCCCGTCGTGAGGTCCGGACATCCCAGTCTTCGGGGCGACCGGACGCCGTGACGGCGTCCACCCGTTCGCCATCGCGCCACAGGCCGGCACCCCGCTCGGCCACCCAGGCCACCCCGTGCTGGGGCTGCCAGATCCAGGCCCGCACGGTCCGGCCGTCCAGCACCTCAGCGGCCATCACCGCGTGGTCGGGTGAGCCGTGCACGAAGTTGCGGGTGCCGTCCACCGGATCGACGGTGAAGGCGTGCTCCGCCTCGGTGAAGGCGTCCAGCAGACCCGGCTCTTCGGCATACGCCTCCTCGCCCAGGACCAGCGCCTGCGGGTAGGCCGCGCGCAGGGCCCGGGTGATGAGCACCTCGGCCTCCCGGTCCGCGACGGTGACGAGGTCGCCGGGATGCGTCTTGGCGGTCACCTCGCCCTCGTCCAGGGCGCGGAAGCGGGGGTTGATCACGGCCTCGGCGGTCTCCTGCAGCAGGGTGAGAACGGCCTCCGTACTGAGTCCTGACGTCATGTCCCCCAGCCTTCCATCCCTAGGTCGGTTCCGCCCTCATCCCCCACCACCGACCCACCCGACACCCCGCCTCGACACGAATCGCAGGAATTGGAGGATTCACTTACTACGCGCTATAGTAATGACCGTCAAGCAGTCCCCAAGACACAGAAAGGTCACGGTCATGAGCGAGCGCACGGTTGAGGTTCGGGATGAGCGCACCGTCTCCCACACCTCCCCCCTGATGCAGACCGACATCGTCCGCAGTTCCTTCGCCCGCGGCGCGCTCGCCTTCCTGCGCATCGTGGTCGGCTGGATCTTCATCTGGGCGTTTGTCGACAAGCTCTTCGGTCTGGGCTACTCCACCCCGGGCGAGCGCGCCTGGATCAACGGTGGCAGCCCCACCTTCGGCTTCCTGTCCAACGCCTCGGGCGCCTTCGGCGACATGTTCCAGGCGATGGCCGGCGCCGCCCCCTTCTTCGACTGGCTGTTCATGGCCGGCCTCCTCGGCATCGGTGTCGCGCTGGTCACCGGCGCTGGCGTCAAGCTCGCCGCGATCACCGGCACCCTGCTGGTCTTCATGATGTACCTGGCCACCTTCCCCCTCGGCCAGGAGGGCGCCACCAACCCGCTGACCACCACCCACTGGATCGAGGCCGCCGCGATGATCACCGTGGCCGCGACCCGCGCCGGTGACACCTTCGGGCTCGGCAAGTGGTGGAGCACCATCGTCGGCGACAGCATCCTTCGCTGAAACCAGTCCGCGAGGCGGACACCTGCAGCACCTCGGCCGGGGTGTCGGTGAGAAATCACCGGCACCCCGGCCTTCTGCGTCCCTTCGGCCCCTTCCTCCGGTAGCGTGAGCGCCACCCTCCCAGGAAGGTCGCTGCCATGGTCGACGACAACCAGTTTCTGACGATCCTGCCGCCGGTCCTGGCGATCGTGCTCGTGCTGCTCACCCGCAAGGTGTTGCTCAGTCTCGGTGCAGGTGTGCTGGCCAGCGCCCTGCTGGTGGCCGGGTGGAACCCGCTGGAGACGCTGCGCCTGGTCTGGGAGGCCTTCGCGGTGATCTTCTGGGAAGACGGCGGCGTCAACACCTACTACGTCTACATCCTGATCTTCACCCTGCTGCTCGGTGTGATCGCGGCGCTGATCATGATGTCAGGCGGAACGAAAGCCTTCTCCGACTGGGCGGTCCAGCGGATCCGGACCCGTCGGGGCGCCAAGATCCTGCCGGCGATCCTGGGCATCGTCATCTTCATCGACGACTACTTCAACGCGCTGGCGGTCGGGCAGGTCTCCCGCCCGGTGACCGACAAGCACAACGTCTCCCGCGCCAAGCTGGCCTATGTCGTCGACTCCACCTCGGCACCGGTCGCGGTGCTGGCCCCCTTCTCCAGCTGGGGCGCGAGCATCATCGGCATCATGGCGCCGATCCTGGCCGCCTCGACCTTGTCGGTGAGCGATGTCGAGGCCTTCCTCGGCGCCGCGGCGATGAACTACTACGCCATCGTGGCCGTGCTCATGGTGTGGGTGGTCATCCTCCTCCACGTCGAGATCGGGCCGATGCGCACCGAGGAACGCCGGGCGATCCAGGAAGGGCAGACCTACAACAAGGACGAGACGATCCCGGGCGAGTTGGCCGAGGATCTGCCGGTGCACGAGCCGGGCGCCAAGCGCGCCCTCGTGATCCCCTTCGCCTTGCTGGTCGCCGGGGTGCTCGGCGGGATCGCCTGGACCGGCTACGCCGAGGGCGGAAGCTGGGACATCATCGAGGTCTTCGCCAACACCGACGTCAGCCAGGCGCTCCTCTGGGGCGGCCTGCTCGGCCTGGCCGCGGCCCTCTACTACTACTTCCGCTACACCGCCAGCGACTCCCGCTTCGATGCAGGTGCACTGGCGCAGGGCTTCTGGGAGGGCATCAAGTCCATGCTCCCGGCCGTCACGATCCTGCTGCTGGCGTGGATGCTGGGTGACCTGATCGCCCAGCTCGGCACCGGTGAGTACCTCGGCAGCCTCGTGGAGTCCACCAACCTCTCCCCGCAGTGGCTGATCCCGCTGATGTTCGTACTGGCCGGTGCGATGGCCTTCTCCACCGGCACGTCGTGGGGCTCGTTCGGGCTGCTGCTGCCGATCGCCGGTCAGATCATGAACAACGTCGAGGGCGGGCCCGAGTTGTTGCTCGCCGCCTTCGGTACGGTCCTGGCCGGAGCGGTGTGGGGCGACCATTGCTCCCCGATCAGCGACACCACGATCCTGTCCAGCACAGGTTCGGGCGCCAACGTGATCACCCACGTCACCACCCAGTTGCCGTACGCGATCGCTGCCGCGATCATGGCGCTGATCGGCTACGTCGTCTTCGCCCTCACCGGCAGCGGCCTCATGGGTCTGTCGGTCACCCTCGCCGCCCTCGCCGCCTTCGGCATCACCGCCCGTCTCGTCCTCACCCCGCTCGAGAGCGAGATTCCCGACGAGGACCAGGCCGACCGGATCGGCACCAGTTCACCCGAGCCCGCCTGACCCACTCTCGCTTCACCCAGGTTCGCTGACCCACTCTCGCTCCACCAGGTCACCCAAGTTCGCTGACCCACTCTCGCTCCACCAGGTCACCCAAGTTCGCTGACCCACTCTCGCTCCACCAGGTCACCCAAGTTCGCCTGACCCTTCCGACCGGGGCGCGCCCAGCGCAACTTTCGAACGTGCACAACGTCCCGTATGCCGCGGCCCACCTGGGACTTTGCGTGCAACTGATCCGTTGTGCACGTTTGACTGCCCGACCTGTGGCGGGCACGTGGGGCGATCAGTCGATCTGCAACTCCCCCATCGCGTCCCAACCATCACCCTCCACCTGACGGGAGATGATCTTCGGGGTCGCGGTGAGGTGTGGACGCATCGCCTCGATGCCCTCGGAGAAGTGCGGGCTCTCGACGTGGGCAGCAGCACCGTCGTCGGTGAAGCCTTCGACGAGCACGAACTCGTTTGGTTCGTCGACGCTGCGCGACCACTCGAAGAACAGGTTGCCATCCTCTGCACGCACCGCGCTGGTGTAGTCGGAGACGACCTCCATCCAGGTGTCGACCGACTCGGGCTTGACCGGGAACTTCACGACGATGAGGTACATACCTCCATCGTTGTCAGACCCTCACGCCCGGTCAAACGCAGACGGCGCCGCGCGTCCGGTCGCCCATATCAGCGACATACCGCACGTCCGGTGACGGATCTGGGCGACATCCCGCGCGCCCGGTCGCCCATATCAGCGACATCCCGCGCGTCCGGTCGAGAGGGAGGGGTCAGGTCAGCTGCCCCCGTTGCTCCCGCCGCTCTCGCTGCTCCCGCGGCTCTCGGCGCCCTCGTCCAGGGCGTCGATGGCGGCGACGTCGGCGGCGAGGTCGCGCTCGAGGCGCTCGCGCTGCTCCGGGGTGAGGTGCAGCACCCGCAGGCCGACGCGGACGTCTTCGGCCACCTCGCGGGCCTGGTCCACCCGGATCAGCCCCAGGCGCACCGCGTGGGCCGCAGCGCCCGCGTAGGTGTCAAAGACGTGCACACCCTTCTGCGCCCACGCCTCCCGCGCGGCCTCGTCCAGATCGGTGACGTTGTGCAGCAGCGTCCCGACGATGTGGTCCGGGTCGAGCCGGTGCATCTCAGCCCCCACATCGCCGTCGGCCTGGCCGCTGTCGCCGATGAAGACCATCCGCGCCTCGGGGAAGAGCAGGCGGTCCCGATCCATGTTCTCCAGCTTGCGGTCCTTGATCGCACCCTTGGTGTGCAGGTTCAGGAAGGACCCGCCCATCACCGAGTGCGGCGGCAGCCCGAGATAGGACAGCTTGCCGCGGGTGTACTGCTCGATCAGCCCGCGCGGACCACCCGGCCGCGCGGTCACGAAGGTCAGGTCACCCGGGCGGCCCGGCTCCTCGGCAGCACCCTTGTCCAGCTTGGTCAGCAGCGACACCACGCCCGGGTAGATCGTCCCCCGCGGATACCTCCGGTCGTGGATCACGCACTTGACCGTGTCGTCGATGTCGGACAGGACACGGATGTCGCCGCCCCGGTTGTCGCCGGCCTCTTCGGCGATGTGCTCCAGCAGCCGGTCGGACAGGTCCTCGTCGAGGTCCTCGAAGACCAGGTGCTCCAGGTCGTGGTAGTCACCGGTCGAGTTGAGGAAGTTCTTGAGGGTGTCGAAGTCCTCGCCGGTGTGCCGGGTCAGCACCTCGACGATCGCTTCCTGCGCGTGCCGTGAGGTCCTGCCGCGGTGCATCGCCGAGACCACCTGGGCGATCGAGTCGAGCGACAGCTCGTCGACCCGCTCCCGCAGCAGTAGGTCGACCGCCTGCGGCCGGTGATGCAGGCCGGTGCGCCGCATCGAGGCGAGCACCTTGGGCAGGTCGACCGTCTCGATGATCTGGTCCAGCGAGCCCTCTGGGGCTTCGCGAAGCATCTCCAGGATCCGCCGCCCCGCGCGCGGCGAGGTCAGCAGACCTTGGGAGATGTGGCCGATCTGGGCGGCGATGGCGCGCAAGCGGGTACTCCTAGGTCGGTGGCCCGGCGACGCTCAGCGCGCCGGGCTCGAGGGTGATCGTCGCCTCGACGATATCGGGCACCACGTCACCGTCCACCTGGACCGCCGTCGGCTCGGCGGGCCGCACCACGAGCTGGCGGCCTACCTCATAGCGCAGCGCCGGATGTCCCGTATGCCGTGCGCCCCACCCCACGCGCGCCACCTCGGTCCAGTCCCGCAGGTGCCGCGGGGCGACGAGAGCGATGTGCAGCTGTCCGTCGTCGGGGCGTGCCCCCGGGACCACCCTGGCCCGCATCGGCAGCCGGGCGCTGTTCACCGCCAGCACGCTCCACACCTCCTCGGAGCGCGCGGCCTGACCGTCGATCACCAGCGTGACCGGGCGCCCCGGCCGCGACAGGCGACGGATCCCCGGCTCCAGATAGGCCATCCAGCGCAGCCGTTTCTTCAGCGTCGGACTCATCGCCGCCACCGTGTCGGCGTCGTGCCCCAGCCCCACGACCACCAGGAAGGGTTGGTCGGTGACGCCACCGTGCACGCCGGTCAGCGAGGCCCGACCGAGGTCCATCGGCCGCCCACGCGCCGCGACCGCGAGGCGCGCAGCCGCGGCGAGGTCTCCTCGCGGCAGTCCCACGCTGCGCGCGAACAGATTGGCGGTCCCCACCGGCACCACCCCCAGCACGGCCTGCTCGGGCGCGGCAGCCGATCCTGGTTCCTCCACGACGCTCTCGTCACGCGGCCCCCGCTCGCCCAGCACGCCTGCCACGTGCCGCACGGTCCCATCTCCCCCAGCCACCACGACTCTGCGCACCCCGGCGGCCAGCGCCTCCCGCGCCTGCCCGGGCCCGGGGTCGGCGACGGTGGTGGGGAGGACGAGAAGCGACATACCGTGGGCGCCGCAGGCAGTCTCGATCGCTGCCCGGGCGGGGGCGGACCGCCGCGAGCTCGGGTTCAGGACGAGCGCGACCTCGGGCACGGGTGGGCTCAGGCGGAAGCGAGCACGCCGGACAGCGCGCTGGCGATCGGGTCGGCGGTCAGGCCGATCCGATCGAGCACCTGGCCCCGGGATCCGTGGTCCAGGAACTCATGGGGTATGCCGTAGGCGTGCACCGGGATCTGCAGCCCGGCCAGGGCCAGGCTCTCCTCGACCCGGCCTGCGATTCCGCCGACCAGGGCGTCCTCGACGACGGCGACCCGGCGAGCGCCGCGGGCGAGGTCCACGAGGTCATCACTGATCGGGAGCACCCAGCGCGGGTCGACCACCATCACGCGATGGCTCTCTGCGTAGAGCTTGTCGGCGACCTCGAGCGCGGTCTGGGCCATCGCGCCGATCCCGACGAGGAGCAGGTCGATCGGCTGGTCCGCGGCGTCCTCGTCGACATCGCGCAGGATGTCCACGGTGCCGTGCCGCCGCACGGCGTCCACGGTCTGGCCGACGCTGCCCTTGGGAAAGCGGACGACCGAGGGACCGTCGGCGATCTCCACGGCCTCGCGCACCGCGAGCGCCACCTGCTGCCCGTCCCGGGGTGCGATCACGTGGATGCCGGGCACCATGCCGAGCAGCGTCAGGTCCCACATGCCGTTGTGGCTGGCGCCGTCGGTGCCGGTGATCCCGGCCCGGTCGAGCACGAAGGTGACCCGCTGGCGGTGCAGGGCGCAGTCCATGAGCAGCTGGTCGAAGGCCCGGTTGAGGAAGGTGGCGTAGATGCAGACGACCGGGTGCATGCCCGCGTAGGACAGTCCGGCGGCCATCGCGACCGCATGCTGCTCGGCGATCCCGACGTCGAAGACGCGCTCGGGATAGCGCTCGGCGAAAGGCTGCAGACCGACCGGGATGAGCATCGAGGCGGTCAGCGCGACGATGTCGTCGCGCTCCTTGCCGAGTCGGACCAGCTCGTCGCTGAACTCATCGGTCCAGGCACGGCCGGAGACCTCGAGCGGCAGACCCGTCTCGGGGTTGATCTTGCCGACCGCGTGGAAGCGGTCGGCCTCGTCGGCGGTGGCCGGGTCGTAGCCGTGCCCCTTCTCGGTGATGGCGTGCACGAGCACCACGCCGCCGAAGTCGTGGGCGCGGCGCAGCGCGGTCTCCATCGCCTCGGTGTCGTGGCCGTCGACGGGGCCGAGGTACTTCAGGCCGAGGTCCTCGAACATGCCCTGCGGGCTGACGATGTCCTTGAGGCCCTTCTTCATCCCGTGCAAGGTCTCGTAGACCTGGCGGCCGACGACCGGCGTGCGCTGCAGGGCCTTCTTGCCCCAGGACAGCACCTCCTCGTACTCCTGCGTGGCCCGCAGCGAGGCGAGGTAGTCGGCCATCCCGCCCCGGGTGGCGGCATACGAGCGCTCGTTGTCGTTGATCACGATGATCAGCGGCAGGTCCCGATGGTCGGCGATGTTGTTCAGCGCTTCCCAGACCATGCCGCCGGTGAGGGCGCCGTCGCCGATCACGGCGACGGTGTGCCGGTCGCGCTCGCCGCGCAGCTGGCGTGCGGTCGCGATCCCGATCGCCCAGGACAGCGAGGACGAGGCGTGCGAGTTCTCGATGACGTCGTGGTCGGACTCGGCCCGGCTCGGATAGCCGGACAACCCGCCCTGCTGACGCAGCGTGGAGAAGTCATGCCGGCCGGTGAGCAGCTTGTGCACGTAGGAGATGTGACCGGTGTCGAAGAGCAGGGTGTCGCGCGGGGAGTCGAAGACCCGGTGCAGCGCCAGGGTGAGCTCGACGACGCCGAGGTTGGGTCCCAGATGCCCACCGGTGCGCGAGACGGACTCGATGAGGTAGTCACGGATCTCCTGCGCGAGCTGGTCCACCTGAGGTCGCGACAACCGCTTGAGGTCGCTGGGTCCGGTGATGCTGCGCATGAGGGGCACGGTCGTCCTCCGGGTCGGCGGCGTCGGCGATGAACCCGCTCAGTCTACGGCCCGACCCCTGAGAGGTCGCTGCGAGCGGCGCGGCCACTGTGCTCGCTAGGCTCGAGAAGCCGTGGCGCGCAGAGGAGTCACGCGCACGACCCGTGACCTGCTCGGCTTCGTCGACGGCACCGAGAATCCGACGGTGCCAGCCGTCGTGGAGCACACCGTCTTCGTCGGCGCTGACGACATCTACGCCGGCGCGAGCTATGTCGTGATCCAGAAGTACCTCCACGACCTCACCGCCTGGGAGTCCCTGCCGACCGAGGAACAGGAACGAGTCATCGGTCGCCGCAAGCTGAGCGACATCCAACTCTCCGATGAGGCGCTCCCGAGCAACTCCCACGTCGCCCTCAACACCATCCAGGACGAGAACGGTGTCGAGCACCAGATCCTGCGGGACAACCTGCCGTTCGGCTCGGTCTCATCCGGCGAACTGGGCACCTTCTTCATCGGCTATGCCGCTGACCCTCGCACCACGGAGTTGATGCTGGAGCGCATGTTCGTCGGCCACCCGCCCGGCAACTACGACCGCATCCTGGACTTCTCGACCGCCACGACCGGGTGCCTGTTCTTCGTGCTTCCGGCCGCCTTCCTGGACGACCCCACCCCCTTCCTCACTGCTGCCCGCGCTGCATCCTGACCGTTCCACCTACCCACCCCCTCACTCACCCGACTGTTCACCACCCCCTCACCGCAGCGGCGCCCGCAACCGCAGGGCCTCCAGCAACAACCCCGCCGAGCGGTGGTTGGCGCGCAGCCGCAACCCCTCGCGCGCCAGCGAGTCCAGCACGTCCCCGATGCTGCCCGGCGGCAGCAGTGGGCCCAGCTCGGGCCGGACGTCCCGCCAGGCACCGCGCATCGCGTCCAGCTGCGCCTCCAGATGGCGGTGCGCCACCCAGGCCAGCGCCGCCGGGTGCTTGCGCCAGGCGCGATAGCCCCGGTAGTCCGCCGGGCACTGGTCGAGCAACCAGGACACGGCTGCCTCCTCCCAGCCGGGCACCCCGGCCGGCGGCACCCGGTCCGGCCAGCCCGGCGGTCCACTCGACATGCGAACAAGTGTACGACCCCCCACCGACAGGCGTGACGGTATACCGGATCGGGGGCACCACGGACTGCTCAACTTCTGCTACGACACGTCGTCGTGGCACGATGTCCCGCATGAGCGCCGCGAAGATCGACAAACTCGAGCGCAAGGTCTACGAGGCTGAACTGCTCCGGCTCCAGGGCGAGCTGGTCAAGATGCAGGAGTGGATCCGGGCGACCGGCACCCGCCTCGTCGTCGTCTTCGAGGGGCGCGACGCGGCCGGCAAGGGCGGCGCGATCAAGCGCGTCACCGAGTACCTCTCCCCCCGGCAGGCGCAGATCGTCGCGCTGCCGACCCCGACCGAGCGGCAGAAGTCGCAGTGGTACTTCCAGCGCTACGTCGAGCACCTGCCCGCCGCCGGTGAGATCCGCCTGTTCGACCGCTCCTGGTACAACCGCGCCGGCGTCGAGCGCGTCATGGGCTACTGCACCCCCGAGGAGCACCGCCGCTTCCTGCGCCAGTGCCCGATCTTCGAGCGGATGCTCATCGAGGACGGCGTGCTGCTGCGCAAGTACTGGTTCTCGGTCTCCGACGCCGAGCAGGAGCGCCGCTTCCGCTCGCGCCTGGAGGACCCGATGCGCCGATGGAAGCTCTCCCCCACCGACCTGGAGAGCCTGACCCGCTGGGAGGACTACTCGCGCGCCAAGGACGAGATGTTCGTCCACACCGACATCCCCGAGGCCCGCTGGAATGTCGTCGAGTCCGACGACAAGCGCTCGGCGCGGATCAACATGATCGCCCACCTGCTCTCCACGATCCCCTATGAGGATGTCGAGCAGCCTGAGCTGGAGATGCCCGAGCGGCCCGAGTCGACCGGCTACCAGCGCACCGCGCGCTCGCTGCAGCAGGAGGTGCCGGACCACGCCGCAGCGGTCGGAGCTTGCGAGGGCAAGCCGGTGCAGCGTCGCCGGTTCCGCGAAGACATGGGCTGAGCCGACCCCGGCTCACCCCACCCTCGGCTCACCCCACGCCCACCCGTATGGCGTTTCGCCAGGGGTCCTCGAAGGTCACCGTGCGTCCGTCGTCGGCGGTCGCGATGCCGTGGTACTGCATCCGCTCGCTCACCTCGCCCACGTCGTCGGCGGTGGGCAGCACGATGTCGACCTGACCCAGACCCAGGGCGGGGAAGCGCGGACCGGCGCCGCGCGAGCGCCAGACGTTCATCGCCATGTGGTGGTGGTAGCCGCCCGCGCTGACGAAGAGCGCCTGGCCCTGCCACTCGGCGGTGATGTCGAAGCCCAGCCGGTCGACATAGAACTCCCGGGCCGAGGCGATGTCACCCACCGACAGATGCACGTGCCCGACGACCGCCTCACCGGCATCGGGCTGGCGCCGGCCCTCCTCGGTCAGGTGCTCCTGCAGGAAGGCATCGGGGTCCAGCAGCAGGTTGTCCATCTCTACCCGCCCGTGCACCCAGGACCAGGCGCTGCGCTCGCGGTCCCAGTAGAGCTCGATCCCGTTGCCCTCCGGGTCCTCGAAGTAGAAGGCCTGGCTGACCAGGTGGTCGGCGCTGCCGACATAGGGCGCCCGGTGGCGGGCCATCGAGGCGACCGCCGCGGCGAGCTCGGCCTGGGTCGGGAACAGGATCGCGGTGTGGAAGAGCCCGGCCGAGCCGGCCGGCGCGTGCCTCAACTGGGGCGTATGCCGCAGCACCACCACCGGCGTCACCCCTCGCCCGAGCGTGGTGACGCCGCCCTCCTCGGCGAGCACCTGGAGCGTCACCACGTCGCGATAGAAGGCGGTCATCCCGGCGAGGTCAGCGACATCCAGGGTCACCGGCCCCATCGCGGTGTCCGCAGCGAGCCGATCAAACGTCTGTGACATGTCACCTACTCTACCTGACATGTCACGCAGCTGACCAGCCGCTCCCCCGTGCCCTCAACCCAGCCACCTCACGGCGCCACCCACTCGATACCGTCACCCCATGAGCACCGTCGACCTCAACGCCGATCTGGGCGAAGGCCTGGGCCGCTGGCCGATGGGCGACGACGACGCCCTCCTGGACGTGGTCACCAGCGCCAATGTCGCGTGCGGTTTCCACGCCAGCGACCCCACGATCATGCGCGCGGTCTGCGCCCGCGCCATCGAGCGCGGCGTCGCGATCGGCGCGCACGTCTCCTACCGGGACCTGCACGGCTTCGGCCGCCGCTTCATCGACGTCGACCCGATCACCCTGCGCGACGAGGTCGCCTACCAACTCGGCGCACTCACCGCCCTGGCTCGCGCCGCCGGTGGCCGCGTCTCCTACATCAAGCCGCACGGCGCGCTCTACAACACCATCGTCACCCACGAGGCTCAGGCCGGCGCCGTCGTCGACGCCGTCCGCGAGGTCGACCCCGACCTGATGCTCCTCGGCCTACCCGGCTCCACCGTGCTCCGGCTGGCCGAGCAGGCCGACCTGCGCACCGCCCACGAATCCTTCGCCGACCGCGCCTACACCCCCGAGGGGCATCTGGTCCCCCGCAGCCACCCGGGCGCCGTGCTCCACGACCCTGAGCTCATCGCCGCCCGCTGCGTCGCGATGGCCCGCGGCGAGACCGTGGCGGACGTGGAGGGCAACCCGCTCGCACTGCATACGGACTCGATCTGCGTGCACGGCGACACCCCCGGTGCCGTCGAGATCGCGCGCACCGTTCGCGCCGCGCTCACCGACGCGGGGATCACCCTCGCCCCTTTCGCACAGGCCTGACCGGTGACCGAGACGATGCGGATCCGGCCGAGCGGGCGCCGCGGCCTGCTGCTCGAGCTCGACTCCCTCGACGCCGTCCTCGACCGGTATGCCGCGCTCCAGCACGCTGACCGCCCCTCCGCCGTGCTCGACCTGGTGCCGGCGGGCCGCACGATCCTGATCGTCGCGGATCGCGGCGCCGACCTGGCCGCCCTCGCCACCTGGGCGCAGGAGGCCGAGCCGGTGGACCGGGACGAGAAGGGCGCGGACGTGGTCGAGCTGTCCGTCCGCTACGACGGCCCGGACCTGGCGGATGCCGCCGACGCGCTGGAGGTGAGCGTCGCCGAACTGGTCCGCCGGCACCTGGCCGAGACCTGGACCGTCGCCTTCTGCGGGTTCGCGCCCGGGTTCGGCTACCTGGCGGGGTCGAGCTTCGCCTGGGACGTCCCGCGCCGCGACAGCCCACGGACCGCCGTCCCCGCCGGCTCGGTCGCCCTCGCCGGGGAGTTCTCGGCCATCTACCCCCGCCGCTCCCCCGGCGGCTGGCAGCTGATCGGGCGCACCGAGACCGACGTCTTCGACCTCGACCGCGACCCGCCCGGGCTGCTCACGCCCGGCACCCAGGTGCGCTTCGTGGAGGCGAGGTGAACGCCCACCTGACGGTGGTGGAGACCGGTCCGCTCACCACCATTCAGGACTTCGGTCGGCCCGGGCTGGCCTCGCTCGGGATCGGTCGCTCGGGCGCCGCCGACCGCGGCGCGCACCGCCTCGCCAACGCGCTCGTCGGCAACCACCCGACCCTGGCCACGCTCGAGGTCACCCTCGGCGGCCTCGTCCTCGAGGCCGACTCCGACCTCGTGCTCGCCCTCACCGGCGCTCGCTGCCCCGGCGCCCCCTACGCCGCACCGTTCGCGCTCCGCCGCGGCGACCAGCTCCGATTAGGTATGCCGCAGGCCGGCCTCCGCAGTTATCTCGCCGTCCGCGGCGGCATCGTGGTCGAGCCGGTCCTGGGCAGCCGAGCCACCGACACGCTCTCCGGGATCGGGCCGCCGGTGATCCGGGACGGGACACGCCTGCCGGTCGGCGAGCCGGACCGGTCGCCGCCCGGCGTTGATGTGGCGCCGGTGCCGGAGCCGCCTGCGGGGAGCGTCGACATACCAATCCTGCCCGGGCCGCGGCGCGATCGCTTCGGCACGGGGGCGTGGGAGGCGCTGGTGTCTGGGACGTTCACGGTCGATGACCGCTCGGACCGGATCGGCGTGCGACTCGCGGGTGAGCCGCTACCCCGTGGGCGCCAGGGCGAGCTGGTCAGCGAAGGGGTGCTCCGCGGAGCACTGCAGGTCCCGCCGGATGGCCTACCGGTGCTCTTCCTGGCCGACCATCCGGTGACGGGCGGCTACCCGGTGATCGCCTATGTCGAGGACGACGCGGTGGACCGGTGCGCTCAGGTGAGGCCGGGTCAGCAGCTGCGCTTCACCGAGGCGTGAGCGGCATCGACGACTCGAGGCGTGAGCGGCAGCTCGCAACTCGTCCCGGCGACACGCCCGTCAAGGCCGGCCTGACCGTGTCCGGGCATGAATGAGCCGCTGCGGCCCGGGCGCGCGATGCGCCCGGGCCGCTGTTGTCCGCTGAGCGGGCCAGGTCAGGCGTTGGCCAGGGACCGCAGGACGTACTGCAGGATGCCGTCGTTGCGGTAGTAGTCCGCCTCGCCGGGGGTGTCGATCCGCACGACCGCGTCGAACTCGACCGCTTGGCCCTCACCACCGTCCTTGGCCGCCACGACCTTAACGGTCTTGGGGGTGCGGCCCTCGTTGAGCTCGGTGACACCGGAGATCGAGAAGGTCTCGGTGCCGTCCAGACCGAGAGACTCGGCGGTCTCACCCTGCGGGAACTGCAGCGGGAGCACGCCCATGCCGATCAGGTTGGAGCGGTGGATGCGCTCGTAGGACTCGGCGATGACCGCCTTGACACCCAGCAGGCGGGTGCCCTTGGCGGCCCAGTCGCGCGAGGACCCGGAGCCGTACTCCTTGCCGGCCAGGATGACCAGCGGCGTGCCCGCCTCGGCGTAGTTCTGCGCGGCGTCGTAGATGGTCTCCTGCGGGCCGTCGTCCTTGGTGAAGTCGCGGGTGAAGCCACCCTCGACGCCGTCCAGCAGCTGGTTCTTCAGCCGGATGTTGGCGAAGGTGCCGCGGATCATCACCTCGTGGTTGCCACGACGCGAGCCGTAGGAGTTGAAGTCCTTGCGCTCGATGCCGTTGTCGGACAGGTAGCGACCCGCCGGGCTGTCGGCCTTGATGGACCCGGCCGGGCTGATGTGGTCGGTGGTCACCGAGTCACCCAGCAGCGCGAGCACCCGGGCACCCTCGATGTCGGAGACCTGCTCGGGCTCGGCCTGCATGCCCTCGAAGTACGGAGGCTTGCGGACATAGGTCGACTCGTCGGCCCACTCGAAGGTGTCGCCCTCGGGCGTGGGCAGACCCTGCCAGCGCTCGTCACCGGCGAAGACGTCGGCGTAGTCCTCGGTGAACATCTCGCGGGAGATCGAGGAGGCGATGGTGCTCTCCACGTCCTCGCTCGTGGGCCAGATGTCCTTGAGGAAGACGTCCTGGCCGTCCTTGTCCTGACCCAGCGGCTCACGCTCGAAGTCGAAGTCCATCGTCCCGGCCAGCGCGTAGGCGATGACCAGCGGCGGGGAGGCCAGGTAGTTCATCTTCACGTCCGGGTTGATCCGGCCCTCGAAGTTGCGGTTACCGGACAGCACCGAGACGACCGCGAGGTCCTCGGCGTTGACCGCCTCGGAGACCTCCTCGATGATCGGGCCGGAGTTGCCGATGCAGGTGGTGCAGCCGTAGCCGACCAGGTGGAAGCCCAGGTCCTGCAGGTAGGGCCACATGCCCGCCTTGTCGAAGTAGCCGGTGACCACCTTGGAGCCGGGCGCCATCGAGGTCTTCACCCAGGGCTTGACGTCCAGGCCCTTCTCCACGGCGTTCTTGGCCAGCATCGCGGCGGCCATCATCACGGAGGGGTTGGAGGTGTTGGTGCAGGAGGTGATCGAGGCGATCGCGACGTGGCCGTGGTCGATCTCGACCTCCTCGCCATCCAGGGTGGCCGGGGTCGGGTGGCTGGCCCGGCGGCTCAGGTCCTGACGGGGGCCGGAGTGCGAGGGACGACCGGCATCGGAGGACTCCTCAGTGGCGTCGTGGCTGGGGGCGTCGGAGGCCGGGAAGCTGTCGGCCAGCTCCAGGTCCACGGCGCTCTTCTCGATCACGTTGCCGTTGACGACGTAGTTCTTCAGGTCGTTGCGGAACTGCTCCTTGGCGTTGCTCAGCTCGATCCGGTCCTGCGGACGCTTCGGGCCGGCGATCGAGGGCACGACAGTGGACAGGTCCAGCTCGAGGCGCTCGCTGTAGCGGGCCTCGGCCGAGTCGCCGTCCAGCCACATGCCCTGCTCCTTGGCGTAGGCCTCCACCAGGGCGACCTGCTCGTCGGAGCGGCCGGTCAGCCGCAGGTAGTCCAGGGTGACGTCATCGATCGGGAAGATCGCGCAGGTCGAGCCGAACTCCGGGCTCATGTTGCCGATGGTGGCGCGGTTGGCCAGCGGCACCTCCGCCACACCCTCGCCGTAGAACTCGACGAACTTGCCGACGACACCGTGCTCACGCAGCATCTCGGTGATGGTCAGCACCACATCGGTGGCGGTCGCACCGGCGGGGACGGCGCCGATGAGCTTGAAGCCGACCACGCGCGGGATGAGCATCGAGACGGGCTGGCCGAGCATCGCGGCCTCGGCCTCGATGCCGCCCACGCCCCAGCCCAGCACGCCCAGGCCGTTGACCATGGTGGTGTGCGAGTCGGTGCCGACGCAGGTGTCGGGGTAGGCCAGCAGCTCGCCACCCACCTCACGGGTCATCGTGACCTTGGCCAGGTGCTCGATGTTGACCTGGTGGACGATGCCGGTGCCCGGGGGCACGACCTTGAAGTCCTCGAAGGCGGTCTGGCCCCAGCGCAGGAACTGGTAGCGCTCGCCATTGCGCTCGTACTCGATCTCGACATTGCGCTCGAAGGCGTCCTCGCGGCCGAAGACGTCGATGATCACCGAGTGGTCGATGACCAGCTCGGCCGGGGCGAGCGGGTTGATCTTGGTGGGGTCACCGCCGAGGTCGACCATCGCCTCGCGCATGGTGGCGAGGTCGACGATGCACGGCACGCCGGTGAAGTCCTGCATGATCACGCGGGCGGGGGTGAACTGGATCTCGGTGTCGGGCTCGGCGGCCTCGTCCCACTGCGCCAGGGCGTTGATGTGGTCGGCGGTGATGTTCGCGCCGTCCTCGGTGCGCAACAGGTTCTCCAGCAACACCTTCAACGAATACGGCAGCGTCTCGCTCCCCTCGAGCCCGCCGATGCGGTAGATCCCGTAGCTGGCGTCTCCGACCTCCAGGGTGCCCTTGGCACCGAAGCTGTCCGGGTTCGTGCTCAACGTTCCGCTCCTTCGCTCGTTGACTTTATCTTGACGTCAAGATATCGCACGTCCAGGGGTGTTCCCAAACCAGGACACGCGACGCTGGTTCCATCCTGCCGCATCCCGCGGCCCCGCGGTCGGTCGGCCGACTCAGTCCCGGTCGGCGAAGTCCGCCAGCCGGATCTCCTGGCCTCCGGAGGACATCCCCTTCTCCCGCCACAGGCCAGGAGTGGAGTCGACGTCGTCCTGGTCGGGCAGGTCCTTGCGCGGCACCGAGACCACAGCCCGATAACCGTTGTAGTCCGCGGTGCACTGCTCGAACCGGCTCGATCGAGCCGTGGTCACCACAACGGACCCTCGGTCCAGGGCGATCCGGTCGACATACTCCGGACAGGTGCCGGACTCCCCGCCGGACCACAGCGCGACGACGTGGGTGGACAGGTCGACCGAGCGCAGCTCGCCGTAGAGCCCCGGTTTGTCGGGCAGTCGCGCGCCGCTCGCGAGCGAGGACGGCACGGCCTCGGACCACAGCTCCTCGGCCTGCACCTCGTCCCAGGCGATCTCCAGCACGCCGAACTCGTCGCTCGGCTCGCCCAGCCCCTCGTCCCAGCCCTGCACCTTGGCCAGCGTGCGCACCTTGGGGTTGTCCGCCGGCTCCGACGTGCCGCTGCCCCCGCCACCGAGCCAGGTGCAGCCACCCACCGACCCCAGGCCGAGCACCAGGAGCAGCGCTCCCACGCTCCTCGTCCTGGCTCTCATGGATCGATTATCCCTGCTCAGGCACCTCCCGCACCAGCAGGGCGACACACTCCACGTGGTGCGTCATCGGGAAGGCGTCGAACGCGCGGAGCTGGGCAAGCGCCATACCGGACTCCTGGGCGGTGCGCAGATCGCGGGCGAGCGCGGCCGGATCGCAGGCCACGTAGACGACGGCGCGAGCACCGAGCCGGGCGATCAGCTCCATCACCTCGCGCCCGGCACCGCTGCGAGGAGGGTCGAGGACGATGACATCGGCGCGCTCACCGCTGTCCACCAATTCACGCAGCGCGTCGAGGGTGGGTCGGGCCTCGGCCCGGGCCCAGGGATAGTCGGTGAGGTGGCGGTGAGCCGCCTGCGTCGCGGTCCGGTCGGCCTCCACGGCGAGCACGGAGCCGCCAGGCCCGACCGCCTCTGCGAGGGGCACCGCGAACAGGCCGACGCCGCTGTAGAGGTCGAGCGCCCGCTCCCCCGGCCGCGGGTCCAGCCAGTCCAGCACCTGCTCGGTGAACGTCTCCGCCGCGCCGGGATGCACCTGCCAGAAACCGCGCGCGGACAGCGTGAACTCGTGCTGACCGACCTGCTCGGTCACCTCGGGCACGGGGCCCACAGGCCTGGGGGTATGGCGTGTCCCGCGCCTCGACGCCGCACCCCGGCCACCTCGAGGGCGACCACCCTGATCGCCGGGAGCCAGCGGCACCACGACCGGCTCGCCCCGCGAGGGTGCGACGACGTCGAGCGCCACCACTCCGGCCGGCGGGTGGGACTCCAGGACACCGGTGCCGATCACGCCCTCGTGCGCGATCGGGCAGTCGGTGAGCGGGATGACCTCGTGCGACCGGTGGGCGCGCAGCCCGACCTGGCCCTCACGACTGACCGCGAACTCGACCCG
The DNA here is from genome assembly GCF_050261105.1 of Ornithinimicrobium pulveris. Classification (GTDB taxonomy): domain Bacteria; phylum Actinomycetota; class Actinomycetes; order Actinomycetales; family Dermatophilaceae; genus Ornithinicoccus. Next base: position 1,540,370 of record NZ_CP189837.1, on the reverse strand, counting down.
GGTGCGCCAGCGCAGGCCCTCCTCGTCCCCGGGGACGGGGTCGCAGGTGAGGGCCACCTCGGAGTCGGGGTCCGACTCAGGGTCCAGCCCGGCCAGGCGGGCGAGCTGCTCAGCGACGACCGCCGCCTTGAGCCTGCGCTGGGCCTCCACCGAGACGTGCTGCCAGTCGCAGCCGCCGCAGCGGCCGGGTCCGGAGAACGGGCAGGGCGGCTCCACACGGTCCGGGGAGGCCGTGAGCACCTCGATGGCGTCGGCGCGCAGGAAGCGACCGCCGGAGCCGAGCTCGGTGATCTGAGCCCGGACGCGTTCGCCCGGCAGGGTATGGCGGACGAAGAGGACCACTCGATCGGCGCCGTACCGAGCCACGCAGTGACCCCCGTGCGCGACCCCCTCGACGTCGACCTCGACGACGTCACCGACCGCCAGCGGCCGGTCGGTCACCGGGAGCCCTTGTCCGCGCCCTCGTCAGCGTCGTGATGGTCGTCGTCCTGCTCGGGCAGCGCTGGACGCAGCGGGCTCTCGGTCTCGTGCTCGTCGTGAGCCTGCGCCATCCGCTCGGTCACGTCGTCAGGTCCGCCGTCCGCGGTCTGCGCGGTGCGGCCGGTGGCCAGCATCATCCCCATCACGACGATCGCGAGCAGGTACGCGGGCCACCCGAGCGCAATCTTGGCCACGCCCAGCCAGGCGACCTCACCGGCCAGGTAGAGCGGCAGCATGATCGCCACCCGGATCACGAAGAGCGCGACCAGCACCCAGGTGAGCCGGATGCAGACCCGCACGAGTCCGCGGTCGCGTCGCCAGGCGGTGGGCTGGGAGGTGTAGTTCGGATCGCCCAGGGCCACGACGAAACCCAGCAACGGCCACCGGGTGAGGATCGAGACGACGGCACCCACGGCATACAGGGCGCTGGTGATGATCCCGGGCAGGAAGGCGTCCTGCGCCTGTCCCGAGCGCAGCGCGAAGAAGGCGGCCAGCGCGGTCGCGACCACCGCCGAGCCGAGGAATCGCCAGGAGCCACCCACGAAGAAGCCGCGGATCACGGCCAGCACGATGAGAAGCACAGCTGCGGCCGCGACGGCGAGCTGGACGTCGTCGAGGATCAGCCAGGTCACCACGAAGGCGATGGTGGGGACGGCGGTCTCGAGCGAGCCGTACCAGCCGCCGAGGGCATCGCTGATCCGGCGGCGGATGACCTGCTCGACCGTCACCTCCGGCTCGGAGATGGGCGCCGCCGGTGCGGAGGTCACGTGAACTCGGGGTTGGACGGAGGCTTGGGCGCGTCCGTCGGCAGGGCTACCGGCTCAGGCGGGCGAGCCGCGGGGGCACCCGTGCTGATCCCGGCGACGCCGGTGGCATCGGGCTTGCTCAGCGAGGGCGCCTGGCGCTGCACCGCGGCAGCAGCCTGGCGAGCGGCCTGCTCCTTGCGGGCCTGGGCCTGCTTGGCGGCCGCCTCCAGCACGTCCGGCGGAGCGACCAGCTCGAGCACCTCCCGCGGCGGGCGAGGATCGTCGCCGCGCTTCACGACGACCTTGCGGATCACCGAGAGGATGATCGCGAGCTGCTTGTCGTCGGCGGCGGCGGGTCCGTTGACCACGATCCGCAGGAACCAGCGGGGTCCGTCGACACCGAGGAAGCGGGCCGGCTGGAAGGCGACGCGGCCATCGGGCGCCTTGCCGGGCATCCGGGCACGCAGCTCCTTGCCGAGCAGACCCTGCACGGTCTCGGCGGCACCACCGGCCTCCACCAGCCCACGGGCGATGTCGGGGCGCAACTCATCCCACAGCCCCATCGTGCGGGGGGCGGCAAAGACCTGGAGCTGGACCTGGGAGGCGCCGAAGCCCAGCGTGGTGCCGACCAACCGGCCGGTGTCCTGCTCGACATCGATGCGCAGCTGCATCCCGGTCACGGCCGGAACGCGCAGGGCACCGAGGTCGATGCGACCGTCGAGGGCGGGCCATTCGCTGATGTCGTAAGGCCCGTCGCCGCTGCGCTCCCAGTCGCGATCCACGCCCGGCTCGCCCTCGGCGGGCTCGGGGCGGACAACCGCCTCTTCGCCCTCCAGCTCGTCGTCGAGCAGATCGAGGTCGGGATCGGGGTTCCGCTTCTTACGGCCGAAGAGTGCCACTGGTGCGTTCAGTCCTTCTCGGTTGTGGTGATGCCGGTGTGCCCGTGCCCGCCCGCGCCCCGCTCGGAGGTGGGCAACTCCTCGACCACCTCGAAGACGGGGGTCGCGACCTGCTGGATCACGAGCTGGGCGATCCGGTCACCGCGCCGCACCGTGAAGGTGTCGCGCGGATCGGTGTTGATGAGGTTGACGAGGATCTCCCCACGGTAACCCGCGTCCACCGTGCCCGGTGCGTTGACCACCGAGATGCCGTGCCGCGCGGCCAGCCCGCTGCGGGGGTGGACGAACGCGGCATACCCCTCGGGCAGCGCTAGTGCGATCCCGGTGGCGACCAACGCCCGCTCCCCCGGGGCGAGCTCGTGGTCGTCGCGGGAGTGCAGGTCGACCCCGGCATCGCCCGGACGCGCCTGCCGGGGCAACGGCAGGTCGGCGTCCAGGCGCTGCAAGGCGACGGAGACAGTCATCTGGTCAGGTCGGAGAGGTCAGCGGTTCAGCTGGCAGGTCCCGCTGCGTCAGGCGGCGCACTCGGAGCAGACCGGCGAGCCGCCGACCTCCTTGGCGAGCTGGCTGCGGTGGTGCACCAGGAAGCAGCGCGAGCAGGTGAACTCATCGGACTGCCGGGGCAGGACGTGGACCGAGAGTTCCTCGTTGGACAGGTCCGCGCCGGGCAGTTCGAAGCCTTCGGCCTGGTCGGTCTCGTCGACGTCGACGCTCCCCGAGGCCTTGTCGTTGCGCCGGGCCTTCAGCTCCTCGATCGAGTCCTCGTTGAGCTCTTCCTCAGTCTTGCGTGGGGCATCGTAGTCAGTGGCCATGGCGGTCTCCTTCGGTCTAGCGTGCAGCGTCATTCAGTCGTCCAGAACGCGCGAGCCCCCCGTTTTGTGCCCGAGATGGACACGTCATGTCGGCCCGTGCTGTCGGGCGGATTGTGCCCTATCGGACGGGGTCTGCGCGAGTCGGGCCCCGCAGCCCACCTCCAGGGGTGTGGGAGCGGGGTCCCGACGGGCGGTCAGAGGTGCTCGAGCAGCGTCTGGTGGGCGCCCCGACCCCCGGCGACGACGAGGCTCTCGCCGGGCGGCTGCTCACGGCTCGCACCGGTCACGACGCCGCCCGCCTCGGTCACGCAGAGCATGCCGGCGGCGATGTCCCAGGCGTGGCAGCCGCGCTCGTAATAGACATCCACCCGGCCCGCCGCGACGTGACAGAGGTCGACGGCTGCGGCGCCGAGCCGGCGGATGTCGCGCACCTGCGGCAACAGCCGGGCCACGATCTCGGCCTGGCCGACCCGCACCTCCCGGTCGTAGGCGAAGCCGGTCGCCACCAGGGTGGCGCCCAGGTCAGCCACGTCACTCACCGAGAGCTCGCCACATAGGCCGCCAGCCAGGCGCACCCGCGCGCCACCGCCCGCATGCGCATGGAAGGTCTCCCCCGTCCGCGGGACGTGGACGGCACCGGCCACCGGCGCCCACGCCCCCTCGACGGTGGGGTCGCCGACGACCACGGCGACGGACACGGCATACCCGGGCAGGTCGTAGAGGTAGTTCACGGTGCCATCGATCGGGTCGACCACCCAGGTCAGCCCCGAACTGCCGGCCGTGACGCCTTCCTCCTCGCCCAGCACCCCATCGTCCGGGCGCAGCTCGGCGAGCCGCTCCCGCAGCAACTGCTCGGAGCGCTGGTCCATCACGGTGACGACGTCCAGGTCGGTGCTCTTGGTCTGCTGGACGCCGAGCCGGTCGGGTCGCTGGTCCCGCACCAGCGCACCGGCCTCCTCGGCGAGCCGGATCGCGAGGGCCTCGAGCTCGGCCCGCTCGCCGATGGGGATGGTGAGCGGGTCGGGGGAGGTGGGAAGCGGCATACGGGCTCAGTCCTGTCCGCAGGCGGCGGGCTTGGCGACGCGCAGGTTCGGGCAGCAGCCGGGCCGGCAGATCGCGGGGCGGGGTTCGTCACCCGGCCAGGTGGGCAGGTCGACGGCGGCGCCCTGCGCCTGGGCGGCGCGCTCGATCGCGAGGTCGACCAGGCCGACGACGAACTCGGTGTCGGTCCCGACCGTCGGCACCCGGAGCAGCTCGATCCCGAGCTCCTGCGCTGTCTCGACCGCCTCGGTGTCGAGGTCGAAGACGACCTCCATGTGGTCGGAGACGAAGCCGATCGGGGCGAGAACCACCGTGCGGACGCCGCGCTCGTGCAGGACGGCGAGGTGGTCATTGACGTCTGGGACGAGCCACGGCTGGCTCGGCGGGCCCGACCGGGAGCAATAGGTGAGGTCATGCTCCAGCTCGACCCCGAGGGTGGCCGAGGCCTCCCGGGCGATCGCGGCGGCCAGCTCCTGGTGCTGGCGCGAGTAGAGGTTGCCCTCGTCGTCCCCCGGGCCCGAGGTGTCGTCCATGGCGGCCGGCAGCGAGTGGGTGACGAAGACCAGGTATGGCGTGTCCCCCGCCTCGGGCGCAGCACCCCGGTCGCCATCGGTGGCCGGGTCGCCATCTGTGGCCAGGTCGCCCTGGGTGCGCTCCTCGCTCGCGTCGCCGCGCTGCAGGAAGGAGCGGGCGCCCTCGGTGACGATGCGGGCGTTGGTGCGGGAGAAACCGGGGTGGTTCCAGTACTGCCGGATCTTGTCCACGTTGACCGCCTTGCCCTCGGCGGCGAGCTCGTCGATGGCGCCGGCGATGTCCTCGCGGTACTGGCGGCAGGAGGAGTAGCTGCTGTAGGCGCTGGTGGTGACCGAGAGCAGGCGGGTCATGCCCTCGTCGTGCGCCTCGCGGAGGGTGTCGACCAGGAAGGGCTCGGAGTTGCGGTTGCCGAAGAGGACCGGGATCGCGATGCCGCGGCGGTCCAGCTCCTGGCGCAGGGCGTCGATGAGCGCGCGGTTCTGGTCGTTGATCGGGCTCTTGCCACCGAAGTGCAGGTAGTGCTCGGCGACCTCCTCGAGGCGCTCGTCGGGGATGCCGCGACCGGCGGTGACCCGGCGCAGGAAGGGCATGACCTCCTCCGGCCCCTCCGGTCCGCCGAAGGAGGTGAGCACGATGGCCTGGTAGGGGAAGAGCTCGGACTCGGTGTCCTCGCTGAGCGACTCCTCGAGCTCGGCGATGACCTCGTCCTCCTGCTCGGTGGGCGGCAGCGCGGAGGCCGGCTGCACCGGACCATCCATCGTGCCCTCGATCGGGGCACCCGAGGGGTCGACCGGCGCCTCGGGGCCCGTGGGGGCCTCGGCCGGCTGGGGGGTGGGTTCGGTGGGCTGGCTCATGGAGTGGCTCCTGTCCGGTCGGGGGTGGGAAGTTGCAGGTTCAGGTGGATCGCGGCGATCCGGATGGCGAGGACGAGCAGCACGGCGAGCCAGAGGACGGGCACGCCGAGGACGCCAAAGGCGTCGGCCACGACGATGACCGTCGCGCCGAGGAGAGCGGGCACGGCATACAGCTCCCGGCGGAGCACCTCGGGGACCTGGCCGACGAGGACGTCGCGCAGGGCTCCGCCGCCGACCGCCGTGATGCCGCCGACCAGGATCGCGGCGAGGGGCGGCGCGCCGAGCTGGACGGCCTTGAGCGCGCCGGAGACGGCGAACACGGCCAGCCCGACGGCATCCAGATGCTTGACCGCCGAGCCGATCAGCCCGATCCGCAGACCGGGGCGACGTCGGCGCAGGTCCATCAGTCGCGGGCGCACGAGCACCACGACGACGCCGGCGAAGAGCGCGGTCAGCAGATAGCCCGGGTGCGTGATGCCGACCGGAGGCACATCGCCGAGGAAGACGTCGCGGATGATCCCGCCGCCCAGGCCAGTGATCCAGGCGAGCACCGCGATGCCGAACAGGTCCAGGCGGGCGCGCAGCCCGACCAGTCCCCCGGAGATCGCGAAAGCAAAGATGCCCACGAGGTCGAGGGCGAGGAGCACGTGGGCGGGGGCGAGGGACATGGCGGGATTCAGCGTATCTCCGCTCCGCTCGGGCGGCGTGGCCTGCCCTGGCACCGCGGGGCGAGGTGGCAGAGTGGGGCAGCATGCAGGAGCTGCGTTTCGCCGAGATCGACGAGTCCGGCCATCTGGTGCTGGTGTCCGATGACGGGACCCGGTATGCCGTGCCCGTGGACGACCGCCTCCGGTCGGCCCTTCGCCCCCGCCCCCGGGCGGCCGACGGTGATGGTGCACGACCGGCCGCTGGTGCGACCCCGCGCGAGGTGCAGGCGCTGATCCGGGCGGGGCAGACCGCTGAGGAAGTTGCCGAGAGCACGGGGTGGGAGTTGGCCCGGGTGCACCGCTTCGAGGGACCGGTCCTGGCCGAGCGCGAGCACGTGGTCGGCCTGGCGCAGGCCGCGCACGTGCGGGCGCACGGTCGCACCGACGGCTCGCACACCCTGGACCGCCGTGTCCGCGAACGCCTGCAGACCCGCGGTGTCCGCTCCGAGGACATCTCCTGGGATGCAGCCCGCAGCGAGCACCACGGCCCCTGGACGGTGCTGGTGATCTTCGCCGCTGGCGGCAAGGAACGGCGCGCGGCCTGGCACTACGACGTGCTCGACCGCTCGATCGAGGCGCTGGATGACGAGGCGCGCTGGCTGAGCGAGGACGAGCAGGCGCTGCCCGGTGGGCTCGCCGGACACCCGCTGCTGGGCACGTCAGTGGCCGACGACGAGGCGCAGGACCTCATCGCCACCATGCGTGAGCGGCGCTCGCGCCGGGGCAAGCGCACCCGGAAGACCGATGAGGGCGTGGCCGGGACTGTCCGTCGAGGCACCCCCGGCAACAGTGGGGACTCCGAGGCTGCCAGCGAGACGGCTGCCAGCGAGAAGGCTGGCGGCGGTGAGGGCAAGAGCCGCGGTGCGGCTGAGAAGTCCCGCGGCAGGTCCGGTGCCGCCGGAGAGTCGGGCGGCATGGTCGACGAGGTGCTGCCGCTGGAAGACTTCGCCTTCGATCCGGAGACGATGGGCGACCCGCCCGCGGCGCACCCGCGCGGTTCAGCACCCGAGAGCCCTGACCCCGTCGGTCCGGATTCCGAGGCGTCGGTCGAAGGATCGAGCGAGGAGTCCGAGGAGCAGACGAGCCAGGAGCCGGCCAACCAAGAGGAGGGGAACCGGGAACAGGCCGAGCAGCCGAGCGGTCGAGGCTCGCGACGCCGCAAGGGCGCCAGGCGCAACCTGCGCCTGCCCAAACTGCCCACGGCGGTGGGCGCACCCGAGGATGACCCGGCCGACGGCGAGCCCGAGGTCTCCTATGCCCGCCTGCACCACGACCCGAACGAGGTCAGTTTCGACGAGTTCTTTGGCACTGACGAGGACGAACTCCCCGAGGACGAACTCCCCGAGGACGAACTCCCCGAGGACGAACTCCCCGAGGACGAACTCCCCGAGGACGAACTCCCCGAGGACGAACTCCCCGAGGACGAACTCGACGGGGACGAAGTCATCGAGGACGAACTCACCGAGGACGACGTCGTAGAGGACGACGAGGACGCGACGGCTGCCGACGCGCAGCCCTCCCCGGATGAGGCTGCAGTCCAGGATCCGGCCCAGGCCGAGCCTGAGGGCGATGAACCTGCGACCGAGGAACCCACGCCTCAGGAACCCACGACTGAGGTACCCACGACTGAGGAACCCGGCGCGTCCGAGGAGCAGGCCACCTCCGCCAAGGGGCGCAAGGGTCGGACCAGCGTGCCCAGCTGGGACGACATCATGTTCGGCTCCGGACCCAAGCGCGGCTGACCGAGAGGGTGTGGGGAGCGCTCCCCCTCCCCCGTAGACTGCACCGGTGGCCGAACTTGCCTTCTTCACCGGAACGATGGACTGCGGCAAGTCGACCCTCGCGCTCCAGATGGACCACACCCACGCCACCCGGGGGCGGGCGGGGCTGCTCTTCACCAAGCACGACCGCTCCGGCGCCGCGGTGCTCTCCTCCCGCCTGGGCCTGACCAAGGAAGCCCTCGAGGTCACCGATGACCTCGACTTCTGGGAGTTCGTCGTCAGCCAGGTCACCAACGGCCGACGGGTGGACTACCTGATCTGTGATGAGGCGCAGTTCTACACCCCGGTCCAGGTCGAGCAGTTGGCCCGGCTCGTGGACGAGCTGGGCGTGGACGTCTTCGCCTTCGGCATCACCGCGGACTTCCGCACGCAGCTCTTCCCCGGCTCCCGACGCCTCATCGAGCTCGCGGACCGCACCCAGCAGCTGCAGGTGCAGGCGCTGTGCTGGTGCGGCAAGGCGGCGACCGTCAACGCCCGCGTCATCGACGGTGTGATGGTCGTGGAGGGTGAGCAGGTGGTGGTCGGTGATGTCGCCGGTGCCGACGACGAAGCCACCCCGGTGGTGGAGTACGAGATGCTCTGCCGCCGGCACTACATGCGCCGGATGAACGCCTCGGCGGCGCGGGCCCAGTCGCTGTCCCCGGAGGTCCTGCCCTTCGACCTGGACCTGTGCCCGCTCCCTGGCCCTGGCCGCACGACCACCTGAGCCTGGCGCGCTGTTTCGACTAGGGACCAGCTCCCGTCCCGACCTACACTGCCCGGATGTTCTGGAGCCCCTTGACGCGCAGGATCGGCCACTGGCTGATCCTGCTCATCCTGGTAATCGGCGCCGGGCACCTCTTCCTCCATCTCATCGAGGCTCGGCTCGAGGCCCGCTTCGGCCGCCACATCAGCCGCTAGCTGGACATGAATGCCGAGTTCTCCGTGGCGACCTGGTTCAACGTCGGGCTGCTCCAACTGGTCGCGGCCGCCGCAGTCGTGGCGGCAGTCGCCGCCTCCACCACCCGCCACCGCGTGGCGTGGAGCGCCCTGGCCGTCGCCGTCTTCCTGCTCAGCCTGGATGAGAAGATCTCGATCCACGAAGCGCTGCCAGAGCTCCTCGGCATGAACCAGGGCTCGATGCTGACCCACGAGTGGCTGGTGCCAGGGATCATCATCGCTCTCATCGCGCTCGCGGTCCTCACAGTCCTCATGCGCCCCCTTCCCCGGATCGTCATCATCGGGCTGCTGATCTCGATGGCCGTCTACGGCGCCGGGGCCGTCGGCGTCGAGCTGCTCAGTGGCCTGGCGGTGCGCACCCTGGAGATCGAGCACCCGCTCCGGCAGCTCATGCCGGTCTGGGAGTGGATCGAGGAGTCCCTCGAGATGCTCGGCTGCGTCCTCGCCCTCGTCGTCATCGTCCGCCACCTGGAGCGGGTCGGCATCGTCGATGTGCAGCGCTGGCGGCGCACAGCAGAGACCCCTGCGACGCCCGAGGGCGCCGCAGGGGTCGATGGCCGCAGGTCCTAGCCCGCCTGCAGGTCGCGGCAGGCCTGGTAGGCCGGGTGGTTCACCCAGCGTGCAGAGCCACCGGGGTTTGCCTCGACCAGGGTCTGCTGGATGGCGCAGAAGGCCGGCTTGCGGTCGTAGTCGCCCTCGAGGAGCAGCGCGTCACCCTGCCCCGCAAAGGTGTTGGGCACCCAGGAGTGCTCGTCGAGCACGCCCCAGACGGTGAACGAGGTGCAGCTGGACTCGCCCAGGCAGACCGCGAGGGCATCGGAGTACCAGTCTGCCTGCGTCTGGCGGTCCCGACCACGCATCTGCGGGTGGGTGTGGTCGAGCACGTCCGCGTCGTCGACATACCCGCGGACGTCGATCTCGGTGACAGCCGTCTCCAGCCCCAGCGCGCCGAACCGGGCGAAGTTCGCCGCCATCGAGTCGGCCGAGAAGCCGTACTGCAGCCCCAGGTGGTGCTGGCTGCCGAAACCGTGGATCGGCACACCGTCGGCCAGCAGCTCCTGGATCAGGGCGTAGTAGGCGTTCGACTTGGGGTTGATGCCGTCGACGTTGTAGTCGTTCATGTAGAGCACAGCCCTCGGGTCGGCCTCGTGCGCCCAGCGGAAGGCATCGGCAATGATCTCGGGCCCGAGCCGGTCCAGGAAGATGTTCTCGCTGCGCAGCTGCGGGTTCGGGCCATCCGTGAAGATCTCGTTGGTGACCTCCCAGTGCTGGATCTGCCCGGCGTAGCGTCCCACCACGGTGTGGATGTGATCGCGCAGGATCTCGCGCAGCTCGTCGTCGGTGAAGTCACCCTGGAGCAGCCACTCCGGGTTCTGGCTGTGCCACAGAAGCGCGTGTCCGCGCACGTGCTGGCCGTGCTGGGCAGCGAAGGACACGATGTCGTCCGAGGCAGTGAAGTTGAACTCGTCCTGGCTGGGACGCAGGTACTCCCACTTCATCTGGTTCTCGGGCGTGATCGAGGAGAAGTTGGCCGCCACGAAGGCGCGGTACTCCTGGTCGTTCGGGAACGGCTCGGGGTAGTCCTCGGCCTCGTGGTGGCCGCCCCCGGCGACCGCGGTGCCGATCCGGACACTGCTGGGCGCGGCATCCCGCAGCGTGTCCTTCTTCGCCAGGCCCGGCGGGAGCGAGCCCCGCTGCGAGGAGGCGTTCTGGCCCTTGCCCGGTCCCCCTGCGTGGTCCGGCGGACCTGCCGTGGCGGCGACCGGGACGGCCAGCAGTCCGGCGCACAGGGCTGCCCCCATCGCGAGGGACAACCGGCTGCGGGAACGAGGGGTGAGTGACGTGGTCATCATTGACTCCAGGGTTCGGTTGAGGTCCTTACCCTTTTAGTTTTACCACACAACTATCCCTCTGGCCATCGATCCAGGTCAGGCCTGTCCCACGAGCATCGGGATCCGCGTCTCCGCCTCGGTGATCGAGCCGTGGTGTCCGCGCAGCCGCACGACCTCCGGTCGCAACAGCCGCGAATCCAGCACCGTCGCCTCCCCGAGCATCGCCGCGATGAGGTCGCCGACCCGCTCGGCCCGCCCGGACAGCACGGGACCGAACCACCCCGCCTCGACCGCCTCGTCGCGCGTCAGCACGATCGCGTCCTCGCCGAGCTCCTCCCGCCAGCACGCCGCCACGTCGGCGAGCGCACCCGGCTCGCACCAGACCTGGGGCGCGCGAGGCTCTCCAGCGAGCAGCCGCACGCCCTCCCCCAGCACGTCACCGTGGGCCAGGTCGCGACGCCGGTGCTCGGGCGCCTCGACCATGCCGTGATCGCTGGTCACCACGACCGTCGTCCCCTCGGGTGCTCCGCGGAGCACCGCACCGACGAAGGCGTCCATCTCCTCCACCGCCTCGCCCCACTCCGGGGAGTCCGGCCCGAACTCGTGGCCGACCTTGTCGACGTCCTCCCAGTAGGCATACACGAGGGCGGGGGCGCCCTTGCGTGGCCGGACCGCATCCAGCACCCCCGTCACCCGCTCCGGGGCCTTGCCGGTCGGGGTGAAGTCGCCACCGCGCAGCGCGGCCCGGGTGAAGCCGGAGTTCTCGAACTTGCCCCGCGAGACGGTCGTCATCCGCACGCCTGCCTCCGCGGCCCGCTCGAGCATCGTCGGGAGCGGTTGGTAGGAAGCGGGCTCGGGACCGTCCTTCCACGCCAGGTGGTTGAACAGCCGCTCGCCGCCGTCCAGCCCGGCCTGCCAGCCGATGATCCCGTGCTCGCCCGCGCACCGACCGGTCCCCAGGCTGGCCAGGCTGGTCGCTGTGGTGGAGGGGAAGCCGCAGCGGGAGTCCTTCTCCGGCAGTGCCTGGGTGAGCTTGCGCAGGGTCGGGGCGTGGCCGGAGCGGCGGGCGAGCTGGGTCGCTCCCAGACCGTCCACCAGGACGACCACCACCGCGCGGCTCGGCGGCAGTGCCCAGGCCGTTTCCGGTATGTCGTCACTCAGCTCGGTCCCCAGCGCCACCAGCGCGGCGGGCAGGACCGAGGCCAACCCGTTCCCCGGTGGCGGGGGCTGGTAGGCCTCTCGGGCGTGCGTCACGCGCTCCTGCTGAACGGGGTCGAGGGCCACGACCGACCCACCCCGTGAGCCTGCATCGCCGTCGGTCGAGCCCACCTGACTCACCGGCCGATGCGGGCCGACAGTTCCTGGGCAAAGCCGAGCGCACGCTCCAGGCGGTCCGTCCCGTCGGCATCGGCGGCGACCCGGAGTGAGATGTCGTCACCGGACACCGTGCCCTCATAGCCGTGATCGCCCTCGCACGCGGGGTCCTCGCAGGCCCCGGGGAACAGGTCCACGCGCGCTACGGCCCCCCAGCCCAACGTCAGGGTGATGGCGCGTCCGTCCAGGCTGCCGTCGTAGGTGTCCGGGTCGGGGACGACATGCGTCAGCATGACGCCGCGCACCTGGCGCAGCGGCACCGTCTCGGTGGTGGCGGTGGCCAGTCGCTGGCGGTCCGGCCCCTCGTGGTCATCGGCATGCGAGATGACCAGGCGCCGGTCGGTGAGCACCAGGACGGTGAGGTGGTTGCGCACCGCCGTCTCGTCGAAGGTGGTCTCGGCGTGCACCAGGTGGCTCACGACCTGCTCGCGACCGACCGCGGTCAGCACCACATCGTGGACCACCGCGGGGAGGTAGCCGGCGCTCTCGATGTCGTTGACGAGCGAGTCCGGCAAGGTGGAGCGAAGACGGCGGGCCATGGCCCCATGGTGCACCATCGCGCAGGGGTGAGCCACGACATACCCGGGGGAATCGGGCGTGCAGGCAGTGCGGATCAGCTGAGCAGGGTGCGTCGTTCGGCATCATTACGGGTCGGCGCAGGCGCGACCCGCACCTCGGCGCCGAGCACCTCGACCCCGTCGGGGTGGGCCATCACCGGGTTGAGCCGGAGGTAGGCCAGCTCGGGGTGATCGTCGGCCAGCACCGAGACCCGGGCGATCAGGTCGTGCAGGGCGTCGTGGTCGACCGCGGGGGCGCCCCGGTAGCCGTCCAGCATCGGGGCCGCCTTGATCGAGGACACCATGTCGTGGATGTCCACGTCGGTCAGCGGCGGGAAACGGTGGGCGACGTCACCCAGCAGATCCACCGGCAGCCCAGCCACCCCAAAACCGATGACCGGCCCGAAGAGCGGATCCTCCGACGTGCTGATCTCCACCGTCACCCCGCCCGGTGCCATCCGTTGCAGCGCGATGCCCGGCGCCCCGAGCGGCTCGAGCAGGGCCGACAGATCCCGGTAGGCCGCCCCCACCGCCTTGGGGTGGCGCAGCCCGGTCCGGATCCAGCCCTGCCCGGGCTGGTGCTGCAGCCGCGGCGAGGTCGCCTTGAGCACGACCGTGCCCTTGGTCTTCTTATAGGCGTCCACGGCGGCGTCGTCGGACTCCACCGGGACGGCGGGCCAGACCGGTATGCCGTAGGCCTCCAGGAGGGCGGCGCTCTCCTGCGCGGACAGCGGCCCACCCTCCGGATCGCGCGCGAGCGCGGACTCCAGGATGTCGTGGCCGGTGCGCCGGTTGATCCCCTCGGGACGCACGCGCTCGCCGTGGTCGGTACGCAGCCATTCGGCGTAGTTGGTCGCCGCGGCCAGGGCGCGCACGGCGTCCTCGGGGGTGGGATAGGCCGGCACGCCGTGGCCCGGGCTCAGGCCCCGCATCCCCATGAAGGTGGCCACGCACGGCTTGCCACCGGCCTCCACGGCGTCCCCGACCGCGTCGACGACCTCGGGGTCGATCGAGGCGACCGGCGGGATGAAGCAGGCGATCAGAGCGTCCACGTCGGGATCGGCGAGCGCTTCCTCGACGGCGCTGCGGAACTGGTCGGTGAGCGCCTCGGCCGGCACCGAGACCGGACCACGCGTCACCTCAAGGTTGCGGGATCGGGCAGCGCTGGCCGCCAGGGCACCCAACGCGTGGCTGTTGGTCACGACCGCCACCCGACGGCCCTGCGGCAAGGGCTGGTCGAGGACCAGTTGGGCCACGTCGAAGAGTTGGTGGATGTTGTCGGCGCGGATGACACCGGCCTGGCGCAGCATCTGACCGAAGGCCTCAGGACGCTCCTGGGTGCGGCGCAGGGCACGACCGGCGGGACCTGAGCTCACCGCGGACTTCACCACGATCACCGGCTTGACGCTGGCCAGCTTGCGGGCGATCCGGGAGAACTTGCGCGGGTTGCCCATGCTCTCCAGGTAGAGGCCGACCGCGGTGGTCGACTCGTCATCGAGCCAGTACTGCATCAGGTCGTTGCCGGAGATGTCGGCGCGGTTGCCCGCCGAGGCGAAGGAGGAGATCCCCAGGCCGCGCCGCTGGGCCGAGGCGAGCACGGCCACCCCGAGAGCGCCGGACTGGGCGAACAGCCCGAGCCCGCCATGAGCGGGCAGGTGCGCGGCCGCGGCGAGCGAGGCGTTGAGGCGGACCTCGGGGTCGTTGTTGATCAGCCCGAAGCTGTTGGGTCCCAGCACCCGCATGCCATGCCGTCGCGCCCGGGCGAGCAGTTCGCGCTGCAGCGCGATCCCCTCCTCGCCGGCCTCGGCGAAGCCCTCGGAGGCCACGATGATCGCCCGCACCCCCGCCTGAGCGCAGTCCTCCACCGCCGCCAGCACGTCCTCGGCCGGGACCGCGATCACCGCCAGGTCGACACCGCCCTCGATGTCGGCGATCGAGCGGTGGCTGGGGTGACCCCCGATCAGGGTGCCGGGCTCGGCGCGGGAGTTCACGGCATACACGGACCCGGTGAACCCGCCGTCCACGATGTCGTCGAGGAAGGCCCGCCCGACTGTCCCGCGTCGACGGCTGGTGCCGATCACCGCGACGCTGGAGGGGTTGAGCACCGCACGCACCGAACGGGCCTCGGAGCGGTGCTCGCGGGACATGCGGACGGCGCGCGAGGCGTCGGTGGGCTCGATGTCGAAGGCGACCGCGATGATCCCGTCGTCGAACTCGTGCGAGACCTCATAGCCGGCGTCGCGGAAGACCGAGATCATCTTCCGGTTCTGCGGGAGGACGTCGGCGATGAACCGGCGGACGCCGGCCTCCCGGCCGATGTCGGCCAGGTGCTCGAGCAGGACCGAGCCGATCCCCCGTCCCTGGTGCTGGTCCGAGACATTGAAGGCGACCTCCGCGACCGGCCCACCCGGCTCGACCCGGTCATAGCGTCCGATCCCGGCGATGGCCTCCCCGATCACCATCACCAGCGCGACCCGGTCGGAGTAGTCCACATGGGTGAAGCGGTGGACGTCCTTGTCCGACAGGCGCTTGATCGGGGCAAAGAAGCGCAGGTAGATGGACTCCTCGGACTGACCGGCGTGGAAGGCGTGGATGAGCTCGGTGTCCGAGGGCAGGATCGGGCGGACGTGCGCCACCCGTCCATCGGAGAGCACGACGTCAGCCTCCCACTGCTGCGGGTAGCCGGGGGGCAGCTCTGCCTGCTCGGTCATGTCCCCATCATTCCACCGGCTCGGCCGACGGGTTGGGCGCGGTCTTGATAGACATGATGGATGGCCAGCACCCCCAGCGACAGCCTCGACGCCCACGAGAAGGCCCCCGAGACCGCACCTGACACCTCCGGCC
The DNA here is from genome assembly GCF_050261105.1 of Ornithinimicrobium pulveris. Taxonomy (GTDB): domain Bacteria; phylum Actinomycetota; class Actinomycetes; order Actinomycetales; family Dermatophilaceae; genus Ornithinicoccus. The sequence goes on along the minus strand of NZ_CP189837.1, from coordinate 1,524,970 downwards.
CCGCGACGGTGCGGATCGACCCCGGGTCGGCGGGCGCGACCGTGCCCCGCAGGCTGTTCGGCACCTTCGTCGAGCATCTGGGGCGGTCGGTCTATGACGGGATCCATGAGCCCGGTCATGAGACCGCCACGGAGCAGGGCTTCCGGCAGGACGTGCTGGACCTGGTGCGAGAGCTTGGTGTGACCACGGTGCGCTATCCCGGCGGCAACTTCGTCTCGGGCTACCGCTGGGAGGATGGCGTCGGCCCCGCAGAAGTGCGTCCGACCCGATTGGACCCTGCGTGGCACAGCCTGGAGCCCAACACCGTCGGCCTGCACGAGTTCGCCGCCTGGGCGGAGCAGGCCGATCTGGAGCTGATCGAGGCCGTCAACCTGGGCACCCGCGGCATGCAGGAGGCCGCTGACCTGCTGGAATATGCCAACCACACCGGTGGCACCGCGCTCAGTGACGAGCGCCGCAGCAACGGTCGCGAGGAACCCTTCGACATTCGGCTGTGGTGCCTGGGCAACGAGATGGACGGGCCGTGGCAGATCGGGCACTCGACGGCGCAGGAGTACGGTCGGCTCGCCGCCGAGACCGCCCGCCTGATGCGGATGATCGATCCGGACATCGAGCTGGTGGCGGCGGGCAGCTCTGCAGGGGACCTGCCCACCTTCGGCCACTGGGAGCGGGAGGTCCTCACCCAGACGGCCGGGCTGGTCGATCACATCGCGCTGCACTTCTATGCCGAGGAGCTCGACGGTGACACCGCCTCCTTCCTCGCTGCCAACCTCCGCCTGGAGGAGCAGATCGAGCAGGTGGTCCAGATCATCGACGAGGTGGCCGCGAAGACCGGGTCGCCGACCCCAGGCATCGCGGTCGATGAGTGGAATGTCTGGCGGATGCAGGAGTGGCTGACCCGACAGGACGAGTTCGTCGCCGGGCCCTGGCAGCACGCTCCCCACCTGTTGGAGGACACCTACACGGTGACCGAGGGCGTCGTGGTCGGCGCCCTGCTGATCACCCTGGTCCGTCGGTCCGGCCGGGTCTCGATGGCCAACCTCGCCCAGCTGGTCAATGTCATCGCGCCGATTCGGACCGAGCCTGGTGGGCCGGCGTGGCGACAGAGCACCTTCGACCCCTTCCGGCTCACCGCTGCGCACGCCCGCGGGCAGGTCCTGCCGGTCGCGGTCGACTCGGTCGAGCTGGGCACGCCCGGCGGGCCGGTCCCTGACGTCGACGCTGTCGCGACCCTGGACGAGGACGGCAGCGTGGCGCTCTTCCTCGTGCACAGAGGGCTGGACACGTCTCGGGAGGTGCGGGTCGAGCTTCCCGGCCCGTATGCCGTGCGGCTGGCCGAGACGGTCGCGGCACCTGCGGACGGAGACCGGTGGACCACGAACGGGCCAGACGCCGAGCGGGTGCGGGCGATCCCCCTGGAATGGGTCAGCGTGAGCACCGACGATGCGAGAGGTGTCGAGCGCAGCGGGGACGACGGCAGCAGCGACGAGGGCAGCACCGACGAGAGCAACGTGCAGGCGGGCAGCACGACCGTGACCCTTCGGCTGGCCGCGCCGTCGTGGGCCTGCGTGGTGCTCGACCCGGCCTAGTCCGTCGCGGCGGCGAAGACCCCCCGCAGCCAGGTGACCGACCGCCCCCACTGCTCGGCCTCCCCGCCCTCGTGCCGGTTGTAGGGATAGACCTCCACCGTCGGGGTCACCTCCAGGTGGTTGATCGCGGCGAAGACCGTCGAGGGAGGACAGGTCTGATCCATCAGAGCGACCGACACCAGCGCGGGGCAGGAGATCCGCCGGGCCATGTTGACCCCGTCGACATAGGACAGGGTGCGCAGCACCTGCTCCTCGGTGCCGCGGTGGACCGCGAGGTGGGCGACCACCTCCTGATAGGGGAAGGCGTCTGTGCAGCTCAGTGCCCGGGCGAAGTGACACAGGAAGGGCACGTGCGACAGCACGGCCGCCACCCGGCCGTGCAGTGCCCCCGCCGCGAGCGCCAGCCCGCCGCCCTGGCTGGTGCCTTCGACCGCGACTTGGTCGGCTCTGACGTCCGGTCGGCTCAGTGCGTAGTCGACCGCGCGCACGGCGTCGGTCATCAGGCGTCGGTAGTAGTAGGTCTGTGGGCTTTGGATGCCGCGAGTCATGAAGCCGGGGAAGGCTGGGCCGCTCCCGTGGGGGTCGGCCGTGGCCCCGCCGCTTCCCCAGCCTGAGCCCTGACCTCGGGTGTCCATGACCAGGTGCGCGAATCCCGCCGAGCCCCAGGTGAGTCGTTCATGAGCCACGCCCCGGCCGCCGCCATAACCGAGAAACTCCACCACGCACGGCAGCGGTTCATCACCAGGAGGCCGCAGGAACCAGGCCCGCACCGGATCTCCGTCGAAGCCGGGGAAGGTGACGTCCTGCACCGTCAAGGTCGTGAGCGGGGTGTGGGCCGACACCGCCGTCGCGGTCGAGCTGGTACTGCGTGCGTGCTCGAGCGTGTCCGACCAGAAGGTGTCGAAGTCAGCGGGCTCGGCCACCTCGGGCCGGTAGGTCCGTAGCTCCTCCAGGGGCAGGTCGCTGTGCACAGCGCTCAGAGCTCCAGGAACGAGGCCGGGTTGGACACCAGCGCATCGAGGTGCACCAACGCTGCCCCGGTAGCCCCACCGATGTCATCCTCGTCGTGGACGACCTGCAGCGACATGTAGGGCGCGGCCATCACCCGGGTGCGTAGCGCCTCCTGCACGACCGGGCTGAGCTCGTCCGCGAGCTCGCCGATCTCTCCCCCGAGCACCACGGTCGAGACATCCACCACATTGATCACACCGGCCAGGACCACCCCCAGAGCCGCGCCAGCGACCGCGACCGCGGTGGCGCTGCCCTCATGGCCCTCGGCCGCCCGGGCCCGCAGGTGGGCCAGCGTCGATCCCTCGGGCAGCCCGGCCCGGCGGATCATCGCCAACCGGCCCGCATAGCGCTCCAGGCAGCCGCGCGATCCGCACGGGCACGGGTCACCATCCGGCAGGTAGGTGACGTGCCCGATCTCGCCGGCGAACCCGCGCTCACCGGTCTGCACGTGGCCCTCGACCACGATCGCGCCACCGATGCCGATCTCTCCTGAGACATAGACGAAGTCAGCATGCTCGCCGGCCCGTCCGGGGCGGGGCTGGGCAATCGCGTGCGCAGCGAGGTTGGCCTCGTTACCCAGGCTCAGCGGTATCCCTTCCAGAGCGTCGCTGAGGCTGGTCTCCGCGAGCGGATCCACGCCGGTCCAGCCGAGGTTCGGCGCCTTGAGCAGTTTCCGGCCGGCCCGATCAACAACACCCGGCACCGCCAGCCCCGCCCCGAGCAGGCGCATCCCCGCTGGAGCACTGCCTCGCAGCTCGGCGATGTGGGTGCCCAGGAGCTTCAGACCCTCCCCCGGTTCCGAGCCCACCAGGTCCGGCTCCGAGCGCGACTCCGCCAGCACCTCACCCCTGAGGTTGAGCAGTCGGGCAGCCACGTGTGCCGCGTTGACCTGCAGGCCCAGCGCCCCTACCCGCGAGGCGGTGGGCAGCAACGGAATGGACGGGCGCCCGGGTCCGGCCAACCGGGCTGCGCCCTCCTCGAGCAGACCCCCTTCGACCAGGTCATCGACGAGGCGCGAGACGGTGGAGCGGGTCATCCCGGTCGTGGCCGCCACCCAGGCGCGCGAGACCGGTTCGGGGGCAGCGCAGACTGACGTCAGGACCAGCCCGAGATTGGTCTCCCGCAGCGTGGACTGGCGCGCGGAATGGGGCAACGTCGCAGGGGCCATACGGGCAACCCTACGCACTCCGCTCCTGCGCGCGCCACGCCTTGCCGTGCCGCTTCGCGTGGGTTAGTTTCATCGCAGCCCAAAAGGAGATCCATGGACCACCGCCCGCCCTTCGCCCTGACCAGCCCCAGCCCGGAGCCGTCGATGGCTCACCGCCGCGGCTCCCTGGAGGTGTTGCTCCGCGACGCCCAGGGAGCGCCCCTGCGCGACACCGAGGTCACGGTGGAGCAGCGCTCGCACGCCTTCGCTTTCGGTTGTCATGGCTTCGAGTTCCTCCCTGAGGACCCCGAGGACATCACCAATGTCTCCGCCGCCAGTCAAGACCCTGCTCGGATGGAGGAGCAGTGGCGGGCCCTCTTCACCACCGCCACCGTGCCCGTCTACTGGAGTCTATTCGAGCCGCAGGAAGGCTCACCCGCCACCGACCGGCTCGCGGCCGGAGCCCGGTGGTTCGCCGAACGAGGCATCAGGGTCAAGGGACACCCCCTGGTCTGGCACACCCTGGCCCCCACCTGGCTGCGCGGCCGGGACCTCGATGAGGTCGAGAAGACTCTCCGGGCACGGATCACTCGCGAGGTCGGTCAACTGGCCGGAGCGATCGACTGCTGGGACGCCATCAACGAGGTCGTCATCATGCCGGTCTTCACCCAGGAGCCAAATGCCATCACTGAGCTGTCCCGCACACTGGGCCGGATCGGGATGATCAGGCTGGCCTTCGAGCAGGCCAGGGAGGCCAACCCGCGGGCCACGCTGCTGCTCAATGACTTCGACCTGTCCACCGCCTACGACACCCTCATCGAGGGCGTGCTCGAGGCAGGCATCGAGCTGGACGCCATCGGGCTGCAGAGCCACATGCACCAGGGCTACTGGGGAGAGGAGAAGACGCTGGGCATCCTGGAGCGCTTCTCGCGCTACGGCCTCCCGCTGCACCTCACCGAGACCACCCTCGTCTCCGGTGACCTGATGCCACCGGAGATCGTCGACCTCAACGATCACCAGGTGGACTCCTGGCCGAGCACTCCCGAGGGTGAGGCTCGCCAGGCCGATGAACTTGTTCGGCACTACCGCACCTTGCTCTCGCACCCTTCGGTGGAAGCGGTCACCTACTGGGGCCTGTTCGACCGGGGCGCCTGGCTCGGCGCCCCCGCCGGGCTGGTCCGGGAGGACGGCTCCCCCAAGCCGTCCTACGAGGCCCTGCACAACCTGATCCGGGGCGAGTGGTGGACCGGCCCGCACCAGGTGCGCACCGACGGTGACGGACGGGCCCGGCTCGAGGGCTGGTTCGGGGAGTATGCCGTGCACCTCCCCGGCGGTCGGGTCGAGGTGGTTGAGCTCAACGCCCCTGCGCCACAGTCCTTCCCCCAGACGATGCCGCACTCATAGGCTGGGGCGATGGCGAGGAACGGGCGGCCCCGGATGGAGGATGTCGCCAAGGCTGCGGGGGTCTCGGTCGCGACCGTCTCCAAGGTGGTCAACAGCCGCTACGGGGTCTCCGCGTCCACGAGTGCACGGGTCCTCGAGGTGATCGAGGAGTTCGGGTATGCCGCGAGCCTGGGAGCCAGCAGCCTGCGCACGCCGCGGACCAACATCATCGGGATCCTGGTCGCGGAGTTCGAGCCCTTCAGCCTGGAGCTGCTCAAAGGCATCTCGGAGGCCGCGGAGGACTGCGACTACGAGCTGCTCGCCTTCGCCGGCGCCACCCACGGCTCGGAGGCTGGGTGGGAAAGCCGTTCGCTGGGTCGGCTGGGCGGGACCCTCATCGATGGCGCGATCCTGGTCACCCCCACGGTGGTCGGCGCCAACGGTGCTGTGCCGGTCGTGGCGATCGACCCGCATGCCGGCTCCGCCGACGCCCCGACGGTGGACTCGGACAACATCGGGGGCGCTCGGCAGGCCATCGAGCACCTCATCGGCCTGGGGCACCGCCGGATCGCGATGATCGGTGGGCGGGAGGACCTCGAGTCGGCCCGGCTCCGGGAACGGGGCTACCGCGAGGCCATGGCCGCCGCCGGACTGGCTGTCCGTGACGAGTGGCTCGCGCGAGGCACGTTCCGGGCAGACTCGGCCGACCAGCCGACCCGGGAACTGCTGCTCGCGGACGAGCCACCGACCGCGATCTTCGCCGCGAATGATCTGATGGCGATCCGCGCCCTGCAGGTCGCGGCCGAGCTCGGAGTGCGGGTGCCGGAGGACGTGTCGATCGTCGGCTTCGACAACATCCCGGAGTCAGCCCTGTCGCACCCGCAACTCACCACCGTCGCCCAGCCGCTGCACGAGCTCGGGGTGAGGGCGCTCCAGATGCTGTTGCACCTCCTCGCCGGCGAGGAACTGGCCCACTCGCAGGTGCGCCTGCCGACCCGGCTGGTGGAGCGGGGCTCCACCAGCCGGGTTCGCTAGGACCTGTACGGCGTCCTTGCTGTTCGGTGTCCGTGCTGATCGGCGTCCGTGCTGATCCGCGTCCGTGCAGATCGGCGTCCGTGCAGATCGGAGTCGCCGCGGTGAGGCAGACGCGGCCGCTGTTAGGCGTCCTCGACGGCCACGGTGGTCAGCCGAGGGTCGCTGGTCCCGATCTCGTGGACGTCACCGTCCAGGCGGACCTCCTGAACCAGTTCGCGGTCCTCGCACGAGCTGCCGACCCAGACGTCGAAGGCACCGGGCTCAACCACCTTGCGGCCGTCGCGGGCCGTGAAGGCCAACCGGGCGGGCGGCACGGTGAAACTGACCCGCCGGCGCTGACCGGGATCCAAGTCCACGCGGGCGTAGCCGACGAGCTGCGCCACCGGACGGGTGACCGTGGCGACCAGGTCACGGACGTAGACCTGCACGACCTCTGCTCCGGCCCGATCGCCGGTGTTGGCGACGTTCACCTGGACCGTGAGATCCGCAGAGGTCTGCCCCGCCACGACCTCCAGGCCGTCGCGCTCGAAGGTGGTGTAGGACAGGCCATGGCCGAAGGGCAGGCTGGGCCGGCTGGACAGGTTGGTGACATCGGTGTCCCCGCCCAGGTGGGGGTGTAGATAGGTGTACGGCTGGCTGCCGACGGAGTGGGGCATGCTGACCGGCAGGCGCCCCGAGGGGTTCACTCGCCCAGAGAGCACGCCCGCGACGGCCGCGCCGCCCTCCTCACCCGGGAAGAAGGCCTGCACCACAGCCGCGCAGGTCTCCAGGGCCCAGCCCACGGCATACGGGCGACCGGTGAGGAGGACGAGGACCACCGGGGTGCCGGTCTCCAGTAGCGCCTCCACCAGTTGCCGCTGCACGCCTGGAAGCTCGAGGTCGTCGCGGTCACAGCCCTCGCCCGAGGTGCCACGGCCGAAGAGGCCGGACTGATCACCTACGACGGCGACCACGACATCGGCGCCCTCTGCCGCTACGACAGCCTCGGCGAACCCATCGGTGTCCTCGCTATCGATCTCGCAGCCCTGGACGTGCGTGATCTCCGCGCCTGACCACTCGGCGGCCAGCGCCTCCCGGACGGTGGGCGCCTCGATCCCCGGCTCGGTGCCCGGGTGCTGCGGGATGACGTGGTTGACGAAGGAGTAGCAGCCGAAGAGGGCCTCGGTGCGGTCGGCGTTGGGGCCGATGAGGGCGACCTTGGCCGGTTCACGCAGCGGCAGGGTGCCGTCATTGGACAGCAGCACGATCGACTCCTCGGCGAGCTCCCGGGCGACGGCGCGCAGCTCCGGACCGTCCAGCTCGATCTCGGTCGGCGGTTCGTCCTCGAAGGTCGCCCCGAGGAGGCCGAGCTCGGCCTTCTGCTCCAGCGCCCGCAGGCAGGCGCGGTCGACCAGTTCCTCAGACACACGGCCTGCCCGCACCTCCTCCAGCAGTGGCGCCAGATAGGCGTCTCCGGTCGGCAGCTCGATGTCCACCCCGGCCGCCAGCGCCAACGCGGCGGCGGACCCGAGGTCCTCGGCCACGTGGTGGAGCACGCGCAGGAAGGCGACCCCGAAGTAGTCGGCGACGACCGTGCCGGTGAAGCCCCAGCGATCACGCAGCACGCCGGTGAGCAGGCCCGGGTCCGCGGCCACCGGGACACCGTCGATCTCGGTGTAGGCGTGCATGATCGAGCGCACCCCACCCTCGTGCACGGCCATCTCGAAGGGCACCATCAGGACGTCCTCGAGCTCGCGCGGGCCCGCGTGGACGGGGCCGAAGTTGCGGCCGCCCTGGGAGGCGGAGTAGCCCACGAAGTGTTTGAGGGTCGCGTGCACGCCCTCGGCCTGCAGCCCCTGCACGTAGGCGGTGCCCGTGGTCGCGACGAGGTAGGGGTCCTCGGCGATGCACTCCTCGACCCGTCCCCACCTCGGGTCGCGGACCACGTCCAGGACCGGGGCCAGGCCCTGGTGGATGCCCAGCTCGTGCATCGTCGCGCCGAAGAGTCGGGCAGCCCGCTCGACGAGCTCGGGGTGGAAACTCGCGCCCCAGGCCACGGGGGTCGGGAGGGTGGCCGCCTTCCAGGCGGACAACCCGGTCAGGCACTCCTCGTGGACCAGGGCCGGGATCCCCAGCCGGGTCGAGGCGACCAGCCAGCGCTGGAACTCCCACAGCCAGGCCGCGCGCTCGGTCGGCTCCACCGGATTGGTCCCGTAGACGCGGGTCAGGTGGCCCAGTCCGTGACGCGAGGTGTCGTGCAGGCTCTGCGGATCACCGAAGGCACCCTGCAGCGGAGCGACGGCATCCCCGTCCCCCTTGTCCCAGAAGCCGACGATCTGGGCGAGCTTCTCCTCGAGAGTCATCAGGGAGAGCAGCTCGGCCGGGTCGGTCGGCAGCGGCGCCTCGCGGGTGCTGGTGGTCGTGCTGGACGGCTCGGACATCGAAGACCTCTCGATCGGGGGAACGGGGATAGCGGTATGCCGGACGGCGGCGGTCAGCCCTTGACCGCGCCCTGCAGTCCGCTGACGATCCGGCGCTGCATGGCCAGGAAGAACAGCAGCGCGGGAATCATCGCCAGGGTGGTGAAGGCGAAGACGCCGGCGGTGTCGGAGGAGTACTGGGAGGAGAAGTCCGCCACGCCCAACGGAAGGGTGCGCATCTGTCCCTGCAGCAGCAGCAGCGGAAGCAGGTAGGCGTTCCAGGACCCGACGAAGGCCAGGACACCGACGGTGATCATGCCGGGCCCCGACAGGGGCAGCAGCACGCGCCAGAAGAACTGCACCCGGGAGGCGCCGTCGATGAGGGCGGCCTCCTCCATCTCGCGGGGGATCGCCATCAGGAAGGGGCGCAGGATGACGATCGTCATCGGCAGCGCGAACGCCGCCTGCGGCAGCGCGACGCCCCACCAGGTGTTCCCCATGCTCAGGTCCCGGGTGATCAGGATGAACAGGGGGATGATCGCCACGGTGGCCGGGAAGAGCAGGCCGACGACGAAAACCATGAACAGCGGCTCCCGCCACCGGAACTGGTAGCGCGCCAGCGGGTAGGCGGCCATCAGCCCGAAGACCACGGTCACCGCGGTGGTGATCACCGCGATCGCGGTGGAGTTGATCGCGAACGTCCAGAAGCTGCTGCTGGTCAGCACCCGGTGGTAGTTGTCGAAGACCCACGGGTCCGGCATGCCAGCCGGGTCCGCCGCCAACTGGGCGTTGGTGCGGAAGCCGCCGAAGACGGCATACAGGACGGGACCCAGGGTGAGCGCCACCACGACGAGCGCGACGAGGTAGACGATCGGGCCGCCCTCTCCGCGGCCGCTTCCCTCCTTGGGCGCGCGGGCGAACCGGCGACGGGTCTGGGGCTTGTCTGCGGTGACGGTCATCGCGGGCTCCTCACCGGGTCGGCGCTGTCGCGGCGCAGGACGAAGTATTGGTAGAGCACCGCCATGACCAGAGCGATCACGAACAGGATCACCGAGGCGGCCGCGGCGATGCCGTAGTTCTGGCGCCGGGTGCCCTCGGTCACCAGGAAGGTGGCCATCGTGGTGGTGGCGTTGGCGGGACCGCCGCCGGTGAGGATCCAGACCATGTCGAAGAGCTGCAGCGAGCCGATCATCGACAGGAAAGCCCACATCCGGATGGTCGGGCCGAGCAGCGGGATGGTGACCCGCCACTGCGTCTGCCACCAACTGGCCCCGTCGATCTGGGCTGCTTCGTGCAGCTCGCGCGGGACGCCCTGCAGGCCGGCCAGGAAGAGCAGGACCGCCAGGCCGAGATACTTCCAGGTCAGCACGCCGATGACGGTGTAGAGCGCCAGATCGGGTGTGCCGAGCCAACCCTGCTGCGGCCCATCGATGCCGAAGCGGTCCAGAAGCGTGTCGATGACGCCGTACTGCGGCTGCAGCATCTGGAACCAGATGACACCCGCGATCACCTCGGAGAGGACGTAGGGCACGAAGATGATCGTGCGCAGTGTGCCCTGGCCCTTCATCCGCCGGTTGAGCAGCAAGGCGATCGCCAAGCCCAGGGGCAGCTGGATGACGATCGAGAGGACCACGATGATCAGGTTGTGGGTGAGGGCCCCGATGAAGACGTCGTTGTTGAGCACCGCCCGGTAGTTGTCCAGGCCGACGAAGTTGGTGAGCGGGCCGAAGCCCCGCCAGCGGTAGGCGGAGAACTGGACCGCCCGCAGGATCGGCCAGACGACGAACAGCAGGAAGAGCAGGAGCGCGGGGGTGACGAAGACGGCGATCTCGAGCGCCATCTTCCAGTCGCGCCCGCCCCCCACCGGCCGCGAGGCGCGGCCGGTGGGCTTCTCCTGCTCCCCGGTGTCCGGCGGGAGCGCGGGAGTGGCGGTCATCGACGGACTACTTCTCAGCCCTGGGCGTCGGCGGCGGCCTGGGTGTCGTCGACGATGTCCTGCGGGGTGGCCTGCCCGGCGAAGAGCAGGGCGATCGCGTCATTCATCGCGCCACCGACCGAGGCACCGAAGGCGGTGTCGAAGTAGAGCTGGACGTAGGGGGCGTTGTCCCGGACCTCGAGCAGCGAGGCCAGCGACGGGTCCTGGACCGAGTCCGAGGCGTTCGGGTTGGTCGGCAGACCCATGTCCAGCTCGGCGAAACCCTGCTGGACCTCATCCGAGAGCAGGTACTTCACGAAGTCGACAGCTGCATCCGGCGAGCCCTCGCTCACGGCCCAGGCGTCACCACCGCCGAGCTGCGCGTCCTGGTCGCCCTCGCCACCCTCGACGGCCGGGAACGGGAACCACCCGAGGTTGTCACCCAGGCCCGCGCCGTCCTCAGTCAGGCCCATGATCACGCCGGGCTCCCAGTGACCCTGCAGCTCCATCGCGACGCGGCCGGTGGCCATCAGGCCGGAGGCGCTGGTCGGACCGGACTGGGCGGGGGTGGACAGGAAGCCGCGGTTGAACGGCTCGGACTCGACCAGCTGCTGGGTGTCCTCACCGGCGCGCAGGAAGCACTCGTCGGAGAAGTCCAGGGAGGTGACGGCGTCCTGCAGGGTGTCCTGCGCGCACTCGCGGAGGGAGAACTGGTACCAGTAGTGCGCGGCTGGCCAGGTGTCGCCGGCGCCGACCGAGATCGGCTCGATGCCCGCTTCCTTGAGCTTGTCGATCGCCTCGTACATCTCGTCCCAGGTCTCGGGCTCCTCGGTGATGCCGGCACTCTCGACGAGCTCCTTGTTGTACCAGAAGCCCACCACGCCCAGGCTGAACGGGAGCGCGTAGGTGCGGTCCTCGACCTGCCAGCCAGCCACGGTGCCACCGAGCAGCTCGATCTCGTCGGCCGCATCGTCGGTGATGTCCCGGATCAGGCCAGCCTCGACCTTGTCCGCCAGCTCGCCGCCACCGCGCTCCATGAAGATGTCTGGGGCGTCGCCACTCTGGAAGGCGGCGTCCAGGCGGGTCAGCATGTCCTCGTGCTGCATCGGGCTGACCTCGACGGTCACGCCCGGGTTGGCCTCCTCGAAGTCCGCGGCGACCTGGTCGTAGTACTCACGACCCTCACCGGTGTTCGAGTTGTGCCACCAGGAGATCGTGACGTCTCCGCCATTGCCGGCGCCCGTGGCGCCACCGTCTGCGGTATCGCCGTTGCCGTTGTCACCGTTGCCGCACGCGGTCAGCGTCAGCAGGCTGCCAGCGGCGATCAGGGTGAGTATCCGCTTGCTCATGTCGTGCTCCTCGACGTTGAAGAAGGTCCAGCCGGTCGCGGGGACGCCGGTGGTGTCAATCGTTGTCGATAACGATTTCGATCGACTGGGCGAAGGTGGTCGGCATCGCCGCACCTCGTTCCGTGATGTGTATAGTTTTGCCATAAAACCAACTAGGAGGCAAGCCCATGAGCGACACCGCAGATCAGACCCGGTTCACCTTCGGCCTCTGGACCGTGGGGTGGCCGGCCGCCGATCCCTTCGGCGAGGCCACCCGCCCGGCCTTGGATCCGATCGAGGCGGTGCACAAGCTCGCCGAGCTCGGCGCGCACGGCATCACCTTTCACGATGACGACCTCGTGCCCTTCGGCACGCCCGCGGCGGAGCGCGACCAGATCGTGTCCCGTTTCCGCGATGCGCTGTCCGAGACCGGCATGAGCGTCCCGATGGTCACGACCAACACCTTCAGCCACCCGGTCTTCAAGGATGGTGCACTGACCAGCAACGATCGCGACGTGCGCCGTTTGGCCCTGGTCAAGGTGCTGCGCCAGGTGGACCTTGGCGCCGAGCTCGGCGCCGAGACCTTCGTGATGTGGGGCGGCCGGGAAGGCGCGGAGTACGACGGCTCCAAGGACTTCGGCGCCGCGCATGAGCGCTACAAGGAGGGCCTGGACGCGGTCGCGGGCTACATCAAGGAGCAGGGCTACGGCATGCGGATCGCCCTGGAGCCCAAGCCCAACGAGCCCCGGGGCGACATCCTGCTGCCCACCGTCGGGCACGCCCTGGCGCTGATCGCCACCCTGGAGCACGGCGACATCGTCGGCGTGAACCCCGAGGTCGGTCACGAGCAGATGGCGGGTCTGAACTTCACGGCCGGCATCGCCCAGGCGCTGTGGGCCGGCAAGCTCTTCCATATCGACCTCAACGGTCAGCACGGCCCGAAGTACGACCAGGACCTCGTCTTCGGCCACGGCGACCTGCTCTCGGCCTTCTTCACCGTCGATCTGCTCGACAACGGCTTCCCGGGTGGCGGCGAGCGCTACCAGGGGCCGCGCCACTTCGACTACAAGCCCTCGCGCACCGAGGACGTCGAGGGTGTCTGGGCCTCGGCCGCGGCGAACATGAGCACCTACCGCCTCCTCGCCGAGCGCGCGCGGGCCTTCCGCGCCGACCCCGAGGTCCAGGAGGCGATGGCCGCCTCCGGCATCCTCGACCTGGGCACCCCCACCTTGGAGGAGGGCGAGACGCCGGCCAGCGTGCTCGCGGACTACGACTTCGCGAACCTGGAGGCGGACGCGGACCGGCTGGGTGAGCGCGGCTACGGCTTCGTGCACCTCAACCAGCTCGCCGTGGAGCACGTCCTCGGGGCGCGCTGACCCATGGTGCTCGTCGCCGGGATCGATTCCTCGACCCAGTCCTGCAAGGTCGTCGTGCGGGACGCCGAGTCCGGGCGCCTGGTGCGCTCGGGCCGGGCCGCCCACCCTGACGGCACCGAGGTGCATCCGGACGCCTGGTGGTCTGCCCTCACCGAGGCGATCGCGGCCGCTGACGGGCTCTCGGACGTGGACGCGATCTCGGTGGCGGGCCAGCAGCACGGCATGGTCACCCTCGACGAGTCGGGCTCGGTCGTGCGGCCCGCGCTCCTGTGGAATGACACCCGGTCCGCTCCGCAGGCGCGCCGGTTGATCGAGGAGCGCGGTGCCGCGTGGTGGGCCGAGCACACGGGCTCGGTGCCGCTGCCGTCCTACACGGTGACCAAGGTCGCCTGGATGGCCGAGCAGGAGCCGGACAACGCCGCTCGCACGGCCGCTGTGGCACTCCCCCACGACTGGCTGACCTGGCGGCTCACCGGCTCCTCCGAGCTGGCCGACCTGGTCACCGACCGGTCCGACGCCTCGGGCACCGGCTACTGGAATCCCGGCACCGCGGCATACGAGGACGGGGTGCTCGCCGAGCTCCTCGGACGCGAGGTGACCCTCCCCCGGGTGCTCGCGCCCACCGAGTCCTCCGGCCGGGCCCAGGATGGTGGTATGCCGTTAGGCCCGGGCGCCGGGGACAACGCGGCGGCGGCGCTGGCGCTGGGTGCCGGACCGGGCGATGTGGTGCTGTCCGTGGGCACCTCGGGGGTGGTTTCGGCGGTCGCCGAGCACGCCGTGCAGGACGCCAGCGGGCTGGTCAGCGGGTTCGCCGACGCGACCGGACGCTTCCTGCCGCTGGCCTGCACGCTGAACGCCGCCCGCGTGCTCGACGCCGCGGCCCGGATGATCGGGGTCCCGGTGAGCGAGCTCGACGACCTCGCCGGTGGCGTGCCCCTGGGAGCCGATGGCTTGGTGCTGGTGCCCTATCTCGAGGGCGAACGCACGCCCAACCTGCCCACGGCGACCGGCTCCCTGCACGGCCTCACGCTGGCGACCAGCACGCCCGCGCACCTGGCACGCGCGGCCATCGACGCGGTCGCCTGCTCCCTGGGCGAGGCACTCCGGGCACTCACCGGCCACGGCGTCGAACCACGGCGCGTGCTGCTGGTGGGCGGAGGCGCGCAGTCGCGCACCCTGCGCCAGGCCCTGGCCGACCTCCTGGGCATCCCGGTCGAGGTGCCCACGCCCGGTGAGTATGTCGCGGACGGCGCCGCACGGCAGGCCGCCTGGCTGCTCGTCGGCGGTGACGAGCCACCCACCTGGTCACCCGCCGAGCCCGCGGTGCAGGTGGAGCCGCGCACCGATGGGCAGAGCGTGCTGGAGCGCTATCGCGAGGCGACCGGCCAGCTGCTCGATCGCTGAGCAGCATCAGCGAAGGGGACCGACCATCAGTCCCGCATCCGTCCGTGGCGTCAATCCGCTCTGAAGGACACGCGCTCGAGGACTTCCTGCTCAGTCCACGTGCGTCCGTCATCGCTGCTGACCCACACGCGGGACTCGATCTGCTCGTTGTCCTCCGAGTAGACACGGGCCTGTGCGCGGAGCTGACCTGAACCGTAGGCCCGCAGCCGGACCCCGGCGGCACCTGCTCGCCCGTGAGCGCCCAGACCGCGGCCGAGTTGAAGCGCCTCACGCCCTCGCGGGTGGTCGCGCTCGGTGGGCAGGCGTCGGTGTGCCGGTCCACGGTGCGGGGGGCCGGGCTGGACACCCGTCCCACCATCAACTGCGCGCAGACCGCGTGTGTCGCTGTCACCTTCGACGACGGGCCGAGCTCGCTGACGACGCAGGTGCTCGACATCTTCGCCACGGCCCGCGTGCCCGCGACCTTCTTCGTCGTCGGAAGGCGGGTCGCCGAGCGGAGCACGGTCGCACGGAACACCTGGATCGAGGGCCACCAGATCGGCAACCACACCTACGACCACGTGCGACTGACGGAGCTCACCCGGGCCCAGCAACGAGAGCAGATGACCCGCACGGACTCGCTGCTGAACGACCTGGGGATGCCGACGACGACCACCATGCGCCCGCCCTTCCTGGCGTTCAACAACGACACCCGGAACATCGGCAAGGCCGTGATCATGACCGACGTCAACCCCAAGGACTGGGATGGCCCATCCGCGCAGCAGATCCGCACCTTCATCCGCAACAACGTCCGTGAGGGCTCGATCGTGATCCTGCACGACACCGTCCAGAACACCGTGACCGCGCTGCCCGGGGTGCTCTCTGATTTCGAGGACGCCGGCTACACGGTGGTCACCGTCGACGAACTGATCCCCGACCTGCGGCCCGGCGACCTCGTCTACAACCGCACCACCCGCTACCGCAACGCCGTCGATTTCGACTCCGACGACAGCGTCGAACTCAGCGACGGGCGGGTGCTCCCGCCGCTCGAGGACACCTCGGACGACCCCACGCCCGACCACTGAGGCTATGCAGCTGGCCCGTGTCATCGCGACCTCGGCCGCGGTGGCGGCTACCCGGTCGCGCACTGCCAAGACCGAGCTGCTCGCGGCGACCCTGCGTGTGGCAGCGGCCGAGGGCGCGGCGGCTCTGGCGCAGGAGCAGGACGGGAGGGCCGGGGACCAGGGTGGGCGCCTGGTGGAGGTCGTGGCCGACTACCTCGCGGGAGTGGTGCCGCAGCGGACCGTCGGGGTCGGCTGGCGCGGCTTGCGCGAGCTCCCTGCGCCGGCAGCAGAACCGTCGCTGAGCGTCCTCGCCGTCGACGAGGCCCTCACCGAGCTCCGGGCACTCTCCGGTGCTGGCTCCGCGAGTGCCCGCGCCGGAGCCGTCGCCGATCTCCTCGCCCAGGCCACCGCGCCGGAGCAGCGCTGGCTGGTCGGGCTGATCACCGGCGAACTGCGGCAGGGCGCCGGCGACGGAGTCCTTCTGCCGGCGATCGCCCACGCCGCGGACGTCCCGGACGCACTCGTCCGGCGGGCGGTCATGCTGGCCGGGTATGCCGGTCCGGTCGCCCGGGTCGCCTTGGCCGGGGGTGCCGTGGCACTGGCGGAGATCCGGCTCGAGGTGGGCCGACCGCTGCGCCCCATGCTCGCCGGGACCGCGCCGGACGTCCCCAGCGCGGTCGAGGGTGGCAAGGGGGTGGAGGTGGCGGTCGAGGCCAAGCTGGACGGCATCCGGCTCCAGATCCATCTGGACCGGGCGGGAGGCGGCGGGCCCCCGGTGCGCCTGTTCACCCGGTCCCTGGAGGAGTTCACTGACCGGTTGCCCGAGGTCGTCCGAGCGGTGACCGAGCTGCCGGCGCGCACCGCCGTGCTTGATGGAGAGGTTGTTGCGCTGGCCGACGATGGCCGCCCACACCCGTTCCAGGTCACCGGTGCCCGGACCGCCTCCAGCGCCGACCCGACTGCACTCGCGGGCAGGACCCCGGTGACCACCTACCTGTTCGATCTGCTGCACCTCGACGGCCGTGACCTCGTTGATGAGCCAGCCCGCCTGCGCTGGGCGGCGCTCACCTCCCTCGCGCCGGACCTCGTCGTTGACCGGGTCCTCACCGCGGACCAGGCCCGCGCGGCGGCGCCTTTCTCCACCGGTGCGGGCCCACGCCGCCGGGTCGTGGTGACCGGCGGCGCCCTTCTCCACCGGTGCGGACGCAAGGCCGATGCTGGCAGCAACCGCTCCCTCGGTGGTGGTGGCACACAGGCGTGCGCCGGGGCAGCGATGCCGCCCCGGCGCACGTGAGGACTGCGGGTCAGGCAGTCGGTCAGACCGTCGATCAGGTGGTCGGGGTCTGGCCCTTCGTCTGCGCCTTGTCCTGCTCGACCTTCGCCAGGGCGCGAGCGGCGGCGTCGCGACCACCCAGGCCGAAGGCCAGAGCGGCAGCCAGCGCGCCACCGACCACGACCGCGCCGAAGGCGAGGTTGATGATCGAGTCGGCGATGCCCATGAAGCTCAGGCCCATCGCCACGAACAGCGCGATCGTGGCCCAGTAGATGATCGTCCCGGCGGTGCCGGTGCCGATCGTGCGACGGAGCAGGCCGGCGATGATGACACCAGCGGCGATGATCGCGCCACCGAAGAGGACCCGACCACCGAGGGCCAGCACCTCTTCCAGGAAGTTCGTGATCTCCGGGAAGTTCAGCATCCGGGTCGCCATGACACCGAAGAACAGGATGATCGCGATCTGGGCGATGCGTGCCAGGAGCGAGCTCGCGCTCTGCCCCTCGGGCATGATGCCGAGCTCGGCGACCGACTTGTCGGTGCCGAAGCCGCGCAGCGTGCCCTCGAGGAGCTGTGCGACGAACTTGGCGATGAAGACACCCAGGCCCAGCAGCAGCGCTGCCACGATGATGTTCGGGATGGCGTCGAAGACCGTCTGGAGCATGGACTCGGCCGGGTCGGAGATGGCCGAGATGCCCAGGATCTGCAGGGCGGCGATGCCGACCAGGATCAGGATGAGCGCGAAGACCAGGTTGCCCAGCACCGACGACAGCCGGGTGCCGCTCCCTGTGCTGCCGCCACCACGCAGGACGGCCTCGCCGTCGGCGTCGGCACCAGCGGCACGGGCCGCCTCGGCGTCACCCAGCTGACCGTTGGTCAGCCGCGCCACGCCACGGTCGAAGCCCGCGGTGTCCAGAGCGGTGGTGGTGAGCTGGCGCGCGATCTTGGCGATCACGTAGCCCACGAAGAAGACGAAGCCGGCGCCGATGACGGCCGGCAGGTAGGACAACAGGTTGTCCAGCATGCTCTGGATCGGTCCGAGCACCTGCTCCAGGCTGAAGACCTGAAGGATGGCGATCAGGCCGAGCAGCCAGACCAGCAAGGAGGCAATCTGCCCCAGGGCGGCGCCCAGCGACTGGCCATCACCAGACTGGCGCTGCAGAAACTTCACGTTCCCCACGAGTTTGGTGAAGGCCGCCTTCACCAGTCGCGCCACGATCCACGTGACGATCAGGATGATCAGGGCAATGCCGGCCTTTTCGGCCAGGCCCACCCAGTCGTAGTCCCGCCAGGTATCCATCTCTCTCCTCGGTTCGATGTCCGTGCAGGGTCAAGCCCGGAGGTGTCTGGGCCGCTGGACACCGTAACAAGACCTGGGAGAATCTTGAGAGTCAAAAGGGCCAATGATACGTGATCGTGATCTGAACGAGATCTTCGTGTGAACCCCGGAAAAGGCTGCTGACCTGCAATGTTTCGCTAATTGAGCAGCTGCAGGCCGACATCTGGGACCCCCGGGGTCAGGACCTTCCAGCTGCGCCCCCAGGACCGTGCCTCAGCGACCACGACCTCGACGAGGTCCCGGGTGGTGAGGGCCATCGCGGTGGGGCCGGCGCCGGAGACGACCGCGGCGTGCCCCAGGGCGCGCAGGGTGTCGACCGCGCCCATCGTCACGGGGTAGACCTCGCGGCGCGGCTCCTGGTGTAGCCGGTCCTGGGTCGCATCGAGCAGGTGGGCCGGCTCGTGGGTCAGCGCGTGCACGAGCAGGGCTGCCCGCCCGACCTGGTGGACGGCGTCGACCCGTGGCACGGTCGGCCCGAGGACGCTGCGGGCGATCGCCGTGTCGAGCTTCTCCGTCGCTGGCACGAGCACCACCGGGACGATGTCCGGGTGCAGCACGGGCCTGGCCGTGCGCACGACCTGAGGGCTCGGCATCCAGGACAGGGTCAGCCCGCCGAAGACGGACGCGGAGGAGTTGTCCGGGTGCCCCTCAGCCACCCCCGCGTGGGTATTGACCAGTCCCAGGTCGGCCTCGGAGAGCACCCCGCCACCGACCAGCGCGAAACCCAGCCCCAACCCGGCGACGATGGCCCCGGTCCTCGGTGACCCAGGCCCCGTCATCGGTGAGAGCGATCAGGCGTACACCGTCGTGGCTGACGACGGTGGACTCCTGGCTCTGAGCCTGGTCGGGGGTCCGCTCCGGGGGCAGGGGGAGATCCGCGTCCGGCCTGCGGATCTCTTCGTGCGTCCTGCCACCGTCGGTCGAGATGCCCAGCTCCCCGTCCAGGCCGGTCCACAGGATCGTGTCCGGGCTGTCCAGGGCGGTGGGCCCGCGCCTCGTGCAGGTCGCGCGTGATCGTGCCTTCCGCCTTGCTCATCTGCCGGGCCACGTCGGCGACGCTCAGGTCGGCGAAGTAATGCAGGAGCACGGCGGTGCGCAGTCGCTCGGGCAGGCTCTCCACCGCAGCCCGGACCGAGAGCACGACAGCCCGGTCGGGCTGTTGTCGACGTCCACGTCCGGGTCGATACCGCCCTGGAAACGCTGGTATGCCGCTCGCTCGCGGGAGCGCTTGCGCCAGTGGTCCTTCACCAGGTTGGCCACTAGACCGCGCGCACGGCGTCATCGAGGGAATCTCGCACGGACTCGGTGACGGCGCTGCGGACCAGGCCGTCTGCCGGGCCTTCGGTCCTCTCGGCGGCGCGGCGCGGCATCCGCACCACCCGTCCGATCGACGTGCTCGTCATGTCTTCCGGGACGCCGTTCCCCGCCTCCGGGTTGGCTGTGATCCTGCTCACGACTCAGCCCTGTCGGTGCGGCATGCCACGATCAAGGGATGGAGCTGCGCGAGGTGATCCGTCGTCGTCGGATGGTCCGGGCCTATGACCCCGACCGTCCGGTGCCTGTCGAGGTGCTGGATCGGCTGCTCGACCACGCGGTGCGGGCGCCCAGCGCAGGCTTCTCCCAGGGCTGGGACTTCGTGGTCCTCACCGACCAGGCAGACCGGGAGCTGTTCTGGGCCAGCACCAGCGACGGCGGTGAGCCGGACTCCTGGCTGCGCGGGATGCGGACCGCCCCGTGCCTGATCATCGCCCTGTCCGACCCGGACACCTACCTGGACCGTTATGCCGAGCGGGACAAGGGCTGGACCGACCGGGACGAGGCGCGCTGGCCGGTCCCCTTCTGGGATGTCGACACCGGCATGGCCTCGATGCTGATGCTGCTCACCGCGGTGGACGAGGGCCTGGGCGCGCTCTTCTTCGGCGTGCCGGTGCAGCGGCATGGAGATGTCCGGGAGGCCTTCGGCATCCCGGGCAACCGACGTTTCGTCGGGGTGATCTCGGTGGGGTATCCGGCAGCGGACCGCCGCTCCCCCTCCTTGCGACGAGGGCGCCGCCCGGTGCGGGAGGTTGCCCACCACGGCAGATTCGGCCGTCCCTACGGTGGTGTGCCGGTCGACTAGTCGCGCAGCATCCGGGTCGCGGCGGCCACCGCGAGGGCGACCCCGACCACCAGGAGAAGGGCGCTGGCGGCAGCCATGAGCGGTCCCGGCGTCAGCAGCGCGTGGGCCACCGGACCGGCGACCACGATCAGCACTGCGGCGAGCGCCAGCAGCACCTCGGGAGAGTGGTCCAGCGGGTGCGCCGCGTGGTCCACGATCGAGCGGGAGGAGCGATGGGTGTGAGCGGTCATGTGCGTCCCCTGCCATGAATCTGTCGGTGGCAGCCACTGTGACGTCGTCGTCCTGCTGCCCTTGTCATCATGACGTCGCAGGGGCACCGAAGGTTGCAGGGCCACGCCGGTTCGTGACCACATCGTGATGATCGGGCGCTCTCAGTGATCCTGCTGCGCCAGGAAGAGGTCCACCTCGGCGCTGGTCGGGGCCGTCGCGGGTCCGCGACGGGTGACCTTGATGGCGCCCGCTGCGTTGGCCCGGCGAGCCGCCTCCAGCCACGGCAGGCCCTGCGCCACCCCGGCACAGAGCACGCCGGTGTGCGTGTCCCCCGCGCCATTGGTGTCCACCGGCTCCTGCGGGTAGCCAGCGACATAGCTGGTCTGCCCGTCGACCCGGACGAAGCATCCCTCCGGGCCGTCCCGCACGATGACGACCGCGCCCTCGGGGAGCCGCTCAGCCACCGCCTCGCAGGAGGCCTCCACGTCGGTCACGCCGGTCAGTTCCTCCGCCTCGAGGGCGTTGGAGGTCCAGACATCGGTCACCGCGAGCACCTGCTCCACCAGCTCGGCCGGCATGTCCGCCAGCGCTGCCCCTGGGTCCAGCACGAGGTGGACATCGGCCGGGAGACCGTCCACCCAGGCGAGCAGCGGGTCCCGCGTCGGCGGGTAGAGCGAGTAGCCGGTCACGCAGACCAGGTCGCCCGGGCCGGGGTCGCTGGTCGCCAACGACTCAGCGCTGATCCGACGCTCGGCGCCGTAGGTCGTGACGAAGGTCCGCTCCGCCGAGGGCTCGACGAGCACGACGCAGATCCCGGTGTCCTCGTCGGCGACCGGCGGCGCCGACAGCCCCACCCCTTCCCTGTCCAGGGCCGCCCTGATCAGGTCCCCGTTCGGTCCCGTGCCGTGAGCCCCTGCGTGGACCGCGCTCGCCCCGCTCCGCGCGGCGGCGAGGAGGATGCTGACTGCACCACCGGCATACGGGGCAAAGCTCGTCGCGTTCACGTTGCCGCCGCGGACCGGCAACCCTGGCACCTCGCAGACCACGTCGACGAGGGCCTGGCCGGTGTGGATGACGCGTCGGTGCTGGCGACTCGGGCGACTCGGGCTCACGGCGCACAGCCTGACATGCCGGGCGCGTTAGCGTGACGTCATGACCTCCCCCACCGTCGCCGTCCTCGCCGACCTACCGAAGATCCGCCCCTGGCTCGAGGACCTCTACCGCCACCTGCACGCCCACCCCGAACTGTCGATGGCCGAGCACGAGACAGCCGCGCGGGTCGTCACCGAGCTGAAGGGTATGGCGCAGCTCGCCGGCCTGCGGACCGACACGGTGCAGCGCAGCTCGGCCGAGGGCGATGAGGAGGTGATGGACATCGTGACCGGGCTCGGCGGCACCGGCGTGGTGGCCGTGGTGCGCAACGGTGCGGGGCCGACCGTGCTGATGCGCGCCGACATGGACGGGCTGCCGGTCCAGGAGGACACCGGGCTGGACTACGCCTCCACCGTCTGGACGACCAACAAGCAGGGCGAGAGCGTCCCGGTGATGCACGCGTGCGGGCATGACACCCACGTGGCTACCCTGCTGGCCGCGCTCCGGTTGCTGATCACCTCCCGGGAGGCGTGGGCGGGCACGCTGATCGCGGTCTTCCAACCGGCCGAGGAACAGGACAACGGGGCTGAGGCGATGGTGGCCGACGGTCTGGTGGAGCGCCTCCCCCGACCCGATGTGGCGCTTGGCCAGCACGTGCTGCCAGGCCCGGCGGGCTCGGTGCAGGTCGCCGACGGACCGATCATGGCCAGCTGTGACGACTTCCGGATCACGCTGCACGGCAAGGGAGGTCATGGCTCGGCACCACATACGGCGCTGGACCCGGTGGTGATGGCGGCGTCGCTCGTGCTCCGGCTCCAGACCATCGTCTCGCGACAGGTCGCCCCCTCGGCGACGGCAGTGGTGACGGTGGGCCGGATCCAGGCGGGCACCAAGACAAACATCATCCCGTCGCAGGCGGTGCTGGAAGGCACGGTGCGAACCTATGACGCGGGCGTGGCGCAGACCTGCCTGGCGGCGATCCAGCGCACCGCCCGAGCCGAAGCCGCGGCGTGGGGCGCCCCTGAGCCGGACTTCGAGACCTTCGACCACCTGCCGGTCACCGACAACGACCCGGCGACCACGGATCGGGTGCGCTCGGCCCTGGCCGCCGAGCTCGGTGCCGATCAGGTGCGGATCTTCGAGCCGGAGAGCGGGTCCGAGGACTTCGGCGAGTTGCCGGACGCCTGGGGAGTTCCTTACTGCTACTGGGGATTTGGCGCGTTCGACGCGGACACCTGGGCGCAGGCCGAGGAGGCTGGCTCGCTCGCGGACCTGCCGGACAATCACTCCCCGCACTTTGCCCCGGTGCTCCAGCCGATGCTGGACACCGGCGTCCGCGCGATGGTCGCGGCGACGCTGGAGTGGGTGGGGCGCGATGCTGCTGGCGTGGACGACGGGGCCGGGGAGGCCTGAACGCTCGGCCGCTGCATCTCAGCCGAGCACGCGTGCCTTGGCTGCGGCGAACTCCTCGTCGGTGAGCAGGCCGGCCTGATGCAGCCGGGCCAACTCCGTGAGTTGATCGACGAGGACCTGATCGCCTCGCGCATCGTTCGACGGCGTGGCGCGGGGCGGCACGCTGTCAGAGGGCACGCTGTCAGAGGGCACGCTGTCAGAGGGCACGCTGTCAGAGGGCACGCTGTCGGAGGGCACGCTGTCGGACGGCACCGTGCCCTCGCTGAAGGTCCGAGAGGGCACCCCGCCCTGGAGGGGCAGCGGCGGCGCCGGAAGATCGATCGGGGTCAAGGGTGCGCTCTCCCGGATCTTCCGCACGGCTCGCAGGGCCTCGTCGAAGGCGGTCAGACCCTGGCTGCGCAGGCCGACGTTCAGGCTGCCGAGCATGACGTCGGGCCCGGAACTCGGATAGGCACGGACGTCGCCGAACCGGAGGACGCCTTCCCGTTCGACCTCGAGGCGCTCGATGGCGAAGTGGTCGAGATCGTCGACGACGGGGTAGGCCTCGTGCTCTAGGCCGAGCGTGAAGACCCGCTGGTCGGTCAGCACCAGGAAGGCGACCGACCGCCGGAAGCGGCTCACGCCGTGCAGCCCCACGACCCGCTCGCCATCACGCAGGTGGCGTTGCGCCGCGCCCAGTCCAGCGGCAACGCGGGAGTTGGACAGGGTGGGGTCCAAGATCGGCTCGTCGGAGGCCATGGTCGCCATCCTGCCACTGCCTGACCTGCCCCTCCCGACCTGCTCAGCGCACCGGCGGCGGTAGCCTTCCAGACCATGAGCGAGCAGCACACCGAGCACTGGCGACCCGACACACTGGCGATCCGCGGTGGGCTGATGCGCAGCGCTTTCGACGAGACCGCCGAGGCTCTCTATCCCACCTCCGGCTATGTCTACAGCAGCGCCGCCGAGGCCGAGTCCGCCTTCGCCGAGGAGATCGAACGCTTCGTCTACACGCGCTACGGCAACCCGACCGTCGCCATGCTCGAGGAGCGGTTGCGCCTGCTGCACGGGGATCGCGCCGGCGCCTGCCAGGCGACAGCGTCCGGGATGGCCGCAGTCTTCGGTGCGCTGGGTGGGCTGTGCGGGGCCGGCGATCGGATCGTCGCCTCCCGCGCCCTGTTCGGCTCGTGCTTCGTGATCATCGATGAGGTGCTGCGGCGGTGGGGCGTGGAGAGCACCTTCGTCGACGGCAAGGACCTGGAAGCGTGGGCGCAGGCCCTGCGGACCCCGACCACGGCGGTCTTCTTCGAGACTCCGAGCAACCCCACGCAGGAGCTCGTGGACGTCGCGGCCGTCAGCGAGCTGGCCCACCAGGCCGGTGCGGTCGTCGTGGTCGACAACGTCTTCGGCACCCCGGTCCACTCGCGTCCACTGGACCTGGGCGCCGACATCGTCGTCTACTCCACCACCAAGCACATCGACGGCCAGGGACGGGTCCTGGGCGGAGCGATCCTGGGCGATGCCGAACTGGTGACCGGCCCGATCAGGACACTGCTGCGGCATACGGGGCCGGCGATGTCCCCGTTCAACGCGTGGGTGACGCTCAAGGGTGTGGAGACCCTCGACCTGCGGGTGGCGCGGATGGCCGACAGCGCGCTCGCGCTCGCGCAGCACCTCGAGGCCGACCCGCGCGTGACGCGCGTCTTCCACCCGTGGCTGCCCTCCCACCCCCAGCACGAGCTCGCCCAGCGCCAGATGAGCGGCGGCGGAACGATGGTGACCTTCACCATCGACGGCGGCAAGGAGCAGGCGTTCGCACTGATGGATTCGCTGCAGGTGGTCGACATCTCCAACAATCTCGGTGACAGCAAGTCCCTCACCACCCACCCCGCGACCACGACGCACCGGCGGCTGCCTGAGGAGGCCCGTCTCGCGGCGGGGATCACCGACGGGACGATCCGGGTGTCGGTGGGGTTGGAGGACGTCGAGGACCTGCGCGAGGACCTCGAGCGCGGCCTGGCCGCGGCCTTCCCGACGCACTGACCTCGACCGGGACCGCCCAGATCAACCACAGAGCAGGCCCTCAAACATGCACAACGAGCGGTCGCCAGAGGAAACCCCAGGTCAGCGCGGCCACCTCCGGCGTTGTGCATGTCTGAGTGACCGTGCGGGGTGTCTGGAGGGGGCCACCTGACCCGGGTGAGGGCGCGCTCCGGCTCCCTTCGGCAACTAGCGACCGGCCGCGCGGATGAGGCGACGCGTCGCCCACACCACGAAGACGAGGTAGACCACCAGGGCGGCCAGCACGACGACTCCGACGAGCGGGATCCCGGTCGACACAGACTGGACCTCGCACCCCTCCCCGGCGCAGCTCTGCTCCAAAGCCATCATCCCCGCATAGCCAATAAAGATCCACGCCATCGGCAGCAGCGATCCCCACGCTCCCACCGCGAGCACCTTGTGGCCGCCGTCCCAACGGTGTGACAGGGCGATGAAGACCAGCCCAGCCACCCACATCGGGATCGAGAGGAACCAGACCGGGAAGAGCACGGCCGAGATCACCAGGAAGATCCCGGCGAGCGACTCCCACGGCGCGCCCTCCCGTCGGGCGGCCTGCTGGGGCCCGCTGGACGGCGCGCCGCCGACGGAACTGGCACCGCCCGCGGCGGCACCCCAGCCAGCCGCGCCAGCGCCAGCGCCCGACTCAGCGGGGGCCGAGGTCGCGGCCACCACCTCCTCCGGCTCCCCGAGGCGGTCGAGCACCTCGCGCACGCGCACCTCCTGCGGGTTCTCACCGAGCGCCTCGCCAAGATGCCCCTCGATGTCGGTGACCAGCTCACTGGCCTGGTCCTGCGACAGGGCGCGCTCGGCCTCGGCCCGCAGCCGCGCCAGATAATCCACCACCAACGGGTGCTGCAGAACAGTCATCATGATCCTTGCCTTCCGGAGAGGATGTCGTCGACGGAGCGCTTGAGCTCGCTCCAGGACGACCTGAAGTCGGCCAGCGCGCGCCGGCCGTCAGAGGTGAGGGAGTAGTAGCGCCGCGGCGGACCAGACGGCGACTCCCCCCAGGTGGTCTGCACGAGACCGTCCTTGCGCAGTCGACTCAGCAAGGGGTAGATCGTCCCTTCGCTGGCGACCAGGCCGGCATCCGACAGCTCGGTGACCAGGTCATACCCGTACCGCTGCTCCCCCTGGAGCAGGGCGAGCACACAGTGCTCGAGGACTCCTCGTCGGAGCTGGGTCACCGCCTGGGTTGCTGCCATGCGTCACAAGGTACTCCTTCACTACCTTGCACCGCAAGGGTATGGCGTGAGAAGGGTCGCGCGAGTCCCTCACCGGGCACGCCGCCCGGGTGTGGGCATCCCCCGTGACGCGCGGCTCGTCGCCGACGAACGTCAGGCCCCGCCTCACACCGCCCGTGGCGCAGCGGTGCTCGCGCGCTCGATCAGGGTCGGCCGCACCAGCACCTCCGGCTCGGGGGCGCGGCCCTTGATCGCCAGCACCATCTGGTCGATCCCCAACCGACCCACCTCGACGAATCGCTGCTCAACCGTGGTGAGTCCGGGCAGCAGCCAGGCGGCCTCCGGGATGTCGTCATAGCCAACGACACTGATGTCCTCAGGCACCCGACGCCCCGCCTCATGCAGAGCGGTGAGCACCCCGAGGGCCATCTGGTCGTTGGCCACGAAGACCGCGGTCACCTCGGGCATCGCGGCCAACTGCACCCCTGCCGCGTGGCCCGAGCGCGCCGACCAGTCGCCGGTGAGATGCTCACGCACCGGCACTCCCGCACTCCGCAGGACCTCCTCCCAGCCCTGGGTGCGCAGCACCGACTCCGCCCAGCCCACCGGCCCGGTCACGTGCGCCATCTCCCGATGCCCCAGCGCGATCAGGTGCTCGGCCACCATCCGGCCACCGTGCAGGTTGTCACTGGCCACGTAGGGCTGGCCCTGACCCAGATCGGTCTCCACCGCCACCACCGGCAGCCCCGCGGGCAGCGCGGCGAGCAGATCCGGCCCATCCGCCATCGGGCACACCGCGACCACGCCCTCCACCTGGCGCTCCACCAGCTGGGCGATCGCCAGCTGGGTCTGCGCCGACGTGCAGCCGTAGAGCGAACTCACGCTGGGGATGTAGCCGTGCTCCCGCACGGCCGACTCGATGCTGTGCAGCATCGACGTCGGCCCGAAGTACGGACCATTGAGGCTGATCACCCCGATCACCCCCGAGCGCCGCGCGGCCAGGCTGCGCGCCGACGCATTCGGCACATAGGCCAGCTCATCCATCGCCCCGCGCACCCGGTCGATCGTCTCGGCTCGAACCCCGCTGCGCCCGTTCACCACCCGGGACACGGTCTGGTGCGAGACCCCGGCAACCCGGGCGACGTCATACATCGTGGCTCGGGGCCGTGCTGGCGTGGTGGGCATCATCGCTCCGCCGATCTGGTCGCCCGATCCCGCCCGATAACACTCCGGACACGATCGGTCAGGTCTCTTGACAGAAGGCATGTTAGCGCTAACTATTGGCTCCACGTGAGCGCTCACACCCGGAGCGCCCGAACTGTGTCGAGGAGGCCACACCCGTGCCAGGCGAACCCGCATACGTCATCGGCGTCGACTACGGCACGCTGTCCGGCCGCGCCGTCGTGGCCCGAGTCGGCGACGGTGCGATCCTCGGTTCGGCCGTGCACCCCTACGCCCACGCGGTGATGGAGGCCGAGCTCACCGCCGGCCCCGCTGCGGACGCCGGGAACCCCGTGCGCCTCGATCCCGACTGGGCGCTCCAGGTCCCCCAGGACTACGTGGACGTGCTCAAGGTCGCCGTCCCCGCCGCCCTCGAGCAGGCCCGCACCGAGCACGGTGTCCAGCCCGACCAGGTGATCGGGATCGGCACCGACTTCACCGCCTGCACCATGGTCCCCACGACCGCCGAGGGCACCCCGCTCAACGAGGTGCCCGAGTTCGCCGACCGCCCCCACGCCTACGTCAAGCTGTGGAAGCACCACGCCGCCCAGCCGCACGCCGACCGGATCAACGAGCTCGCCCACGAGCGCGACGAGTCCTGGATCCGGCGCTATGGCGGGCTGATCTCCTCGGAGTGGGAGTTCGCCAAGGGCCTGCAGCTGCTCGAGGAGGACCGCGAGGTCTACGACGCGATGGAGCACTGGGTCGAGGCCGCCGACTGGATCGTCTGGCAGCTGTGCGGCAGCTACGTCCGCAACGCCTGCACCGCGGGCTACAAGGGCATCCTGCAGGACGGCGCGTACCCCTCCCCCGACTTCCTCACCGCGCTCAACCCCGACTTCGCGGGCTTCGTCACCGACAAGCTCGAGCACCCGATCGGCCAGCTCGGCCACGCCGCCGGCACCCTCACGGCCGAGGCCGCCGGCTGGACCGGGCTGCCCGAGGGCATCGCGGTCGCGGTCGGCAATGTCGACGCCCACGTCACCGCCCCCGCCGCCGCGGCTGTCCAGCCGGGGCAGCTGGTCGCGATCATGGGCACCTCCACCTGCCACGTGATGAACGGCGACACCCTCGCCGAGGTCCCCGGCATGTGCGGTGTGGTCGACGGCGGCATCCTCGAAGGGCTCTGGGGCTACGAGGCCGGCCAGTCCGGCGTCGGCGACATCTTCGGCTGGTTCGTCGAGCACGGCGTCCCCGCCAGCTATCACGAGCGCGCCCAGGAGCGCGGGATCTCCACCCACGAGCTGCTCACCGAACTGGCCGCCGAGCAGGAGGTCGGCGAGCACGGGCTGGTGGCCCTGGACTGGCACTCGGGCAATCGTTCGGTCCTGGTCGACCACGAGCTGTCCGGGCTGGTCCTCGGCCAGACGCTCGCCACCCGCGCCGAGGACATCTACCGGGCGCTGCTCGAGGCGACCGCCTTCGGCACCCGGGTGATCGTCGAGGCCTTCACCTCCTCCGGCGTGCCCGTCACCGAGTTCATCGTGGCCGGCGGCCTGCTCAAGAACGCGCTGCTCATGCAGATCTACAGCGATGTCACCCGGCTCCCGCTGTCCACGATCGCCACCGACCAGGGGCCGGCGCTCGGCTCGGCGATCCACGCCGCCGTCGCCGCCGGCGCCTACCCGGACGTCCGCGCCGCCGCCGACGCGATGGGCAAGGTCGACCGCGCCGTCTACACGCCCGATGAGGAGCGCGCCCAGGCCTACGACCGCCTCTTCGCGGAGTATCAGCAGCTCCACGACCACTTCGGCCGCGGCGGCAACGACGTGATGCGCAGGCTGCGTGCACTGCGCCGGGAGGCCCGCGCCCGCACCGCTGGTGCGCGGACCGAGGAGGCCCCCGTATGACGCTTGCCGACTTCGCCACCCACGTCCAGGAGGAGGCGGGCCGGGTCCGGGAGATCGTGGCCCAGCTGCACGCCGAACTCCCGCGCTGGGAGCTGATCGTGTGGACAGCAGGCAATGTCTCGCAGCGGCTGGAGGGGGCCGACCTGTTCGTCATCAAGCCCTCCGGCGTGGGCTATGACGAGCTCACGCCCGAGTCGATGGTGGTCTGCGACTTCGACGGCAATCTCGTCGACGGCGACCGCGCCCCCTCGTCCGACACCGCGGCGCACGCCTACGTCTACAAGCACCTGGCCGACGTCGGCGGCGTGGTGCACACGCACAGCACGTATGCCGTCGCCTGGGCCGCGCGCGGCGAGGAGATCCCCTGCGTGCTGACGATGATGGCCGACGAGTTCGGCGGCCCGATCCCGATCGGCCCGTTCGCCTTGATCGGTGATGACTCGATCGGACGCGGCATCGTCGAGACCCTGCAGCGTTCCAGGAGCAAGGCCGTGCTGATGCAGAACCACGGCCCGTTCACCGTCGGCAAGGACGGTCGTGCGGCCGTCAAGGCTGCCGTGATGGTCGAAGAGGTCGCCCGCGCGGTGCACATCTCCCGCCAGCTCGGCGACTGCCTCCCGATCCCCCAAGCCGATGTCGATGCGCTGTATGAGCGCTATCAGAACGTCTACGGCCAGCAGCCCACCGCCGACACGTCCACCACCGACGCACCTACCACCGACGCACCTACCACCGAGGAGACCACCGCATGAGCGCGTCCTATGACGACCTGGAGATCTGGTTCTGCACCGGCAGCCAGGACCTCTACGGCGAGGACACCCTGCGTCAGGTCGCCGAGCAGAGCCGCGCGATCGCCGAGCAGCTCGATGCGGCGGACGTGATCCCGGCCAGGGTCGTGTGGAAGCCGGTGCTCAAGGACCGCGACGCCATCCACCGGATGGCGCTGGAGGCCGATGCCGACGAGCGCTGCATCGGCGTGATCGCCTGGATGCACACCTTCTCCCCGGCCAAGATGTGGATCGCCGGGATGGATGCGCTGCGCACCCCGCTGCTGCACCTGCACACCCAGGCCAATGTCGAGCTGCCGTGGTCGACGATCGACTTCGACTTCATGAACCTCAACCAGGCCGCCCACGGTGACCGCGAGTTCGGGTATGTCGCCACCCGCCTCGGCCTGCGCCGCACCACGGTGGCCGGGCACGTGAGCGACCCGAAGGTCACCGCCCGGGTGGCGTCCTGGGTGCGGGCCGCCGCCGGTTGGCATGCGGCACAGGGCATGCGGCTGGCCCGCTTCGGCGACAACATGCGCAATGTCGCCGTCACCGAGGGTGACAAGACCGAGGCCGAGATCCGATTCGGCGTCTCGGTGAACACCTGGGGCGTCAACGACCTGGTCGCCGTCGTGGACGGGGTCGCTGACGCCGACGTGGACACCCTGGTGGCGGAGTACGAGGACCTGTATGACGTGGCCCCCGAGTTGCGCTCCGGCGGGGACCGCCACGACTCATTGCGCTACGGCGCCCGACAAGAGCTGGCCCTGCTCAGCCTGCTCGAGGACCTCGGGGCGAGCGCCTTCACCACCACCTTCGAGGACCTCGGCGGGCTGCGGCAGCTGCCGGGCTTGGCCGTCCAGCGACTGATGGCGAAGGGCTACGGCTTCGGAGCGGAGGGCGACTGGAAGACCGCCATCCTGGTCCGGATCGCCAAGGTGATGGGCCAGGGTCTGCCGGGCGGTGCCTCGCTGATGGAGGACTACACCTACGACCTCACCCCCGGTCAGGAACTCATCCTCGGAGCGCACATGCTGGAGATCTGCCCGTCGCTGGCCACCTCCACGCCCTCGCTGCAGATCCACCCGCTGTCGATCGGCGACCGCGAGGACCCGGTCCGCCTGGTCTTCCACGCCGACCCCGGCGACGGCGTCGTGGTGGCGATGTCCGACATGCGCGACCGCTTCCGGCTCACCGCCAACGCCGTCGACGTGGTCACGCCACCAGAAGCGCTGCCGAACCTGCCGGTCGCGCATGCCGTCTGGCGTGCGCAGCCCGACTTCGCCACCTCCGCGGAGTCCTGGCTGCTCGCCGGCGCCGCGCACCACACGGTGCTCTCCACCCAGGTCGGCGTCGAGGAGTTCGCCACCTTCGCCGAGATCGCCGGCACCGAGCTGCTCGTCATCGACGAGGAGACCACCGCCCGTGGATTCGCCCACGAGGTGCGGTGGAACGCCGCCTACTACCGCCTCGCCCAAGGGCTGGCCCGGTGACCCGCCGCCAGCCCGGACGCCGCAGAACCCCGAGACACGGCATACCCGGGACACCTCGGGACGCCGACCACCCCAGACCTGAACAGTCAGGAAGCATCCCCCACCCCCCAAGGAGACACCATGTCCACCCACCTCCGCCGGATCACCGCGATCGCCGCGGCCGGCACCCTGACCCTGGCCCTGGCCGCCTGCGGCGGCGAAGGTGCCGGGTCCAGCTCATCCCCCGCACCGGCCAAACAACGGAAGCGACAACGGCGACGATGGCGGCACCGCTGCTCCCGGCGACGGTGACGACTCGACCGCCGGTGGCGGCGCTGCCCCCGCTGAGGACATGACCGTCGGCGTCGCGATGCCGACCCAGACCTCGGAGCGCTGGATCGCCGACGGCAACTCGGTCAAGGAAGGTCTCGAGGAGGCCGGGTACACCGTCGACCTGCAGTTCGCCAACGACGACATCCCGACCCAGTCCAACCAGATCGACCAGATGATCACCAACGGCGCGGACGCGCTGGTCATCGCCGCGATCGACGGGACCGCGCTGTCCACCCAGCTCGACGCCGCGGCCTCGGCCGGGATCCCGGTCATCTCCTACGACCGTCTGATCCGCGACAGCGAGAACGTCGACTTCTACGTCACCTTCGACAACTACAACGTCGGTGTGCAGCAGGCGACCTCGCTGCTGGTCGGCCTGGGCGTGCTCGACGAGAGCGGCGAGGAGACCGGTGAGGAGGGCCCGTTCAACATCGAGCTCTTCGCCGGCTCGCTGGATGACAACAACGCGCACTTCTTCTGGGACGGCGCGATGGACACCCTCCAGCCCTACATGGACTCCGGCGTCCTTGAGGTGCCGTCCGGCCAGACCACCATCCAGCAGGCGGCCACCCTGCGCTGGCAGCAGGAGACCGCCCAGCGCCGCATGGAGGACCTGCTGACCTCCTCCTACGGTGGCGGCAGCGAACAGCTTGACGGCGTTCTCTCTCCCTATGACGGCCTGTCGCGCGGCATCATCACCGCGCTGCAGAACGCCGGCTACGGCCAGACGATCGAGGACGGCCTGCCGGTCGTGTCGGGTCAGGACGCCGAGATCGCCTCGGTCAAGCTGATCAACGACGACGTGCAGTACGCCACGATCTTCAAGGACACGCGTCTGCTCGCCGAGCAGGCGATCATCTCGGTGCAGGCCTACCTGCAGGACCAGGAGCCTGAGGCCAACGACACCGAGACCTACGACAACGGCGTGAAGGTGGTCCCGTCCTACCTGCTCGAGTCGGAGATCATCTACAAGGACAACATCGTCTCCTCCCTGGTCGACAGCGGCTACTGGACCCAGGATGAGGTCGACTCCGGGGTCTCCGGAAAGTAGTCCTTCAGGTTGGTATCCCGGGTCGGGCCGTCGCAGCGGTGCGGCGGCCCGACCCGGGTCCCACAGAAAGGCGTCCCACGATGACCGAGCCCAGCCCCACCGGCCCCGAGCCGAATGTGAACCGCGCCCAGCAGCCGGACGCGCACCTGCCCGAGGGTGACCAGGCGGACGTGTCCCAGGCCGAGGTGACCGAGCCCGCCGATCACGAGCCTGACGTCACCGAGGTCCCCACCGACGAGCCCGACGTCAGCCCGGACGAGGCCGCCGGCCACCTGCTGGAGATGAACGTCGCCGCCGGCGAGAACATCCTCGAGATGCAGAACATCACCAAGACCTTCCCCGGGGTCAAGGCGCTCACCGACGTCACCCTCGAGGTGCGCCGGGGCGAGATCCACGCGATCTGCGGGGAGAACGGGGCCGGCAAGTCGACCCTGATGAAGGTGCTGTCCGGCGTCTATCCGCACGGCACCTACGACGGCAAGATCCTCTTCGATGGTCAGGAGGTGTCCTTCTCCTCGATCAACGACAGCGAGGACAAGGGCATCGTCATCATCCACCAGGAGCTGGCGCTCATCCCCCACCTGTCGATCGCCGAGAACATGTACCTGGGCAACGAACGCCGCGGGCGGGCCGGGCTCATCGACTGGCACCAGACCAACGCCGAGGCCCGGGCGCTGATGCAGCGCGTCGGGCTCAAGGAGCAGCCGATCACCAAGATCGGGCACATCGGGGTGGGCAAGCAGCAGCTCGTGGAGATCGCCAAGGCGCTGTCCAAGGACGTCAAGCTGCTCATCCTGGACGAGCCGACCGCGGCGCTGAACGACACCGACTCTGAGCACCTGCTCGGGCTGCTGCGTGAACTCAACGACAGCGGCGTGACCTGCATCATCATCTCGCACAAGCTGAACGAGATCGCCAACATCGCCGACCGCACCACGATCATCCGGGACGGCCAGACGATCGAGACGCTCGACATGTCGGACCCGGGCTCCAACCAGGACCGGATCATCCGCGGCATGGTCGGCCGGGACCTGGAGCACCGCTACCCCGAGCGCACGCCGGAGATCGGTGAGGAGATCCTGCGGGTGGAGGGCTGGACGGTCAACCACCCGACCCAGGCCGACCGCCGGGTGATCGAGGACGCCAGCTTCACCGTGCACGCGGGCGAGGTGGTCGGGATCGCCGGCCTGATGGGCGCCGGGCGCACCGAGCTGGCGATGAGCATCTTCGGGCGCAGCTGGGGACGCTATGTCGCCGGCGAGACCTTCATCCACGGCAAGAAGGTCACGCTGCGCACGGTGGATGATGCGATCGAGGCAGGGCTGGCCTATGCGACCGAGGACCGCAAGCGCTACGGGCTCAACCTGATCGACGACATCCGCCACAACACCTCGGCGGCCGCGCTGGACAAGATCTCCAGCAACGGTTGGGTGAACGGGCTGGAGGAGCTCAAGCGGGCCAATGACTACCGCAAGAGCCTCAACACCAAGACCCCGTCGGTGCTCTCCGTCGTCGGAAAGCTCAGCGGCGGCAACCAGCAGAAGGTCGTCCTCGCCAAGTGGCTGATGTCTGAGCCGGAGGTCCTGATCCTGGACGAGCCCACGCGCGGCATCGACGTCGGTGCCAAGTACGAGATCTACACGATCATCAACCGCATGGTGGCCAGCGGCAAGGGGGTGCTCGTGATCTCCTCCGAGCTGCCCGAGCTGCTCGGCATCTGCGACCGCATCTACACCCTGGCCTTCGGCCGCATCACCGGTGAGGTCCCCGTCGCGGACGCCACCCAGGAACGACTCATGGCGCTGATGACCATGGAGAAGGAGACGGCTCGATGAGCGAGAACACCCTCAGCCTGCGCGAGATCCTCACGAACAACATCCGGCAGAGCGGAATCTTCGTCGCGTTCATCGCGATCGTGGCGTTCTTCTCGTTCCTGCACCCGAACTTCCTGACGCCGGGCAATATCACCAACATCATCCTGCAGTACTCCTACATCCTGATCCTGGCCATCGGCATGGTCATCGTGATCATCGGTGGTCACATCGACCTGTCGGTGGGATCACTCGTGGCGCTCACCGGAGCGGTGTCCGCAGTGATGGTGGTCAAGAACGGCTACCCGTGGTGGGTCGGTGTGCTCGCCGCCATCGCCGTGGGTCTGCTCGCCGGTGTCTGGCAGGGCTTCTGGGTCGCCTACGTCGGCATCCCGGCGTTCATCGTCACCCTGGCCGGCATGCTCGTCTTCCGCGGGCTGACCTTCCGGGTGCTGGAGAACATCTCGCTGTCCCCCTTCGGCGGCACCTACTACCAGATCGCCAACGGCTTCCAGAACGGGTTGCTCGGCGGGTACGGCTATGACGTCTTCACGCTGGTGATCTTCGCGATCGCCGTCGCCGGGTATGCCGTCAACGCCTGGCGCAACCGCCGCGCCGCCCTGCGCTACCACCAGGACGTCGAGGCGATGCCGCTGTTCATCCTCAAGATCCTCGCCGTCGCCGGCGTGGTCATGTGGTTCGCCTGGCAGCTGGCCACCAGCCGCGGCCTGCCCAACGTGCTGGTCCTGCTGGCGATCCTGGTGCTGATCTACGGCCTGGTCACCCAGCGCACCGTCTTCGGTCGCAATGTCTACGCCATCGGTGGCAACCTGCACGCCGCCCAGCTCTCCGGCGTCAAGGTCAAGAAGGTCAACTTCCTGATCTTCGTCAACATGGGCTTCCTGGCCGCCATCGCCGGCATCGTCTTCTCCTCACGGATGAACGGCGCGCAGCCCGGCGCGGGCAATATGTTCGAGCTGGACGCGATCGCGGCCTGTTTCATCGGTGGCGCCGCCGTCACCGGTGGTGTCGGCCGGGTCCAGGGCGCGATGATCGGCGGCCTGATCATGGCCGTCATGAGCAATGGCATGCAGCTGATGGGCTACGACCAGTCGGTCCAGCAGATCGTCAAGGGCCTGGTGCTCCTGGTCGCCGTCGCCTTCGACGTCTACAACAAGCGTCGCGCCGGCACCTGACGCACACCCCGCCACCCGCCCCGGCCGAGCCTCCCCGGCCGGGGCGGGTGAACGACATACGCTGAAGGGCAGCCCCGGGCACCGCGTGCGGTGACCGGTCCCGCGCATGTCCCCACGCACAGGAGCCCGACCCCACCCATGACCCCGCGCAAGCGCCCGCAGAGCGAGGACCTGTTCGACGTCGAGGAGAAGATCGTCGAGGTCGACGTCCAGGAGGAGATGGAGGGGGCCTTCCTGGAGTACGCCTACTCCGTCATCTACTCGCGGGCGCTGCCCGATGCCCGCGACGGGTTGAAGCCGGTCCAGCGTCGGATCCTGTTCGCGATGAACGAACTGGGGCTGCGCCCGGACCGCGGGCATGTGAAGTGCTCCCGCGTCGTGGGTGAGGTCATGGGTAAGTACCACCCGCACGGTGACACCGCGATCTACGACGCGATGGTGCGGATGGCCCAGCCGTTCACCATGCGGCTGCCGCTGGTGGACGGGCACGGCAACTTCGGCTCGCTCGACGACGGCCCGGCCGCCAGCCGGTACACCGAGGCCCGGATGGCGCCGGCTGCGCTGCTGATGACCGGCAGCCTGGACGAGAACACAGTCGACTTCGTCCCCAACTATGACGAACAGCTCATGCAGCCCGGGGTGCTGCCCGCCGCCTACCCGAACCTGCTGGTCAACGGCGCCTCCGGCATCGCGGTCGGGATGGCGACCAACATGGCGCCGCACAACCTGGTCGAGGTGATCGGCGCTGCCCGGCACCTGATCGCCAACCCGGAGGCCGACCTGGAGGCGCTGATGCGCTTCGTGCCCGGCCCGGACCTGCCGCTGGGCGGGCGGATCGTGGGGCTGGAGGGCATCCGGGACGCCTACGAGACCGGTCGAGGTTCCTTCCGCACCCGTGCCACCGCCCGGATCGAGAACATCACCGCCCGCAAGAAGGGGATCGTGGTCACCGACCTGCCCTACCTGGTGGGACCGGAGAAGGTGCGCGAGAAGGTCAAGCAGCTCGTCCAGGGCAAGAAGCTCCAAGGCATCTCCGACATCATCGACCTGACCGACCGCAAGAAGGGTCTGCAGCTGGTCATCGAGATCAAGACCGGCTTCAACCCCGAGGCCGTGCTCGAGGAGCTCTACCGGCTGACGCCGCTGGAGGAGTCCTTCGCGATCAACAATGTGGCGCTCGTCGATGGCCAACCGCGCACGCTGGGGCTCAAGGAGCTGCTGCAGGTCTACGTCGACTTCCGCACCGAGGTGGTCCGTCGTCGCACCGAGCACCGGTTGGGCAAGAAGAAGGACCGGCTGCACATCGTCGAGGGTCGCCTGATCGCGATCCTGGACATCGACGAGGTCATCCAGCTGATCCGGTCCTCCGACGACGTCGCGATGGCGCGGACCCGGTTGATGCAGGTCTTCGACCTCACCGAGATCCAGGCCAACGACATCCTGGAGATCCCGCTGCGCCGGTTGACCAAGTTCTCCCGGATCGAGCTGGAGACCGAGCGCGATGAGCTGCTGCGCGAGATCGAGCAGCTCGAGGCGATCCTGGGCGACCAGCAGCTGCTCCTGCGACTGGTCTCCGACGAGCTCGCCGTGGTCGCCAAGGAGCACGGCACGCCGCGGCGCACGGTGCTCCTGGAGAGCGATGGGGCGTCCGGTATGACGTCGGCCGCGGGCAGCAGTCCGCGCGCCGGGGCCGGTGCCAAGGGTCAGGTCAGCCTCGAGGTCGCGGACGACCCGTGCTGGGTGCTGCTCTCCTCGACCGGCTTGTTGGCCCGGACATCGGGGACCGACGATGAGGAACTGCCGGCCAAGGAACGCGGCGGTCGGCGGGCCAAGCACGACGTGCTGCGCTCCCGGGTCCGGGCGACGGCGCGCGGCCACGTCGGGCTGGTCACCTCAACCGGTCGCATCGTCAAGCTCTCCGTGGTCGAGCTGCCCGCCCTGCCGCCGACCGCCGGCCAGCCGAACCTGTCCGGAGGGGCTCCCCTGTCGGCCTTCGTCGACCTGCCCCCGGACGAGACACCGCTGGCGCTGGTCACCCTCGGCGGCGAGGGACCGGGGCTGGCGCTCGGCACCCGCGCTGGCGTGGTGAAGCGGGTCAACCCGGACTACCCCGGCAACAAGGACTCCTTCGAGGTCATCGGCCTCAAGGACGGCGACGCGGTCGTCGGCGCCATCGAGCTGGCGACCGGAGAGGAGTCGCTGGTCTTCGTCACCTCCGACGCACAACTGCTGCACTTCTCCGCCTCCCTGGTCCGGCCGCAGGGACGGAGTGGTGGCGGTATGGCCGGCATCAAGCTGGGCACCGGTGCTCAGGTCGTCGGCTTCCACGCGGTGGATCCCCAGGCCGAGAACGTCGTCGTCACGGTCGCTGGCTCAGCCGGCGCCCTGCCCGGCACCGAGGCCGGCTCGGTCAAGGTCACCGACATGTGGGCCTACCCGTCCAAGGGTCGGGCCACCGGCGGCGTCCGCTGCCATCGTTTCCTGCGCGGTGAGGACGCGCTGGTCCTCGGCTGGGCAGGCGCCGCTCCCCCGATGGCGGCCTCGGCCAATGGCGTCGCTGTCGAGCTGCCCGAGACCAACGACAAGCGCGACGGCTCCGGCACCCCCGCCCCGGCCCCCATCGCCAGCATCGCCTAACCCACCCCCCACCCCCACCGACCGGGGACACGACCTGCTCCCACCGGGGACACGACTTGCCCCGACCGGGGACACAGGATGTTGCGACCGGGGACCCGATCTGCCCCCACCGGGGACCCGATCTGCCC
Source organism: Ornithinimicrobium pulveris (assembly GCF_050261105.1). Taxonomy (GTDB): domain Bacteria; phylum Actinomycetota; class Actinomycetes; order Actinomycetales; family Dermatophilaceae; genus Ornithinicoccus. The sequence goes on along the minus strand of NZ_CP189837.1, from coordinate 1,486,201 downwards.
CCACCGGGGACACGACCTGCTCCCACCGGGGACACGACTTGCCCCGACCGGGGACGCGATCTGCTCCCACCGGGGACGCGATTTGCTCCCACCCGGTCGTCTCCGGTCACGTCGTCCCGCCGACACGCCGGTCACCACCGGCTCAGCCGTACCCGGGCACGGATGAGCCGGTCTTTCCCGGGCGTGGCGCGGGATAAGTCGGGCGGAGAGCAGAGGTCTACCCCTCGACCGAGGTGACCCGGACCTCCTGCTTACGGAAGCCGGCCAGCGCGTCGGACCGGCCCTCGTCGGTGATCAGCTCCCACCCTCTCGGCAGCCGCGCCCAGGCCGGCACCTGGTGACGCCCGAGCTTCTGCGCGTGGGCAAGGACGAGCACCTCCTGTGCCTGGCGGGCGATCATCTCCTTGGTCGCCGCCTCCTCCAGCGTCGGCTCACCGACCCCGCGCTCGGCGTCGACCGCGTCGCAGCCGAGGAAGGCGAGGTCGACCGAGAGCCGCTCCATCACGAACATCGTGATCGCCCCCGCCAGCCCATGACTCTTGGGCGAGACCCGGCCACCGACGACGATCACCTCATGGTCGGAATCGGCGAGCATCACCGCGATCTCCAGCCCGCGGGTGATCACGGTGAGCCGGTTGCGCTCCCGCAAGCTCGCGACGAGTTGCGCGCAGGTCGAGCCGGCGTCGACGAAGATCGTCGCCCCGTCCGGCACCCGCTCGGCCGCCGCGGCGCCGATCGCCGCCTTCGGTCCGGTCGCCTCGGCCAACCGCTCGCTCAGCGCCAACTCGCGGAACGGGGTGCGCGGCATCGCGCCGCCGTAGGTCCGCGACAACTCGCCGTCGGACTCCAGCCGGGTCAGGTCACGCCGCACCGTCGACTCGGAGACGCCGACGTCCCGCGCGAGATCCTCCACGCGCGTCGTGCCCCTGCGGATCAGCCGCACCAGGTGCGCGTGCCGGTCCTTGGTGCCGCGGCGCAGCGCGCTGTCCGAGCCGACCATCCCGTTCTCCTCTCCCAGCCCGATCCCGTATGCCGTGCATCCTGCCTCGTGCGGACCACCCGCCCGCCTCCGGGGTCACGTCCGACCCGGCGCGACCCGACCGGCGTGACCCCGACCGGGCGCGACCCCGGCCGGGCGCAGCGGTCAGCGCGGCAGGTACTCCTCCCGGATCCCTTCGACGAACGGGCTGTAGTCGACCGCCGCGAGGTAGGCCGAGCGCATCGTCCCGTGGTCAGCCTTACCCGTCCCGGCGATGTCGAAGGCCGTGCCGTGGTCGACGGAGGTCCGCAGGATCGGCAGCCCGACCGTCACCGAGATGGTCCCGTCGAAGTCGTAGGTCTTGGCCGCGATGTGCCCCTGGTCGTGATACTGCGACAGCACGCCGTCATAGCGGCCGACGAGCCCCTGGTGGAAGACGGAATCCGCCGGGATCGGCCCGGCGATCTGCTTGCCACCCTCGTTGACGCGCTCGACGGCGGGCCGCAGGGTCTCGATCTCCTCGTCCCCGAAGGCGCCGTTCTCCCCACCGTGCGGGTTGATCGCGGCGGTCGCCAGGCGCGGCTGGTCGACGCCGAAGACCTGCAGCGCCCGATAGGCACGCTCGATCGACTCGACCTGGTTGTCTACGGTAATCGCGTCCAACGCCTTGCGCAGCGACATATGCCGGGTGGCGAAGAAGATGCGCAGGTGGTGGCCTCCGTGCTGGTCGTTGCGGACCACAAACATCGTGTCCTGCTTGGTCACGCCGGTCAGCTCGCCGAGCATCTCGGTGTGGCCGAGGTGTTTGCTCCCGGCGGCCCAGATGGCTTCCTTGTTGATCGGCCCGGTGACGATGCCGGCGACCTGTTGGTCCATCGCGGCGCGGGTGGCGACCTCGATCGCCTCGAGCGCGGCCTTCCCGGCGCGGCCGTCGACGGTGCCCCACTCCGGCATGTCGTCGCCGAGCACGCCGATGTCGTAGACGTCGATCACGCCCTCCCCCGCGGGCTCGGTGTCCCAACCGTCGACGGCGCGGACCTCGACGTCCAGGCCGAGCACGTCGACGGCCTTGCGCATCGCGACGAGGTCGCCGACGGCGATGCCGTGGTGGTCGGTGCTGCCGGCGAACTCGGCCAGCGTGCTCGCGGTGATCTCCGGTCCGATGCCGACGGGGTCGCCGACGGTGAGGGCGAGAACGGGGGTTGTCATGGTGCTGCTCCTTGGGTCGTGGGGGTGGTGGTCACAGGATCCGGGTCCCGTATGCCGTGTGGCCGGGCGATCGGTCCCGCTGGGTCGGTGGGGAGCTCGGGTGGGTAGTCGGGCTGGTCAGCGGTCAGGTGTGATGAGTTCAGGAGGGATGGCTGGAGGGCTCGGGTGGCGGCTAGGTGGTCTCGCGCGACACCCCGCTGCGGACGTGCCGGCTGCGGAGGGCAGCCGACCTGGCCAGGTGGTCGAGGCAGTCGACGGCGGTGGCGGGTCCACCGACGAGCCCGCCCTTGGTGACGATCGGCAGGCCGGCCCAGGCACCGGCGACGATCTCACCGGCGACAGCGAGCGGCACGACCTCGTCCTCGATCTCGATGCCCTGCCCGTCGACCTCGAGCAGGACGGCGGCGGTGATGTCACCGCCGGTGCTGTAGAGGCCGTCGACGCGGACCTCCTGGAGCACCCGCCGGGTGATCTGGCCGAGCAGGCTGGGCCACGCCTCCGCCTGGTCAGCGGTGAGCTCGAGGAGGTCCTCAGGTCCCAGCACGGAGGCCAGGAGCACGATCTCGCCACGCCCTCCGTCCTCGATGGCGGTCACCACGTCCCGGACTGTGGTGTCGACGTCGGGCAACGGCGCGTCGTCCCGGAGCGTGGGCCGCACGAGGTGGACCGGTCGCTCGCGGCGGAGGATCTCCAGCTGCTGGCGGGTCAGTTCGGTGGCCGATCCGGAGACGGCGAGGAGCGGGGCGGCGAAGCCACCGTCGATACCGAGCGCCCCGGCCAGCGCGGCCGAACCGGGACCGGGGTCGATGCCCACCCAACGCACCTCCGGGCCCGCCTGGACCGCGGCGGCGGCAACCCGGTCAATGTGTTCGACGGTGATGCCGTCGGCGACGATGACGTCCAGCTCCGGGTCCGCGAGCAGCGTGCGGATCTCGGTGATCAGGTCCTCGCTCGGCCCGGTGACCGCGGTCAGCGGCAGGGTCGCGACGGTGAGCGAGCTGTCCTGACGTAGGAGGGCAGCGACCTCCGAGGTGGTCATCGGGCTGCGGACGTCGCGGGCGAGTTCGGTCTCCTCCAGCCGGCGGCCGTTGAGCAGCTGGTGGCCCTCGACGGTGACGCGGCCGGCCTCGGGATGCGCCGGCTGGCAGAGCCCGACGACCCGACCCTCGCCGAGCTCTCGGGCCTCCCCGATCGCTGCGGCCGCCGCTGGCCCGACGCCACCACGCAGGGTGGTGTCGATCCGGCAGCAGACCAGGTCGACCGGCCACCCGGCCCGCACGACCTCCCGGGTCACGCGGTCGATCTCCTCCGGCGCCCAGTGCCGGGCGTCCGTGGTGGCCACCACCACGTCGAAGCGTGGGTGGAACTCAGCGACGGCACCCCATCCCGAGCCTCCGCCGCCGCGGCCGACCGTCACGGCACGCAGGCCACGCCGGGCGAAGCCCGCGGCGCAGGCGTTGGCACCGGTCAGGTCGTCCGCGACGACGAGGGCTCGAGCCACGGCTCAGCCGACGATCAGGTTGAGGATGAACAGCAGCGGGATCGATCCGGCCCACACTGCTGTCGTGATCAGGGACCAGCCCTTCAGGGCATCGGTGCCCTCCAGGCCGGTGAACCTCGTGACGACCCAGAAGTAGGAGTCGTTGAAGTAGCTGAAGACCATCGAGCCGGCGGTGCAGGCCATCACGGCCACGAGCGGGTCCAGCCCGAGCGAGCCCACCAGAGGTGCGGTGACCGAGGCCGCCGTGATCATCGCGACGGTGCCCGACCCCTGGGCGAGCCGGACCACGGTGGCGATGATGAACGGCACCAGCCAGGCGGCCAACGGGGTGGAGGCGATCGCCTCGGCCAGTGCGTCGCCGACGCCGGAGTCACGCAGGACCTGACCGAAGGCGCCACCGGCACCAGTGATGAGCAGGATCAGGCCAGCAGAGGCGGCAGCCTCGGAGAGCCAACGGTGCACCTTGTTGCGCGGGGTCCAGCGAGGCAGCAGGCCGTAGACGGCCAGGACCATACCGATGATCAGCGCAACGACCGGGTTGCCGAGGAAGACGAGCGGGACGACCCAACCGCTGGGCTCGTAGTCGCCGCTGAGCGCGCCCTGGTTGTTGCGGTCGATGGCCTGGCTGACCGTGTTGAGCAGAATCAGCACCAGCGGGATGACCAGCGGCAGCGAGCCCATGAAGGCACCGACCCGGTGCGGCTTGGCGCCCTCAGGAGGAGCGCCCAGCGCCTCGGTCGGGTCGTACTCAGGCATCTCGTAGTCGCCATCGCCATCGCCATCGCCATCCCTCTCGAAGTGACCCGAGCCGCCGGAGCCGGAGCCGGTGCGCGCACCGGCACCGGCCAGCGCGGTGGTGCCGAAGACGGCCTCCCGGACCTCGGGGATGATGCGGTCCTCCAGCTGCGGGCCGACCCACTTGGCGTAGAGGACGACGACGGGCAGCAGGATCACAGTGAAGATGAGGCCGGTGACGATGACCAGGCCAAGGTCGGCGCCCAGGATGCCGGTCGCGGCCAGCGGGCCGGGGGTGGGCGGGACCATGTGGTGGGTGAGGGTCATGCCGCAGCCCAGGGCCAGGGCGAGCGCCACGTAGCCACCCCGCTTCACGCGGGCGATCGAGCGGGCCAGCGGGTTCATGATCACGTAGCCCGAGTCGCAGAAGACCGGGATCGAGACGAGGGATCCCACGCTGCCCATCGCCCATTCCTCACGGCCCTTGCCGAAGGCGCGGAGGAAGGCGCGGGCCAGCGCGTCGGCAGCGCCGGAGACCTCGAGGATCTTGCCGATGCCGACCCCGAGGCCGATCACGATGCCGATGCTGCCCAGCGTGTTGCCGAAGCCGGCGGTGATCGATCCGACGATGCCGGTGAGTTCCTGACCGGCCAGGATGCCGGTGATCAGCGCTGCGAGGATCAGCGCGATGAAGGCGTCGAGGCGGGTCCGGAGGACCACGACGATGATGACCGCGATGCCGACGAGGAGTGCCAGGAGGAGTTGATAGTCCATGGGGTGCGCTCGATTCTGGGATGGATCCGAGCCAGGGCTGCTCGGTTCGCGAAAGACTTCCAGCCCCACCTGGCGATGTCAAGCATTTTCTTGCGCAGTTCGCGCAATTCCGTCCGGCGCACTCAGTCGTGTTTACTGACGGAGTGCGCCCCGGACGACCCGCTGCAGCCCTCCGCGGGCTCCGTGCCCGGCCCTGGCTCGCGGCGCTCCTCGTCCTGGCGCTGGTCGCCGCCTTCGCGCTCACCTGGTGGGCCACCCGCGAGAGCGAGGCGCCTGAGGCCACCCCACCCGCCGAGAGCTTCCGGGTGGATGTGGCTGCGGAGCCGGATGGCACCCCGGTGTCCCTCACTGCCGACCTCTATCTCCCCGATGGTCCCTCGCCCGGGCCGCACCCGGCCGTCCTGCTGGCTCACGGCTTTGGTGGGAGCGCCGCTGGCATGCGGGAGCAGGCCGAGCAGCTGCGCGAGGAGGGGTATGCCGTGCTCGCCTGGTCCGCGAGGGGGTTCTACGGCTCGGGCGGTCGCGTGCACCTCAACGATCCCGACCTGGAGATCGCCGACATCTCCACCCTCATCGACCTGCTCGCCGAACGCGACGACATCCTTCAGGACGGCCCCGGGGATCCGCGCGTCGCCGTCGTCGGGGCCTCCTACGGTGGGGCTGCTGCCCTGATGGCCGCCGGGACCGACCAGCGCGTCGACACGGTGGCGGCCAGCATCACCTACCACGACCTCGCCGAGGCCTTCTTCCCGCAGAACGGGCAGGTCAAGGGTTCAGCCGAGGACGAGCCTGGGCCGCTCAAGGCGATCTGGGCCTCCACCTTCTTCTCCATGGTCGGCGGCGGACAGCCCCTGTCGACCGGCGGCGACGCCGCGGACGGTCTCGGCGGTGGATCCGGCACTCTCGACGACGCTGACCTCGGTGCGGCCGTCTGCGGGCGCTTCGATCCGCAGCTGTGCGCGGTCATGCTCGAGGCGACCGACAGCGGCCGCCCGTCCCAGGAGCTCCTCGACCTGCTGACCCGGCGGTCTCCGGCTGCGGTGATCGACGGTATACCGAGAACCACCCCGGTCTATCTGGTCCAGGGGATGGACGACACCCTGTTCGGCCTGGACCATGCCACCCGCACGGCCGATCAGTTGCGTGAGCGGGATGTCCCGGTCGCGGTGCGGTGGGCCGATGGCGGGCACGGCGCCGACCAGGGCGGCGGTCAGGGCGGCGCAGCGCAGGCAGCGGACGACGGGTCCGCCGACCAGTCCGGTGGCCCCGGCGAGGACTTCCTCAGCCGCCGGGCGGCGCAGGCCGCAGCCGCCGAGCGGGAGGCCCAGCACGAGGCGCTGGTCCGCTGGCTGCGCGCAACCCTGGTGAGCGGACATCCCGGCACCGGGGAGGCCATCGACCGCGCCGACCGGCTTCCACTGCCGGCCCTCACCTACGCCCAGCCGCGCTCGATCCGCGAGGAACACACCACCGTGCTCGATGTCGGCCCGGCCGGTCTCGCCAGCCCGCCCGACCCGCTCTCCCTGCCCGTGGCCCTCAACGGCGCCAACGCCCTCCAGGTGCCGCCGGGTGGGACACCCACGGCGATGAGCACGCTGCCTGGCTTCGGGGCCGTGCTCTCCGGCGTCTCGGCCTATCCGCTCGCCGCCCTGCCCGGCCAGCACCTCACCCTGGACACCGCGCCTCTTGCCCAGGACCAGCAGGTCGCGGGGTCACCGACCCTGCCGCTGCGGATCACCTCCTCCGCGGAGGAGACCACGCTCTTCCTCTCCCTCTGGGAGGTGCCGGGTGAGGGCCTGACCCCGCTGTCGCAACGTTCCCTCGTCGCACCCGTCCGGGTCGCCACCACGCCGGGCGTCCCGACCGAGGTCACGGTGCAGCTGCCCGAGGCGACCTACTCCGCCTCCGCAGGCTCGCGCTGGCGCGTCCTGGTCGCCGCCACCGACGGTTCCTTCCGCAACGAGACCGCCGCGGCGCTCGTCCAGGTCGAGCCCGCCGGTGACCTCGTCCTCCCCCAGCTCGGTGGCACCCGTCAGCCCGGCCCCGGTCCCCTCGACGGGCAGTCGATCGCCCTGATCATCGCCCTCGGTGCCGTGTGGGCGGGCCTGGGGGTCACGGCATACCTCCTGCGCCGCAGGCGGATCCAGGCCGAGGCTCCGGTCCCCACCCACCACGAGACCCCGGTCCCCACCCACCACGCGACCCCGGACCAGACCGACCACGAGACCCCGGACCAGACTGAGCCGCCTCTCGTCGTCGACGGGTTGGTGAAGTCCTACCCGGACGGCCACCGCGCGGTCGACGACGTGTCCTGGGTGGCCCGTCGCGGTCAGGTGGTCGGTCTGCTCGGACCCAATGGCGCCGGCAAGACGACGACGATCCGGATGGTGCTCGGGCTGATCAGCCCGGACCAGGGCGGCGTGCGCCTGCTCGGCCGCCAGGTCACCCCGGGCTCGCCCGCGCTGCGACAGGTGGGCGCGCTCGTCGAGGGACCCGGCTTCCTGCCGCACCTGACCGGCCGGGCGAACCTGCACGCCTACTGGGCCGCGACCGGACGCCCCCTTGAGGAGGCCCACCTCGACGAGGCGCTCGCGGTGGCCGCCCTCGGCGACGCGCTCGAGCGACCGGTGCGCTCCTACTCGCACGGGATGAAGCAGCGGCTCGGGATCGCCCAGGCGATGCTGGGGCTGCCCGAGGTGCTCATCCTGGATGAGCCGACCAACGGGCTCGACCCGCCCCAGATCGCGGCGCTGCGCCCGATCCTGCAACGGTACGCCGATGCTGGCCGGTGCGTGGTCGTCTCCAGCCATCTCTTGGCCGAGGTGGAGATGACCTGCTCGCACGTGGTCGTCATGCACGCCGGCCGGGTGCTGGCGGCCGGGTCGGTCGAGGAGGTCGGCGTGAGCAGCGGACGCAGCCTCGAGGAGGTCTTCATGAACACCATCGCCGGGGCGAGCGGAGCCGGTGACGGCACCGACCTGACCGAGCTGCTGAGGCAGGTGCGCGCCCGATGAGCACTCCCGCCCCCACCTCGCCTACCCCCCAGACCCCCGACTCACCCCAGACGTCCAAGGCCTCCCAGACGTCCCAGGCGTCCAAGGCCTCCCAGGCGTCCCAGACCAGAGCACGCCCCCTGTCCTTCGCCGCCGAGTGGCGCCGGCAGGCCGGCCGCCCCCGCACCCGCTGGTTGCTCGGCATCCTCGCGGTGCTGCCGCTCATCGTGGTGGCGGCTTTCGCGCTCGGGGACGGCGGTGACCGGGGCGGGCGCGGCTTCGACGATGTCGCGACGCAGGGTGCACCCAACTTCACCGTCTTCATGCTCTTTGTCACCGCCGAACTGCTGCTGCTCATCATCGGCTGCCTGTTCGTCGGTGACGCCGTGGCCTCGGAGGCCTCGTGGTCCTCGTTGCGCTACCTGCTCGTGGCGCCCGTCCCCCGCGGCCGTCTGCTCACGACGAAACTGCTCGTCGGGCTGGCGTGGACGATGCTCACGCTCGTCGGCTTCCTCGGGTATGTGCTGGCCGTCGGTGCGATCTGCTACGGGCTGGGCGAGATGGTGGTGCCCGGCGCGGGGGTGATGGAGTGGTCGTCCTTCAGCTGGCGGCTGGGAGCAGCGGCGCTCTACGTGCTGATCTCGCTCCTGCCCTTCCTGGCCATCTCGTTCTGGGTCGGCGTCCGCGTCGACGCGCCGCTCGCTGCGGTGGGCGCGGGCGTGCTCGCTGCGATCGTGTCCTCGATCCTGGACTCCCTCGACGCCCTGGGCGACTGGCGAGTGGTGCTGCCCAACCACAACGCGCGAGCCTGGATCTCCTTCTTCGGCCAGGAGGTGCCGAGCTGGGGCGAGCTGCAGCACGGGGTGCTCTGGGCGCTGCTGTGGGCGACCGTGCTCATCGCGCTCGCCTACCGGCACTTCACCCGCAAGGACGTGCTGTCCTGACGGGGCCCCACCTCAGGGGATGAGCAGCAGCTTCCCGGTCGTGCGACCACCCTCGAGATCCTCGTGCGCGCGCTGCGCGTCCGCGAGCGGATAGCGCCCACCGATCGAGATCTCCAGGCTCCCGTCAGCGATCGCGCCCAGGATGTCTCCCGCACGCCAGAGCAGTTCCTCCCGCGTCGCCAGATAGTCACCCAGCGTCGGGCGCGTCAGGAACAGCGAGCCGTTGCCGTTGAGCACCATCGGGTCGACCGGCGGCACCGCACCGCTCGCCGCCCCGAAGAGCACCAGCATCCCCCGCGGCCGCAGCATCTGGATCCCGGCGTCGAAGGTGTCCTTGCCCACCCCGTCATAGACCACGTGCACACCCTCACCGTCGGTCAGCCGGTCCACCTCCTGCGCCAGGTCCACCTCGCGGTAGAGCACGATGTCGCTCGCGCCGTGCGCCGTGGCGAGCTCACCCTTCTCCTCGCTGCCCACGGTGCCGATCACCCGCACCCCCTTGTCCCGCAACAGCTGGCACAGCAGCAGCCCCACGCCTCCGGCCGCCGCCGTCACCACCGCCGTCTGCCCCTCCTGCGCCTCGAAGGTCGAGTTGACCAGGTAGTGCGCGGTCATCCCCTGCAGCATCGCGGCCGCGGCCACCTCCAGCTCGATCCCGTCGGGGACGGGGACGAGGCGAGCGGCGGGGACAACGGCCTGTTCGGCATACCCGGTCTGGGGCGTCATCCCCCAGGCGACCCGGTCGCCCACGGCGATGTCCTCGACACCCTCACCGACCGCGGACACGACACCGGCCCCCTCGTTGCCGCCGACGAAGGGCGTCTCCATCGGGTAGCGCCCCTCGCGCTGATAGACGTCGATGAAGTTGATCCCGCCGGCCGCGAGATCCACGCGCACCTCCCCTGGGCCAGGGTCGGGCGTCTCCCGCTCGACGAGGGTCAGGGCCTCCGGCCCACCGGGCTCTTCGACGATGACTGCGCGCATAGGACGAACCTATCGGTCGTCACCGACAGCCTGCCACGGCGCCACCCAGGCCTCGGCCGAGCGCACCACATCCCACCGGTCCTGGTCGCGCAGGTCAAGGACCTCTTCGCCGCCGCCGATCCCGATCCGCAGCTGCTGCGGGGTCCGAAGGTCGGCCGCCGCTCCCCAGCTGCGCCACCAGACCTGGGTCCCGGCCCGCTCCCCTGGATCCAGCGTGATCGGGGTCGACTCGACGTGCTCGCCGCGCACCGGGTCGACGGTCGCGACGTGCACGAAGAGCGCGAGGTCCTCCTCCCCGGACAGCACCCGCACGCTCGGCCACCCCTCGACCTGGCAGCTGCGCTCACCGGTGTTGGTCACGGTCAGCGTGGTGGTCACATCGTGGCCGCCGGGGACGGGCGTGCTCACCGCGAGGTCGAGCTCGTCCGGGTGGCACAGCGTCCCGTATGCCGCAGCTCCCCCCTCCCCGCCACGCTCGGCGACCGCATGGACCTGGGGGGCGAGGGTGCTGGCCGGGGCAGGCACCGCGTCGGTGGGCGTCGCCCAGTCGTCCTCGACCGCGATCCCCTGGGTGGCGTGGAGCGGCCCACCGCCGACGCCGTTGATCGACAGCAGGATCGCCATGCCGCTGGCGCCGACGAGCCCGGCGAAGAGGAACCCGGCCCACGAGCCTGAGCGACGGCGGGGACGCCCAGCCCAGGCGGGTCGGTCGTCCTGCGGCGCTGGGCCACCGGGCCGCCCCGCGGACTCTCCGAGCACGAGCATGGCGGGGTCGCTGGAGGTCGACCGTTGCGGCGCGGGGCCCGGGGTCGACGACATGACGTCAGGACACCACGCTTGGCTGGACGTCGCCTTTGAGCTCACTCGGGGGACACTGGTGGGTATGACGTCTCCTGGCTGGGTGCAGCACGCGATCTTCTGGCAGGTCTATCCGTTGGGGTTCACGGGTGCGCCCATCCGGGACGGCGGCGAGGCTGTGCAGGCCTCCCCTGAGGTGGAGGGGGTGACGGGGTCTAGCGCCTCCCCCCAGGCCGTACCCCGCCTACGCGCACTGATCAACTGGCTGGACTATGCGGTGGAGCTGGGCGCCAACGGGCTGCTCCTGGGGCCGATCTTCGCCTCCTCCTCGCACGGTTACGACACCCTCGACCACTTCGCGATCGACCCGCGGCTCGGCACCGAGGAGGACTTCGAGGAGCTGGTGCTGGCCTGCCGGGAGCGGGGCCTGCGGCTCGTCCTGGACGGCGTCTTCTCGCACGTCGGCAGTCACCATCCGGCCTTCCTCGCCGCGTTGGCTGCTGGCCGGGATGACGCGGGCGGCCGGCTGTTCGATGTTGAGTGGGATGCACCGACCGGTCCGGCGGCGCGAGTCTTCGAAGGACATGGCTCGCTCGTCCGGCTCGCCCACGAGTCGGTCGAGGCCCGCGACCTCGTGACCAGCGTGATGCTGCACTGGCTGGAGCGCGGGATCGATGGCTGGCGGTTGGACGCTGCGTACTCGGTGGCTCCGGAGTTCTGGGCCGGTGTGCTGCCGACCGTGCGCGAACACTTCCCCGAGGTCTGGGTCGTGGGTGAGGTGATCCACGGCGACTATGCGGACATCGTGGCGCGGTCCGGGATGGACTCGGTCACCCAGTACGAGCTGTGGAAGGCCACCTGGTCGGCGCTCGTGGACCGCAACTTCTTCGAGCTGGCGCACGCCGTGGGCCGTCACGATGGCTACCTCGAACACTTCGTCCCCCAGACCTTCGTCGGCAACCACGACGTCACCCGGATCGCCTCCCGCGTGGGCGCGGACGGGGCGGTGCTTGCCCTGGCCGTCCTGATGACCCTGGGTGGCATCCCGTCGGTCTACTACGGCGACGAGCAGGGGTATACCGGGATCAAGGAGGAGCGAGAAGGCGGCGACGACGACATCCGGCCGCGCTTCCCCGACCGTCCTGAAGAGCTCAGCGATCTGGGCGCCGCGCTCCACCGGGCCCACGTGGACCTGATCGGGCTGCGTCGGCGCCACCCCTGGCTGGCCACGGCGCGGACCGAGGCGGTGACCACCGAGAACGAGCGGCTGGTCCTGCGCAGCGTGCCTGGACCGGGCAGTTCCTCCACAGCTGCGATCCTGCTCGAGCTCGACATCCGGGACGGCGCGCATCGGGCCCGGATCAGCACCGACGACGGCGAGGAGCTGTGGTCCTGGAGCGGGCGCGGATGAGCGACGCCCGCGCAGCCGATAGCTCAGTCCCCGCGACCGGAGCGACCACCGGGCCCGCCGCGGCCAATCGCGGCCCGTCGGCCGCCGCCGGCAACCGGGCAGCCCTGCTCGCCGCCGCGCGACGCCTGTTCGCCGAGCAGGGGTATGCCGTTCCCCTCTCCGCGATCGCCAAGGCTGCCGGGGTGGGTCAGGGCAGCCTCTACCGCCACTTCCCCACGCGCCAGGCGCTGGCCCGCGGGGTCGTGGCCGAGACGATGGAGCAGCTGGAGGCGCGTGCCGCTGAGCTGGCGAGCCACGACGACGGGACCGCCTTCGACCACCTCTGGCGGCAGATCGTGGACACCCTCGTGGAGTCCAGCGGCTTCCTCGAGGCGGCGCTGGGAGAGCGCCACGAACTCGCGGCGGACCTCCCGTCGGACGCCCTCGCCCACCTGCTCGCCGCGCCGCTGCAGCAGGCGCGCGAGGCAGGCGAGGTGGATGGCGAACTCACCGTCGAGGACGTGATGCTGGTCCTGGCCATGGTGCACGGCGCGACCCACCGCCGACCCGAGGTGCCGGATCGGCGAGAAACGGCATACCGGGTCCTGCGACTCGTTGGGCGCGGACTGCAGCGCGACTGACAACCCGTCCCGCGACACGCCCGGGGAAGACCGGCTCAGCCGCGCCCGGGCGCGATTGAGCCGGTCCCGACCGGCGCGCCGCCCGGCTACTGTGCACCGCCGGGGGCTTCGACTCAGCCGCGGGCCATGTGCCGCCCGGCGATCATCCCGAAGACCACGGCCGGACCGATGGTCGAGCCGGGACCCGGGTAGGTGCGGCCCATCACGGACGCGCTGACATTGCCTGCGGCATACAGGCCCTCGATCACCGAGCCGTCCTCGCGCAGCGCCCGCGCCCACTCATCGGTGACCACGCCGCCCTTGGTGCCGAGGTCGCCGATCACGACGCGGTAGGCGGTGAACGGTCCGCGCTCGACCGGCCCGAGGCAGGGGTTGGGATGCACCGTCGGGTCGCCGTAGTAGCGGTCGTAGGCCGAGTTTCCCTTGCCGAAGTCCGCGTCGATGCCGGCGCGAGCGAAGCCGTTGAAGCGCTGGATGGTGGCCTTGAACGTCTCCGCGTCGAGGCCGGTCTTCACGGCGAGCTCGGCCAGGGTCGGGGCCACGACGCGCAGCCCAGCCTCCTCCATCTCCTTGTTCACCCGCGGATCCATCGCGTAGGAGCGCAGGTAGCGGCGGGCGTGGCGGATGTCGGAGACCATCCAGTAGATGCCAGAGGGATTGTGCTCCAGGTGCTCCAGCATCCGGTGCCCGAGGTCGACATAGGACTCGGCCTCGTTGGCGAACCGCCTGCCCTGCGCATCGACGATGAGCATGTAGGGCAGCGACCGCTCGCCGACCAGGAAGCCCGGGTCGTGCTCGCCCACACCGGAGATCGAGGCGCCCCACCAGGCGTCGTCCATCAGCTCCATCGCCGCGCCGTGGCGGGCGGCGATCTGGTGCACCTGGCCCAGGTTGCCGGGGCCACCTGAGGGGTCGCCCTCGATGCCGTGGTGCTTCTGCCGCATGTCGGTGTTGTGGTCGAATCCGCCGGCAGCGAGCATCACCCCGCGCCGGGCCCGGACCGTCATCTCCCGGCCAGCCCGCTCCACCTGGACGCCCACGACCCGGCCGTCCTCGACGATGAGGTCGGTCACCTTCGCGTCGAGCCACAACTCGCTGCCCTGCTGCTGGACAGCCACATCGAACAGCGCCGTCATCAGGCCGGCGCCGATGCCGACCAGCCGCTTGCCGGTCACGACGCCGCCCAGGATCCGGGTGACCAGGCGGACCCCACGCTGCATCCCGTCCACGGTCGACCAGGAGCGCACGATCTGCCAGACGTCGTCGGTCATGATCGGCAGCGGCATCATCGCGCGGGCGCTGTCCCACCAGTCGCCGATCTTCTTGGAGTCCACCGGCTTGACCTCGAGCGCGCGGCCGATCTTGCCGCCGGGCAGCTCGGGGTAGTAGTCGGGATACTCCTTGGCGCGCGCCCAGGTGATGCCGTAGCACTCGGTCGTGTCCACCCAGTCGGCGACACCGTCGACGAAGGCCTCCTTGCGGGCGCGTGAGGTGCTCTGTCCCTCGTCCCCGACCGTCAGCTCGAGGTATTCCAGCGCCTCCTCCCGCGAGTCCGCCACGCCGTCGCGCTGCATCACCGCGTTGTTGGGCAGCCACTGCCCGCCGCCGGACATCGCCGAGCTGCCGCCCCACTTGTCGGTGCTCTCCAGCAGCAGCACGCTCAGGCCCTCATCGGCCGCCCCGATCGCGGTGGCGAAGGCTGCGCTGCCCGAGCCGACCACGACCACGTCGTAGGTGGGACCAGCGTGCTCGAGCGCAGCGTGCTCGGGCGCAGTGTGCTCAGCTCGCGTGTGCTCAGCTCCCGTACGGTCAGGGGCCCTGGGCTCCGTCCGTGCGGGGTCCACGAGGGCGCTGGTTGAGGGCGTGGTCGGCGTCGTCGCGCTGGGGGTCGTGGTCATGGGCAGCTACTCCTCCAGTTGGTCTCACGGGCGGTCTGCGGACAGCCTTGTCCGGTATGCCGCCAGCCTAGTCTGGCCCGCCCGCTCCTGCCTGCTGATCGCCCGGGGCGCGGGCGTGAGCGGAGCTGGAGGAGCCACCGGGCGCCCGGGCAAGGGGAGATCCCGCTGAACATGAGATTGCTGCAAGGAGGCTGGCCCGTTAACGTCTGGTGACCCTGATCTTCGGCCCTCGGGCCATCACTCCCCACAACGCGGGCGGAAGGCACTGTGCCGATGAAACTGAAGGATTACCCCCAGGTCGAGCAGATCAGCAGCAAAGCCCCTGGTCAGCTGGCCCGGATGGCGACCGCCGCCGTCTTCCTCGCGATCGTGCTCTTCTACACCCGCTCGCTCTTCGGCGACGTGGAGCACTCGTGGCTGCTGATCACCGCCGCCCTCATCGGCGGCTACATGGCGATGAATATCGGCGCCAACGACGTCGCCAACAATGTGAGCCCGGCGGTGGGGTCGAAGGCGATGACCCTCGGCGCCGCCATCGTCATCGCGGCAGTCTTCGAGGCCGCCGGGGCGATCATCGCCGGTGGCGAGGTCGTCAGCACGGTGAAGAACGGGATCATCGACCCGGCCGACATCGATGAACCGATGGTCTTCGTCTGGGTGATGATCGGCGCGCTGCTCGGCGCCGCGATCTGGCTCAACGTCGCGACCTGGCTCGGGGCGCCGGTCTCCACGACCCACTCGATCGTCGGCGGCGTGATGGGGGCGGGCATCGCCTCCTCGGGGGTGGCCATCGTCAACTGGCCGGTGATGGGCGCCATCGCCTCCAGCTGGGTCATCTCCCCGCTCGCCGGCGGCCTCATCGCTGCCGGACTCCTCTACGTGCTCGAGCGCAGCGTGCTGTGGAAGGCCAACCCGATCGAGGCCGCAGTGCGCTTCGTGCCCTATCTCCTCGGCTTGATGGCGTGGACCTTCACGACCTACATCGCCATGAAGGGCGTGCAGAATGTCGTGACCGTCAGCACCCCGCTGGCGATGGTCATCGGCCTGGCCACCGGCATCGTCACCGTGCTGGTCACCCGTCCGCGGATCGCCCGCCGCGCCCCGTCCCTGACCAACAACAGGGAGGGCGTCAACGCCCTGTTCACGATGCCGCTGATCTTCGCCGCGGCGCTGTTGTCCTTCGCCCACGGCGCCAATGACGTGGCCAACGCCGTCGGCCCGCTGGCGGGTGTCGTCGAGGTCCTCGCCGGTGGCGAGATCGACGACGAGGCCGGCATTCCGCTGTGGGTCCTCATCGTCGGTGCGGTCGGCATCTCGTTGGGCCTGGCCCTGTTCGGCCCACGGCTCATCCGCACGGTCGGTTCAGAGATCACCGAGCTGGACCGGTCCCGCGCCTTCTGTATCGCCTTGGCCGCCGCCCTGACGGTGATCGTCGCGAGCCAGCTGGGCCTGCCGATCAGCTCCACCCACGTCGCGCTGGGCGGCATCTTCGGGGTCGGCTTCCTGCGGGAGTACCTCGACCAGCGGATGGCCAAGGCCGTCGAGGACGTGCTGCACAGCCACCAGGGCGATGAGCACATCGCCGAGGTCGAGCGCGTCCTCTACACCTTCGTCAACGCTGATGCTGAGACCAAGAGGGAGATGCTCGGCAACCTCAGTGAGATGGGCCATGAGGCGGTCATCACCGCCGCCCAGCAACGCAAGCTGAAGAAGGCGCTCAAGCGGCAACTCGTGCGCCGTTCGCACCTGTTCCGGATCGTCTCGGCCTGGATCATCACGGTGCCCGCCTCAGCTCTGCTGGCGAGCCTCTTCTACTTCGCCCTGCGCGGGATGATGGTCTGAGCGCGCCGCAGTATCCGCAACGCGAGCTGCAGCACGCGGGTCCGAGGGTCAGGCGTCCAGCTCTGCCAGCACCTGGGGCACCTGGGCGGCCAGCTCCCGCGCCAGGAAGCCGGTGGCACCGAGTTCGGCGGTGAGCCGGTCCCCGGCGCTGCCGTGCAGGTGCGAACCCCACACCGCGGCCTGACACGGATCGGCACCACGCCCCAGCAGCCCCGTCACGACCCCGGCCTTCACATCTCCCGAGCCGGACGTGCCCAGCCCCGGTCCACCGACCGAGCCCTGCCAGGAGCGTCCGTCCGGGTGCGCGGTCCACGTGGTGGCCCCGCCACCGGAGACGCAGGCACCGGTGCGGGCAGCGAGCCGCAGCGCTGCCTCGCGCGGATCGGCCTCGACCTTCTCATCGGTCCAGCCCAGGGTCATCGCCAGCTCGTGCAGGTTGGGGGTGAGCACGGCCCGCCCGTCAAGATGCTCGACGCAGGACGGGTCATCGGTGACGGCCTTCATCGCCAGGGCGTCGATCACCACCGGCACCGTGATCTCGGCCAGGATCTTGCCCACGAGGTCCCCGGCGCGGTGCGCCTCGCCCATCCCAGGGCCGAGGAGAACCGCCTCGCACTCGGGGGCCAGCTCGATCACGACGTCGACCAGCTCGGAGGTCAGCTCCCCGTCCTGCTCTTCGCCCACGCCGCGCACCATGGTCTCGGGCATGTGCACGGCGAGCGCGGTCGCGGCCGAGCGCGCGGTGACGATCTGCACCTTGCCAGCACCGACGCGCAAGGCTCCTTCGGCCGAGAGGAGCACCGCACCGGGGTTGTCCCGGCTGCCGCCAGCAACCAGGACCCGTCCGCGGGACTCCTTGTTGTC
Organism: Ornithinimicrobium pulveris; assembly: GCF_050261105.1. Lineage (GTDB taxonomy): Bacteria > Actinomycetota > Actinomycetes > Actinomycetales > Dermatophilaceae > Ornithinicoccus. Next base: position 1,468,649 of record NZ_CP189837.1, on the reverse strand, counting down.
CTGCAGGGAGGGCAGCGGCCACTCCCGCAGCAGGTGCGGGGTGACGATCTGGGGGGTGGGGCGGCTCACTCGTCGTCCTCGCTCACATCGCCATCGCTCACATCGACATCGCTCACGTCGTTCTCTGTCGCGTGCGAGGGCTCGTGCGTCACGTGCTCACCCCCGCGATCGACGGCCACGGTGTCGCCATAGGACTCCAGCTCCAGCCCCGCGTCGCCCCGGCGATAGGTCGTCAGCGAGCAGTTGGCCAGCGGCTCCTCCTTGTCGGCCTGCAGCACCCGAGCCTCATCGAAACCCTCGACCGCGACCCGGAACGCCATGATCGTGGCCTGGTGGGAGAAGACCCACAGCCGCTGATCGGCATACCTCTCCTCCATCTCCAGGAGCACCTGCCGCACCCGCTGCACCACATCGGCCCAGCTCTCCCCGCCCGGCGGGCGATAGTAGAACTTGCCCATCCGCTCGCGTCGCTTCGACTCCTCGGGATAGTCCTGCTCGATCCCGATCCAGGTCAGCCCGTCGAAGGCGCCGAGGTCCCGCTCGCGCAGGCGCTCGTCGATGACCAGCGGCAGGTCCAGGCCGTCCATCGCGATCTCGGCGGTCCGCCGGGCCCGCACGTAGGGCGAGCTCACCACCGCGGTCGGCCGCTCGTCCTCGGGTAGGGAGATCAGGTGCTCGCGCACGGCTTCCGCCTGGTCCACCCCGGTGCTGGACAGGTCGACGTCGGCGTCGCGTACCTCCAGGTCGAGGCGGGGTTGCTCGGCATCGAGGGCGGCGCGGTCGGCGAGGTTGCCCTCGCTCTCGCCGTGCCGGACGAGCACCAGGGTGTGGAGGCCTCGCTCGGGCGAGACGCTGGTCAGGGTCGCGTATGGCGCATCGGAGGGCGTCATCTTCCGATCCTGTCAGCGATCGGCGAGGGCCTCTCGGTGGATCTGCGCGAGACCCGGGTAGTGGTTGACGCCCTGACGCAACCCCCCACGCTCCTCCTCCGTCAGCTCGCGCCGCACCCTGGCCGGGACCCCGGCCACCAGGGAGCCGTCCGGCACCTCTGTTCCCTCGAGCACCACCGCGCCACCAGCGACCAGGCACGAGGCGCCGATCCGGGCGCCGTTCATCACCACGGCGCCCATCCCGACGATCGTGCCGCTGCCCACGCTGCAGCCGTGCAGCACCGCCCCGTGCCCGACGGAGACGTCGTCCTCGACGGTGGTCGGGAAACCCTCATCCGCGTGCACCACCACGTTGTCCTGCAGGTTCACCCGCTCCCCCAGGGTGATCTGCTCGTTGTCCCCGCGCACCGAGGTCCCGTACCAGACGCTGCTCCCCGCACCGATCCGCACGCTCCCGCTCACGACGCTGTATGGCGCAAGCCAGGCTTCCGGGTCGATGTCCGGTCGGCGATCGCCGAGTGGGAGGACCAGGCCAGAAGTGGTGTCGCTCGTCATCCCCCCATCCTGCCAAGACGAGCGATAGCGTGAGCCATGCGCATCGGAACGCGACGTCGGGCCGTGCTCCCGGCACTGCTCGCAGCCCTCCTGATCACGGCCTGCGGCGGCGAATCCCCTGACTCTGACCCCCAGACCGGCGCCCCGGTCCGGACGCCGGAGGCACCGACCACTGCCGAGCCCGACGCGACGACCGCAGCACCTGCTGTTGACGACGACGGCGATGACAACGACGGCAATGACAACGACGGCAATGACAACGACGGCGATGACAGCAGTGACGAAGCGCAGGCCAGCACAGCTCCGCCACCGGCAGCCTTGTGCGGGGACCTCACCGGCGAGGAGGCCCTGGCGCGCTGGCTCCCTGAGATCCCGCCCTTCTTCGACGACGTCGATCCGAACGACCCGAATGACCCGGGCAACTGGAGCCCGGCCCTGACCGACACCTCCACCTACGACCCGTGCGCCGACCTGTCCTGGTTGACGGTGCCGATCGTCGGGGGCACCGTCTCCTCCCCGTTCGTCATCCTGCTCTTCCACGAGGGCGAGTTCGTCGGCACCGCCACCGAGACACCGCTGGGCTTCTGGCCCGAGGTGGCACGGGTCACCGACGGGATCCTCAACGTCACCTACACCTATCCCCAGGAGATGGAAGCCAACGCGCAGGCCAGCGGACGAGCTGTCTGGCGGCTGACCTGGGACGACGAGCAGGGAACTGTCGAGCGCACCGGCGACCTGCCGCCCTATGCCGACGGGGCCGACGCGTCGGCAGCGCCCGGCTCGGCCCTGGCCGACATCCCGGACGCCTACCCGGGAGCCGGTGGTCCCGCCCCGGCCACCGCACTCCAGGTCCAGACCTTTGCGACGACCAGCCCCGGCACCGCGATCATCATCACGCCGACCGGGAACATCGGCTGCGACCTGGGGCCCAACTCCGCCGGTTGCGCGATCCTGTCGATGCTCGAGAATCCCGCCGCCACCGACGCGATCGGTGATCCGCTCTGGTGGGTCGTCTTCGAGGAGGACGGTCAGGCTCATCTGTCGGCCAAGGGCGATCCGCCCGCGTTCGAGAGCTCGAGCACCCGTCCGCAGGTGGTGGAGTACGGCCAGCAGGTCCAGCATCAGAACCTCGTCTGTGCCTCCGAGATGAACGGCCTGACCTGCTGGGACGTCACCACCGGCCACGGTGCGTTCATGAACCGGGAGGGCCTGCGCTCGTTCTGATTCACGCCGGACGGGCGCACGACATTCCGCGACTCGCCCGACCTGGAGCGGCTGCGCCGTACCCGGGCACGACTGGGCCGGTCAGCCTCCGGCGCGCCCTAGGTCCACCGCGTCGGTGAATTCCTCGTCGCCGATCCGCAGCCGGAAGCCGTGCGGCTGGTCCGGGTCGGGTGAGGACGCCTCCACCCAGGGCGCGATTGCGGCGCCGCCGACGTCGGCGAAGGCGCGTAACGCCATACCGGGATCGGCTCCGTCCACCTCGCAGTCGAGCGAGCCGAGCCGGATCGCGCAGCTGAGTCGGGCGTCGGGGACCTGCTCGTCGAGCACAGCGGCGGCGTCCAACCACCAGGCGTAGGGCGCCGGATCGGTGCGGTTGAGGTAGTGCACCTGAGCCGTCGCGTGCGTGCCCTCGACCGACCAGGCCGACTGGCTGAAACCCAGAGGGACATCGGCGAGCCGCTGGGCCGTGCCACCCGGGTCCGCCAGCGCCTCCGGACCGAAGACGATCTTCGAGGTCAACGACCGCTCACCGCCGCCGCTCTGAGGCGTGTGTGTGGTGTCCACGCTGACGTCCGCGACGCCGGGGATCTGGGCGACCTGGTCCTGGAAGGGCGCGGAGGTCTCGCGCTCCTCCGCGGTCAGCCACTGCCACAGCAGCCGCCCGCCGACGAGCGCGATGATCGCGACCGCGATGAGGAAGCCGATCGGCACCCGCCCTCGCTGACCACGACTGGCCCCGCGACCATGCTCCCCGTGACCGCTCATGACGTCCCTTCGATCAGTGCCCTCCCGGCGGACGCCTGGCGTCGCAGCCCGTCCCTGACCGCTTTAGCGTAGGACCATGGAATCCCGGACCACCGACCGCCTGCCCCGCCCCGTCTCCGTCATCGGCCAGGGCTGCTGGCAGCTCGGCGCCGATTGGGGCGAGGTCGCCGAGGACACCGCCGCACAGATCCTGGCCGCGGCGGCGGACGCCGGCGTCACCTTCTTCGACACCGCGGATGTCTATGGCGATGGCCGTAGCGAGCGGATCGTGGGCCGATTCGTCCACGAGCGCGGGCGGGAGAACTTCCTGGTCGCGACCAAGATGGGGCGCCGGGCCGACCCGCACGTGCCGGAGACCTTCACACCCGACAACCTGCGCCGGTGGAACGACCGCTCCCGCGAGCTGCTCGGCGACGACACGCTCGACCTGGTCCAGCTGCACTGCCCGCCCACCCCGGTCTTCAGCACCGACGCCGTCTTCGAGACGCTCGACGAGATGGTCGACGAGGGCCGTATGCGCGCGTATGGCGTGTCCGTCGAGACCTGCGACGAAGCACTGACCGCGATCGCCCGGCCGCACGTCGCGAGTGTGCAGATCATCCTCAACGTGCTGCGCCGCAAGCCGCTGGAGCAGGTGCTCGGTGCGGCGGCGGAGGCCGGCGTGGCGATCATCGCCAGGGTGCCGCTGGCCAGCGGCCTGCTCACCGGGCGCTTCACCGCGGACACGCAGTTCGCCGCGGACGACCACCGCAACTACAACCGGCACGGGGAGGCGTTCGACCAGGGCGAGACCTTCTCCGGTGTCCCGTATGACGTGGGGCTGGCTGCCGCCCGCCGGTTCGCCGAGATCGGGGCTGGCTCAGACGAAGCTGGCTCAGACGAAGCTGGCTCAGGCGACGCTGGCTCGAATGACACCGGCGAGCGCGACACCGGCGAGCGCGGCACCTCGACGCCCGCACAGCGCGCCCTGCGGTGGATCATCGACCAGCCGGGCGTCACCACGGTGATCCCGGGTGCCTCCTCACCCGAGCAGGCGCGGGCCAACGCCGCGGCGGCCGCCCTGGCGCCCACCTCGTCGGAGGAGCTGCGGGCCTACGAGGAGCTCTATGACGAGCTGATCCGGGAGCACGTGCACGACCGCTGGTGAGACACAACCGCTGGTGAGACACAACCGCTGGTGAGTCACGACTGCTGGTGACGGTCACCAGCCCGTCACGCAGGCTGACCCGCGGTCGCCCGGCGCGCCACCTCCTCGACATCGCCCTCGAGATCCTCGGGGCGCAGCGCAGGACCGATGGCGGCGCAGATGACGACGATCACCCCGCCGAGCACGATCATCGCCAGCACCGGCGCGAGATCACCGAAGATCTCCTGCAGAGGGGGCAGGTAGAACGGGAAGAGCGCCGGCACGACGATCGACAGCGAGTACGCCGTGCCGTAGCCGGTGGACCGGACCGCCGTGGTGAGCCGCTCGGACAGATAGGCACCGATCGGCCCGTAGGCCGTGACCGTCACTGCCTGCAGCACGACCGCCCCGACCGCCACCAGCGCCAGGTCGCGCTGGCCGATGGTCCACCAGAAGACCGCCGGGCCGGCGAATGCGGCCAGCGTTCCCCACAGCAGGTAGAAGCGGCGCCGGCCCGTCAGCGTCGACAGATGGCCCGTCAGGCTCATCACGATCGCCTGCCCGACGGCCGCGATCCCCATCGCCCAGGACACCTGGGTCGCATCCAGACCGACCTGCTCGCGCAGCCAGCCCGGGAGCGCGATCACGGTCATCTGGGTCAGGAACCACAGCCCGGTCATCAGCCCGAACATCGTCCAGAAGGCGCTCCGATACCACCCGAACATCACCTCGACCAGTCGCGGCCGCGCCACCCCACCGCCCTGACCGCCCGCGCCTGCCGAGCCCTCTCCCTCCACGCGCTGCGCCGCGCGGAAGACCGGGGCATCGGTCACGTTGCGTCGGTAGTAGATCAGCATCGCGACCGAGGCCAGTCCGCCGGCGACGAAGGACATCCGCCAACCCCATGCGGCATACGCATCCTGGCCGAGCACGACGAGCAGCACGCCGGTGACGAAAGCGATCGTCGCCTGCGCCCACGGCGCCATCGACATGATCAGCCCGGAGAAGAGGCCGCGTCGACGCGGCCGGGACCACTCCATCGCCAGCGGGATCGCGGCTGAGTACTCCCCTGCGATGAACACCCCACCCACGAAGCGCAGCAGCAGCACCAGGGTGATCGCGAGCGGTCCGATCACCTCGTGTGAAGGCACCGCCGCGATCCCGAAGGAGCACGCTGCAGTGCCGGCGATCGCGAGCCGGGTGGTCCGGGTGCGCCCCCAGCGATCCGCGATCGCGCCGAAGATCATCCCGCCGACCGGTCGCCCGAGCAGCATCGCAAGGACCACGAGCGCCCCGGTGCCGGCCGTTGCGTGCGGTCCGGCGAGGGTGCCGAGCGCTGGTGCGAGCGCGACGAGCGGGAGGAAGATGTGCAGCTGGTCGACATAGTTGCCGACCACCCCGCCGCGCAGCGCGGCACGCCCCTCCGGGGGCAGGTCCTCGTATGTCGTGTCCCGGCCAGACGCTCGCGTCCCCGTCGTCGCTGGGGATGGCTTGGGTGGGTGTGGCATTGAGGGGACCCCTCGCTTCCTCCGCCGGCATGACCCGGACAGGTTCGGACGGTCCGGATGGCATCAACCCGTTCTCAGCCCCTGCCGAGGCTCCCGCGTAGGTCCGCTCACCCTAACCCCCGCCCCACCTCCCACCGAACGCGCGCGGTGCGCGAGAAAACCCCCACCGGACGCGCGCGGTGCGCCCGAAATCCCCCACCGGACGCGCGCCGTGCTGCGCACAACCCCCACCGGACGCGCGCCGTGCTGCGCACAACCCCCACCGGACGCGCGCCGTGCGCGAGAAAACCCCCACCGAACGTCCAGTATGTCGACCCGTGAGGCGACCGAACGCGCGAGCGTTAGCCTTGCGGATCCTCGTCGGGCGCCTCGGGCAGGTCACTGCGATGCGGGCCGGAGCCGCGCAGGTCCTCGTAGGTCATCCGGGCAAGGTCGAGCTCGGCGGTGTCAGCGCGCACGGTGTCGAGTCGGGCCTTGGCCTCGGCCACCCGACGTGACTGCTCGCGTCTCGCCTGCGCGAGGGTGCGCACGCACATCTCACCCCGCCGAGCGAACCCCTCCGCGGTCCGCTTGTCGTCCTCCGTCAGTTTCACGACTTCCTGCCACTGCGGGTCGGTGATCGTCAGGGTGTATTCAGCAGGAGCGAAACCCCATCCCTCCGCATCGGTGTAGAAGGTCCGCTCGCCCGTCTGTTCCACCGTGAAGGTGGTGTCAGCGCTCAGCATGTGCTGACGATTCTCGTTGCCCAGGGACATCCGAGTCAGCCGCACGCCGCGATAGGAGCCCACCTCCGGATCGGCCCCGGCTGCATCGACCTGATCTTTGGCCGCTGCGACCGCATCGTCGTAGGCGTGCTGGGCGGCCTCGAGATGGGCCTTGGCGCGGGCGAGTGCCGCACGATGCTGCTGCGCCCGCGACTCACCGGTTGGACGGTCCTCCCCCTGCGCGGCGGCGGTGCGCTCGGACTCCAACTCGGCGATCCGCAGGCGGTTCGCCGCACGTCGCAGCTCCAGCTTGTCCTGCAGCCAGAGGAGGAGCAGCACGATCATCGACAACACGCCGACAACCAGCACGAAGCCCACCAGCCGAACGATCACCTTCGCACCTCCCGCGGGGCCTCCTGCAGCGCAGCGTAGGCTGCCCGCGCCTGCTCCAATTCCAGGGTGTTCGACACTGCCCGTTCCAGGGCGGCGCGCGCAGCTCCCACGCCCCGTTCCCAGGCGGCCCGCGACTCGGCCAGCTCAGCCACCATCTGGACACCGACGGTCGCGAAGGCCCTGGCTGCAGGTTCCCCGCGCCGGTCGAACGGCACGGTCTCCGACCAGGCAGGGTCCACGATCCGCAATTCGTAGTCCTGGTTGTCATGAGCTGCCTCCCGGACCTGGTGGACCGAGAAGCTGGTCGCTTCACTCAGGGCGCGCTGTCGCTCGACCACGAAGACCGACAACCTGGTCACGTTGACCCACGCGAAAGTCGCGGTGACCTCTTCACGGGACGCGAGCTCGAGCAGGTCCCGGGCCCGACCGATCTGCCCGTCATAGGCGATCTGGGCTGCCCGCAGACGACTCCTCGCGCTGTTGAGGGCGTCGCGCCGGTGCCTGACGATGGCCGCGATGTCGCGGCTGGCAGCCTCCCGCCCCGTCAGCCCGCCATCCTCGTGCCCCTGCCCTGGCTCGATGCCGCCTGCCGCAGAACCCACGACGTCCTCGTAGGTCATCCGTGCCAGCGCGACCGCCCTGGTGTCGGCCTCCACCTTCGACAGCCAGGCCCTGGCCTGCTCGAGACGGAGTTCCCGTTCTCGCCAAGCGTTGTCCAGCGAGGCGACGGCCATCCGACCCAACCGGGCCAGATCGTGCACCTCGGCATGATCGATCGAGGTGATCGGGATCGTCTCGGTCCACCAGGGATCGGTGAGCCGCAGCTCCCCGCTGCGGCTCGAGACCACCGAGTCCATCTCGGTTCGGACGTAGATCACCTCCTCCCTCATCGCGATCTCGAAGCGAGTTCCGTCGCTCAGCGGATGCTGCCGACCGTGCACCGTCACGGACACCCGCCCCAACTGCACCCCTGCGGCGGAGGCGATCACCACATCCCGACCGGCCCGCTCGACCTGTTTCTCGGCCTGGATCACCCCTGGCTCGTAGGCTTGTTCAGCGCGCTGGAGATGGGTCCGGGCACGCGCGATCGCATAGTCACGCCCGCTCCGAGCGGCTGCATCACGACGCCGCTTCCACCACCGTGCGATCACCGCACCGACTCTAATGCGACCGGCACCACGCCCTGTTGGCACCATGGGCTCATGGCCAGGACGATCGCGACCACGACCACCGTCGACCTCGAAGGACTGCTGGACTTCATCCGGCCCCGCCATCAGCTGCTGCTCATCACTGCCCGCAAGGACGGCCGACCTCAGGCCTCCCCGGTCACCGGCGGCGTGGACGCCGAGGGCCGCATCGTGATCTCCACCTATCCCGAGCGGGCCAAGACCCACAACGCCCGCCGCGATCCGCAGGTCAGCGTGGTCGTGCTCTCCGATGAGTTCACCGGGGCCTGGGTCCAGGTCGACGGCACCTGCGAGGTGCTCGACGTGCCGGACTCGGTGGAGCCGCTCGTCGACTACTACCGCGCGATCGCCGGCGAGCATCCGGACTGGGACGAGTACCGCGAAGCGATGATCACCCAGGGCAAGTCCCTGCTCCGGATCACCCCGCAGGACTGGTCACCCGTCGCGACCGGGGGCTTCCCGGCCCGCCTCGCCTGACCGGCGCGTCACCGACTCCCGCCTGGCCATCCACGCCGCGATCAGCCCGACCGCCATCATCAGCAACCCCTGCCACGCCACCCCGGTGCTCGGCGTCTCGAACAGCCCGGCGAAGGCCACCACCGCCCCGAGCGGCACGAGCAGCAGCTGGAACCACATCATCCGCCGCGACGACGCCGCCCGGTCGCGCGGGAAGCGCGAGGCGTAGGACGACGGCGTCCCGAACTCCTCAGCCAGCGACACCCCCGCCTGCGCGGCATGACCTCGCGCCTCGCGCACGATCTCGTCGATCCGCCGCTCAGGCATCTCCATCCGCAAGCGCAGGGTGCCGGCCAGTTCGCGCACCCACGCCTCGTCAGGCAGCCCGAGGGCATCCGGCCCACCCTCGCGCCCCTCGTCCCGCGCTGGCAGCATCTTCGCTGAGGCCCACGCGAGCACCAGGTAGCCGACCACGACCGCGACCAGCCAGAACGTGCTCCCAGTGAAGACGACCGCCTCGCTAGTCCCCACCATCAGCCCGGCGGCCGCCGCCGCCGTGACGACGAGCGCCACACCTGTCGCGAGCCCGGCCACCACGCGCCGGTGCCGGGTCAGCGTGCGCTGCCACACGGTATACGTGAGCATCCCCAGCACCCCGATCACGCCCGGGGCGAGCAGCAGTCCCCAGGTGAACTCCGAGGTCAGGCCGCTGTCCAGCAGCATCAGCACCAGGAAGACCAGGCTGACCAGGCTCGCCATCACCAGGCCGATGAGCGGCGCCTCGCGCCAGCTCGCTTCGGCGGTGCTGAGTAGCGTCGGTCGCCCGCTGTCGTCCAGCGAGACGAGGCGCTCCCGCGCCCACTCCGCGGCCGGGCCGAACAACTCCTGCGCGCTCTCCCCCGATTCCTGCACCAACTCCAGCGCCGTGCTCAGCTCTCGCTCGATCACCGCATCGCGAGCGTTCTCGAGCACGAAGGTGGCGAGCGCGCGCTCGGCCCACAGCTGGTCGCCTCGGTCACCCCGAGCCGTCCCGTATGCCGTGAGCACAGGGGTCAGTCGACCCGCCTTCGGGTCGGGCTGGGTGGGTGCGTGCTGCGCGTTCATCGGGACACCCTTTCCGTGGTGCGTGGCCGGTGACTGGCGCTCTTGGCCGTGGCGTTGTGCGCGATGGCCAGGCCGACCGGAGTGGTGAGCTCGGTGGTGAGGTCGGCCCAGTCGGCGAGGGCGTCCCTGAGGTGGGCGCGGCCGTCCGGGGTGAGCTCGTAGTCCTTGCGCCCCGGGCCACTCTCGCCCTCGACCCAGGTAGTGCTCACCAGCCCGGACTCCTCGAGGCGCGACAGGACCGGATACAGCGACCCTCCGCGCAGGCGGCCGAAGCCCCGCTCACCGAGTGTCTGCGCGAGGGCATATCCGTGCAGCGGCCCGTCGATGAGGCTGCCCAGGATCGCCAGGTCCAACGCAGCCCGCACCCACGGGGCCGGCCAGCGCGGGTCGTCGCTCATGTATCTAAGTAGAGCCCATATCTAGATACCTGTCAAGCACACTCACAACCACCCGCGCCGGGCCGCCTGCACCCCCAGCTGGAAGCGCGTCTCCACCCCGAGGATCTTCTGCAGCACCGAGAGCCGCCGTTGGACCGTCCGCGCGGACACGCCCTGATCGCGGCCGATCGCCTCATCGGTCAGGCCCATCCCCAGCAGCGCCAGGAGTCGTCGGTCCCCCGCTCCGACCTCCCCGGCCAGCACCGCCTCCCACTGGTCCGGGTCGCTCAGACCCGGGTCGAGCGGGATCGCGGCCTCCCACAACTGGTCGAACACGGCGATCAACGAGTCAAGCAGCAACGACCCGTGGACGAGCACGCCCTCGCCCCGACCGGGCCCGGTCGGCAACCCGATCAGCGCCCTCGACCGATCCGCCACCAGCAGTTTCATCGGGAGCCGAGGCAGGATCCGCGCCTCCTCACCTGGCGCCACCCCGTCAGCCCACTCCGGCCGCGGCTCGCCCGCGTCGCGCAGCGACTCCCCCTCGTAGATGATCCGCATCGTCACGCCGCGCGCCTGCGCGCGAGGCTGGGCGGAGTCGGGCAGCGAGACGTCGGCGAAGTACGGCGCCCGGTCCAGCCCGCGCACCACCTCCCGCGCTCCGTTGACCAGCTCGGCCCCGAGCCGCACGATGGTCGCGGGGTCGTCATAACTTTCTATCTCGGCCGCCCCCGACCGTGGTCGCCGCTCGAATTCCGAGGCCAGCTCCTCGGCCGCCGCCAGCAACCGCATCACCTCGTCCTGACGCCGCGCCGCCAGACCGCTCAGCACCGTCCGTGGCGAGATGGCGTCCAGCGCTCCGGCCCGCTCCGTGACCAGTCCGGCAGCGACGAGCTCGTCCCGGACGTCGGCCGAGATGCTGGCACCCACCTGACCAGCCGACGGGTCACCGCCACTCTGCTCCGTCACCGGGGTGCCGTGTCCACGCAGCAGGCCCAGGTATGCCGTTTCCGCCGCCTCGCTCAGGCCGAGCACCTCAAGACCGTTCCGGTCCGCCTCCACCGCGCACTCCTCGTCGCCAGGTAGTTGAAAGTTCCCGCCTCTGTCGCATCCGCGACAGGTCCATTCTTCGCCATCGACAAGCCTTGCTCCACCGACACGCGGGTTGGTTTGCTGCTGGTCACCGGGGCGGCAATGGTGCCGCCCCGGTCTCACACCCCGGAGGGAACATCCCATGTCAGCACCAGGTCGGCGTCGCCGCCTCCTGTCCGCCCTCACCCTCGTCGCCCTCGCTGGCGCGAGCGTGACCACGGGCGCCCACGCCTCCCCGGCGGACCCGTCCACGGACGCCTCGTCAGAATCCGGCAGCGCCGGCGCCACGACGGGCCCCGCCACTGAGCCTGGCGCCCAGACGCCGGTCGATGAGTTGATGCCGGAAGAGTTCGAGGATGGCCCGTATGTCGTGATCATGCAGGAGCAGCCGGTCGCCTCCTACGACGGTCACCAGCCGGGCTACGCCGCGACCAAGCCCGGCAAGGGCGGCAAGGTCAACCCGAACAGCGCGCACGCGCGCAAGTGGGCGGACAAGCTCCAGGAGGACCAGGACGAGGTGATCGAGCGCGCGGAGGTGGGCGAACCGCATACCAGATTCGACACCGCCCTCAACGGCTTCGCCGCCGAGCTGACCGCGGAGCAGGCGGAGACGCTGGCCGCCGACCCGCTCGTCCTCGCCGTGGTCCCCGACGAGATCCGCGAGCTGGACACCGTGAGCTCGCCGGAGTTCCTCGGCCTGAGCGGCAAGAAGGGCGTCTGGGAGCAGATCGTCGGCAAGCGGGCCGAGCAGAAGACTGCCGGTCGCGGCGTCGTGGTCGGCGTGGTCGACAGCGGCATCCGGCCCGAGAGCCCCTCCTTCGCCGACGACGGCCACCCGGCTCCCCCGGTCGGCTGGACGGGTGAGTGCGTCACCGATGACGAGGAGCGCTTCCCCGCCGACAGCTGCAACGACAAGCTGATCGGGGCCCGCTACTTCGTGGCCGGCTACGGCATCGGCCGCCTGCACCCGCTCGAGTCGCTCTCGCCCCTGGACGCGGGTGGCCACGGAACCCACACCGCCAGCACCGCTGCGGGCAACTACGGCGTCCGCGCCGTCATCGACGGACAGGACCAAGGCGTGATCTCGGGCGTCGCCCCGGGCGCGCACGTTGCGGCATACAAGGCCTGCTGGGACGGGGCGACCGGCGGCGGGTGTGCGACCTCGGACACCCTGGCGGCGATCAACGCCGCCGTCGCCGACGGCGTGGACGTGATCAACTACTCGATCTCGGGCACCACGAGCAACTACATCGACCCGATCGAGATCGCCTTCCTCAACGCCGCCTCGGCCGGCGTCTTCGTCGCCGCGTCGTCCGGCAACTCGGGCCCGCGCGTCTCGACGACCAACCACCCCTCGCCGTGGATCACCACGGTGGCTGCCTCGACCCACGCGATCTACGAGCACACCCTGGTGCTGGGCGATGGCCGCCGGTTCATCGGCAACTCGATCACCGAGACGATGGAGGGGCCGGCCCCCTTCGTCTACGCCGGTGATGCCTCCACGACCGAGGCCAGCGCGGCCAACGCCGCGCTGTGCCTGCCCGGGACCCTGGACGAGGAGAAGGTCGAGGGCAAGGTCGTCCTCTGCGACCGTGGCGTGAACGCCCGGGCCGAGAAGTCCCAGGTCGTCGGCGACGCCGGTGGTCTGGGGATGGCGCTGGTCAACGTGGACGCGAGTGGACTGAACTCCGACTGGCACGCGATCCCCTCGGTCCACCTCAGCCACGAGCACCGGCCGGCGCTGCTGGACTACGCCCGCACCGAGGGCGCCACCGCGCAGATCGAGGCCGGCAACGAGGGCAGCTCCACCCAGGTCCCCGAGGTCGCCGGGTTCTCCTCGCGCGGCCCGTCGCTGGGTGCCGGTGGCGACCTGCTGAAGCCGGACCTGTCCGCGCCCGGTGTCGACGTGCTGGCGGCCTACTCGCCGACCTACGACGGCCACGACTTCATGTATTCGTCGGGCACCTCGATGTCCTCCCCGCACATCGCCGGTCTGGCCGCGCTGATGAAGCAGGCCAAGCCGGACTGGTCACCGATGATGATCAAGTCGGCGATGATGACGACCGCCCGTGACCACGCCACCGACAACGACCCGTTCGCGGGTGGCTCGGGCTTCGTCGAGCCGCGCCGGATGCTCGACCCGGGCCTGGTCCTGGACTCCGGCGCCGACGACTGGTGGGACTTCCTCGCCGGCCAGGGCATCGTGTGGGCCGGCACCGGCGAGCCGGTCTCGGACAACCCGATCGATGCCTCGGACCTGAACGTCCCGTCGATCGCGATCGGGGACCTGTATGGCGTGCAGACCGTCACCCGGACGTTCACCGATGTCTCGGGCGCAGCGGGCAACTGGCACGCCACGGTTGAAGGCCTAGAAGGACTCGACGTCACCGTCTCCCCCGACCGGATCCGCCCGGGCCGCGGCGGCAGCCAGGACGTGGAGGTGACGGTCCGCAATGTCGACGCCGCTGCCAAGGAGTGGAGCACCGGATCGATCACCTGGACCGGACCTGCCAACCGGACTGTCCGCATACCGGTCGTGGTGCGTCCCGCCGTGCTGGACGCCCCGAGCATGGTGACCGCCCCGATCGAGGCCGAGAGCCTGGAGATCCCGACGAAGGTCGGCGTCAACGGCCAGGTCGACGCGGTGGTCACCGGTCTGTTCAAGGGCCTGCAGGACTCGGGCACCGCGCACCAGACGCTCTTCTTCAACGCCCTCGACCCGCAGAACTACACCTACGAGTTCGACTATCCGGCCGGCTACCCGGACGTGCGGATCGAGGTCGAGGGTGATGGCGTCCACGACCTGGACATCTACGTCGTCGGGCCGCGCTTCAGCATCCCGCTGGTGACAGCGCGCACGACCGCTCGCAACGAGGTCTACGAGGGCCGGATCATCGGCACCGGGCGGATGAAGGTGCACGTCGTCGCCAAGGGGTACGAGGCCGAGCGGATCCCCTTCGACCTGAGGGTCTTCGTGATGGGCGAGGGCGACCAGGAGAACCTGGTGCTCGACCGTCCCTCCCGTACCGTCACCGCCGGCGAGCACGAGGTGTGGAGCGGTGAGCTGCGGACCGACAAGGAGAGCCCGTACTTCGGGCGGGTCTCTTTCATCCACGACGGTGAGGTCGTGGACCGGACCACGGTGCGCATCGGCTGACCGGGCTGATGCTCACCGGGGACAGGGGTAGGTGAGGAAAGGAGGCGCCGCCGGGATCATCCCGGCGGCGCCTCTGCCTGCTGTCGTTGGTTTCCCTGGCCTCGTTGGGCCTTCTGGCGTCGTTGGTTCCCTGGAGTCGATACGACGGCAGTCGCGGAATACACGACGGCAGTGGCCGAATAGACGACTCGGAGCGGGCGGCCGGTTAGCCGTCGGCTGGCTCCGTGTCGCCGTTCCAGACGTCGACGATCCTGAGCACTTCGTCGTGAGATAACTCTGCGTCGTCGACGTCCTCCGGTGTGATGGTGGGACGGGCTGTGATGTGCAGATCGGCCGACCCCTCCGAGATCGCGATGGTGACCTCCGTCCCCTCCGGAAGCACGTCGCCAAGAAACGGCAGGACAGTTTCGTGGTGCCCAGCGGCCGTCACCCTCACCTCGACCAACCTCACGTGCACCTCTTCCACCATGACGTCGGCGACGCCAGCGGTATGCAGGAGCTCGCCGAACGCCTCAAAGCCGCCATCGAGATCGTCGCGGGACGCATACCTACCTGGCGTTGCGCCATCAGTGGGCTGAACCTCGATCGCCCAGGACGTGGATCGATCCGGCGCGGAGACGATGAGGTCCCGCACCCGAGTTGCCGTAGCGATGTCGTCCACCGTGACCGTAAGTACCTTGCCTCGCAGAGACACGTTCTGGACGCCCTCGATCTCCCGCACCCTCTCGGAGACCTCTTCCCACGGCTCGGAGAGCCTCTCAAAGGTCACCGACATACCTCCCGAGAAATCGGCGACCTCTTCCTCCACCGCATTCACCTCTTCCGGGTCCGAGCCCGGGCGAAGCTGCACCTGCAGCTCATCCTGGACGAGCCGGACCCTGTCAGGGTGAAGGCGTCGGTGGACGAGGGGCGCGACCTCACCGAGTTCCTCCGGGACGCTGCGCCATTGCCGGTTGAGTTGCAGGGACGGAGACGTCAGCTGCGCCACGATGGGCAGATCTGGATGGTCCTCCAAGAACGGGCGGACGAGCTCGGTGTCTGCACTGAACTGCGCCACACTCCCGTGGTACCTGGGCCTGATCGTGTGCGGATCGGGATACTCGCAACGCCACGACCCCATCAGGGACAGGTCCCGCTCGTGCAGCCAGTCACGCAGCGCCTGGTAACTGTCCCGATGGACGTCCTTGAGACAGACAGCCACGCCATTGGCCGAGACCCCTTCTGCGACATATTTGACGTGTCGACCCGGTCGATACGACTCCACCTCCTTAATCGCCTCGTCGAATACCTCTGGTGTGGTCTCGGGCTTGAGTTGCAAAGATCCCCACAACTCACCCTCGAAGGGGGTGGAGTTGCTCCCGCGACCCGACACCGACTGAAGGTCGCTACCGAACCGCCCCTGCATGTGCTCCTCGAACGCTTCGCCCGCATCCGCGCCAACCGTGAGGCATCCAGCCATGAGCACGCTGGCGGAGGCAACGACCAACGGCAGTACGACCTTGCGCTTCTTCGACGTGATGCGGTCACTCCCCGGGCGGCGTGCTGCCTGTCGCCTTCGCACGGTCTACCTTTCCGCCTGTGGCTCGGCGTCGCCGTTCCACACGTCGACGATTCTCCGGATCTCCCGGCGGCCGAGTTCCTGGTCGTTGATATCGCTGGCTCGCAGGGTGCGGCTCGCCTTGATGTGCACAGTGGGTTGCGAGTCTGGCGTCTCGATGGTGACCCGCTGGTTGCGAGGCAGGATCTCGCCGAGAACGGGCAGCACAGCCTCGTAGTGGCCGTGGGGCGTCAGCGTGATGTCCACCCGGCGGGCATCCTGCTCCCGCGCGGACACCTCCGACAACTGCTCCACACCGAACGGCAGCAGATTGTGCGCACCTCCCTGGGCGGAGCGGACATGCTCACCGAAGCGCTCCTCGAAGTGCTCGTCGAACTCTTCGGCCGCAGCGGATCCGGCGTTCACCGGCCCACATCCCGCCACCAAGGCCCCGACTCCGGCCGCCAAGCCCGCCATCAGTGCGCCGCGTTTCCTCCCACCCATCGCGCCATCGTATCCCAGCACCAGGCCGGACTCGTACTTCTCGATGCCTCTAGATTCCCCTGGATGCCCGTGAATGCACCTCGATGCGACTGCATCCCACTCAACGTGCGGAACGCTGACCGGTTGTCGAGGATAGAAGCGTGCGCACCACGACACTGTCCATCCGTACCGGCTCCGACGAGGTCGTCCTCGACCTCACCCAGGACTGCGCCGAGTTCGTGCGCGACCTCGGCGATGGCCTGCTGCATGTCTTCGTCCCGCACGCGACTGCGGGGATCGCGATCATCGAGACCGGAGCGGGCTCGGACGACGACCTGTTGGCGGCCCTCGGGGATCTGCTGCCCGCGGACGACCGCTGGCGTCATGCCCACGGGTCGCCTGGCCACGGCCGATCGCACGTGATGCCGGCGCTGCTCCCGCCGTACGCGACGATCCCCGTCGACGGTGGTCGATTGGCGCTCGGCACCTGGCAGAGCATCTGCCTCGTCGACCTCAACGTCGACAACGCGGACCGGACGGTGCGGCTGGACTTCCTCGGCGGCTGAAGTCACATCGCGAGAGTGCCTTGCTGACTCCTGACCTTCGGGAATCACTCGACGGGTGCTCCCCGCAGCCGCACGGACAGGCAGGTCACGCAGCCCTCGAGCTTGATGAACTCGCTGATGTCGGCCTCGGTCACCTCGTAGCCTCTCTCGCGGAAGATCTCAGCGGATGCCGGAGCGTCTGCTGCCATCAGCAGTCGGTTGCCGCCCAGCAGCACGACATGCGCACCGCTCTCCTCCGGCACCGGCAGGAAGTCTTGCCACACACGGGTGTCGTCCACGAGAGGTGGATATCCGACGACCGTCCCGTCGGGCAGGGCGGTCACGGCGCTCTTCAGGTGCAAGACCTGAGCAACCGGCACGCCGATCACCCGGGCTCCAAGCGGTTCCAGGTGCTCCGCCAGTTGGCGCAGCCCCGCGGCATTCGTCCTCCCGCCCTGACCGACCCACACGCTGCCGCCCCACTTGAGGACGTCACCGCCATCCAGGGTCCCGGGCCCTTCGATGTGGGCGATCCTATAGCCCGCCGCACGGACCGCGTTCTCGACGCCCGGGATTTCCGGCCGACGCGAGGGTGCCCCAGGCCGGGTCAGCACTGCGAGGTCGCCATAGACCACGACGGCGTCCTCGACGAAGACCGCATCCGGGCAGTCCGGCGCTGGCTCGACCTCGATCGTCTGCCACCCGGCGCGGGCCAGCGCGTCCACGTATCCCTCCCACTGCCGCAACGCCAGGTCGAGATCGATCGGGTGTCGCTCGAGGTGGGTAACGAGCCCGTCGGCCAGCAATGGACCGGGGCGACGGACCAAGGCCAACTGACGATCACTCACAGCCCCGAACTTCATACTCTCGACTCCCGTGCCCGCGACTCTCGCGCCCTCGACTCCCATGCCCGCGAATCTAGCCCCGAAGGCATGCCTGTGGCCCGGCCCAGGTGGGGCCGGGTCGAGGCGGGGTCATTTCAGGTGCCAGGTCACGCCGAAAGTGGTGACGGTCGCGGTGAGCTCGTTGTCATGGACCCAGGTGTGATGCCTGGGGCACAACAGCGCGTAGTTGTCCAGGTCCGACAGCCCGCCGCGGGACCACCAGATCACGTGATGGGCATCGCACCAACTCGCCGGGATCGTGCACCCCGGGATCGAGCAGCCACCATCCCGCTTCGCCAACGCGACCCGCTGACCATAGGTCGCCAAACGCTTCTCATCCCCCATGTCCAGGATCTGACCCTGCGTACCCAACACCACCGGCAAGATCCCCGCATCACAGGCCAGCCGTCGGATCGAGTCCGCGCTCACCGACGCCCCATCCAACGTCGCCCCGCACCCCGGCTCATCCTCCCCGGTCTCGGACAGCATCCGCTTGAGGACCTCGAAGTCGATCGAGACCATCACCATCGCCTTCGGCGTGGACGGCTGCCCCTTGCTGCCCGCCACCCCCCGCCCGATCACCATCATCAACGCGTCATAACGACGCTGCCCCGCCGTGCGCAGATCCTCCTGCCCGGTCGCCTCAACCTCTTCCTTCGAGGCCGGAGCAGCAAGAGGCGAGTTCAGGATCGCCCGGACCGCCTCATAGTCCGCATCATCCCCGAACGTCCAGATCAACCGCTTCACCGAACCATCCGCCAACGACGACTCGTGCACATTCCGCAAGCCACGACGAGCCTTGTTCGCCTCGTCCTGGTCCTTCTCCGAGATGCACCGCCGCAGCACCTCATCCAGCTCGTTCTTCATCGCCTTGTCATCCTTGGCCGGGTCCGCACCCACCCCCGCCAACGCCTCGACCAGGGCGGCGTACTGCTCCGGCGACAGCGCCGACCTCACCCGCGACACAACCCGCAAGATCTTGGCCGCCCGCGCCACCGACATCCCCTCATCCAGCACCCCCTCCAGCACCGGGGCGTGCACCGCCTCGGTGCAGGCCGTCGCCAACCTGGCCAGATCACGCACCCCAGAGGCCTCCAGGTCCGGGCACCGCAAGCTCAACCAGTCAACAAGCCCGAACCCCTTCACCACGTGCAGACCCCGCTCGGCGACCTCGCACGCCAACCGCACCCGCGCCGTGACCAACGCCCGCTCCGCGACCGCCACCGAGTCCAACGCCTCGACCACATCAGCGTCCATCAACAACACCGACCCGGCCGAAGCACGCTCGGCCAACAACGCCTCCCGCCCCGACTCCCGCAACGCCCTGGACAACACCACCGACGGCGGCGAACTCGCCGGCAACCCCACCGCAGCCCCAGCACGGTCAGGCGCCCCGGTGACCGCGCCCGCGGCCATCCGGAGAACCTCACCACCAAACCCCTGCTGCTTCATACGGACAAATGTACGACACACCACCGACAAACCCTCTGACCTGCACAAACACCCCGATCAGCCTCACGACGCTCTCATCCGCCATCCACTACCGTGGTCAGGCGACGCCCGCGCCCCGACCCCCAGGAGATCCGATGGTCAACGTCATGCTGGCCGCCGGCATCGCGATGGCCGTGGCGCTCCTGTGCACCCCGCTGTTCATCAGGTATCTCGTCCGGCACAGCTACGGCCAGTTCATCCGCGACGACCTCACCCACCACCATGTCAAGCGCGGCAAGCCCACCATGGGCGGCGCCGTCATCATCGGCGCCGCAATCCTGGGCTATTTCGGCTCCCACGCCATCCTCGGCATCCTCAGCCTCACCGGCGCCTTCGAGGTCACCCACAGCCGGATCTCGCTGAGCGCGCTCCTCGTCCTCTTCCTGCTGACGGGCCTGGGCGTGGTCGGCTTCCTCGACGACTACACCAAGATCCGCAAGGAGCGCAGCCTCGGGCTCACGTCCGGCCAGAAACTCCTCGGCCAGACCGCGATCACCGTGATCTTCGCCCTCGCCGCCCTCCTCGTCACCGACGACAGCGGTCGTTCCCCCGCCTCGACCGCGATCTCCTTCGTCCGCGACACCCCGCTCGACCTCGCCTTCGCCGGTCCCGTGGTCGCGGTCATCCTCTTCCTGATCTGGTCCAACATCCTGATCACGGGCGCCTCTAACGGCGTCAACATCACCGACGGCCTGGACGGGCTGGCCACCGGCGCCTCGGTGATGGTCTTCGGCGCCTACACCGTCATCGCCATGTGGCAGTACAACCAGAACTGCCGCAGCATCCCCGGCCCCAACTGCTACAACATCCCCGACGCCCTCGACCTGTCCGTGGTCGCCGCCGCGATCGCCGGCGCCTGCTTCGGCTTCCTCTGGTGGAACGCGTCCCCGGCCAAGATCATCATGGGTGACACCGGCTCGCTCTCCCTGGGCGCAGCCCTGGCCGGTATGGCGATTCTCACCCACACCCAGCTCCTCCTGGTGGTCCTCGGCGGGCTGTTCGTCATCGTCACGATGTCGGTGATCATCCAGGTGATCAGCTTCAAGCTCACCGGCAAACGCGTCTTCCGGATGGCCCCGCTGCACCACCATTTCGAACTGCTCGGCTGGGCTGAGGTCACCATCGTGGCGCGCTTCTGGATCATCGCCGGCATCTGCGTCGCCGCCGGCCTCGCGCTCTTCTACGGCGAGTGGGTCGCCAACCTCTAGGTCGCCTGTCCCGCCCTACTGCGCCGCGTTCGCACTCTCGAGTCGTCGTCGCAGCTCCGCCACTCCTGTGCCCGACAACGCGTCCAGGTATGCCGTGCGCCCAGCCAGGACCATCACGATCGCCTCGGTCGGGCCGGTGACCTCGGGCGTCGAGGCACCTGCCGAGCCTGACCCTTCGGACACTCCACGCTCGCCCTCGCTGTTAGCCGCGAACCGCCCGTCCGTGGCGGTGAACCGAAGCCCCGTGGCGAGGCTCCGGCTGTTGACCGCGAAGTCCTTCGCGGCGTAGAACTCGGCGACCGTGGTCCAGTCCTGCACGCTGGCCGAGCGCTCAAGACCGAGCGGACGTCGGATGTCCTGGGAGTGGACGAGCACCTCGCCGAGATAGGCAGGCAGATCGCCGGTCGGCGCCACCGTCGAGGTGATGACCCGCTCGAAGTTGGCCAGGGTCTGCGCCGGCATCTGGCCGAGGTGCTCACCCAGACGCCGCGCGTTGTGCACAGCCGGATCGAACCTCGCGGCCACCATGCTCCGGATCCACGCCCAGCGACCGACCGACGCGGCCGCCGTGAGGTGGGCGACGACGTGCTCGACATCCCACTGCCCACACAGCGTCGGCGAGCGCCACTCCTCCTCGCTCAGTCCGCGCAGGTCATCGGCGAGCTCTGCGCGGGCGGCGTGGATCAGCGGCCACAGGTCCTCGTGCTTGGTCGCCCTGTTCATCCTGCTCCTCGCTTCTCGCGCCTCGGGTTGATGGCCCTGTGCTTCCCGGCCATCCCTACCGACTCCCATACGGAGCAGAACTCATCGGTCACCATCCAGAAAAACTGCGCGCGGGCTCATCGGTCGCTCGCGGCCGGTGACGTCGGGTCGCTCGCTTCGTCCCAGTTGCGCTGGATCAGCTCGCGCAGGACGTCCATGTCGACCCCGTCGAGCCGCTTGAGGTAGAGGCAGCCCTTGCCTGTCGTGTGCGGGCCGAGGCGCTCGAGCAGGTCGCCGTTGGAGCCGTAGTAGGTCAGCCCGTACAGCGTGAGCGCTGCCTTCCGTGGCGCCAGACCGATGACGAACCAGTCGTGCGACTTGCCGTCCGCCGTCGTGTAGGCCTGCTGCCCGAAGCCGATCATCGTCCCCCACAGCACCGGCTGGTGACCGGTGATCTGCTCGATCAGCTCGGTCATCTCCTCCGCGTCCGCCCGGCGCCGCGGATTCTCGACCCCCGCCAGGAACTCATCCACGCTGTCGCTGGAGGGCTTGGTCTTTCGATCGCTCACGAGGCCATGTTCGCACCCATGTCGAGGAGGTGTGGGGCCACGACAAGAGTCATGGCCTCGCCCGCGGCCCGCTGAACCTGCGCCGACGCGCACGTCGACCGGCTCCCGCGTAGGTTGGCGACTGGACCATCCGTTCCGTCCAAGGAGCCACATGACCTACCCGCTCTCCCTTGTCGTGGACGGTCAGGAGCACTCGCTGACCGTGGATCCGCGCACGACTCTGCTCGACCTGCTCCGCGACCGCCTGGGGATCATGTCGGCCAAGAAGGGCTGCGACCACGGCCAGTGCGGGGCGTGCACGGTGCTGGTCGACGGGCGGCGGATCAACTCCTGCCTCGCGCTCCCCCTCTCCCACGACGGCGCCGAGGTCGTGACCGCGGACGGTATGGCGCCAGGCAGCGAACTCTCGGACCTCCAGCGGGCGTTCGTCGAGCGGGATGCCTTCCAGTGCGGCTATTGCACGCCCGGCCAGGTCTGCTCCGCCGCCGGTATGTTGCGTGAGTTCGCCTCGGGTGCACCAAGCGTGGTCACCCCGGATCTGGACGCTCCGGCCGAACTCACCGACGAGGAGATCCGGGAGCGCATGAGCGGCAACCTGTGTCGCTGCGGGGCCTACGTCAACATCGTGGCCGCCATCCGGGATGCGGCGACCTCGGATGTCGGGGCAGCGGGACGCCACGATGCGGGGGCCAGCGGACCTCTGCATCCGGATGAGGGGAGGCAGCGATGAAGCAGTTCAGATATGAACGCGTGACCCGACCCGAGGACGCGGTGGCGGCGGTCTCGGAGGGGGAGGATGCGGCATACCTGGCCGGGGGGACCAACCTGGTCGACCACCTGAAGCTGGGCATCACCGCTCCCGGGACCCTGGTCGACATCAGCCGACTCGAGCTGACCCAGGTCGAGGATCTCGAGGACGGCGGGGTGCGGATCGGCGCGATGGTCCGCAATAGCGACCTGGCCGCGCACCCGCGGATCAGGCGGGACTACCCGGCGCTGTCGCGGGCGCTGCTCGCTGGGGCGTCGGGGCAGCTGCGCAACGTGGCGACCACCGGCGGAAATCTGTTGCAGCGCACGCGATGTGTCTACTTCCAGGACGTGAGCACCCCGTGCAACAAGCGGGAGCCGGGCAGCGGGTGCTCGGCGATTGGTGGGTATACGCGCTATCACGCGATCCTCGGGGCGTCGGAGTCCTGCATCGCCACCCTTCCCTCTGACATGGCGGTCGCGCTCGCGGCCCTCGACGCGACCGTGGTCGTGCTCGGAACCGGCGGCGAGCGCCGGATCCCGGTGACGGAGCTGCACCGGCTGCCCGGGGAGGAGCCGCAGCGCGACACCGTTCTCGAGCGGGGCGACCTGATCACCGCGGTCGAGTTGCCGGCGCCGTCGGAGTCTGCGCGCTCGACCTATCGGAAGGTGCGCGATCGGGCGTCCTACGCGTTCGCGCTCATCTCGGTGGCGGCCGTGGTGGATCTGGGCGGTGCCCCGACCATCACCGACATCCGCCTTGCCCTCGGCGGTGTCGCCCACAAGCCGTGGCGTGCCACCCGAGCCGAGGAGGTGCTCCGCGGTCAGATTCCGAGCGAGGCACTCTTCGCCGAGGCGATCGACGCCGAACTCGCCGCGGCCGAGACGACCGAAGACAACGCCTTCAAGATCCCGATGACTCGCGCCACCGTCGTGGCCGTGCTCGCTGAGCTCACCGGGCTCGACCCCCGATTGCGACCCGATCTAGGCGGGCAGAACATCTAGGCGGCGAACGGATTCAGGAGCTCAGCCCCGCTGCCCTGCAGATCCTCGATGTTGGGGGTGACCAGCGTCAGATCAGCGTGTCCGGCGTGAACGGCATCTCCCGCAGCCGCACCCCGGTGGCGTTGAAGATCGCGTTGCCGATCGCGGCGGGCGTCCCGACCATCGCCATCTCGCCGATGCCCTTGGAGCCCTTGGCCCCGAACCACGGGTCGTGCTCAGCGAGGAACTCGACCTCCAGCTCACCCACATCGGCGTTGGCCGCGACGTGATAACCGGCCAGGTCGTGGTTGATGACCTGCCCGAAGCGCGGATCCCGATAGGACTCCTCGAACAGCGCGGCCGAGAGCGCCATCGTCATCCCACCCACCATCTGACTGCGGGCGGTGAGGGGGTTGATGATCGTCCCGGCGGCATACACACCGAGCATCCGACGCACCCGCACCTCACCGGTCACCCGGCTCACCGCAGCCTCGGCGAACTGCGCCCCGAAGGCGTGCCGGGAGAACCGGCTCGCCCCACGCGGCGGCCGGCCTTGCGCCGTCGCCGAGACACCGTCGGGCGGGTTCGGGCCGTGCTTGCGCCGCAGCTTCTCGCAGGCCGCGACGATCGCATTGCCCCACTCATAGGTCCCCGCGCTGCCGCCCGCGACCATCGCCATCGGCGTCCCGGTGCGACCGATGTCCGTCGACACCACGTCCACCGGCACCTCGAGCGCATCCGCCGCGATCTGCCGCAGCACGGTGTGCGCCCCGGTGCCGATGTCGGAGGCTTGGAGAGCGACGACATACCGGCCGCGGTCGTGCTCCACCCGGGCGAACAGGCCGACCGCGTGCGTGTTGGGGAACGTCGTCGCCGCCACCCCGAGGCCGACCAGCCACTCCCCCTCACGCCGCTGCCCCGGCGCCTGCCGCGTCTCCCACCCGAAGCGCTCGGCACCACGCTGCAGGCACGGGACGAGACCGCGCGTGCTGAACGGTTTGCCGCTCTCGGGGTCCACGTCCGGCTCGTTGCGCAGGCGCAGCTCGATCGGATCGATCCCGACCCGGTGCGCGAGCTCGTCCATCGCCGTCTCCAGCGCGAACATCCCGCTGAAGTCGCCGGGCGCCCGCATCCAGGTGCTCGGCGGCACGTCGAGGTCGACGACGCGGTGCTCGGTGTGGCGGTTCGGGGTCGCGTACATGACCCGGGTCGCGACCGCGGACTGGTCGACATTGCGCTTCAGCCGCGCCCCGGCCTGCGTGGAGACGTGCTCGATCATCGTCAGTCGGCCGTTGTGGTCGCTGCCGAGCCGGATCTTCTGGCTGCTGCCGGCGCGGTGCCCGACGGTGCTGAACATCTGCTGTCGGGTCAGCGCGAGCTTCACCGGGCGCGGGCCGATCACCTTGGCCGCCATCGCGGCGAGCACCAGGTGCGGGTGCGGCATCGCCTTGCCGCCGAAGCCGCCGCCCACATAGGGCGAGATGAGCTCGAGCTGGTGCGGCAGCAACCCGAGGAGCGGGGCGAGCATCGGCCGGTGGATCAGCGGCCCCTGGTTGCTGTCGTGCAGGGTCAGCCGGGTCGCGCGCGGGTCCAGCCGGGTGACGTCGTGCCAGGTCGCGATGACGGCGTGCGGCTCGAGCTGGGCGTGGAACTGGTCGGGATGGGCATAGGTCTCCGCCAGTCTGTATGTCGATTCCGACCACCCCTGCTCGACGTCCCCCTTGGTCTCGGTGCCGGGTCGCATCATCACGATGCGGGGGCTGACCGCGTCGGGGTCGTCCGGGTCGAACTCGACCTCGGCGACGTCTGCGTCATACGTGATCTGGAGCAGTTCGGCGGCCTCCCGGGCCGATTCGGGGGTCTCGGCGACCACGCCGGCGACGATCTGGCCGTGGTAGTGGACCTTGGGGTTCTGCAGGATCCACAGTCGCGGGTCGGTCTTGACCCGCAGGCTGGGCGCGTCCTCGTGGCTGAGCACGTGCAGCACTCCGGGGACCGCGCGAGCTGCTGTCTCGTCGATGTGGCTGATCTGGCCGCGGGCGATGGTGGACAGCACCGGCCAGAGGTAGCAGGGGTTGTCCACGGCGTGCTCGTAGGCGTAGGGCGCAGTCCCCGTCACCTTGAGCGGGCCCTCGACGCGCGGAAGGGCCGTGCCGACGCTGGGCGTACGGCCGGGGCGCAAAGCGTCGGGGCCGAGGTGCTGGCGCTCGTCGGTTTCCAGTCCCTCGGTGTCGGGCTCCTGGGTCTCGGGCTCCTGCGTCTCGGGCTCCTCGGTCTCGACAGGGCGGTCAGGGCGCGTGATGGTCACCCGCCCAGCGTCTCAGGACTGGGGCGGCGGCGCATGGGGAACGTCGGGGGCATGGGGAACGTCCGGGGCATCGGGTAGGTCGCTGCGGTGGGGACCGGCGCCGGTGAGGTCCTCGTAGGTCATCCGGGCCAGATCCAGCTCCCGCGTGTCGAGTCTGGCCTGCTCGAGCAGATTCTCTGCTCGCGCGATCCGGTTCTCCTGCTCGGCAGGCGCCATGTCGATCCCCTCGACCGCCACCCGCCCCATCAGCACGAACTTCTCGCCTCGCTCCACCGCATCCCCCGCGGGAAACAGCGTCACCTCCCAGTCAGGGTCTCGGACGGTGAGGATTCCGCCCCGGCGATCATGCTCCCTCTCTCCCAAGTAGGGGAGCTCGTAGCGCTCTATCGATCCTGTCCGGGTCAGGCCGAAGCGGGTTTGATCACTCAAGGGATAGGTGCGACCCAGGAACTCAAGGGTCAAGGAACTCAGCCGCGCACCCATGAAGGACATCACCGTCGGCCCATCCTTCGCCTCTGCCACCGCCGCTTCCGCCTCGCGCAACCGGGCATCGTGAGCGCTCTGCGCCTCCTCGAGTGCCTGCCGGGCGCGCTGCACCGCCTGCTGATGACGGCTGGAACGCTGCGTATGGGGCTTCTCGACGCGCCCCTGGTCCGCCGCGCCGCCAGCGCGACGCAGCCACGCGACCACGCGTCGCACCATGTCTCCACCTCCGCCGACAACCCTATCCGTGGCAGGATCCAGCCCATGGGGATCAACACTCAGGCAGTCCACCTGCGCGACACCACCATCGACGACCTGCGCGCGCTCGGCCTGGCTGCGACGGGCCAGACCATCACCGGGGACGACGCGCTCTCCGGTGGTCAGGTGAGCGCCCTACAGCTCGGACCGGACGTGCTCCTGCTGGACAGCTATCTGGTGGTGGCGCAGGACATCCACACGAGCGGGCTCGCCGTGAGCTCCCGCGTGGTGGAGATCCTCTTCGCCAGCACCTCCGACGTCTACTCGCTGGCCGTCGGCGAGCGCGCCGCTGACGGTAGCCCCACAACGATCCGTCATCTGGTCCGCAGCGTCGACGACATTCCCGTGGACGAGGGGGACCCGATCCCTCAGGAAGCCGAGACGACGCGGCTGGACGAGGACACCTGCCTGCGCCTCTTCGCCTCCCTCACCGGTGTGGAACTGCTGTCCGACAAGATTCTCTGGGCTACTTTCCAGGTGCTCGATGAGCTTCCTCGGGACGAGCCGGCCAAGAAGGGCTTCTGGGGTCGACTCTTCGGCGGCTGAGCGCCGGTGGCTCACCACTGAGCGCCGCAGGCCAAGGCCTCACGCCGGATGCAGTTGCGTCCGCCCTGGTCGATCGGCCATCGCCTCCACCACCGCGAGCGCGCAGAAGGCCGCGATGAACTTGTCCGCGAGCGAGAGCAGCAGGCTCGTCAGCAGCATCGCCACCATCGGGTGATCGATCATCCCGAGCATCCGCTCGACCGTGCCTTCGCCCGCGTGGCCACCCCAGCCGCCGAGCACCAGGATCGGCCAGGCGACCAGCGTGCAGGCCAGCGCGGTCGCCGCCGTCAGACCGAAGAACCTCGGCAGGGTGCGGCCCAGATCGAGGTGGTGCACGCCATACCCCCACAGCAGGGCGCCGACCACGGCGACCGGGACGAAGAAGACCGAGGCCACCCCACTCACCCCCACCCCGAGCACCGAGGACAGGATGGCGACGATCACGGCGGTCCACGGGCCGACGGCCACCGCGACCAGGGCGGTGCCGACCATGTCGAGGTGCAGCGGGAGCTCCAGGCCGACGACCAACCAGCGGCCGATCAGGTTGAGCGTGATGCCCGCGAGGACGGCGCCCAGCAGCAGCTGCGGTGACCACACTCGTCCCGTGCCAGTCGGTTGGACGGACGGGGTTGGCTCCACCGGGGTTGGCTCCACCGGGGTTGGCTTCACCGGCATCGACGCCGGCTCGGTCGTCGCCTCGACACCCGCCCTCGCGAGGCTCAGCGCGCTGGAGTCCACCCCCGCACCCACCCCCGTCTCGACCACCTCGACCGGCAGCGTGACCGGGGAGCGGCGCTGATGCGCCAGCCCGGCCGCGGCCGCGTGGCACCGCGAGCGCCACGCCCGAGCCTCCTCCTCGCTGCCGCCCAGCGCCACGACGACCTCGCCCACCAGTTCGGCGTCCATCCGGCGACGGCCGTCGCGGAAGAGGTCGTAGACCGTGGATCGCGCCGGCCTCGCCGCCTCGGGTCGGACTCCGCGCGCCTGCCGCGCGTCCCCGATCGAGCGCGCGATCTGGCTGAACGACGGCAGCCCGGCCTCGGTGCGCAGTCCCCGCAGGTCGGCGGAGATCGCCTCGAACGTCTCGCTCCCGTGCGGGGCCACGTCGCCTCCGGACCTGTCCTGACCCATCCCTGCCTCCTGCTCAGCCACGGCGCTGCTCCAGGCGGCCGTCCGGGGTTGTCCGGGTTTGCCCGAGGGCGCCCACAGACCCCTGTCCGGCCGTCTTCTCGACTCTAGCGTTCCCGTATGTCGTTTCCCACCCCCGCGCGCACGCTCCTCGCAGCCTGCCTCGCCGCCTCCTTGATCGCCGCCTGCGGCGGCTCTCCCGATGCCGCACCGTCGACCGCCACCCCGGACGGACCGACGCAGACGCACGAGCCACCAGCCGCCGATGACGGGGAGGTGACGGCGACCAGCGCGCCAGGTGACGGAGCTGAGGATGAGGCTGCGAGCACCGATGCTGCGGAGAACGACAGCGAGGGCAGCACCGCGGCCGGCGAGAGCGGCAGAGGAGCTGGCGCGACAGGCGAGGAGTGCGGCGAGCTCAGCGCCCAGGACGCGGTGGAACGGTGGATCGCCGACGTCCCGCCCGCCTTCCCCGAGACGGACCCGCAGGACCGCGAGGCGTTCGAGGCCTGGGGCACGGACAACGCGGAGACGGACGACTACGACGCCTGCGCCGACCTGTCCTGGATCAACCTGAACCTGGTCAACCCGACCGGCTCCTCACCGACAGCGATCATGCTCTTTCACCGCGGCGAGTTCGCGCGACCAGCGACGCGAGCCCCCGTCTCGTCCGGGCACGAGGTCGAGCGGCTGGCCGATGACCAGATCGCGATCACGTACCACTACTTCAAGGACACCGACACCTCGGCGGCCACGCAGAGTGGACGCGCGCGCTCGGTCTTCACCTGGGACGCCGACGAGGAGGCGATCGTGCGGACCGGCGATCTGCCGCCAGGGAAGACCGATGGCTATGAGGACAGCGCTGGTGGTGACGGTTCTGACGCTGGCGGCACCGCACCCGACTCAGGCGGTGGCGGGTCAGCTGGAGGCGGGTCAGCTGGTGGAGGGTCCGGCGCGGGGACGCCACCGGTCCCGGGTGCCTACGCCGGCGGCGGCGGTGCGCTGCCGGCCGGGGCGATCCCCGCCACCACCTTCGCCGACGGCGTGGCCGTCATCATCTCCCCTAGCGGCAACATCGGCTGCGACCTGGGTCAGCACTCCGCCGGGTGCGGAGTTGTGTCCTGGCTGCACAACCAGACCTTCCCCGGTCCGCACGGCGACCCCCTGTGGTGGATCGATCTCACCTCGGGCGCCGAGCCGAGCCTGCTGCCGAAGGGAGACCCGGCGTACTTCCTGCACACCAACGCCCAGGTGATCCCCTATGGCAGCGTTGTCTACAGCGGCGCTTTCGCGTGCGCGTCGCAAGAGGCTGGCTTCACCTGCTGGAACACCACCACCGGCCACGGCGCCTTCTTCAACCGGGAGGGTTTCTGGCCGTTTTGACGGAGGTGTCAGACGGGGCACAAGACGGGGCACACTGACTGCCCCGTCCCTCCACCGGAAGGATGAGACGCACCACCCTAGACATGACGCTAAGTGACGCTTTAAGGTGTAGTTCGATCATCACCATTCACTAGGGGTGCCAATGTCGACCTTCCTCTCCGCCGAGCTGGCCTCGCAACCGCAGATCTGGCAGGCGGTCGCGAACCGGGTCGACGAGGTGCGATCGCTCCTCCCCCAGCGGGGCGAGCGGGTGGCCGCTGTGGGGTGCGGCACCTCCTGGTTCATGTCCCAGGCCTACGCCGCTCGCCGAGAGCAGCTGGGTCACGGTGAGACCGACGCCTTCACGGCCAGCGAGTTCCCGCTCGGACGCAACTACGACCGCGTCGTGCTCATCACCCGCTCCGGCACGACCACTGAGGTGGTGCGCCTGCTCGATGACCTCAAGGCCGACGGCCGCCGACATGTCAGCATCGTCGCCACGCCGGACACCCCCGTCGCAGACCAGGCCCAGGACACGCTGCTGCTGCCGGAGGCGGACGAGCAGAGTGTCGTGCAGACCCGCTTCGCCACCAGCGCCCTGGCAGCCCTGCGCCTCTCCCTCGATGAGGACCTCACGCCGGCGATCACGCAGGCGCAGCGGTATGTCGACGCCTCCGACTCCGAGCTGCTCGCCGGCCTGGCGGACGCCGAACAGGTCACCTTCCTGGGCACCGGCTTTTCGATCGGGCTGGCCCACGAGGCAGCCCTGAAACTGCGCGAGGCCGCCCAGTTCTGGACCGAGTCCTACCCGGCGATGGAATACCGCCACGGCCCGATCAGCATCGCCGCCCCGGGGCGCGTGGTCTGGGTGCTGGGCGAGATTCCAGAGGGCCTGGCCGACGACGTGCGCGCCACGGGCGCCCACCTCGAGCACGTCCCGGGCGCCGACCCGATGGCCGAGCTGGTCCGGGTGCACCGCTACAGCCTGCTGCGCGCCACCCTCGCCGGGGTCGACCCCGATGCGCCGCGCAACCTCACGCGCAGCATCATCCTCACCTGAGGCGCTCAGCCAGCAACCTCATCAGCCGCGCCGCCTCGGCAGCCACGGCTGACCGCCCCGCACCCACGTACTTTCGTGTGTCCACGGTCGGCTTCTCGGACAGGTAGTCCGTCGCCGCAGTGGTGAAGACCTGGTTGAGGTGGGTCGCGATGTTGACCTTCCGCATACCGGCTCGGACCGCCCCCACCAGCCCCTCGTCCGGCACCCCCGAGGACCCGTGCAGCACCAGCGGCACGGGCACGGAGGACGCGAGCCGGACGATCAGGTCCTCATCCAGCGCCGCGGTCCGCTGGGTCATCGCGTGCGAGCTGCCCACGGCGACGGCGAGCGCATCCACTCCGGTGTCCGCGACGAACTGCGCCGCCTCGTCCGGATCGGTCCGCACCCCGGGCGCGTGCACGCCGTCCTTGCCGCCGACCTCACCCAGCTCGGCTTCCACACTCACCCCGGCGGCATGGCACAGCTGGACGACCTCTCGCGTCCGCGCCCGGTTCGCCTCGTCGGACAGCGTGGAGCCGTCGTACATCACCGAGGTCAACCCCACCTCGACCGCCTCCCGCACCAGGTCCACATCCTCGGCGTGGTCAAGATGCACCACCACCGGCTGGGTGCACGCCTCCGCGATCGCGAGGGTCGCGAGCGCAAGCGGGCGCAAGGCCCCGTGATACTTCACGCAGTTCTCGCTGATCTGCATCACGACCGGCAGCCCGGTCGCCTCGGCCGCCGCCGCATACGCCTCGGCGTGCTCCAGCTGGATGACGTTGAAGGCCGCGAGCCCAGCCTCGCGGGCGGCAGCGTCGGCGAGGGCGTCGGTCAGGGTGATCAGGCTCATGAGCCTCTCCGGTCGGTCGGGGTGGGGGGCGGGGAGTCGAGTCGCTCGATGACCGCCGCGCCGGCCAGCTCGGGGACGGCGTCGACGTCCAGATCTCCGGCCAGGTCGGCGAGGACGGACGCGCCGGACCAGGCGATCGCCTCCCGCAGCAGGTCCGGCCAGGCGTCGGGCTCGCGATCGAGGTCGGTGGTCGCGAGCCGGGCAGCGATCGCGGCGGTGGCTGCGTCTCCGGCGCCGGTCGGGTTTCCGCGCAGCACACGCCCGGGGCGTGCTCGCCAGGTCCCCGATCCCGTATGCAGATACGCCCCTTCCTCCCCACTGCTCACCATCGCGGCACTCGCCCCGCGCTCGACGAGCACGCGGGCGGCGGCATACGGATCGTGTTCACCGGTGGTCTCGGCAGCCTCGGCCGCGTTGGGGCGAACGAGGGTGGGACCAAGCTCGAGGACAGCGCCCAGCCAGTCCCCCGAGCCGTCCACGATCACCGCTGCGCCGCCCGCGAGGGCGTCCTCGACCAGGCCGAGCAGCATCCCGAGGTCGGTGCCCGCTGCCAGGCTGCCGCTGATGGCGAGCACTGGTCGCCCGGTGCCCGGCTCCTGGAGCGCGAGCCTGGCCCGGTGGCCCACGTCCTGCCAGGCCTGCCGTGGCGGGGGTGTGCCAGCCTCGTTGAGCAGGGTCGCGACGCCCTCCTCATCGACATGCGCGATGGTGGTGCGGGTGCGGTAGGGCGGCGATGCCGCCACCGTGAGGGGCTCGATGCGGCGCGCGGTCAGCTCCCGCTCCCACCACTCGAGCAGCGCGGTGTCGATCACCGCTGCGCAGAGGTGATCGACCCCCATCCGGGCGAGGACCCCTGCGGTGTTGACACCCTTGCCACCGGCACGGCGACGCGGGGCGTCGACCCGGTGCGACTGCCCAGGGCGCAGGGAGGAGCCCTGGTAGGTCACGTCGATGGCCGGGTTCGGCGTCAGCGTGACGATCACGACTGCTCCTCGGCGCCCACTGTGTCGCGAGCGGGCGCGTCGGCAGCGAGCGCGTCGTCAGCGAGCGCGTCGGCGGCGAGCGCGTCGGCGGCGAGCGCGTCGGCAGCAAGGGCGTCGGCAGCGAGCGCGTCGGCGGCAAGCGCGTCGGCGGCGAGCGCGACCGCCCCCAGCGCGGCGGCGCGATCACCGAGGCTGGCCACCGCCACCTCGATCTCGCGCCCTGGCATCAACAGACGGAGGCGCTCGGTCACCGGCTCGGTCAGCAGGCTCCCGGCATTGCTCAGTCCGCCGCCGAGCAGGAGCAGTCGACTGCCTGCGCCGGCCAGCACCGGCGCAACGACATCGGTGAGCACCCGCACGGCGTGCTGCCACAACGCCACCGCCCGTTTCTCCCCCTGCGCCACGGCATGGGCAAGATCGTCGGCGCCCACGCGTTGGCCCGTGACCTCGCTCCACGCCCGTCCCAGCGCCGCTGCGCCGGCCACCACCTCCAGGCAGCCCCGCGCCCCACAGCCGCAGGGTGGACCGGCTGGATCCACCACCACGTGGCCGATCTCCCCCGTCCACTCCGAGCCCAGCACCAGGCGCCCGCCGCTGAGCAGGGCACCGGCAACACCCGTGCCGAGCGGCACGAAGAGCACGTCGTCGCGGAGGCGAGCTGCGCCATACCGGGACTCACCGAGCAGTCCGGCCCGCACGTCGTGGCCAAAGCCGACCTCCACCCCGGTCGCCGCCCGCACGTGCTCCACGACCGGCAGGTCACGCCAGCCCAGGTTGGCGGAGTAACGGGCAAGGCCGGAGCGTTCCTCGACCAGGCCAGGGACCACCACGCCGATCGCGGCGACCGACGCCTCCACGTGCAAGGCGTCGACTGCTTCGCGCACCACCTCCCCCATCCGCGACCCAATGTCCCGCGGGGTGGGCAGCACAGCTTCGGCGAGCGGAGTCGGGTCCTGCGTGGCGGTCCCGTCCGCGGCACCCCGCGCGAGCGCGACCACCTTGATCCGCGTTCCCCCGACGTCCACGCCGACCAGCGCCTGCTGCGTCATCCCTTGACCGCTCCTGCCGTGAGCCCGGACCGCCAGAACCGCTGCAGCGCCAGGAAGAGCACGATCAACGGGACGACGCCCAGGAGAGCTCCCTGGAGAACGGCGCCGTACTGCGGGTTGAAGTAGCTCATCATCCCGTAGAGGCCCAGCGTGACCGGCTTGAGCTCGGCCGAGCTGATCATCATCAGCGGGAGCAGGAAGTTGTTCCACGTCATCGTGAAGATGAACAGGAAGATCGTCACCATGGCCGGGGCGAGCTGACGCAGGACCACGCCGCCGAAGATCCGCAGTTCGCCCGCGCCGTCGATCCGGGCCGCCTCCAGCAGCTCGTCCGGCACCCCTTCGGCGTAGATCCGGCCGAGGAAGACGCCGAACGGGCTGACGCAGGAGGGAATGATCACCGCCCAGATGGTGTCCACCATCCCCAGTCGCAGGAAGACCAGGTAGAGCGGCACGGTGAGCAGCACGATCGGCAGCAGCAGACCGGAGAGCACCACCAGCTGGACGACCCCCCGGCCGGGGAAGCGGAACTTGGCCAGCCCGTAGCCCGCGCTCACCGAGACCAGCGTCCCGACGACGCCGGCGACCGTGGAGTAGAGGATCGAGTTGCCCACCCAGCGCCAGAACAGCGAGCCGGTCCAGGCCTGGAGCGAGTGGTAGTTCTGGATCAGGTTGTCGCCGATCGCCAGCGGGTGGGTGCGCAGCAGATCGGCATTGCTCTTGGTCGAGGAGATGATCAGCCACATCACCGGGAACATGAAGTAGGCCAGGGCGATGAGCGCGACGGTCCAGGTCAGGATCTGGGTGGTGCGACCGACGCGCAGGGAGGGGGGCGGGTCGGTGGTGCCGGTCATCGCTGCACCTTCCGCTGGGCGAAGGCGTAGATCGCGGCGAGCAGTCCGGCGACGACGGCCATGATCACCGAGATCGCCGAGGCCGGGCCGTCACCGGAGGGCGAGAGGCCGCCCATCATCGTGTAGTAGGCCATCATCATCGGCGTATAGGCATTGCCCATCCAGGGGTTGACGGCCTGCAGCACGACGGGCTCGTTGAAGAGCTGGACGGTGCCGATGATCGAGAGCAGGACGGCGAGGAGCGCTGCGCTGGAGAGCATCGGGATCTTCACCGAGCGGACGATCCGCCACTCCCCCGCGCCGTCGATCCTGGCGGCCTCGTAGAGGTCGTGCGGGATCGCCTGGAGCGCGGCCAGGAAGATCAGCATGTTGTAGCCCATGAAGGTCCACGTCGTCATGTTGGCCATCGAGGCCAGGATGATGTTGGAGGAGAAGAAGTTGATCGTCAGGTCGAGATCGGTGCCGAAGGTGTCGTTGATCACCCCGCTCAACCAGGCCAGCCCACGGGTGAAGGGCGACATCCCGGGGGTGTAGAGGTAGGTCCAGACGAGGGCGGCGATCACGCCCGGTATGGCGTAGGGCAAGAAGTAGGTCAAGCGCAGGACGGGGGCCACGCGTCGCAGCACGTAGGTGTCGAGGAGGAGGGCCAGGACCAGAGCGCCACCGATCATGATCGGGATCTGGAAGGACCCGAAGAGCAGGACCCGTCCCAGGCCCCGCCAGAGCGCCTCGTTGGACAGGGCGGTGGCGTAGTTGTCGACGCCGACGAAGCGATCGACCACCTCACCCCCGCCGTAGAGCCCGCCACCGGTGCTGACCCGGCGGAACATGCTGGCCCAGATCGAGGCGCCGATCGGGACCAGGAAGGTCAAGGAGAAGAGCACGGCGAACGGCGCCAGGAAGAACCATCCCCAGAGCGCTTCCCGGCGCCGTCCGTGCGCGATCACCTGCGTGCTTCTCCTAG
Source organism: Ornithinimicrobium pulveris (assembly GCF_050261105.1). GTDB lineage: Bacteria > Actinomycetota > Actinomycetes > Actinomycetales > Dermatophilaceae > Ornithinicoccus. The sequence continues at coordinate 1,433,134 of NZ_CP189837.1, read as the reverse complement.
ACCGTGTCGATGGTGTCGACTGTGTTGACCGGGTCGCTGATCACTGGTTGACCCTGTCGCTGATCACTGGTTGACCGGGAGGCCGGCCTCGTCCAGGGAACGCACCGACTCCTGCTGCGCCGCCGTGAAGATGTCGGCGACCGTGCCGGAGCCGTCGACCGCAGCCGAGGCTGCCTGAGTCATGGCGTCCATGATCGCCGGGAAGGTCGGCATGTAGGGGAAGTCGGGGTTCATCTGCTCGTTGGCGGTGGACAGCTCGGCGAAGACGTCCTGGCCGCCGTAGAACTCCGCGACGGCGTCGGGAGTCTGCATCGTGCCCTCAGTGGTGGCGACGACCAGACCCTGGCTGACGAGCCCGTCGACCTGGGTGTTGAACCAGTCGTTGAACTCCATCGCCTCGTCCGGGTGCTCGCAGCCCTTCATCACCGCGACGCCGGACCCACCGTCGGGACCGCTCATCGGGCTGTCGCCGAGCTGAGGCACCTGGGTGACGCGCCACTGGCCCTCGTTGTCCGATCCGGCCATCCCGTCCGAGAGCAGCGGGGCCTCCCAGGCGGCGCCGATGTGACCGATCAACTCCTGGTCGATCATCGACTGGGTGAAGGTGTCGTCCCAACGGTTGTGGGTGACCACGGCGTCGGCGTCGAGCAGCTGCTGCCACATGTCGGCGACCGCCTGGGTCGGGCCCTCCTCGATGGTGACCTCCCAGGCGTCGTTCGCCACGCCATACCAGGTGGCGCCGGCCGCGGCGGCCTGGCCGGAGAGCCAGTAGGTCGCCTCGTCCGGGGTGAAGGCGGCGATGTAGTGACCCTGCTCGGCGGCCTCCTGGGCGGTGGAGACGAACTCCTCGGCGTTGGTCGGGACGTCGAGGCCGAGCTCGTTGAAGAGGTCCTCGTTGTAGTAGTAGACGAGGGGGCCGGTGTCCTGGGGAAGCCCGACGACAGCCTCGCCGACGGTCATCATCCCGAAGGTGCCGTCTGAGTAGTGGCTGCGGTACTGCTCGGCCTGGGTCGTGACGTCCTCGACGAGACCGCGGGTGAACGCGTTGGGGACCTCGGCGTAACCCAGCTGGGCCAGGCACGGCGCGTTGTTGGCGCGCACGTCGGTCTCCAGACGGCGGATCATCTCCGCGGCGGCGCCGTCGAACTTGGTGGCGGTGACCTGGATGCCGGGGTTGGCGTCGTTCCACTCCTGGACGATCTCGGAGACCGAGGTCATGCCCTCGCCGTCGGGCAGGCGGTGCAGGTAGTCGATCTGGACCGCGTCCCCATCACCCGCACCGCCGGCTGCGGTGTCGCCCGCGTCATCGGTGTCGTCCGCGTCATCTGTGCCAGCTGCGTCGTCGGTGTCCGCAGGGTCGTCGGTGTCCGCAGGGTCGTCGGTGTCGCCACCGTCTGCCGGCTCCTGGGCTGTGTCCGCCGGGCTGTCGGCGGGGTCATCGGCACCGTTGCTGCACGCCGAGGTCCCGATGAGCGCCAAGCTCAGGGCGGCGGCGAGCGCGAGGCGCCCGGGCGTGGAGGTGGTCTGGGTGGTGCGGCGCATTCGCATCGTCGGCTCTCTTCCTTGAGGGTAGTCAGACGACGGATTCTGACTGATGCAGTCAGATTAACGCACTAACGCGCATTCGGCTAGGGGTTCGCGGCAGGAAACATCGCGCCACCAGGGTGGCCTCCGGCGAGCGGAGGGGCGGTGGGCTCAGGCGAGCGACGAGGCGGTGGGCGCAGGAGAGCGGAGGGCGGTGGGCTCAGGCGAGCGGAGGGGCGGTGAGCTCAGGCGAGCGGAGGGGCGGTGAGCTCAGGCGAGCTGACGGGCGGTGAGCTCAGGCGAGCGACGAGGCGGTGACCACCTCGATGCCGGCGGCGGTCAGCTGCTCGGCGTCCGGCACCTGGATGACGGTGTCGGTGATGAGGACCTCGACGTCACCCAGCCCGCAGATCCGGGCGAAGGCATGCCCGCCCACCTTGGAGCTGTCCGCGACCACGATGGTGCGGCGGGCGGACTGCACCAGCGCGGCGTTGACCATCGCCTCGCCGTCATGGTGGGTGAACAAGCCACCGTCACCGTCGAGGTCGATCGCGTTCACGCCCAGCACGAGGGTGTCGATGCTGATCCGGGGCAGCAGCGCCTCAGCCAACGGGCCGACCAACTCGTAGGAGCGGGCACGGGCGACTCCCCCTGTCACCACGACTCGCAGTTGATTGCGCACCGCGAGGTCGTTGGCGATGTTGACCGCGTTGGTCACCACGGTGATGACGTCCTCCTCGTGCGGGTAGGCCGCGGCCATGGCCACCCCCAGCTCGTAGGCGACCGTGGTGGTCGTCGTGCCACCGTTGAAGGCCACGACGGTGCCGACCTCGAGGCGCTCCACCGCAGCGCGGGCGATCGCCTGCTTCTCCCCCTCCTGCCGCCCGGATCGGTAGCGCATGGGGACGTCCCCGGTCCCCCGGTTGGCCATCGCGCCCCCCCGGGTCCGCGTCACCAACTGCTGCTCGGCCAGCACGTCGAGATCGCGCCGCGCGGTCGAGGCGGACACGCCATACGTCTCCATGACGTCCTCGACCGAGACCGAGCCGTCGGAGACCACTCGCTCCAGCAGTTCGGCCAATCGTCCTGCCCGCGCCATCGTGCTCTCCTCGCTCGCTAGGTCGCGCTGCCTGGTTGCACGCGCGTGGTCACCTGGCTACTTCACGCTCCCGGCAGTGAGTCCGCCGACCAGGTGCTTCTCGATCGTCGCGAACAGTATGACGACCGGCACCACCGCGATCACGGAGGCGGCGAAGAGCTGGTCCCAGTGTTGCTCGTAGCCGGTGATGTAGGCCCGCATGCCGACGGTGAGCGGCTTCTTGGCGTCATCGATCATCAGGGTGAGGGCGACGACATACTCGTTCCAGGCCGCGATGAAGGTGAAGATCGTCGCCGTCACCAGACCAGGACGGGTCAGCGGCAGCATGATCCGCCACAGGGTCTGCAGCCGAGAGCTGCCGTCCAGCTCGGCAGCCTCTTCCACCTCCGCGGGGATCGAGGAGAAGAAACCGTGCAGGATCCACACGGCAAAGGCCAGGTTGAAGGCGGCATTGGTGACGATCAGCGCCGCGTAGGTGTTGATCATGTTGAGCTCGAAGAACTGGCGGTAGAGACCGACCACGAGCGCGGTCGGGCTGAACATCTGGGTCACCAGGACGAGGAGCAGGAAGGGTGTGCGGCCGATGAACCGGAAGCGCGCGGTGATGTAGGCAGCAGGGATGGCCACGATGATGACCAGGATCGTCGAGGCGATCGCGATGCCGAGCGAGGTCTGCAGCCAGTTGATGAAGCGCTCATCGGTGAGGACGCGCGTGTAGGTGTCCCACTGCCACTCGCGCGGGATGAAGCGCGGGGGTGTGGTCCGCACGTCGATGCTCGTGCGGAAGGAACTCATCAGCATCACGCTGTAGGGCGCGAGGAAGAAGAGTGTGACCAGCGCGCCGAGCACCGTCAGGGCCCACCTGCGACTCATCGCGTCTCCTCCCGCCAGTTCACGATCCGCAGGTAGATCAGCACCACCACGAGGATCAGCAGCACGTTGATCACGCCGGTCGCGGCCGACATCCCCACATCCCGTTCCTGGCTCTGGAAAGCCAGTTTGTACATGAAGGTGATCAAGGTGTCGTTGCCGAAGCCGGGGTTGCGGTCGTTGAGGGTGTAGATGATCGGGAAGTTGTTGAAGACGTAGATCGAGTTCAGGACGATCGCGATCATCAGCGCCGGGCGCAGCAGGGGCAGGATCACCGTGCGGTAGCGCTGCCAGGCGCTGGCCCCGTCGACGGTGGCCGCCTCCAGGATGTCGTCCGGGATCGCCGCCAGCCCCGCAATGAAGACGAACGTCGTGAACGGCAGCGAGACGAAGACACCCACCGCCACCATGGAGGGCATGATCCAGGCGTCACTGCCGAGGAAGTCGATCGAGGTGTCGATCAGTCCCAGCGACTTCAGCAGGTGGTTGAGCATGCCGAAGTTGTAGTCGTAGAGCAGCACGAAGAGTTGGCTGGTGATGATCACCGAGGCGGCCCACGGCACGATCAACGCCCAGCGGGCGATCCGCCGCCCCGGGAAGTCCTTGACGAGCAACTGCGCGAGAGCCAGTGAGATCACGATGGTGATCGCGACCACCGCGACGACCCAGACCACCGTGTTCCACAGGACCGTGGTGAACATCGGGTGGGACAGGACCTGCTCGTAGTTGCGCCAGCCCGCATCGCCACGCCGCAGGCCGGTGATCGAGAACTCCCCCCGGGAGGCCTCGAAGAGTTTGTAGGCCGGGAAGAGCACGACCCCGACGATGAGAGAGAGGGCGGGCGCGAGCCACAGCAGCGCGACCGCTGGGTGAAGATGCCCGCGCCGTCCCCCTCGGCGCCGACGGCGGCGCGGTGCGCCCGCACCCTCGGGAGAGGATGCGGGCGCGGCCGCGACCTGTTGGGTCATCGGTTGGACGACTCCGCAGTCTCCTGCAGGCTGTCCAGGGTCGCCTGCGGACCCTGGTCACCGAGTGCCAGACCGAGGTTCTGCTGGGCGGCCAGCTTGATCCGGTCCCAGGTGGGGTCATCGGTCGGGGTCAGGCGGGCGTTGGGCAGGGTGTCCAGGTAAACCTGCAGGTCCTCCTTGTCGGAGAAGTACTCCAGACCCGACTCGGTCACCGGCAGGAAGCCCTCGTTCTCGATGAAGGTGTTGACCTGCTCCGGCTGGTAGTACAGGTCGTAGAAGGCCCTCACCGCCTCCTGATTGCCGTCCTTCTTGAACGCCATCAGGTAGTCGGTGACACCGAACGTCTTGCTGTCCGTGCCGTCACCGGACGGGAAGGGCGCGACCTCGTAGTTGACATTGCCCTCGTCGTCGAGTTGACCGGCGAGCGGGCTGAAGCCGACCACCATGCCGGCCTTGCCGGAGCGGAAGAGATCGAAGGCGTCGGCGCGGTTGGTGCGCGCCGGGTTGTTCTGGGTCAACCCCTCGTCGGTGAGCTTCTTCAGGAACTCCATCGTCTCGACGTTCTCCGGGCTGTTGATCACCCAGTCGTCGCCGTCCTTCCACGCGCCGCCGTTGTTGAACAGCCACATCGAGAACTCACCCTGCGCCTCCTCCGGGCCCAGCGGGAGGGCGTAGCCGACGTTGTCATCGCCCAGGTCGGTGACGGCGCGGGCTGCCTCCTCGAGCTCCTCCCAGGTGGTGGGGGCTCCATCGATGCCGGCCTCCTCGAAGAGGTCAGCGTTGTAGAACAGCGCACGGGCGCTGGACAGGTCCGGGAAGCCATAGAAGTTGCCGTCGTAGGTGCCGTACTCGACGAAGGTGTCGAGGATGTCGTCCTTGACCTCGTCCGAGAGCACCTCATCGGAGTTGTAGAGCAGGTCGTCGGCGGCATACGCGGCGTAGACGTTCAGGTTGAGGATGTCCGGAGCCTGGTTGTTCTGGATCATCGTGGAGGTCTGCTGGTCGATGTTGTCCCAGCTGATGACCTGCACCTCCAACGTGTGCCCAGTGGTCTCGTTGTAGGTCTCGGCGAAGTCGTCCCAGAAGGCCTTGGTGTTGCTCGCGGAGTACTCCGCGGCCACCAGCCGGATCGTGGTGGGCTCACCGTCGCCGCCGCCCTCGCCGTTGCCAGTGCCGTCAGCGTCGCCGGTGCTGCCGCCGCCGGCGGTGCCGGCACCGGTGCCACCGCCGCACGCGGACAGCACGAGCGCGGACACGGCCGTGACACCCATCAGGGCTGTCTTCAGTGAAGTCTTCATTGCTCTCCTCTCGGGCCGGCCCCGCCGTTGGGTGCTCGACTGATTGGCGACAATAGGCCCCAGGACGCCGCTTGACAAGGTTGATTCTGATCTTTTTGACTAGAAGCGCGCATCTTCACGCAATCGTGATCTTTCGCCACAACCGCCCAGGAGGGCCCCGATGGTGCAGTTCAGCTCCCACTCCGACCGCGTGACGAGGGACGGCGAGCAGCACCTGATCGTCTCCGGCGCCCTCCACTACTTCCGGGTTCATCCGGACCTGTGGCTGGACCGCCTGCGCCGCCTGCGAGCTATGGGCGCCAACACGGTCGAGACCTACGTCCCGTGGAACTATCACGCCCCTGAGCGCAGGACCATCGACTTCAGCGGCCGACGTGATCTGGGTCGCTTCCTGGATCTGGCTGCCGAGGCAGATCTCGACATCATCGTGCGCCCCGGGCCCTACATCTGCGCCGAGTGGGAGGGCGGCGGCCTGCCGGGCTGGCTGCTGGCCGACACCCCGCGGTCGCAGCTAAGGTCGAGCTTCGAGCCGTACCTGGACGCGGTCGCGCGCTGGCTCACCACGGTCTGCCCGATCATCGCCGAGCGCCAGCGCGACCACGGCGGACGCGTGGTCATGGTCCAGGTGGAGAACGAGTACGGCTCGTACGGCGACGATCCGACCTACCTCGAGTTCGTCCGCGATGCGCTGAAGCAGAGCGGCATCACCGTGCCTCTGGTCACCAGCGACGGCCCCGGGGACCAGTGGCTGCTGGCTGGGACGGTGGCCGGCGCAGCTCCCACGATCAACTTCGGCTCGCGGGCGGCGGCCCACCTGGAGTCGTTCCGAAGGCTGCGTCCGGACACGCCAGCGATGTGCATGGAGTTCTGGAACGGCTGGTTCGACCACTGGGGCGAGCCGCACCACGTCCGCGACCCGCAGGATGCCGCCGCCGAGCTCGCGACCATGCTCGAGGGCGGCATGCACGTGAACTTCTACATGGCGCACGGCGGGACCAACTTCGGGCTGTGGAACGGGTGCAACCACGACCAGGTGCTGCAGCCGACCGTCACGAGTTACGACTACGACGCCCCGATCTCCGAGGACGGGACGCTCACCGAGAAGTTCTACGCCTTCCGCGAGGTGATCGGCCGCCACCTGGAGCTGCCCGAGCTCCCCGACGACCTGGTCGCCGAGCCCGCGCGGCTTGGGCCCCGCGCTCTTGAGCGGGTCGGGTCGTTCGTGCTCACGCCAGACCGGTTGCAGGCACTCTCCGAGGAGACAGTCGCCTGGGTCGCAGGTGCCCGTATACCGGAGCGCCCCTCCCCCCAGCCACCCACCTTCGAGGAGGTCGGCCTGGAGAGGGGCATGCTCTTGCTGCGCAGTGCGGTCGACCACCCCGGAGGTCCGGTGGATCTGAAGATCTTCGGCCTTCACGATCGAGCGCACGTCCTGCTTGATGGTGCCTTGGTCGGAATCGTCGGTCGGGATGAGGGCCAGCCGGAGGCGTTGACCATCGATGCGCCGGCGGGCCGGTACCCCCTGGACCTCATCGTGGAGTCCCAAGGTCGGATCAACTTCGGCCCTCTGCTGCTGGACAGCAAGGGCGTCACGAAGGGTGTCTGGTTCGGCACGCGCTACGTCATGGGCTGGAGGGCCTACCCGCTCGCTCTGGACGTGATCGGTGCGGACGTGCTCGGGTCCATTGATAGGTCCCTCGATGGGTACCTCGATACGTCCGACGATGGCTCAGTTAACGCCTCAGTCAACGACGAGAGTCTGGGCGAGGAGCGGGCTGGCCTGGTCGTGGATCGCTACGAGCTGACCGTCGCGGACAACACCCAGCACCGTGCTGCCTTCATCTCGACGCGCGACCAAGGTCGAGGCTTCCTCTACGTCGACGACGAGATGCTGGGTCGCTACTGGGACATCGGCCCCCAGCAGACGCTCTACTGCCCGGGCCCGCTCCTCGGTGCGGGGCGCCATACCGTGACCCTGGTCCGCACCGATCCCGGCCAGGATGAGGGAATGCTCTACCTCGCGGAGGGACCCGACCTGGGCCCCGTCCAGCGGTTCGTGCCGGAAGGCTGAGGCGATGAGTCAGCACGGAGAGGCTGCGAGCGAGGTCGGCGGCGAGGAAGCCGGGGATGCCATCGGCGACGAAGCCGCCCGCGATGCCATCGGCGACGAAGCCGCCCGGGAGGTCGTCGACAGAGGCGACCTGCGGATCGCCGTCATCGGCTATGGCCTGCGCCGCAATCTCGCGCGGCTCGCTCACCGACCCGGTGCGGGATCGGTGGTGTCCGCTGTCTGCGACCGCTCCGAGCGTGCCCGGACCGAAGCGGTCGGCGAGCTGGGACCGGGCCTTCACGTGGTCAGTGACGTGAGTGAACTGCCCGTCGGGGAGCTCGACGCGGTGATGATCCTCACCCCCGACCAGACCCACGCCGCCCTGGCGACATGGGCGCTGGACCAGGGCCTCGCGACCTTCTGCGAGAAGCCGCTGACGACCTCGGTGGACGATGCAGATGCCCTGTTGCACACGGCATACCGGACCGGGACGCGACTGTATGTCGGGCACAACATGCGACACATGCCCGTCGTGCGGCAGCTGCGCGCGATCGTGGCGAGCGGCGAGATCGGGCGGGTGCGGGCCATCTGGTGCCGGCACTTCGTCGGGGAGGGCGGCGACTACTACTTCAAGGACTGGCACGCGGAGCGGCGGAATGTGGGCACGCTGCTGCTGCAGAAGGGCGCCCACGATCTGGACGTGATCCACTGGCTCGCCGGCGGGTACACGAAGGCTGTCTCCGGCATTGGTGACCTGGCGGTCTACGGCGACGTGACGGATCGACGGGACAACTCCGACAGGCTGCTCTTCGACTGGCACTCGCGGGACACCTGGCCACCGACCGCGCAGCGCGAACTCAACCCGGTGATCGATGTTGAGGACATCTCGATGCTCAACCTGCAGCTCGAGGGTGGTGTGCTGGCGAGCTATCAGCAATGCCACTTCACACCGGACTACTGGCGGAGCTACACGATCATCGGCGACGCCGGCCGGGCGGAGAACATCGGTGACGCCGGCGGCGACCAGATCGCGGTGTGGACCTCGCGGCACTCCAGTGCCCGCGAACCCAGTCGCGTGGAGACGATCGAGATCGGCGAGGGCGGCCACGGTGGCGCCGACCCCGCGTTGATCGCAGAGTTCGTCCGGTTCGCGCGCGAGGGCGGCGCGACGGAAGTCTCGGCAATCGCGGCGCGGCAAGCGGTCGCGGCGGCCTGTCGAGGCGCAGAGTCGATCCGCGGCGATGGCGGCCTGCTCGCGGTGCCCGAGCTCGATCCAGAACTCGTGGCGTACTTCGATCGAGGGCAGCGCCGCTAGATTCTCACTTTCGGGCATGCCTGTGGCCCGGCCCTGGTGGGGCCGGGTTGGGGCGGGGTCATTTCAGGTGCCAGGTGACACCGAGAGCGGTGACGGTGGCGGTGAGCTCGTTGTCATGGACCCAGGTGTGATGCCTGGGGCACAACAGCGCGTAGTTGTCCAGGTCCGAGAGCCCGCCGCGGGACCACCAGATCACGTGATGGGCATCGCACCAGGTCGCTGGGATCGTGCACCCCGGGATCGAGCAGCCACCATCCCGCTTCGCCAACGCGACCCGCTGACCATAGGTCGCCAAACGCTTCTGCTCCCCCATGTCCAGGATCTGACCCTGCGTACCCAACACCACCGGCAAGATCCCCGCATCACAGGCCAGCCGTCGGATCGAGTCTGCCGTCACCGACGCCCCATCCAACGTCGCCCCGCACCCCGGCTCATCGTCCCCGGTCTCGGACAGCATCCGCTTCAGCACTTCGAAGTCGATCGAGACCATCACCATCGCCTTCGGCGTGCTCGGCTGCCCCTTGCTGCCCGCCACCCCCCGCCCGATCACCATCATCAACGCGTCATAACGACGCTGCCCCGCCGTGCGCAGATCCTCCTGCCCGGTCGCCTCGACCTCTTCCCGCGAGGCCGGCGCAGCCAACGGCGAGTTCAGGATCGCCCGGACCGCCTCATAATCCGCATCATCACCAAACGTCCAGATCAACCGCTTCACCGAACCATCCGCCAACGACGACTCGTGCACATTCCGCAACGCACGACGAGCCTTGTTCTTCTCGTCCTTCTCTTTCTCCGAGATGCACCGCCGCAGGACTTCTTCGACGGTCGCCTTGATCGTCTTCTCATCGGTCGCCGGGTCCGCACCCACCCCCGCCAACGCCTCGACCAGCCCGGCGTACTCCTGCGGGCCCAGCCCCCCACGCACCCGAGCAAGCACTCTCAGCAGCTGCGCGGCCCGTGCCACCGACATCCCCTCACCCAGCACCCCCTCCAGCACCGGGGCGTGCACCGCCTCGGTCGAAGCCGTCGCGACCCTGGCCAGATCACGCACGCCAGCAGGCTCCAGATCCGGGCACCGCAGCCTCAGCCAGTCAACCAGCCCGAACCCCTTCACCGAGTGCAAACCCCGCTCGGCGACCTCGCACGCCAACCGCACCCGCGCCGCCGCCAAGGCCCGCTCCGCGACCGCCACCGAGTCCAGCGCCTGCACCACATCAGCATCCATCAACAACACCGACCCGGTCGAAGCGCGCTCGGCCAACAACGCCTCCCGCCCCGACTCCCGCAACGCCCTGGACAACACCACCGAGGACGGCGAGACCGGCGGCAACCCCACCACAGCACGGTCAGGCGCCCCGGTGACCGCGCCAGCGCCCACCCGGAGAACCTCACCACCAAACCCCTGCTGCTTCATACGGACAAATGTACGACACGCCACCGACAAACCCCCTGACCTGCACAAACACCCCGATCAGCCTGCCGAAGCCACCCCAGCTCACCGCCCACCCATCGCTCCCTCACCGGATCCCCACCCAGCCACGGGCACCTCTGGCATTCTTCTCCTGACGCCGCCATCCCGGCGGCCTGCACAGCTGAGGAGCACCATGTCCCGCGTCATCCACTTCGAGATCCACGCCGAGGACGTCCCCCGTGCCGTGGCCTTCTACCGCGACGTCTTCGGGTGGACCTTCGAGGACTGGAGCGACTTCGCCGGAATGCCCTACTTCGGCGCCACGACGGGTGACGGCGAGCTGGGCATCAACGGCGCCATCATGCAGCGCCACGGCGCCAACCCCGACGTCGGCGGCCAGGTCGCGGGCGCCGTCATCACCCTCGGCACCGACGACTTCGATGCCACCGCGGCCGCCATCGAGGAGGCCGGCGGCACCGTCGCGCTCCCCAAGCAGGCGCTACCCGGGATGGCCTGGCAGGGCTACTTCCACGACACCGAGAACAACGTCTTCGGCCTGCACCAGCCGGACCCCGAGGCCGCCTGAGGTGGTCCGCCGGCTCGAGCAGAACATGGGCGCCGACGCCCTCCGCTCGGCCACCGGTCGCGATCACGAGGGCTGGCGCACGCTGCTCACCGAAGCCGGCGCGATGGGCTGGAGCCACGCCGCTACCGCCCGCTGGCTGGTGACCGAGCACGACGTCCCGGGCTGGTGGGCGCAAGGCATCACCGTCGACTTCGAGCAGGCCTGCAAGGGACGGCTCCCGGGTATGCAGAGTGACGGCACCTTCGCCACGTCCGCTACCCGCACCATCCCGGGCGCCCGCCTGGACGCGCTCACGGCCGTCCGGGAAGCGATCACGTCCCTGTATGGCGCAGCCTCCTCGAGCAATCTCGCCGCCTCCATGCCGGTGGTCCGGTGGAAGCTCCCGGACGGCGGTCGCCTGGCCGCGGCCGCGGGGCCGGAGAAGCCGACCGGGACGCCGATCACGCTGACCCGCGAGAAGCTCGCCTCGCATGACGACGTCGAGTCGACCAAGGCGCACCTCATCGAGCTGCTGGAGTCCGCGAAAGCCTGACGGCCGCGCCGTCCGCCCGGGCCAGCACCAGCGCAAGGTGCGTCGGCTCGGGACGCGGGGAACGGCATACGGGACTAGTTTTTTGCCCCATGAGCACCTGGAGCATGAAGCAGCTGGCCAGCAAGATGCGCGGCCTCGACATGGCGATGCTGTCGACGCACAGCAGCCACGGGCACATCGCCAGCCGGCCGATGAGCAACAACGGTGAGGTCGACTGAGGTCGACTACGACGGGACGTCCCACTACTTCGCGTGGGCGGACTCGCGGATGGCCAAGGACATCGAGAACGACGCCAAGGTCGCGATCGACTTCCAGTCCGGCGAGGGCGGCAACTTCCTCTTCGTCAACGTGCAGGGCATGGCGCGGGTGCTCACCGACCCGCGGGTGATGGAGGAGCACTGGCACGACGAGCTGGAGCGCTGGTTCAAGGACGGCGTCGAGACCGAGGGGCTGGCGATGATCGTCGTCGACGCGCGGCGGATCTCGTACTGGTCGCCGGACGGTGACGGGGTGATCGAGCTCAGCGCCTGAGGGGACGCCCCGGTTATCCACAGAAACGCGTCTCGGCTCCCCCCGCGGGTGCCGCGACGTTCTACGGTCGCGGCATGGCTTCTGACGACCGGTGGTACATCCACGACGACTCCGCGCTCTGGTTGCGAGAACAGCCGGATGTTCCGAGGGTCCTGGTGCACTCCTACCAGTACGACCTGATCGACGACTCTCCACTCCCGGCGGACGAGGCGCTCAGGATGCCCTTGGCCGAGGAACAGCCGCCACACCTCGAGGAGATCCTGGCGGCCGCGGAGCCGCTCGCCCTCCGCATCGGCGGTCGTCAGTTCCGGACCGCGCTTCGACGCTTGGTGGCGCTGATCGACTGGTCCTGGCCCATGCTCGACCTCCCCAGACAGCCCACCTGCGTCGCCGCCAGTCTGATCGCGACGCTGGGCGCGATCAACGGCATCAGCGATGTGACCGATGGCAGGCCATCCCGCCTCCTTGAGTCGTTGGGGGTCGACCAAGGTCGCGCTCGCCACACTGCCGGCCGGATGCTCCATTCGTTGGGGTGGAGGGCACTCGAGGATGTGCCATACGTCATGCGCCACCCGGATCTCACCGTCAGTTGGGTCCGCCGGGACCTCCTCGAGGATCCGGAGGATGAGTTCTGCCCTTGGGACGAGGAGGAGGTCCGCTACTTCCGTACCTAGCCCGAACCCTCACCCGATCAGCCGCGCCGCCTCTTCCCGCTGGGTCGCGAGCACCCGCTCCAGGTCGAGCCCGACCACCGCACCGTCCTCGACAACCCACGTCCCCCCGACCATGACCCGGTCGGCCTGGTGGGCGCCGCACAGCACGAGTGAGGCGACGGGGTCGTGGGAGCCGGCGAAGCGCAGCTCATCGCGGCGATAGAGGGCGAAGTCCGCCTGGGCGCCCGGGCGCAGGACACCGATCGAGTCCCAGCCCAGGACTGCGGCCGATCCCCTTGTCCCCCAGTCGATCGCGCGCCGCACAGGCACGTTGGCCGGGCCACGGGCGAGCCGCTGCAGGTTCATCGCGGCCCGCACCTCTTCGATCATGTTCGACCCGTCGTTGGACGCCGAGCCGTCCACGCCGAGCCCGACCGGCGCGCCCGCCTCCTCCAGGTCGAGCACGCGGCAGGTCCCGGACCCGAGCCGCATGTTCGAGGTGGGGCAGTGGGCAACGCCGGTGCCGGCGGCACCCAGGCGCGCGACCTCCCCGTTGTCCAGATGTATGCCGTGTCCCAGCCAGGTGCGATCGCTCAGCCACCCGACGGACTCGAGGTAGTCAACGGTCCGCAGTCCGAACCGCTCGCGACAGAAGTCCTCCTCGTCGATGGTCTCGGCGAGGTGGGTATGCAGCCGGACGTCGAGCTCTTCGGCCAGGAGCGCACTATCGCGCATGAGTTCACGCGTGACCGAGAAGGGCGAGCAGGGCGCCAACCCGATCCGGATCTGGGCGTCCTCACCACGCTCGTGATAGCGATCTACGACCCGGCGCGAGTCCTCGAGGATCGTGTCGTGGTCCTGCACGGTGCTCTGCGGAGGCAGCCCACCATCCTTCTCCCCCAACGACATTGACCCCCGCGTCAGCAGCGCGCGCGACCCGAGCCGACGCACCACGTCGACCTCGATGTCGACGGCTTCCTCCAACCCGTCCGGGAAGAGGTAGTGGTGATCCGCCGCGGTCGTGCACCCGGACAGCAGCAGCTCGGCGACCGCAACAGTCACCGCAGACTCCAGCGCCTGCGGCGTGAGCCGCGCCCAGACCGGGTAGAGCCCTACGAGCCACGGGAACAGTTCGGCATCCGCGACGGGCGCCCAGGCGCGGGTCAGCGTTTGGTAGAAGTGGTGGTGCGTGTTGACGAGGCCCGGCAGGAGCACGCTTCCGCCCGCGGCGAGGGACACGTCATACCTGGTCGGTTCCTGCCCGGCGCCGACGACTTCGGTGATCACCCCCGCCTCGGTGTCGACGACGAGCCCGCGGCTCGCGTCCGCGCCGTCGGGGGCAGAGGTGTGGATGCCGTCCGGATCCTTGATCCACAGCAGGGATCCCGAGGATTCGGTATGGCGTGGGCTTGGTGTCATGACGGACCTTCCCGGGCGAGTGCTCGCCTCGACCAACCCGGCGGGTGCCAGGTCGGCTCAGTGGTCCTGTCTGCCGATCCAGGTGGCCGGGAATCCGGCGCTACCTGAAGAACGTAGCAGAGTTTCCGCATCGCGAGAAGGCAATTCCGACCAAGACGCAACCCCGGCCATATCGCGGCGCCAGTGATCGCTCCGGATCTAGGGACCCCGTCTTGCCCCAGCCCGCGCTCGCTGCCACGGCCACAGGCCACTGCGACGCGCCGCGTTCGGCTCGTGGAGCGGACAGTCGCACCGAGCAGCCTCCGCGCGGACACGCCTGGCCACGTCCTCCAGGGGCATCGCCACGGCGACGTCCTCGCGGCTGGTGAGATGGAGATAGACGATCAAGATCATCGCGGTCATGAAGAACGTGACGATCATCAGCACCGTCAGCTCCGGACTGGGAGCCTGTGCTCCGCCGCGCCAGACCTCCCAACCCATGCCGATACCAGCAGCGCTGAGCACCGAGGACATGGCCACGATGCCGGAGCTGGCCATGGCGACCCGGGAAGTGCGCCACTGGCTGTTGAGCCGGAAAGCGAGTCGATCCGTCCCCGCCAGGTGGACGGGGCCGTCCAGGTAGTCCTGCACGAACTGGCTGCGACGACGGTCAACGTCCCGCACCGCCCACGAGATGATCGCCAACATCGCTCCGAGGACAGCACAGAACACCCAAAAGCCGACATCGCTGACCGGCCCTTCAGCCGGGAATGCGACCCACATCACCGCAGGCCATCCCCAGGCAACCGGCACGAATACCCACCAGAGCACCCGAGCCCGACCTGGAACGGCGCTCTTCGCCCCCAGCCACGCTTCTGCCTCAACGGCATCGCTGAGCAGCTGCGCCCGCCGCGGGTCACAGGGCACCATGAGTCCCGCCTGAGCGCGGAAGTCTGCTCGCGCCCTCAGCGACTTCTCCCGCGCCACCCCGGTCAACGCACCGCCCGCCACGCCTGCGAACGCTGGCCCCAGGATGCTCACCACCATCATCACGATGTCATCCATGAGCACCACCATGGACGCGACCACTGACACACCTGCCGCATAGGAAGCCTTGACGACACCCCGACCCGTGCCCTAACGTCCGCAGTGGAAACGATTCCACCGCACTCAGCAGGACAGTCCAACCGCACGAGGAGGTGCCGAGATGCCGACGATCCGCGATGTCGCCCAGCACGCCGGCGTCTCCACCGCGACGGCCTCCCGCGCGCTTTCCGGCGCTGGACCGGCCTCCGCGAACACGGTTGAAGCAGTCCGCCGCGCCGCCCAGGAGCTGGGCTACAACGTCAACAAGGCCGCCCGCTCACTGCGCACCCAGCGCACCGACACCATCGGCCTCCTCATCCCCGACGTCCGCAACCCCTTCTTCTCCGACGTCGCCTACGTCATCGAGCAGAGCGCGGCCGCCAAGGGCTACAGCGTCATCACGATGAACGCCGACGAGCAGCCCGACCGCCAGGTCGCCGCCCTCCGCGCACTCAGCACCCAACGCGTCGACGGCCTCATCGTCGTCCCCCAGGGCGGCGCCCCGGTGAACCTTCCAGCGTCCATGCCCTTCGTCCTCCTCGACCGCCGAGCCGCCAACCTCGGCGGCCCCCTCGTCTCCTCGGACAACGCCCTCGGCAGCCAGCAGATGATCAGCCATCTCCTCCAGCTCGGCCACCGAGACATCGCCCTCATCACCGGTCCCCAGTCCTCCTCAACCGGCCGCGAGCGCTTCATCGCCAGCATCGACGCCCTCGCCGCCGCGGGCTGCACCCCCCGCCAGGAGTGGATCGTGGAGGGCGACTTCCAGGAGGACAGCGGTCACCGCGCCGCGGCGCAACTGCTCGACTCCCCCACCCGCCCGACCGCCATCTTCGCCGGCGACAACCTGATGGCCGTCGGCGCACTGACCCAGGCCCGCGAGCGCGGGCTGCGCATCGGCCGAGACCTCGCGGTCGTCGCCTTCGACGACACGCGCTGGTTCCCCCTCCTCGACCCGCCCCTGTCCGTCGTCGCCCAGGACATCGACGCTCTGGGCGCAGCAGCCGTCGAGGCGGTCCAGACCGCGATGTCCGGCGCTGAGGTCTCCGACGTCACCATCCCCACCCAGCTGATCGTGCGGTCCTCCTGCCGCGCCGACCACCTCACCCCCACCAAGGAGGCACAGTGAGCAACTCCATCAGAGCGCTGGAGCTGCGCGGCGTCGGCAAACGCTTCGGCGGCGTCGTCGCCCTCGACAATGTCGACCTGACCATCCGCCCCGGCCAGGTCCAGGTCCTGCTCGGCGAGAACGGCGCGGGCAAGTCCACGCTGGTCAAGATGATCGCCGGCGTCCACGAGCCGGACACCGGCGAGATCCTGCTCGACGGGCAGAAGGTGCAGATCACGAGCACCAAGGACGCCGAGAACCTCGGCATCGCCACCATCCACCAGGAGCTCAACCTCGTCCCGTCGATGAGCATCGCCGAGAACATCACCCTCGGCCGCGCTCCCCGTACGTTCGGCATGCTCGACCGCCGCGCGATGCGCTCCATCGCCCAGGACGCCCTGGACCGGATCGGCCTCGACGTCGACCTCAAGCGCCCGGTCGGCACGCTCGGCATCGCCCGCCAGCAGCTCGTCGAGATCGCCAAGGCCCTCAGCGTCGACGCGAAGTACCTGATCCTCGACGAGCCCACCGCCGCCCTCACCCACACCGAGATCGCCCGCCTCTTCGAGGTCGTCGAGCAGCTGCGCGAGCGCGGGGTCGGGATGGTCTTCATCTCCCACCACCTCGACGAGATCGCCGAGATCGGCGACACCGTCACCGTCCTGCGCGACGGGAGCTTCGTCGACGAGGTCCCGGCCAGCACCCCCGAGCCGGAGCTCATCCGCCTCATGGTCGGCCGCGACATCGACCAGCTCTTCCCGCGCAAGAAGCCCGCCCTCGGCCCACCGCTCCTCCAGGTCAAGGATCTCTCCCGCTCCGGCGCCTTCGACGACGTCTCCCTCACCGTCCGCGCCGGCGAGGTCGTCGGCCTGGCCGGGCTGGTCGGTGCCGGTCGCACCGAACTCCTCCGCGCCATCGCGGGAGCCGACTCCTACGACGACGGCAGCGTCCAGGTCGAGGGCAAGAAGCTGCCCAAGCGCGACGTCGCCGCCGGCGTCAAGATGGGCATCGGCCACGTCCCAGAGGACCGCAAGCGCCAGGGTCTGGTCCTCAAGGCCAGCGTCGAGAACAACCTCGGCTACGCCACCTTGCGCAGCTCGGCCAAGGGCCCGCTCGCCGACCTCGGCGGTCAGCGCAAGCGCGCCAAGGAGGTCAGCGAGCAGCTCCGAATCCGTCTCAACGACGTCCGCCAACCGGTCTCCTCCCTCTCCGGCGGCAACCAGCAGAAGGTCGTCTTCGGCCGCTGGACCCTCGCCAACTCCCGAGTCCTGCTCCTCGACGAACCCACCCGCGGCGTCGACGTCGGCGCCAAGGTCGAGATCTACGAACTGATCAACCGCATCACCGAGGCGGGCGGCGCCGTGCTGCTCGCCTCCAGCGAGTTGCCCGAGGTCCTGGGGATGAGCGATCGCATCCTCGTCATGGCCGGCGGGCGCATCGTCGGGGAGATGCCCGCCAGCGAAGCAACCCAGGACAGCGTCATGTCACTGGCCGTCAAGGAGGTCGAGTCCACCCGTGTCCACTGAAGTCAGCACCAAGCCCCCGTCGTCCCAGCGGCTGACGGGCGCGCAGAAGGTCGGCCGCTTCCTCTCCGAGAACGGCGCCCTCGTCGGCCTCGTCCTCGTCTGCGTCGCGATGTGGATCGCCACGCCCAAGTTCCTCACCACCACCAACCTGCTCAACGTCGGCGTCCAGGCGGCAGTCGTCGCAATCCTCGCCTTCGGCATGACCTATGTGATCGTCGCCGCGGGCATCGACCTGTCGGTCGGCTCGGTCGCGGCCCTGTCCGCGGTCGCCGCCGGCTGGGTCGCGGCGGCGGGCACCCCAGGGTTCCTCGCCCTCATCGTCGGCCCCCTCGTCGGACTGGCCGCGGGTCTGGTGTCCGGGTGGGCGACGGCATACGGGAAGCTCCCTGCTTTCATCGCCACCCTCGCCATGCTCTCGGTGGCGCGCGGGCTCACCCTGGTCATCTCCGGCGGCCGCCCCCAGTCGATGCCCCCGGAGGTGAGTTGGCTGGGGTCCCGGGTCTTCGGCATACCGGTCCCGATCCTGGTCATGCTGCTGATGTTCGCGATCACCGCGTTCGTGCTCAACCGGACGGTCTTCGGCCGGTCCCTGTATGCCGTGGGAGGCAACGAGGAGGCCGCTCGCCTCAGCGGGCTGCCGGTCAAGCGCCTCACCACCTGGGTCTTCGCGCTCAGCGGCCTCTACGCCGGGATCGCCGGCATGGTGCTCGCCGGCCGGCTCGCCTCGGCCCAGCCGCAGGCGGCGGTCGGCTATGAGCTGGACGCCATCGCCGCCGTCGTCATCGGCGGCGCCAGCCTCGCCGGCGGGGTCGGACGGGCCACCGGCACCCTGATCGGGGCGCTGGTGCTGGCCGTCATCCGCAACGGCCTCAACCTGCTCAACGTCAGCTCGTTCTGGCAGCAGGTCGTCATCGGTCTGGTCATCGCGCTCGCCGTCGGCATCGACGTGCTGCGCCGCAAGGCCCCCTGACCCGCACCACCAGAAGCACATCCTCACCCCTCACCCTCGAGAACCGCACCGAAGAACAAGGAGAAGTTCCATGCAGACCCTCTTCCGCCGCACCAGCATCATCGCCCTGGCCGGCGTGCTCGCCCTCGGCACCACCGCGTGCAACCGCGGCACCGACTCCCCCGGCACCGACGAAGGTGGCGAGACCGGCGGCGCCACCGGTGGCGGCGAGACCCTCACCCTGGCCGTCTCGACCCTCAACAACCCGTTCTTCATCGACCTGCGGGACGGCGCCCAGGAGGCCGCCGACGAAGCCGGCGTGAACCTCGAGGTCGTCGACGCGCAGAACGACGCCGCCACCCAGCAGAACCAGCTCGACAACGCCGCCACCCAGGGCGTGGACGCGATCCTGATCAACCCGGTCGACTCCGAGGCCGCCGCCGCCGCGGTCGCCCCGGCCCTGGACGCTGACATCCCGGTCATCGCCGTGGACCGCTCGGTGGAGGGCGCCGAGGTCAACTCCACCGTCAGCAGCGACAACGTCGCCGGTGGCCGCCAGGCAGCCGAGGCGCTGGCCGAGGCCATGGGTGGCGAGGGCAAGGTCATCGTCCTGCAGGGCGTGGCCGGCACCTCCGCCAGCCGCGACCGTGGCCAGGGTTTTGAGGAGGGCATCGCCGAGTTCGACGGCATCGAGGTCGTCGCCATGCAGCCCGCCAACTTCGACCGCACCCAGGGCCTGGACGTGGCCACCAACCTGCTCGAGAGCCACCCCGACGTGACCGGCATCTTCGCCGAGAACGACGAGATGGCGCTCGGTGCCCTGCAGGCCCTCGGGGACCGCGCGGGCAGCGACGTCTTCGTGGTCGGCTTCGACGGCACCGACGACGCGCTGACCGCGATCGACGAGGGCCGGATGGTCGCCACCATCGCCCAGCAGCCTTCCGAGCTGGGCAAGGTCGCCGTCGAGCTGGCGCTGCAGGCGATCAACGGTGACGACCTGCCCGAGGCGCAGCCGGTCGACGTCGTGACGGTCACCTCCGAGAACGTCGCGGACTTCCAGTGACCCCCAGCCTGGTCGTGATCGGGTCGACCAACGTCGACCTCTTCGCCCAGGTCACCCGCCACCCGACCCCTGGAGAGACCATCCTGGGGTCGGGTGGCGGCCGCACCGCCGGCGGCAAGGGCGCCAACCAGGCCCTGGCCGCCGGCCTGCAAGGGGCGCCGGTGCGTTTCGTGGGCGCCGTCGGTGACGACGGTGATGCCCGGATCGCGCTCGGCTCGCTGGAGGATGCGGACGTCGATGTGACCGATGTCCAGGTCGCGGAGGGCCAGCCCACCGGGCTGGCGATCATCACCGTGGCCGATGACGGCGAGAACACGATCGTCGTCGTCCCCGGCGCCAACGCGACGGTCACCCCTGCGGACGCCCGCCGGGCGGTCGAGGCGATGGCGCAGGGCGACGTGCTGCTCATGCAGGGCGAGCTCTCCCGGACCACCACCGAGACCGCGATCCGCCAGGCGGTCGCCGCCGGTCACCGGGTGATCCTCAACGTCGCCCCGTGGGGCAGCCTCGACGGCGACGTCCTGACCGCCGCCGATCCGCTGGTGCTCAACGAGCACGAGGCCCGCCAGGCCGTCGCCGAGCTCGGCCTCGCCGGCGCTCACGACTCGGCGGGGTGCGCCCGCGCACTGCGCGAAGCAGGCACTCCCTCGGTCGTGGTCACCCTTGGCCCCGAAGGTGCCGTAGCGGTCGACGCCGACGGCGAGACACACGTCCCCTCTCCCCGGGTCCAGGCGGTCGACACCACCGGAGCCGGCGATGCCTTCACCGGCGCTCTCGCCGCCCGCCTGCTGCAGGGCGACAACCTGCGCACAGCGGTCGCCCATGCCGTGCGCGTCGGCTCCTACGCCGTCCAGCACGCCGGGGCCCAACCTTCCTACCCCTCGCTGACCCAGGAGTTGCCGTGAAACGCACCGGGATCCTCAACGTCGAGCTCTCCGCCCGCATCGCCCGCCTCGGCCACACGGACCTCGTCTGCGTCGCCGACTGCGGTCTGCCGATCCCGCCCGACGTCCCGATCGTCGACCTCGCCGTCGTTGCCGGTCTCCCGCGGTTCGCTGACGTGCTCACCGCACTGCTCGACGAGGTCGTGGTGGAGGGGTATGTCGTTGCTCGCGAGACCACGGGCACGCCTACCGAGCAGATCTTGGCTGGGGAGATCGAGCGCCTGGGTGATGGCACCCGGATCATGCACGAGGCGTTCAAGCAGAAGGTCTCCGAGTGCGCCTTCGTCGTGCGCACCGGCGAGGCGACGCCCTATGCCAATGTCCTCCTGCGATCAGGTGTGCCCTTCTGAGCTGAAGAGTCTCGTCGGCGAGATCAGCTGGCCTGCGTCGGCGACATGCGTCACTCAGTCGGCCGCTGCCGCCGCGCCTTGATCTCGGCCCGTCTGCGCTTGCCCTCCAACCGCCTCCGCTGCGACCCCAGCGTCGGCTTGGTCTTGCGCCTGGCCGGTGGCGGCGGCGCGAGCGCTTCCCGCAGCAGCCCGGCCAACCGTTCCCGGGCCGCCGACCGGTTCCGCCGCTGCGAGCGATGCTCGGAGGCATCGATGGTCAGCACCGTGCCCACGAGCCGCTCACGCAACCCGGACAGGACCCGCTCCCGCTGCCGATCGGTCAGTGCCGTCGACGCCGCGACGTCCAGCGACAACTGCACCCTCGAGTCGGTCGTGTTGACCCCCTGCCCGCCCGGGCCCGACGACCGCGAGAACTTCTCCACCAGCTCCCCCGCCGGTATGACGAGCCCGCCAGCCAGGCCCGGGCCTGGCGGCACCCGCAGCCCACCGGTGTCGCCACTCATGGTGTCTGACCCTAGCCGCGGCAAACTCCGCACAAGTCCGTACGCACCCCGAACATCCCCGGGTCTGGGACCTGGCCGAGAACGTCTACCCGGAGGTCGACACCAGTGAGCCTCGCGAGGACCGTTAGTCACCCATCGAGCGAACGGTTTCCACATCACCGGGATTCACGGCAAGACTCGCCACCGCCCACGCCATCGCTAGGCCTCCTTCGAGCATGACCTCGTAAGCAACCGAGGAATCAGCGGCTGCGGCATACGCATGGGAGTGGATCCCAACCTCCACCCCTGGGATCGACAACCAGGGATGCAGCCCAGGAATCCTCTGCGACACGTTGCCCATGTCCGTCGAACCGCCCGGAATCGACTTCCGGTTCTCCATGTCATGCCCGAATGTCGCGATGGCCTCGGCCCAGTGTTTGCCTAGCGTCTCGTCCTGGAGCAGCGGCTCGAGGAGGGGCTCGGTCTCCTCGAACTCGACCTCACAGCCGGTCGCGAGCGCAGCGGCCTCGAAGCACTTCCTCACGCGCGGCTCAAGCAGCTCGAACTCCGGCATCGTGAAGGTCCGGCACTCCCATTCGACAACTGCCTTCTCGGCGATGATGTTGGTGACGTGCCCGGCCTCAGCCACATACATCGCCACCCGGTGATCATCAGGCAACTGCTGGCGCAGCAACCCGACGGCGACCTGCGCGATCACGGCTGCGTCCGCCGCGTTCACGGCAAGGTGTGGAGCCGCTGCGGCGTGCGACGCCTTGCCCCGGAATGTCGTCCGGTAGCGGCCCACGGCCTGGCTGGTCGTTCCACGCGGATCGTGGGTCAGGCCCTCGTTGACCGTGTGGATCATCATGGCCAGGTCCACGTCGTCGAAGACCCCACGGTCCAGCATCAGCACCTTGCCGCCGCCGTGCTCCTCAGCTGGCGTCCCGATCACTCGCAGAGTGATCCCCAACTCGTCAGCGATGGGTTCAAGGCCCAGCCCCGCGGCTACCCCTGCGCCGGCGATCAGGTTGTGACCGCAGGCATGACCGACATCCGGAAGCGCGTCGTATTCACACAGGATCGCGACAACGAGGTGTCCGCTACCGACCTCACCGACGAAAGCGGTCGGTAGGTCGGCCACTCCACGGGTGACTGCGAAGCCGTGCTCCTCCAAGATCGTGCAGATGCGCTCCGCAGCCCGGTGCTCCTCGAAAGCCAACTCGGGATCGGCGTGGATCTCGCGAGCCAGCTGCACCACCTGATCGGCGACGTCCCGCACGCGTTCGGTGATCTGCGCCTTGTGACCCTCGCTGTCGGCGATCAGGGCATCGAAGTCCATCGCGATCCTCTCTATCGAATCGTCAAAGCACGGTCGGTCAGTAGCCGAACGCCAACGGCGCCTCGGGGTCCGTCTCCACCCACACCGCCTTGGCCTGGCTGTATTCCAGCAGCCCGTCCAGCCCGCTCGACCGGCCAAAGCCGCTGTCGCCGAAGCCACCGAACGGCGCCATGACGTTGATGGTCTTGTAGGAGTTCACCCACACGGTCCCGGCCCGGATCTGGCGCGCCACCCTGTGCGCTCGATCGACGGAACTGGTCCAGACCGCACCGGCTAGCCCGAAGGACGTGTCGTTGGCCAGAGCGATCGCCTCCGACTCGTCCTCGAAGGGGATCGCCACGACGACAGGACCGAACACTTCCTGCTGCGCAATGTCCGCGTCGTTGCCGACGCCGGCCACGACGGTCGGCGGATAGAAATAGCCAGCCCGATCGAGCCGATCCCCACCCGCGACCACCTCGGCCGAACGCTCGCGCGCGCCATCAACCATCGAGATGATCTGGTCGAGCTGCCGGGCGTTCTGCACCGGCCCGACCTGGGTCTCCTCCTCCCACGGAGCGCCCTGGCGGATCCGACCGGCCAGCTCGGCGAGGCGACCGACAACCTCCGCGTACACCCCGCGCTGCACCAGCAGACGCGAGCCAGCCACGCAACTCTGACCAGCTCCGGAGAAGATCGCCGACGCCGCTCCCCCAACGGCCCGGGCCAGGTCGGCGTCGTCGAAGACGATGTTGGCCGACTTGCCGCCCAGCTCGAGCACGCAGGGCTTGAGCTGCTCACCAGCGGCAGCCGCGATCCGCCGACCGGTCGCGGGCGAGCCCACGAAGACGACCTTCTCCACGCCATCGTGCGTCACGAGCTCTTGCCCGGCCGTCGGCCCGAGCCCCGCGATCACGTTCACCGCACCCACCGGGAGCCCGGCTTCCTCACCGAGTTTGGCGAGCAGGGCTGACGTCATCGGTGTCAGCTCCGAGGGCTTGAGCACCACCGAGTTGCCCGCCGCGAGTGCCGGGGCGATCTGCCACCCGGCCGTGAAGATGGGCGCGTTCCACGGCGTCATCTGAGCGACCACGCCATACGGCTCCCGGAGCGTGTAGGCCAGGTGCGACGTCGGGACCGGGATGACCTCGCCGTGCTGCTTGTCCGCCCACCCCGCGTAGTACTCGAACATCTCAGCGACCTTGGTCGTCTCCGCCACCGCATCCCGCAGCGGCTTGCCCACGGTTCGTGACTCCAGCGAGGCGAGTTCGTCGAGTCGATCGCGCACCGCCTGGCCGATCCCCCACAGGATCCGCCCGCGCTGACTCGCGGTCATCGCCCGCCACGCGCGCCCGCCCTCCTCGGCCGCGGCCACCGCCTCCCGCACGGCCTGGGCACCGCCGTCCGGGTATGCCGCGAGCCTCACCTCGGTCGTGGGATCAACCAGCTCGACCTCATCCCCCTGGCCGAGGAGCACCTCGCCCCCGACGTAGGAGCCGACCTCCTCGGTGCCGAGAATGTCCTGCCAGAGCTTCACTGCCTCACCATCCTGTTGAAGTCCACGCCCGGGCCCGCCTCGGCCAGCAGGTCCGACCACATCTGTCGTGCCGCCGCCACGACGGGCGAACCAGCTCCCAGCTCGCCAGCCACGTCCGCCGCCAGGGCGACATCCCGGGCCATCAGGCCCACCGGGAAGCCGGAGTCGAAGGTGCCGCTGAGCACCCACGTGGGCAGGTTCACCTCGGTCACGCCGCTCCGGCCGGAGGCGGTGTTGATTGCCTCCAGCAGTCGCTCGGGCTCGATGCCGGCGCCCTCCGCCACCTGCAGTAAGGTCCCGGCAGCGCAGAGGTGAATGCCGCACAGCAGGTTGTTGACCAACTTGGTCGAGTGGCCGGCGCCGACGGCGCCGACGTGCGTGATGCGGGCGGCCATCGGTCCCAGGATCTGACGGACCCGGTCCAGGTCCTGGTCGGCGCAACCAAGGAAGACGGTCAACTGTCCGGTTCGCGCCCCAGCCGGTCCGCCGCTCAGCGGCGCATCGACGAACGAGTGACCACGCTCGCGAAGTGCCTCTGCCCGCCGACGACTGTCCGCCGGGTCGCAGGTGCTCGTGTCGATGATCAGGGTTGGCCGGTCGGTCTCGAGGACCCGGTCGACGACCGTCTGCACCTGCTCACCCCCGGGCAGCGAGAGCACCAGCACGTCTGCGAGCTCCAGCGCCTCGTCCAACTCGACCCTGGCCACGCCCTCGGGGGTATCTACGGAACCGGGATCAGCCCCCAGCACCTCGACCCCGGCTCGGGCGAGAGTGGCGGCCATGCCACCACCCATCTGACCGAGGCCAACCACAGCGATCGGTGAGGCCGTCTCCTCGGTGGGTGACGGCATACGGGACTCGGTCACGAAGTCACCCGCAGCGTGATCTCGGCGATCAGGGCAGAGCCAACGTAGGTGCCGATGAAGACCAGGATCGCGATGATCAGGATCTTCCAGCCCGAGCGCTTCATGACGTCGATCTCCAGCTTGCTGATCGCCAGACCCGCGTAGGCGAGGCATGGGACGGCAAGGGCGAGGAAGTCGATGCCCGAGACCAGGCCGGTGAACCACTCGGCCCACGGCAGATACGGGATCGTCAGCGCGATCCCGACCAAGGAGATCCACGCCACCGACGGCAGGTAGAACGGCAGGAACTTGGTGAGCAGCAGGCCGATCACACAGATCACGTAGAGCGCCGCCATCCCGGCCAGCACCTGGCCGAGGTTCAGGTCGGTCGCGATGAGCTGGAGCGGGATGCTGATCAGGCTCACGATGAGCAGGTCGCGGAGTGTGTCGCTCAGGACGATGGTGCGCTCATCACCGGTGGGGATGAAGTCTTCCTCGGTCTCGTATGTGGTCACGAGGCCACCTCCTGCGCCTTGCGGTTCTTGGGATTGCCGGGGTCGTCTGGGCGAAGCCGGCTGTACATCCACTCGACGGCCGGGATGGCGACGAAGAGGGAGACGTACATGCCCGTGGCATAGGTGAGCAGGTTGCTGGCGCCGGCCAGGGCGGTGATCGAGTCAGCCGCATCGGGGACCGACTCAGTGAGGGCGCCCGCACAGGCTGCCATCATCGAGCCGCTGCCGACGCCGCAGGCCATCGCGAGCGCTTCGATGCTGAAGAACTTCACGCTGGTGAGCAGCGAGGCAATGATCGCGAAGATGAAGGTGCCGAAGAGCGTGCCCATCACGTAGACGCCCATGACGCCGGTGCCCTCAGGGCTGCGCAGGCCGTAGCGGTCGGCGATGATTGCGATGTTGGGCTCGCGGGCGATCGAGTGGACCGCCCCGATCGACTCGCGGCGCATGCCGAGCAGCCAGATGGCGACCGGGAAGGCGAGCACGATCGTGCCGAGGTTGCCGAGCTCCTGGAGGATCAAGGCAGGTCCTGAGCGGATGATCTCGTCGATCGCCGGGCCAATGGTGGTGCCGAACTTGGCGATGAACGGCATGATCGCGATGACGATCAGCGGTCCGGCTGCTGCCGCGCGCTTGGTGCTCATGAAACGCCCCATTGCCGGGATGACGTTGGGGTTGAGCAGCAGCGTGAAGACAAAGGCGAAGAGGAGCGGAAGCAGCAGGATGGTCCCGATGCCGATCGGGATGGGGCGCACCCCGATGAGCTGACTGATGACGCTGAAGATCAGGACGATCAGATGGATCGGCCACAACTTGGCCAGGACTTTGAGGGTGTCCACTCGGGCCTCCTGGGGAGAAGATTCCTTGAGGCTAGGGACGGGTGTGACGTTGCACAAGACTGCAGCTTGGTGGCCCCTATGTTGCGTCTGCGGCAACGCCTAGTGGTCGAACCAGCACTCGCAGGCGGTGAGAAGCGCCTTCGCCGCTGGCGAGAGCCGGCGACCGCGGCGAACGACAAGGGCCGCGCGGACACCCGAGAGTCGGGCGTCGTCGACGGGGATGAGGAGCACCTTGCCGGCGGCTCTTGCCCTGCTGACACTGACTGGCGGGAGGAGGGAGACCACTCGTCCGGCCGCGACGGCGGCGACGATGGCGGGCTGGTTGTCGCTCTCGAGCGTTGTCTCGACCTCGACTCCGTGGGCGCGGATGAAGCTGTCGTGCAGAGCTCGAAGGCCGTAGCCCCGTGGGAGGACCGCCATCCGCTCCCCCGCGAGCTGGTCGGGGCTGATCAGCCGCTCGCCAGCGAGGCGGTGATCGGGTGCGCAGATCAGACCGAGCGGTTGCTCGCTACTGCGCAGGATCTGCAGCCGCGGCGAAGGCTCGGGGTGCAGCGCGATGGCGAGGCTGACCTCGTCGGCGTTCAGGTCCGCGACCAGCGCGTCGGTGCCTCCCGTGACCAGACGGACCCGGATGCCCGGGTACTGAGTCATGAAAGGAGTCAGGACGCGCGCGCTGAACTGGTCGACGAATCCGGGACCGACGGCGATCGACACCGAGCCCTCTGTCGCGGCAGTGACCGACGACAGGTCGGCGGCGAGCTGGGCGTCCAGATCGGAGCGCTCCTGAGCGTGGGCGATCACCACCCGGCCGACCTCGGTGGGCTGCGCTCCCCCGGGGCCGCGGGAGAAGATCGGCCAGCCAACCCGGTGCTCGGCCGCGGCGAGGGTCCGCTGGACGGCGGATGGCGCAACGCCGAGCTCTCTGGCTGCGGCGCGGATGGAGCCGGCCTGCGAGACGGCAGCCAGGTAGCGCAGCGTTCGATCGTCCAGCATCTTGAACATCCAACCAGCCCATCGGGTCTTTGTGCGTCAGTGCTTGTTACGGTCGAGAGTGCCCGCAACAACCAGGAGATCTTTCGTGAGTTCGCCGAGATTGAACGTCTCTCTCGACCGCCTCCGCCGCGATCTGGAGCACCTTGCCACCATCGGGCGCACGCCCTCGGGTGGCACGAGCCGCACTAGCTTCTCCTCGGCAGATCAGCAGGTCCGCGAGTGGCTCGAGCATGAGTGTGCCGAGAACGGACTCACCACGGAGACCGACGGCATTGGCAATGTCGTGATCCGGCTCGGGGACACCTCGAATGTTGCTGACGCAGACGCCGCACCCGTGCGCACCGGCTCACACCTGGACACGGTCCCCGAGGGCGGCAACTACGACGGCATCCTCGGTGCACTCGCCGGACTCGAGGTGATGCGAATCATCGCCGAGCAGCGTCCCCAACTCGCGCGCCCGGTTGAAGCTGTCGTCTTTGCCGACGAAGAAGGCAACTACCACCACCTCCTCGGCTCGACCGCAATGGTCGCCAACTACGAGTGGGAAGACCTCAAGGAGTTCCGCGGGCGCGACGGCGACCTGCTCATTGATGCTCTCGGGCAGATGGACTGGGAGCCGGCCGACGCCACCAGAACTGCTCTGACGGAGGGGGCACTGCACAGTTTCGTCGAGCTCCACATCGAGCAGGGACCGACGCTGGAGGCCGCGGGCACCGATATCGGCGTGGTCACCGGCATTGTCGGACTGGGCGGCGGACAGGCTGAGTTCCGCGGGCGCTCCGATCACGCGGGCACCACGCCGATGGACTTGCGCCTGGACCCCGTCCCGGCGGCCGGCGCCTTCATCGCCCGCTTGCCAGGGATCGCTCGCGAGACCAGTTCGACCGCAGTGGTCACGTGCGGCCTGATCGACGTGGAGCCCGGCGGCACCAACGTCGTGCCCAACCTTGCCCGGATCCACCTCGACTTCCGCGATCCCGATCCCGACGTGCTGGTCGCCCTTGAGCAGCGCCTCCAGTCGGCCATCGAGGAAGCAGGACGGGAGCACGGGATCGAAGCGACCTACGTCCGCGAGAGCATCACGCAGCCGGTCCCGCTGGACGAGTCGATCCGCGAGCGCATCTCCCGGAGCGCGAGCGCCCGTGGTCTCTCCGCGGAGCCCATCCCCTCCGGCGCGGGCCATGACTCGCAGAACATGGCTCGACTGGCCCCGACCGCGATGATCTTCATCCCCAGCACCGGCGGGAGTCACAACCCGCGCGAGAACGCCGAGTGGGACGCGATCGAGAACGGGGCGAACGTCCTCCTCGACACGCTCCTCGACCTCGCTTCTGACTGACGGAGCCTATTCCCGCGCCAGCACCCGCCGCGGGTTGTCGACCATGATCGCGTCGAAGTCCGCTGCGCTGAGACCACCTTCTCGACACTGCTCACGGAACGGCCCCGGCAGGTAGCCGTAGCCGCCACCGCCGAAGGCGCTCAGGTGCGAGGTCAGGCACACGTCCTGGCTGAGCAGCAGCTGGTCCCGGTAGCCGTCCCGCACGAGCGCGACGATCCAGCCGACCAGCCGGTCCATATGCCAGGGCGTGACGCCGCGGATCATGTCGAACTGCAGGAATGCGCCCGAGCCCAGCACCTGCCGGTGGTATGACGTGTCCGGCACCGTGTCGGCGTGGCCGATCACCACCGATCCCGGGTCCACCCCTTCTTCCCTGAGCAGGGCGAGTTGCGCCATACCCACGGGCCAGCGGGCCGCATGGGTGGTGATCGGCGCTCCGGTCTGGAGGTGCGCCCGGGCCGCGGCACGGAAGGACCGCTCCTCCGCCGGTGAGATGAACCACCGGTCGCTGCCGACCTCGCCGATGATCCCGGCACGCACGTCGGTGCCCGGGAATCCTTCGGTGAGATTGCGGACCAGGTATGCCGCAACCTCGTCGACGCTCGACTCCGCCAACGTGCGGTGGTCGAGGTAGGGATCGCGGTAGTGCGCGGTGCCGAGCACGATGTTGAGGCCGGTGCGGCGGCTCAGCTCCCGCGCGAGCTCGACGTTGGCCACCGGGCGGGTCGAGAGGTCCGACCCACCCGGCGGCGCCACGTGTCCGCCCACAGCGAGCTCGTGCGGAGTGACGTCGACCAGGGTCTGGCCGCCCACCTCGACGAACCGCTGGAGCTCGGCGGCCAGCAGGTCGGCATCGTTGAGCAGCCCGTCGTTGCGGTACTCCGCGACGATGTTGACGCCGAGGTGCTCGTGCATGAGCGTCAGACCGAGGTCGCCACCGGATACCGGACCGAGCACGGTCTCGACGCTCACGTCACATCCCCAACGCTCGTGGTAGCCCGGTGGTCACCAGCGGGATGTAGGACACCATCATCAGGACCGCAAGCAGCACTGCGCCCGGAGCCAGGACACCACGCACGACCTGCCAGAAGTCCATGTTGCCGACATCGGAGATGACGTGGAGCACCAGGCCCACAGGCGGCGTGAGCAGCCCCATCGACAGGTTGAGCAGGACGATGATGCCGAACTGCGCCGGGTCGATGTCGTAGGCCGACGCGATCGGCAGCAGCAGCGGGACGGTGATCAGCAGCGCCGCCGTGGACTCCAGGAACATGCCCAGGAGCAACAGGAAGATGTTGACCAGCAGGATGAACACCCACGGGTTGGTGGACAGCGACTGCAGCACGTCGGTGAGGGTGCGCGAGGCGCCCTCGCGAGCCATCACGTAGGCCAGGATGCCGCCAGCGGAGGCGATGATCATCACGCGGCCGGTGGTGGTGACGCTGCGCTCCAGCGCCGTGCGCAGCCCGCTGAAGCTCATCCAGCGACCGATGGTCGCCACCACGATCAGGTAGAGCGCGCCGACACCGGCCGCCTCGGTGGGCGTCATGATCCCGGCGAGGATGCCGCCGAGGATGACGACCGGGGCGAGGAGCACCGGCAGCGCGCGGAGCAGGATCCGCCAGCCCGGCAGGTCCGATGACTCACTGACCTCGATGTCCTCCTCGGCCGGTGGGTTCTTCCGGACGTAGAAGAAGACGTAGGCGAGGAGTCCGATCGTGACGAGGAGTCCAGGCACGATGCCGGCGACGAACATCGTCGCGATGGAGGTGCCGGAGAGCACACCGAACAGGACTGCGCCGATGCTCGGCGGGATGAGCGGGCCGATCATCGTCGAGGTCGCGGTGAGGCCTGCCGAGAAGCCGGGCTTGTAGCCCGCTCGCTTCATCGCCGGCATCATCACCGAACCCATGGCCGCGGCGTCGGCGGTCGCCGAGCCGCTCATCCAGGAGAAGGTGAAGCTGCCCAGGACGTTGGCGTAGCCGATATTGCCCTTGAGCCGCTTGGTCACCAAGGTGATGGCATCGATGAGGCGAGCGGCCATGCCGGACTGCTCGGCGACATACCCCACCAGGATGAAGAGCGGCACCGCCAGCAGTGGGAACGAGTCCAGCGTGCTGGTGAAGCGCTGCAGCATCGTGCCGGCCGAGGCCGGGCTCTCGACCATCACATAGGTGACGCACGGTAGGAGGATGGCGAAGGCGATCGGCACCCGCAGGAAGAGCAGAATGAAGATCGCCAGGACGATGAGAGCGATGGTCACAGCGCCTCCTCCCGTGCCTGCTCCAGCTCAGAGGTGACGCCCGCGGTGCCTCGTAGGGAGCGCACGGCGTTCACCAGCAGGAGCACGCCGGTCAGCGCGACCGTGGTCCACGCCATCCACATGATGAGGCCGTTGGACAGGCCCAGCGCAGCGGTCGAGCCGCGGCTGAGCCGATCCATGCTGGACCACGCCGCGTAGCACAGCAGCAGGCAGGCGAACCCGCCCACCGCCGTGCCCGCGGCGTTCCACCACCGGACCCACGGTTTGTCCAGGTCCACGCTTCCGACGGTGACCACGATGTGGTTCATCAAGGCAGCCAGCGCAACGCTGACGATGAAGACCATCGAGATATACGTCATACGGGCCGCTTCGTCAGCCCACGCCAGGGGCCGATCCATCACGTAGCGCATGAAGACCTGCAGGTTGACCAGGACCAGGATCCCGACCATCAAGAGGGAGCCGAGCGCTGTGACAGCCCGGCCGAAGAGCTTCACTGGCGCATTTCCTCCAGGAGCGCCTGGTAGTCCTCACTCCAGACGTAACCATCGCTGTACTCCTCCTGGAGGAGCTCTCGGAAGGCGTCAACGTCAACGTCCTCCACGACGGTGACCGTGCCCTCCTCCTCCCAACGCTCCAGCGCCGCAGCCTCGTCCTCCTCGACGCAGTCGCGCACCATCTGCGCGCCCTCGTCGATGGCCTCGGTGAGGGCCTCCTGCTGGTTCTCGGTCAGCGACTCCCAGGTGTCGGTGTTGATGAACGGGTGGATGCCGGTGATGAGGTGGTTGGTCAGGTTGACGTGCGAGATCGGCTCGTCGAAGGACTCACCCGAGATGATCGCGATCGGCGCCTCGGAGCCGTCGACGATGCCCTGCTGGAGAGCGACGTAGACCTCGGCGTAGGCGACCGGCGTCGGGTTGGCGCCCATCGCCGTGGCGCTCGCGATCGACAGCGGGGTCTCCGGGACGCGGAGCCGGAAGCCGGCCAGGTCCTCGGGGGTCTTGACCTCCTTGGTGCCGAAGATGTGGCGCTCGCCGTAGAGCCAAGGAGTGGACCCGACGACACGAAGGTTGGTCTCCTCCTCGAACTCCTCGAAGATCTCCTGCGTCACGTCGAGCTCGCGGACACGCTCGAGGTCGTCGACATCGTCGTAGAGGTAGTAGGCCTCGAACATCTCCATCCGCGGCTGGTCGAAGGTCGACGCCATGATGGAGGCGACACCCGAGACGAGGTCGATCTCGCCGGAGGAACCCTGCTGCAGGAGCTGGCCCTCGTTGCCCATCTCGGCAGCGATCGAGTTGCGGATCGAGATGTTCGCCTCGGCCAGACGCTCGTTGTCCTCGAGCGGCAGCCAGCCGCACCGGATGGTGGGGACCTCGGCGCTGTTGATGTTGGCGGCGAGGAGCTCGACAGCGGGGTCGTCGCCGTCTTCACCGGCAGCGTCACCCCCGCCGCCGTTGTCGCCGCACGCGGCGAGAACGAGGCCTGCGGTGAGGGTCAGCGGGAGGAGCCCCCGCCGGGTCGCAACCCCCTTCCGGCGCGCTGTCGAAGGGGTCTTCATGGTGGCGTCGGGCATGGCTTAACGTCTCCTGAATAGGTTGGGGTTGTCTTCGACCGTATGCATAACGCCGCGGACCACTCAAGTTGAGACAGGGTCAGTTATCGAATCGTGACCCGGTGTCGCGCATACGTATGCACGCTCAAAGTTCTGCGGAGATCAGTCGCGTCCGCAGCACAACCTTTCCCCCTCGCCCGGCGTCCACCCTGCATCAGGTCGATGACGACTTGACCGGGACTGCCCGCCACTGCGTTCTCAAAGGGGGAGCCATGAACCACCGCCGCACCGCTCACATCACCACCGCCGCCCTCACCCTCCCGCTCGTCCTGGCCACTGCCGTGCCCGCGAGCGCGGCACCCAAGAACGTCCATGTCGACACGACCGCGATCACCTCCGTGTCGACCTATGTCTGGGAGGTCAACGACCAGCTTCCAGGCAATGTCCACCTCGTCTACGTCCAGGCCGGCCACTACGGCGACGGCAGCGATGAGACGGTCTTCGTGCAGTCCTACCAGTGCGACCCGGGCGAGTCACCGGAGGCCGACACCGAGGAGGGGTGGTGCGAGACCGAGCAGAGCCTGTACTCCCGGGACTCCCAGCTGACGTGGTGGATCGCCGAGGACGGCACGGCCGCGACCATCTCCGGCACGACGGTGCTGGCACCGGCAGAGGGAGAGCCCGGAAGTCCCCGCACGGTCCAGGTCGACCTCACCTTCTCCACCCCCACCGTCGACGAGACGTCAACCAACCCGTACCGCTACCGCGACGAGCGCGGTCGCCTGGTCAAGGGCACCTCCACCACCACTCACCTCAGCGGGACCACCTCCGGAACCGTCGCCAGCCTGGACCTGGACGGCGCCTCGGCCAACACCATGATGTCCACGGACACCTACCGGATCCTGGGCAAGGGCAAGAAGCGGTGACGTAGCTCAGCCACCCGGGCTGCTCGGCGACACGACACTGTCAGGCAGACGGCAGATCCAGGGAGTCTCCGAGCCAACGCCGAACTGTCGCAAGTTCATCGCTCGTCGCGACACGGAGGCGCCCATGGATCCACGAGCGAGACACGGTCCGCACCTGCTCAGTCATGGCGAAAGAGGGATGGGGCAAGCCGCCCAACGGCACGTGATTGGGCCAGCCGCGATCGATCGAGGTGATGGGAAGCACCAGCACCAACTGGTCCACGACCTCGAGATAGCCGCGGCTCGCCACCACGAGGATCGGTCGGCGGCTGCCCTGCTCTCGACCGACGGCAGGGTCGAACTCAGCCCAGGCGATCAGACCCGAGCGACCTCAACCGAGGTCGGCATCGAGCCACTCGCCTCGCTCGCGCTCATAGCTGGCGCGGTCCGCAGCCGTTGTCTGGCCGATAGCGGCTCTCACGCCTCGAAACGCGCCTCACGCTCGGCGAGATCGAGCAAACGCTCAAGGTGAGTCCGACGTTGCCCAGTCCAACTGCTCGAGCACGTGTCGATAGGTCCGGCCAGTCGCCCGCGTCATCCCGATCTCGCAGGTCCGGTTCGCGGAGAGGAAGACCGTGTCCTGCGGGTGCGATCCGAGCAGCCCGCGTTCACGCAACTCGGCCACCTCCGGCTCGGTCGCCGCGGCGGTGAGTTCGGGATGCAGCAGACCGCGGTCCCCGGCGAAGCCGCAGCACCCCCAGTCCGCCGGGACGACCACCGCGTCTGCCACCGCTCCCGCCAACTCCTCCAGGTATGGCGTGACTCCCAGCAGCTGCGTCCCGCATGTCGGGTGAAGCACGGCTCGGGCGACCCGGCGCGGCTCCGGGAGCTGCGGCAGCAGCCGTGACGCTGCCCACTCGAGCGCATCGATGATGACCAACCCCTCGCACTCCGGGTGACCGTGCTCCCCCGCGTTGGCCACCATCACCGCCAGCCCCTCGGTGCAGGACGCCGCGTCCCAGACGATCGGTAGCCGTCCCTCATCGCTCGACTCCCACAGTGCCGGGAGCACGCGACGCGCCATCACGGCATACCCGTCGGTCAGCCCCTTGCTCTTCCAGGGCGTCCCGCAGCACAACGAGCCCGGCCCTTTCGGCGTGCGCACCGGCACGCCCGCTCGGCGGGCGAGCGACAAAAGCGCCGCTGCTGCACCTTGGCTCCCTTGCTCCGGACCGAACATCGTGCCCACACAGGACGAGAAGAGCACCGCCTCGGCCCCGTCCTCGTCGACCTCCCGCCGGACCGCTCCCCCACGCGGCAGCTCACGGTCATAGGCCGGGACCACCTCGGCAGGCGCAACCGTCCGCACCGCAGCGGTCAAACTCTCGCCCACCACTCCAGGCAGCCGATCCGCGACCGAGAGCCCGAGACTGCCCAGCCGACTGGCTGTCCCCCACCTCCGAGCCGCGACGTCCCAGCCCTTCTGCTCGAGGTGTCCAACATCCTCCCGCCGCAACCGCCGCACCAGGTCGCCTGTGTTGATCTGCACCGGGCACGCCGTCAAGCACATCCCGTCGACAGCACAGGTCTGGACACCCGCGTAGTCGTAGTCCCGGTCCAGCTCGGCCGCGAGCGCGTGATCGCCCCGCTCGGTCGCCGCCGTGATCTCCCGCCGCAGCACGATCCGCTGCCGAGGGGTCAAGGTGAGATCGCGCGAGGGGCAGACCGGCTCGCAGAAGCCGCACTCCACGCAGCGATCGACCTCCTCCTCGACGGTCGGCGCGGTCTTCAGATCCTTCAGATGCGCCTGCGGGTCATCGCCCAGGATCGTGCCCGGCCCGAGCACCCCGGCTGGATCCACCAACGCCTTCAGCTCACGCATCACGGCATACAGCTCAGTCCCGTACTGCCGCTCCACAAAGGGCGCCATCATCCGCCCGGTCCCGTGCTCAGCCTTCAACGTCCCTCCGCGCCCCAGCACCAGGTCCACCAGGTCCTCGGTGAAGTCCGCATACCGCTGCAGCGCAGCCGGATCGGCGAAGCGCTCGTTGAGCATGAAGTGGACGTTGCCGTCCTTGGCATGCCCAAAGATCACCGACTCCTCATACCCATGCCGCTCGAACAACGCGGTCAGATCGACACAGGTCCGGCCCAGCACCTCCACCGGCACGGCCACGTCCTCCAGCAGCGCGTTCGTGCCTACCGGCCGAGCGCCGGCCACCGCCGAATAGAGCGCCTTGCGCACGGTCCACAGCGCCGCCCGCTCCCCCGCCTCCCGGGTCAGGCTCGCCGGGACGGCCAGCCCCAACCCGTCCAGCATCGGCTGCGCCACCGCCTCCCGCTCGGCCAACTCCTCGGCCGTGTCGGCATGCCACTCCACCAGCAGCGCGGCCTGCTCCCGCACCCGCAGGCCCGTGATCTGCGCCGGCGCGCCAGGCGCCTGCGCCGACACCCGCAGCGACGCCGCATCCAACAGCTCGGCGGTCACCGCGCCCGCCTCCACGATCTGCGGCACCGCCTCCGTCGCCGCCCCGACGGTGTCAAAGACCAGCAGCCCGGTCGCCACCTCAGGCCGCACCGGCACGGTCCGGAAGGTCGCCGACGCGATGAACCCGAGCGTCCCCTCGCTGCCCACCATCAGGTGCTCCAGGATCGCCACCGGGTCGTCGTGGTCCAGGAACGAGTTCAGCCCGTAGCCCATCGTGTTCTTCATCGCGAACAGCCGCCGCAGCGTCGCCACCGACTCCGCATCCCCACGGATCCGGTCGCGCAGCCGCACCAGTCCGGCCACCAGGTCCGGCTCGCTCTCCCGCAGCCGCTGCTCCGCGTCCGCCGCCCCGGTGTCGACCACCGTCCCGCTCGGCAACACCAGCACGAGCGAGGCGAGCGTGGCGTAGCTGTTCCCCTCCGTCCCGCAGTGCATCCCGCTGGAGTTGTTCGCGACGACGCCACCGATCGTGCACGCCGCCTCACTGGCCGGGTCGGGTCCCACCTTCGTCCCGTATGCCGCGAGCCTCGCGTTGACCTGTCGCACGCTCACCCCGGGCGCGACCCGCACCCGGGCGCCGTGGTCCAGCACCTCCACCTCGCGGGAGAAGTGTCGCCGGGTGTCGACCAACAGGTGCTCTGTCACAGCCTGGCCGGACAGGCTCGTGCCGCCTGAGCGGAACGTGATCGGCATACCGGACTCGGAGCAGGCGCGCAGCAACCGGGCGACGTCGTCCGCGCTGCGGGGCCGGGCGATCAGCTCGGGGGTGAGCAGGTAGTGCGAGGCGTCGTGCGCCAGCGCGTGCCGGTCGATCGCCCGGTCACTGACCAGGTCTGACCCGAGCTCGCGGGCCAGGTGAGCGTCTGCCCCGCCCACCGAGGGGCACCGCGCCGTCACAGACCCTGCCAGCCCGGCTTGTGCTCCCAGGCGTAGCGGTAGTAGTCCGCCAGTTCCAGCCCGCTCGCGGCGGCCTCGTCGAGGAGCACGGTCACGTGCGGGTGGGCCTGCAGGACCGTCGCCGGCCACCGCGCAGAGACCGCCCCCTCGACCAGCTCAGCCACCGCCCGCGCCTTCGACTCCCCGGTCGCGATCACGATGACGTGCCGGGTGTCCAGGATGGTCGCCAGCCCGACGGTCAGGCAGTGGTGCGGCACCGCGGACACATCCCCGTCGAAGAAGCGCGCGTTGTCCTGCCGCGTCTGCTCGGTCAGCGTCTTGATCCGCGTGCGCGAGGCCAGCGAGGAGCCCGGCTCGTTGAAGGCGATGTGACCCTCGGTGCCCAGCCCCACGAGCTGGAGGTCGATGCCGCCCGCCGTCCGGATCGCCTCTTCATAGGCCGCAGCGGCCGCCTCGACGTCGTCCTCGTCGGCGCGAGGGGTGTGCACCCGCTCGGCCGGGATCCCCGCCGGATCGGTAAAGACCCGTCGGATCTCGGCACGATAGCTGGACGGGTGGTCCGCGGGCAGCCCGACGTACTCATCCAGCGAGAAGGTGCTCACCCGCCCCAGGTCCACCTGGCCGTCCCGCACGCGGCGCAGCACCTCGGCATACACGGGCCTCGGGCTGGACCCGGTGGCCAGGCCGAGCACGGCCTCGGGTCGGCGCGCGACCAGCTCGGTGACTGCCGCGGCTCCGAGCCGGCCGATCCCCTCGGCGCTCGCGCAGATGACGACCTCCATCAGCACACCTCCAACCGGCGCGGCCACTGCGCGAGCGGCTCGGGCAGGCGCAGGGGCCGGTGCCCCGGTGTGATCCGGCCCGCGATCCGACCGACCCGCGCACCCGTGGCCGACGGGGCGGTGCCCGGCAGCCCATGCCAGCTCAGCCAGCCCAGGAGCGCGAACATCGCCGCCTCCTTCACCCGCGGATCCAGCCCGGTCGCCTCGCTGGAGACCACCTCCACCCCGGGCAGCGCGGCACCGAGACGCTCCATCAGCACCGGATTCTGCGTCCCACCACCGCTGGCCACGACCCGCTCGACCCCCAGCTCCCGCAGCGGTGCCGCGACGGTCCGCGCGGTGAGCTCGGCGAGCGTGGCGAGCAAGTCGTCGGTCGCGATCTCCCGACCGACCCGATCGAGCGCCGTGCGCAGATGGTCGAGGTTGAACAGTTCCTTGCCCGTGGTCCGCGGCAGCGGCAGCGCGTAGTACGGCTCGGCGAGCAGCACCTCGAGCAGCTCCGCGTCGACACTCCCGCGCGCCGCCGACTCACCACCGAGGTCGGCCGTCTGCCGGCCCTCGGTCCGCCACGCGATGGCCGCGTCCATGAGCGCGTTGGCAGGTCCGGTGTCCAGCGCGACCGGCGCTCGGTCCGGACCCACCACCGTCGCGTTGGCGATGCCGCCCAGGTTGAGCGCCGCCGTCGTCCGCCCATCGCCGCCGAGCCACAGGGCATCCCAGGTGCTCGCCAGCGGCGCCCCCTGACCACCGGCGGTGACATCGGCGACGCGCAGGTCGGAGACGACGGGCAGGCCGGTCGCCTCCGCGATCCACGCGGGCTGCCCCAGCTGCAGCGTCCCCGCCACCTGGCCGTCGACCACGTCGTGGAAGACGGTCTGTCCGTGCGAGGCGATCAGGTCCGCGTGACCCTCACCCAAGCGCCCGACCAGGTCGCTCGCCGCATCGGCGAAGGCCTGACCCACGGCCTGGTCCACCCGACAGATCTCCTGGGTGCCCACCCGGGCGGGCGGAAACGTCGCCAGGATCTGCTCCCGCACCCCGTCCCCGTATGCCGTGCAGCTGGCTTCCAGCACCCGTGCCCTCAGCAGGTCGTCGCAAAGGGTGAGCTCGAGCGCAACCCCGTCGATCCCGTCGACGGAGGTGCCGGAGCCGAGCCCGATGACGATCAGGGAGTCGCTGCCAGTGGCGCTCATGCCTCCACCTCCAGCGCGGCCCGGACCGAGCCGCGGTTGTCCTCGAGCAAGCCTCGGGCGTCCGCCGGGCTGACCGAGCGCAGCAGCGTGACGATAGCGACCTTGGTGCTCCAGTCGGCCTGCTCCAGAGCCCGCTCGGCCTCGTCGGCGCTGCAGCCGGTGACCCGGGTGACCATGCGGATGGCGCGGTGCCGGAGCTTGTGGTTGGTGGCCCGCATGTCGACCATGTAGGGGCCGTAGGTCTTGCCCAGCCGGATCATCGTCGCGGTGGACAGGGCGTTGAGGAAGAGTTTCTGCGCGGTCCCGGCCATCAGCCGGGTCGAGCCGCTGATCACCTCGGGGCCGGTCACCACCTCGATCGCGTGGTCGGCGAAGCCGGAGACCTCGGCGCCCGCGTTGCCGGACATGCCCACGGTGAGTGCGCCCCGGGCCTTGGCTGCCTGCAGCGCAGAGATGACGAACGGGGTCCGGCCCGAGGCGGTCAGACCCACGACCACATCGCCGGCGCCCACGTCGGCATCGAGGACTGCCCGCTCTCCGGCGTCCGCATCGTCCTCAGCCCCCTCGGCCGCACGGAGCAGCGCCTTGGTGCCACCGGCCGTGAGCGCCTGCACCAGCTCCGGATCGGTGCCGAAGGTCGGGGGCAACTCCCCCGCGTCGACATAGGCAAGCCTGCCGGGCGTGCCAGCACCGACGTAGAACATCCGGCCACCGGCAGCCAGCCGGTCAGCGACCTCATCCACCACCTCTGCGACCTCGGGCACGAGAGTGAGCAGCGCCGTCGGGACGGTCGCCTCGGCGGTCCACAGCTCGCGCAGCACATCAGCGGTGGACCGCTGGTCCAGATCCAGCAAGTCTTCTCGGGCGCCCTCGGTCGCCAACCGGCCCAGGCCCGAACCCGCTGGCGCCCCTGCTGACTCGACGACGGTGAGGAGCTCCCGCAGGTGCGTCGGGATGCCATCGCCGAGGACCAACTCACCCAGGCGCCGAGCCCCGTCCAGCGATGACCCGACAGCCGCCTGGACGCCGCTGCCCACCGCGGCGGCGAAGCTCTCGGTCAAGATCTCCCCCGCCCCGGCCAGCCCGCCGGCCAGGCTCACCGGCAACTCGGCACCGACGGCCTCGCGGGCGGCCAGCGCCGTCTCAGCGAGCGCCCTCCCGGCGTCGATCCAGATCTGCCGGGCAATCTCATCACCCTCCTGCGCGGCCGCCAGCACATCCCGCGCGAAACTCGCCACCACCCGCGCCGGGTGCTCGTCTCCGTGCACCACCGCAGGGACCGAGACCAGCTCGCCCCACCGGGCCTGCGCCTTCTCCGCCAGGGCCGCCGATCCCCCCGCACGCCCCTCCACCTGCGACAAGGCGGCACGCAGACCGGCCCGGCCTACGGCATACCCACTGCCGTCGTCGCCCAGCAGGAAGCCCCAGCCGTCGCGGATCGCGGACCGGCCGTCCTCGTCGAGCGCCAGCGCCACCGCGCCCGTCCCGGCTGCCATCACCACGCCGGGACCCCCGTCGAAGGCTCCGACATGGGTGGTCGTCACGTCGCTGGCGAGCACGACGATCCCGGCCCAGCGGCGGGCGAGGCGTCGTCCGAGCTCCTCGCGCAGGCTCGCCGCGGCGTGATAGCCGACCAGGCCGATGCTGACCACATCGACCCGATCGTCGGACCCCAGGCCAGCGTCCCGAGCGGCCCGCTCGACCGCCGACTCGACCTGCCGCACCCCATCGACCCCGGCCAGTCCGACGACTCCAGGACCCTCGCCCTCGCGGACTCCCTCGGGAGCGTGGAGCGTGAGCCGGCAGCCGGTCTTCCCCAGATCGACGGCCAGGACGCGTGCGTTCGACATCGTTGACATCACCCGCACAGTATGCCCATACTCTGGACCACTGGTCTAGCACTCCGGTCTAACACAGTCACTGTCGACAGACGAAGGACACGCGAGATGAAGAACACCCGCACCACCACCCGACTTGCCCTGCTGCCGAGCGGCCTCGCTGCGCTGGCCCTGGCCGCCACCGGCATGACGCCGGCCATCGCCAGCACCGCGCCCGCCGCTCCCCCGCCGCACGCGGGCCCCACCGACTGCCAAATCGGCGTCGATGCACCGCTGCACGAGATGCGCGGCGTCTGGATCGCCTCGGTCGCCAACATCGACTGGCCGTCCGCCCCCGGGATCAGCCCCGAGCAGGCGCAGGCCGAGCTCACCTCCTGGTACGACGAGGCCGTCGAGAAGGGGCTCAACGCCGTCTTCGTGCAGGTCCGCCCGACCGCCGACACCTTCTGGCCCTCCGAGCTGGAGCCGAGCAGCCACTGGCTCACCGGCGAGCAGGGGGCGGACTTCGGCGGCTGGGACCCGATGCAGTTCGCTGTCGAGGAGGCGCACGCCCGCGGCCTGGACTTCCACGCCTGGTTCAACCCCTACCGGGTGACCCAGACCGGCACCGACCTGTCCGCCCTGGCCGAGGGCCACCCGGCGCGCGAGAACCCGGACTGGGTTGCGGCATACGGGGGGCGTCTCTACTACAACCCCGGCGTGCCCGCGGCCCGCGAGCACACGATCAACGTGATCATGGAGGCCGTCGAGCGCTACGACATCGACGGCGTCCACTTCGACGACTACTTCTACCCCTACCCGGTCGCCGGCCAGGAGTTCCCAGACGCCGACACCTTCGCGGAGTTCGGCGGTGACTTCGAGGACATCGAGGACTGGCGCCGCAACAACGTCGACGTCCTGATCGAGACGCTGAGCGAGCGGATCTCGGAGAAGAAGCCCTGGGTGCAGTGGGGCGTGAGCCCGTTCGCAGTCTGGCGCAATGTCGGCACCGACCCGGCCGGCTCGAACACCACCGCCGGCGCCCAGACCTACGACGACCTGTATGCCGACACCCGGCTGTGGATCGAGCAGGAGTGGATGGACTACGTCATCCCGCAGATCTACTGGGCGATCGGCTTCGAGCCCGCGGCCTACGAGCAGTTGGTGCCGTGGTGGAGCGAGCAGGTCACCGGCACCGATGTCGCGCTGTGGATCGGTGAGGCGACCTACAAGGTCGGCACCTCCCCCCAGTCGCCGGAGTGGATGGAGGACCCGGAGGAGATGGTGAACCACCTCAACCTCCTGGCCGACTACCCCGAGGTGACCGGCAACGTCTGGTTCTCCGCCAACCAGATCCGCGCCAACCGGCTCGGCCACTGGGACCTCCTGCAGGAGGCGCACTACGCCAACCCGGCGCTTCCGCCGGCCCTGCACCCGGGCACCACGGCACCGACCGTCGCCCCCACCGGGCTGTCCACCCACCGTCACGCGGACGGCACCGAGCTGCGCTGGCACCAGCGCGGCCACGACCACGGCTTCGCGGTCTACAAGGTGGACACTGACCCGCGCCTCAACCAGACCCCGTGCCGCGCCATCGACGCGGACAACCTGGTCGCGGTGCTGGGTGACGGCGCCCGCAGCTGGGTCGACCCCGACGGCGGCGCCGGCTCCATGTATGTCGTGACGGCCCTCGCGCAGGACAACACCCAGAGCGAACCCTCGCGTCCGGTGCGTGGTCGGTGAGCGTGAGCGTCGAAACCGACTCGACCCCGCGGGCCGGGAAGCAGGAGCAGGTCCGGGATCGCCTGCAGCAGTTGATGTCCGGGCTCCAGCCCGGGGAGATGCTGCCCTCCGAGCGTGAGCTCGCCGCCACGCTCGGCGTGGCCCGGATGACCCTGCGGCGCGCGGTGGACGGGCTGGTGAACGACCACCAGCTGGTCCGCCGCGCGGGCGCTGGCACCTTCATGGCGCCGGCCCGCGTGGACCAGCGGCTGAGCGCGACGTCCTTCTCGACGGACATGCGCTCGCGCGGTCTGGTGCCGGGCGCCAAGACCTTCTCGGCGCAGCAGCGGCCGGCCGGGATGATGCTGGCCTCGGTGCTCGGCATCGAGCCCAACTCCCCCGTCCTGCACGTGCGCCGGGTCCGCACCGCGGACGACGAGCCGATGGCCCTGGAGGACCTGCACGTGCCGGCCGACCTCGTGCCGGGGCTGGTCGGCAAGGACTTGGAGGACAACTCGTTCTACGACATCCTCCGCGAGCGCTACGACCTGGTGATCTCCGGCGGCATCCAGACCGTCGAGGCGCACCAGGTGGACGCCGATGAGGCCTCGCACCTGGACGTCGACCCCGGCAGCCCGGCCTTCCTGTTCGAGCGCACCTCCCGACTCAGCTCTGGACGGGCTGTCGAGTTCGTCCGCTCCGTCTACCGCGGCGATCGCTACCGCATCGTCGTGGACATCTTCCCCACCGCTGGCGACGGCCGGCACCAACCAGAGAGGACATCCTCATGAACCGCACCACCCGTTTCACCCGCCTCGTCGCCTTCGCGGCCGTCGCCGGACTGGCGCTGACCGCGTGCGGCAATGGCGACAGCGACACCGACGCCGACGGCGGCGCGGTCACCGGCGGCGACGCCTCCGGCGAGACCCTCAGCGTCTGGATCATGGAGGGCACCAACCCCGACCCGACCGACTTCTTCGACGAGGTCAGCGAGGCCTTCGAGGAGCAGACCGGCGCCGAGCTGGACATCCAGTTCGTGCCGTGGGCCTCCGCGCACGACCAGTTCACCAACGCGATCGCCGGTGGCACCGGCCCGGACGTGGCCGAGGTCGGCACCACCTGGACCCCCGAGTTCGGTGACGCCGGTGCGCTGGCCGACCTGTCCGACCGGATCGAGGGCGCCGAGCTCAACGACGAATACGTCCCCGCGATGATGGAGGCCGCCACGCTGGAGGACGCCGTCTACGGCGCTCCCTGGTATGCCGGTGTCCGCTCGCTGATCTACCGCACGGACATCTTCGAGGAGGCCGGCGTGGAGCCGCCCACCACCTGGGACGATCTGGTCGAGGTCGGCACCACGCTCAAGGAGCACGACGAGGACCTGATCCCCTTCCCGATCCCCGCCTCCGTGCACACCACCACCCCGTTCATCTGGGGTGCCGGTGGCGAGGTGGCAAGCGAGGAGGACGGCACCTGGACCTCCGGTCTGGACTCCGCCGAGTCGGTCGAGGGCCTGACCTTCTTGGAGAGCCTGGTCAGCGAGCACGACCTGTCCACCCCGGCGGCCAGCACCTGGAACGAGGCCGACACCCGCGACGCCTTCGCCCGTGGCGAGGCCGCGATGATCATCTCCGGCTCCTGGACGCCGAAGTCGATCATCGAGGCCAACGACGAGCTCGAGGGCGACCTCGGTGTCGTGCCGATCCCGGGCAAGGACGGCGGCATGGCCCCCAGCTTCGTCGGCGGCTCGCACCTGGGCGTCTTCGAGACCGCGGAGAACCAGGACCTGGCCTGGACCTTCGTGCAGATGATGACCACCGGTGAGTTCGCCGAGAAGTGGGGCGAGCAGACCGGCTTCTTCCCGGGCACCAACGAGCTGCTGACCCAGCTCGAGGAGGCCGACGACCCGCTGGTCGCCCCGTTCGCGCAGCAGATGCGTGACGCCGGCGCCACCCTGCCCGTGACCCCGCAGTGGGGTCAGGTCGAGGGCGCGCAGATTCTGCCGGCCATGATGCAGAGCATCCTCGGTGGCTCCGGCAGCGTTCAGGAAGCCGCGGACACCGCAGCCTCCGAGATGAACGAGATCTTCGGCCAGTGAGTTCTCCCGCCCTGGGGTCGGCGCGGCGGCCATGGCTGCTGCTCGCGCCGACCCTGGTCGTCCTCGGCGTCCTCCTCCTGTGGCCGCTGGGCCGGGTCGTCGTCCTGTCGATGCAGGACTTCGGCCTGGGCCAGCTGGTCCGGG
Organism: Ornithinimicrobium pulveris; assembly: GCF_050261105.1. Classification (GTDB taxonomy): domain Bacteria; phylum Actinomycetota; class Actinomycetes; order Actinomycetales; family Dermatophilaceae; genus Ornithinicoccus. The sequence goes on along the minus strand of NZ_CP189837.1, from coordinate 1,388,144 downwards.
GGGACGCGGACTTCGTCTGGTTCCAGAACTATCGCGACGTCCTGACCAACGAGCGGCTGTGGTTGGTCGCGCTGCCCAACACGGTGGTCTTCGCCTTCGTCTGCGTGGTGCTGACGGTGGTGCTGGGCACGTTGGTCGCGCTGCTGCTGCAGCAGCTGCGTCCCCTGTGGCGCAGCCTGGTGATGATGACGATCATGGCGGCCTGGGCCATCCCGGCCGTCACGGGCACCTACGTCTGGGTCTACCTCTTCGATGCCCGCGCCGGCTTCCTGACCGGCGTGATGGCCAACCTCGGCCTCATCGATCTGGCCACCCAGAACCTCTTCCTGGATCGCTTCTGGTTCTACGCGATCGCCACGCTCAACGTGGTGCACCACGGCTTCCCGTTCGTGGCGGTGACCGTGCTGGCCGCGCTGCTCACGATCCCGCAGGACCTGCCCGAGGCCGCGATGATCGACGGCGCCAATGCCTGGCAGCGCTTCCGGCACATCACCTTGCCGCTGCTCAAGCCGGTCTTCGCGATCGTGACGATCCTGTCCACCATCTGGGACTTCAAGGTCTTCACCCAGATCTATCTGATGCCCGGAGGTGATGGGTCCAACCGAGAAGTGCTCAACCTGGGCACCTGGTCCTACATCACCGCGATGTCGCAGAACCGCTACGGCCTAGGCGCCGCGATCGCGGTGCTGCTGACCCTGCTGCTGATGGTGATCACGGTGATCTATCTGCGCACCCTGTTCAAGGAGGAGGAGTCATGAGGGGCGGACTACGCCTGAGTGGCCTGATCATCGCCTCGCTCGCGGTGGTGGTCTTCTCCCTCTTCCCGATCCTGGTGATGATGGGCACCGCCGTGGACCCAGCCGCCAACGCCGGTGGGCGAAACGTCATACCGACCGGGTTCACCCTGGACCACTTCCGCAACGTGCTGGAGCGGACCAACTTCCCCCGCTACCTGCTGAACTCGCTGATCGTCGCCGCGGTGACCGTGATCGCCAGCGCGCTGCTCTCGCTGTTCGCCGCGGTCGCGGTCGCCCGGTTCAAGTTCTCCGGCCGCACCAAGATCCTGATGATGATCCTGATCATCCAGATGGTGCCGATGGAGGCGCTGGTCATCCCGTTGTTCATCCAGGCGCGCAACCTGGGGCTGCTGAACTCGCTGCTCGGTCTGTCGGTGATCTACATCGCCTTCAGCCTGTCCTTCGCGATCTGGATGCTGCGCGGCTTCGTCGCGGCGGTGCCGGTCGAGCTCGAGGAGGCGGCGCTGCTGGACGGCGCGACGTGGTGGCAGATGTTCTGGAAGATCCTCTTCCCGCTCGTGGCCCCAGGTCTGGTCGCGGTCAGCGTCTTCAGCTTCATCCTGGCGTGGAACGAGTTCATCTTCGCCCTGACCTTCATGTCCGACACCAGCAACTACACGGCTGCGGTGGGTCTGCGGACCTTCTTCACCCGTGGCGGGACCGACTGGGGCTCGGTGATGGCCGCGTCGACCATCATCACGCTGCCGGTGCTGCTGTTCTTCGTGGCGGTGCAGTCCAGGCTGTCCACGGGCCTGATGTCGGGCGCAACGAAAGGCTGATCATGACCTCCGAGTCGACCTCGACCGTGCGAGGCGATGTGCTGGCGGTGCTCTCCCCCGGCTTCGTCTGCACCGAGCTGCCCGAGTGGCTCGCCGAACTGCTGCGGGAGGGGCTGGGCGGCGTCTGGCTCTTCGGCCAGAACGTCGTCGACGACGACCAGTTGCGCCGGCTCACCGCGCAGATCCACGAGGCCAACCCGACCGCGCTGGTCTGCTCGGACGAGGAGGGCGGAACGGTGACCCGGGTCGATCACGTCCGCGGGTCGCGGTGGCCAGGGCCGTGGGCACTCGGCAAGGTCGACGACACCGACCTGACCCGTGACGTGGCGACCGCGACCGCGGCCCGGCTGGTGTCGCTCGGCGTGGATCTGACGGCCGCGCCCGTCGCCGACGTGAATGTCGAGCCGGAGAACCCGGTGATCGGGACGCGCTCCTTCGGCGCTGACCCCGAGCTGGTGTCGCGGCACGTGGTGGCAACGGTCGAGGGCCTGCGGGTCGGCGGTGTGGTGGGGTGCCCCAAGCACTTCCCCGGCCATGGCTCGACGACGCAGGACTCCCACCTCACCCTGCCGACCTTGGACGCCAGCACCGAGGTGATGGCGCAGCGCGAGCTCGTGCCCTTCCGCGCGGCTGTCGAGGCGGGTGTGGAGTGCGTGATGACCGGCCACCTGGTCGTGCCCGCGCATGGCTCGGCCCCCGCTACGCTCAACGCGTCGGTGATCAGCCTCCTCCGGGACGACCTGGGCTTCGACGGGTTGATCTGCACGGACGCCATCGACATGGAGGCCGTCGCGCAGGACCCGGGTCGTGAGGAGGCTGCGGTGCAGGCGCTGCGCGCCGGGGTGGATCTGGTGTGTGTCGGCAACCCTGTCTTCCCCCAGGAGTACGACGCGGAAGCCGACGTCCTGGCTCTCGCGCGCGCTGTCGAGGCGGCGATCGAGGATGGTTCGTTGGCGGCCAACCGAGTCGCCGAGGCTGCGGACCGCGTCCGACACCTCGGTGCCCGTCAGGCCGAGCGACGGCGTGCTGCTGAGCCCGTCGAGCAGTCGGCCGACGCCGTGCCTGAGCTCGGGCTGCGCGCCGCTGCCGCTGCCATCGATGTCACGGGCACCATTCCGGCTCTGACACTGCCCGTGATCGTCGGGGCGAGCAGCTCGGGCAATATGGCCAGCGGTGCTCGTCAGGAGGTCGTGCTCTCCGTCCTCGCCCGTCACCTTGAGGGCACCGTCGTCGACCTGTCCGACGCCGCGGAGATCGACTCCCAGGTGATCGTCGTGGTGGACGACCACACCCCCTTCGACGACGACACGGTGTCTGCGCTGCTTCACCACGCCGACGTCGTCGTGCACACCGGCATTCGCGACCTCGCGCCCGGCTCTGTCGATGGCGCACTCGTCCGCACCTTCAGCGGTGGACTGGCCTCAGCACTGGCCGCCGCCAGCGTACTCGGGAGCGGAGACAAGGCCTGACCTGCGCGAATTTCCCGATGTCCGAATGATTAGGACATTGAGACATCGGCCCGGACCACTACGAGGGCCAGGTCGTGGACCGACGAGCCTCGTCGAAGATCACCGCACACCAGTCCCGACAGTCCTCCGGCGAGCTCTCCCGCTGGCGCTCAGCCAGCCTGTGTCACTAACACGGCCACCAGCACCCGGTTGTCGACCTGCAACTTCTCCTGCACCGACCCCAGATGCGCCTTCACGGTCCCCTCGCTCACGAACAGCTCCGCCGCGATCTCCTTGTTGGTCAGGCCGCGGGCAACACCCCGTGCCACCTCTAGCTCGCGCTCCGTCAACGTCCCCACCAGTCGCCGCGCTTCGCGCCGCTCGCCTGAGGCATCCGCGTCGGCGATGTGGTCCAACAACTGCTTGGCGGTGCGCTTGGAGACCGCGCCCTCCCCCGACGCCACCGCCTGCACCGCGGCGATCACATCCTCGGGCGACTCCGTCTTCAGCAGGAACCCGACGGCCCCGGCATGCGCCGCGCGGATCGGCTCGTCGTCACCGTCGAAGGTGGTCAGCACGATCACGCGCGGCGGATCCGGCAGGGCCCCAACCTCACGGGTCGCGCTGATCCCGTCCTTGCGCGGCATCCGGATGTCCATCAGCACCACGTCCGGATAGTGCGCCTGCACCGCAGGCACCACCTCGGTGCCATCGGCCGCGGTCCCCACCACGCTGATCGCGCCCTCGCTCCCGTGCTCCAGCATCATCCGCAGGCCCCGCACCACCATCGGATCATCGTCGACCAGCAGCACCCGGATCGGTCGCTCGCTCATGCGCGTCCTTTCGCCTGCCACGGCAGTTGCACCCGGACGGTGAACTGCCCATCCTCCTGTGGCACCTCCACCGTGCCACCGAGCAGCTCAGCCCGCTCGCGGATCCCGCGCAGCCCGGTCCCGGTGCTCGAGACGATCGCACCCTTCTCCAACGGGTTGGTCGACTGGATCGACACCCCGTCCTCGGGCCCACCCGACACCCGCAGCCGCACCACCTGCCCAGGCGCGTGCTTGCGGGCGTTGGTCAGCAACTCCTGCACGATCCGATAGACCGAGTGCGCCAGCACGGGGTCCGCATCCTCCGGGTTGGACAGAAAGACGCTGGAAGCGACCGGTCCCCCTGTCTCGGCCATCTCATCGACCACCCGGGTCAGGTCGGCGAGCGAGGTCACCGACGGGTCCAACGACCCCTCCGGGCCGGCGCCCGGCTCACGCAGCACCCCGATCAGCGAGCGCAGGTCATCCATCGCCTGCTGCGCGTTCTCCCGCACGAACCGCGCGCTCTCGCGCAGCTCCGGATCATGGTTCGCCGAGACCTCCAGGCCGCCGGCGTGCAGGCTCAGCAGGGAGAGCCGATGACCGATCACGTCATGCACCTCACGGGCGATCAGCTCACGCTCGGACTGCCGAGACAGTTGCGCGGACATCGTGTCGGCCGCGGCGCGCTGGGTCACCACCTCGACCTTGGTCGTCTTCAACTCGTCCTTGGCCCGACGGTAGTAGCCGATCGCGATCGGGGTCACCGCCATCAGCAGGAAGATGACCACCACCCCGAACGGGTTCAGCGCGACGGGCGTCTGGCTCGTCCAGTCCGAGCCGGTCGACATCGCGCGCACGAGAGAACTGTTCGGCGCCGGACCGGTCAGGTCGCGGATGAAGAAGACGATCAGACCCACGACATACAGGGCACTGAGGCGGAAGGCGTCCCCGCGCCACGACGGCCGCTTCTCGTCCTTGATCGTCTGCGGGAGCATGAAAGCCATCACCGGTCCGAGCGGAAAGATCACCGCCATGATCCCGTAGCCCCACGCGATGTCTTTCTGCTTGCGCCGCCGCACCAGCAGCATCACCATCAGGCCGACCACGGACAGGACGGACAGGACGACGCTGACACTGCCGGTGAAGTCGGCGAACCCGCTCACGTCACGCGCCTCGTGCCGCGCGAGCGCCGTCCCCGCGGACAAGAACCCGACCACGAACACCCCCGCCATCAGCAGGACCGTGCGCAGCACGAAGACTCCGCGGTCGGCCCAGACCATCGCCTGGCTCCGGTTGGTCATGGTGTTCAGCTCCTTTGTGGTTGACCCGTCCACCGTATGCCGCAGCCCACCCGATCCGGCACGCCCACCTGGCCAGGGTGCGGGGCGGCATACCTGACCGGTCGGCCAGCCAGGACTGGCTGAACGGGCGATGCCGAGCTGTGCCTCGCGGCGGTGAACTTCCTTCTCGTCAGATCCCACGAGCAGCAAGGAACTCACCATGAGCAACCACGACCAGACCCCGCCCCCGCCGCCCGAGAGTGACGGACCCCCGGAGGGAGCGCCATACGGGACTCCCCCGACGGCGCAGCCCACGAAGAAGAGCTGGTTCGCCCGCCACAAGATCCTCACCGGGATCCTCGGTCTCTTCGTCTTCTTCATGATCATCGGTGCCCTGGCCGGGGACGGCGACGACGTCACCCCGTCCGCGGCACCCACCCCCACTTCGGCCCAGCCAGCAGGGGACTCGGCCGAGGAAGGCCCCGGCTCGTCGGCCAGCTCGTTGGGATCGACGGCCGACGAGCCGGCCGCTGAGAAGGCGACCGAGGAAGAGGCCACTGAGGAGGCGACCGAGGAAGAGGCCACCGAGGAGGACGCGACCGAAGAAGAGGCCACCGGGGAAGAGCCGGTCGAGGCGGGTCTGCCCGGCATCGGCGACACCGTCACGGTCGACGACCTCGAGGTCACCGTCCTCGAGGTCGAGACGGGGATCAGCTATGTCGGACCCGACGGCTGGGGCGAGGAGGCCCAGGGCCAGTTCGTCAAGATCCACACCGAGGTCGCCAACATCGGCAACGAGGCGCTGACCTTCTATGACAGCGAGCAGAAGTTGGTCGACGAACAGGATCGTCAACACTCCACGTCGAGTGCCTCCTTCTATCTCGACGAGGGCAACCTGTGGCTGACCGCCATCAATCCAGGCAACCGGGTCAAGGGTGTCCTGCTCTACGACATCCCGCAGGACGCGACCCCCACGAAGATCACCGTGAGCAGCGGTTTCTGGGGCACGACGGCCGATATCGACCTCTCGTCGTGACGCCGAGGCGGCGGGCCGTATCGGCCCGCCGTCGGCGTCCGTCCGGAACTTTCCGAAACTGAAGGGAACCTGAACACGGGGTGCCCCGTCGCACTTCATGAGCACGGGAGATGACGGCGCGACGCACACCGAAGCACACCAGATGCGTTGCCCGACAAGGGCCCTGCTAGCGTCCTCGGGACAGGGGGCCGATGAGAATCCACCGGAAACAAGGGAGAAATCCGATGAAGAAGAACACCATGCTGCTCGTGGCCGGGGGCCTGACCGCGTCGCTCGCCCTGAGCGCCTGCGGCAACAACGAGGACCAGCGCGCCGCCGAGGCGATCTCGGCCTCGCTGATGGAGAACGCCAGCGGGGAGGACGAGGACGGGGAGTTCGGCGTCGACCAGGAGCAGGCGGACTGCATCGGCGATGGCTTCGTCGACAAGATCGGCGTCGACCAGCTCAAGGAGTACGGCATCCTCACCGACGACCTCGAGACCGCCGGCGAGGTCACCGATGTGCAGATGAGCGTCGAGGACGCCGACAACGCGGCCGATGTCCTGGTCGGCTGCGTCGACACCTCCTCGCTGATGGCCGACTCCTTCGCCGAGGACGACTCGATGACCGAGGAGGAGCAGGCCTGCATGATGGAGGCCTTCAACGATGACGCGATGAAGAAGATGTTCTCGCTGCTCTTCCAGGGCAAGGAGCAGGAGGCGACCGCTGACCTGATGGGCCCGGTCATGTCCTGCATGATGCAGGGTGAGTCGATGTGGGGCGATGACATGAGCGGTGAGGTTGGTGGCGACGCTGCCAGCGCCACCGTTCCCCCGGCTCCCACGATGTCCGACCTGAGCGGAGACGAGGCCGCTGACCCGGATGCGCCCGGCGGTCAGAACAACCCGCTCGGCCTGGGCGATGAGTTCGAGGTCGGCGACTGGACGGTCAAGGTCAACTCCGTGGAGGAGGACGCCACCGAGACCATCCTCGCGGAGAACCAGTTCAACGAGCCGCCGTCGGAGGGCAACCAGTTCATGCTGGTGAACATCGACGCGACCTACAACGGCGACACCTCCGGCACCGCCTACTGGGACCTGCGCCCGACCTTCGTGACGGGCACCGGCAACACCGCTGGCGGCCAGCTGTCCGACATGTGCGGCTCCTACCCCGGCAACCTGATGTACGAGGGTGAGCAGTTCCCCGGTTCGACCGTGACCGGCAACCTGTGCGTGTCCTTCCCGTCGGATCAGGTCGACGGGGCCATGATGATCACCGAAGTCATGGACTTCGACAACAACGATCGCGTCTTCGTCGAACTCAACTGAGCCAGAGCACAACAGCAGACAGACCGGAGGCCCCGCGGGGGGATAACCCCCGCGGGGTTCGTCGGCTGTCACCATGGCCCGCGGGCCTTCAGCAGGGGAGGTTTGGGGTATGTCGAAGGTCACCGTTACGCATCAGCCGAAGGACCTACCCGGGGGGTCGGCGGAGCAGACCATGGTCGGGTCGGTTCCATCCTCCGGACCGATGACGCACTCACCCGCGCCGCGACACGATTCCGGTGTGAAGACGCGAATGAGCAGGAGCGGGGCAGGGGGCCAGGGTCCGTGGCGGGGCAGTCGCCCGCGCCGGATCCTGTTGCTCACCGACACCTACCGACCGGCCGTCAGCGGCGTGGTCACCTCGGTGGAGGACCTGCGCAAGGGGTTGATCGAGGCCGGGCACGACGTGCGCGTCCTCACCGTGGGGCCGGGTCGCCGGACCACCTGGGACGGGGAGGCCTACCGGTTGCCGTCGATGGACGCCAGCCACATCTACCCGCACGCTCGCCTCGGGCGTCCGCTGGACCGGGACCTGCTCGCCGAGCTGCTCGCCTGGCGTCCGCAGGTGCTGCACTCGCACACCGAGTTCGCGTGCTTCTGGTGGGCCCGCCGCCTCGCCCACCGCCTCTCGGCGCCACACGTGCACACCTATCACACGCTCTACGCCGACTACACGCACTACTTCTTCCCGCACGAGCGGATGGGGCGGGCGCTGTGCGCCAAGTTCGCCCGCAGCACGCTCCGGCGGACCGACGGTGTGATCGCCCCCACCGCCAAGATCGAGAAACTGCTCCGTGGGTATGGCGTGAACGTCCCCATCTCCGTCGTCCCCACCGGGGTTGACCTGGGCCGTTTCGCGCCGGGCCCGAAGTCGGCGGAGCTGGCCGCCCGCCTGAACCTGGACCTCACCGTGCCGACCATCCTCAGCCTGGGTCGCCTCGGCGCCGAGAAGAAGGTCGACGAGGTCATCGACCTGCTGGCCAACGTGCGCACCGAGCCATGGCAGATGGTGATCGCCGGTGACGGCCCCGCCGCCGCCGACCTTCGTCAGCAGGTGGATCGGCTCGGGCTCACCGACCGGGTGCGCTTCGCCGGCGCGGTCGACCCCCGCAATGTGCCGGACTACTACCGCCTGGCCGATGTCTTCGTCTCTGCCTCGCAGAGCGAGACGCAGGGCCTGACCTTCCTCGAGGCGCTGGCCACCGGAGTCCCCGTGGTCTGTCGCGATGACGCCGCCCTCGACGGCATCGTGATCGACCGGCACAACGGACGGCGTTACCGCCATGCGGAAGAGTTCACCACCACGCTGCGCTGGCTGCTGGCCGACGAGACCCTGCGACGCCACTGGAGCCAGGGAGCGGTGGACACCGCCTCCTGGTTCAGCCGCCCCGCCTTCGTCGACGCCGTGCTCGCGACCTACGACCGCGCTCACGGCGGCCGCGTCAGGACCGCGTCATGGGCAGCCTGAAGGAGCTCGAGGTCGTGCTCCCCGATGATGTCCCGGCCGAGCTGCCCGAGGTCGACCTCGTCGAGGCCGAGCAGGAGGCCGCCTCCTCCCCCCGCGCGCGGGCCTTCCTGACGTGGTCCAAACGGATCGCGATCGCCGGTTGGGTGGTGCTGGCCGGCTTGGTGATCTGGGGCATCCAGAGCGGCGTGCTCTCCTCGGTGTCGCAGTTGCGCGCCTTCCTGTCCGACTTCGGCCCCGCGGCCCCGGTCATCTACTCCCTGATCGGGGCGAGCGAGGCGATCTTCCCGGTCGTGCCGGGATCGGCCTCGATCATCGCGGCCCCGATCCTGTTCGGCCCGGTCGTCGGCTTCTTCGCCGCGTATGCCGCCACCTGCCTGGGCTCGATCGCGGTCTTCTTCCTCTCCCGGGACGTCGGGCAGGAGCTGCTGCTCGCCCGCTTCAAGCCGGCCACCGTCGAGCGCTACCTCGGCTGGCTGGAGCACCGGCACTTCACGCGCTGGTTCGCGATCGCCATCGCGCTGCCGGTCGCCCCAGACGACCTGCTCTGCTACCTGGCTGGCCTGTCGAAGATGCGGCCACGCACCTTCATCATCATCATCCTGCTGCTCAAGCCCTGGGCCCTGCTGCTGTACGTCTTCGGCGTGCTGGCCCTGCTTGAGCGCTGGATCCCGTGGCTGGCGGGGTGATCGCGGTGTCGACCAACCTCGTCGTCAACATGGCCAGCGAGAGCGACGTCAGCGTGCAGGGTCACGGCGTCCACACGGCATACGTGGAGCTCGCGACCGCCCTCGAGCGCCGCCCGGACGTCACCCTGATCCGCGGCCACTACAGCGAGCGCGTGGAGTGCGACGTCTACCACCTGCACACGCTGGGCACCAAGGTCTGGCGCAAGATCCTGGACCCTGGCGCGAAGAAGGTCGTCTCGGCCCACGTCATACCGGACTCCTTGGTCGGCTCGATCCGGCTGGCGCGCTGGTGGCGCCCGGCTGCGCGCGCCTACATGCGCTGGTTCTACGGCCGCGCCGACAAGGTGCTCGCGGTGAGCGGGACCGTGGCGCGGGCCCTGGAGACCGAGCTGAAGGTGGCGCCCGAGCGGATCGAGGTGCTCTACAACACCATCGACATGGACGCCTACCGGACCACCCTGGCCGACCGCGCGATCGCGCGCGCCGAGCTAGAGCTGGACGCAGACACCTTCGTGGTCGTCGGCGTCGGGCAGGTGCAGCCGCGCAAGCGCATCGACCTGTTCGTCCGGATGGCGCGCGAGCACCCCGAGGTGCTGTTCATCTGGGTCGGTGGGATCCCGTTCAAGCACCTGGGTGCCAACTACGCGGCGATGAAGAAGCTGATGTCGGAGGTGCCTGACAACATGGTCATCACCGATGTCGTGCCGCACCCGCAGGTGAAGACGATCCTGCAGTCCGCGGACGTCTTCTGCCTGCCCGCCGAGCAGGAGAACCACCCGATGTGCATCCTCGAGGCGGCCGGGGTGGGGCTGCCGATCGTGGCGCGCGACCTGCGCGAGTATGACGACTCCTTCGGCGATGACATCCTGCGCTGCGAGGACGACGACTTCGGCGCCGCGATCGGGCGACTGCGCTTCGATGAGGCCGAGCGGGAGAAATGGCGCGAGGCGTCGGTGCGGATCCGGGAACGCTTCGACAGCGCGGCCGCCGCCGAGCGTCTGGTCGGGATCTATCGCGAGCTGGTCGGGTCGGAGACCGCCGAGGTCGGCTGAGCCTGCGGGGTCTCGGTCGGTCCGGGTCCTGGCCCTCTCTACGATCACCGGGTGATGAGTCCTGCGGCGGCGCTGCCCGAGCGGGCCGTGCTGCCCCTGCGGGCGGTGCTGCTCGCCTGGCCGGCGATGCTGGCCGCCACCGTTGCCCTGCTCCTGGGTCGTCTGACGCCGTTGGTGTCCCCGCTGCTCTGGGCCCTGGTGCTCGGGGTGGCCGTCGCCAACCTGGCGTGGGCGGGATCAGGTGCGTTGCGGCATACGGGCGCGGGGTCGAGGACCTTGCTGCGGCTGGGGATCGTCGCCTTCGGCGCGCTGCTGTCGTGGGAGGCCCTGCGCGGTATGGGGATGGCCGGCCTCCTCATCATCGTCGCGACGGTCGTCGTGGTCTTTGTCGGGACGTGTTGGCTGGGTGATCGGATGGGACTGCCCCGCGGGCTGGTGACGCTGATCGCGGCGGGCTTCTCGATCTGTGGCGCGGCCGCGATCGCGGCGGTCGAGGGGAATGTGCGGCGGCGGGACGAGGACGTCGGGATCGCGCTGGCCTTGGTGACCCTGTGCGGGACCGCGATGATCGTGGTGGTGCCCGTGCTCGGGAGCCTGCTGGGGTTGAGCGCGGAGCAGATCGGGGTGTGGGCGGGCGCGAGCATCCACGAGGTGGCGCAGGTGGTAGCTGCCGCGTCCGTGGCGGGCGGGACTGCGGCGCTGGTGGCGGCGATGGCGATCAAGTTGGGGCGGGTGGCGCTGCTGTTCGTGGCGCACTGGGGTGCGATCCTGCGCGAGCGGCACGCGGAGCGAGCTGAGCAGGCGAGCGCTGGCGAGCGCGGCGCGCGAGTGCTCCGCGGAGCCGTGGGCGACGAGGGGGCCAGAGTGCTCCGCGGAGCAGTGCTGCCGTGGTTCCTGGTCGGCTTCGTGGTGATGGCGGCGGTGAGCTCCACCGGGCTGCTGCCAGCTGGGGTCCTCGAGGCGATCCGGCAGGTCGGCGTGTGGCTGCTCGCGGCCGGGATGTTCGGGCTGGGTCTGGGCATCGACTTCCGGAAGGTCTTCCCGATGCCCTGGGCTGTGGTGGGCCTCGCACTCGCGTCCACGGCGCTGGCTGCGCTGTTGCCGCTGGGGTTGATCCTGACGCTGATGTAGGCCACCTTCTCCCCCACCACCTTCTCGCCGGGTCTGCCATGCTGACGTCATGGGACGGCCAGCGACACTCGCCGATCTGCGCCGCATCTGTGAAGACCTGCCCGAGACCGAGCTCGGCAGCACCTGGGGCGACGTGCCGTCCTATGTCGTGCCGCGGGGCCCGAAAGGGCGGGCCTTCTGCATGTACCGGCAGCCGCGCAAGGACGCGATCGACCCAGCGACCGGCGAGGGGTATCAGGATCTGATCGTCATCCGCACGGCTGAACGGGGTTTCTCATCGGCCCGACCCGCGATCGCGTCGTCGCTGGTCAAGCCCGTACACACGACGGGTGCAGGGTGACTTTGGCTGCTGTAGAAGCTCATCGCCGACGCACAGTGCAGACTGACCGCATGTCCGACCTCGACGTTGATCCGGTCACCGATGCCGACCGACCCCTCACCGATGCCGAGTTCATCGCCCGAGCCGCCGAGGCGCTGAACCCGCAGGAACTCGGCCCGGGATTCTGGGTGGCTGATGTCGGGGCTGCGGTGGAGGCCGAGGACGGGCAACTCTTCACCGGTGCGTGCATCGGCGGGTATCTCTCGGTGTGTGCCGAGATCAGCGCGCTGAGCCAGCTGGTGGCGGCCACCGGGCCGACCGTCAGGAGGGTCGTCGCAGTGTGGCGGAGCCCGGACGATGGGGTGCTGCACGTCATCCCGCCGTGCGGGCGTTGTCGAGCCTTTCTCCGGACGCTGTCGCAGCAGAATCTCGACGCGACGATCATCCTGGGACCCGGGCGCACGACGACGCTGGCTGAGTTGTTGCCGTACGCCGGCTGGCACGCCGAACCCGTCGACGAGCCATGAGCAGTGCTGCGCCGCTGGAGCTGCCGGACGAGGCACCGACCTGGGACGGCGTGCGGCTGCGGCCCTACCGGACACGCGATGTGCCGATGCTGCGCGATCTGGCCACCGACCCCTACGTGCCGCTGATCGGGACGCTGCCCGCACGCGCGACGGAGGATGAGGCACTGGCCTACATCCAGCGCCAGCACGATCGACTCCTGACCGGCACGGGGTACTCGTTCGCCGTGACGCTCGAGGAGTCAGACGAGGCGGTTGGCGGTGCGGGCCTCTGGCTGGGCGGCGTTGAGCACGGCCGAGCGTCGGCGGGCTACTCGATCGCACCGCAGTTCCGGGGCCACGGGCTGGGTGGGCGAGCGCTGATCGCGCTGACCACCTTCGCCTGGACCCTGCCCGAGATTCATCGCGTCGAACTGTTCATCGAGCCGTGGAACGCCGCCTCAATCCGGACAGCGCTGAAGGCTGGCTACTCCCGCGAAGGCCTGTTGCGGAGCCACCAGGAAATCGGTGGCACGCGCGTGGACATGGAGTTGTTCGCGGCGCTCAGAGCCGGCGACTGAGGGCTCAGACATCAGCGTTGGCCAGCTCCACGAAGCGGGCCAGCGCGTTGACCGATCGAAGGTCAGTCGGCGTGCTCACCGGGGCGCGGGTCAACTCCGGCGAGCCGACGATGACGGCCAGGGCGCGGGCCCGCGAGATCGCCACGTTGAGCCGGTGGATGTCGAGGAGGAAGCGCACGCCTCGAGGAGCGTCAGCCGCGCTGGAGGACGCCATCGAATAGATGACCACCGGTCCCTCGTGCCCCTGGAACTTGTCGACCGTGCCCACCGGCACGTCCTCGGGCAGCATCGACCGCAAGGTTGCGACGTGGGCGTTGTAGGGCGCGACCACCAAGATGTCCTCGGGGCGGATCGGCCGGGTGACGCCGTCCTGATCGATCCACGTGCCCCCGAGGAGGTCGGCGACCAACGCCGCCACCACCTCAGCCTCCTCGGGCGAGGTCGCGGCATTGCCCCTGTGCTCCACCGGCACCCAGCGCAGACCGGTCCGGCTCAGGGCCCCCAGCGCGTCCACGCGCTGCCCGTGCGTCACCGGCGCCGACTCCAGCCTGCCGTCATAGGAGAGCTGAGAGACGAAACTGGTCACCGACGGGTGCATGCGCCAGGTCTTGTCGAGGAAGACACCCTCGCTCGGGTCGACCGTGTCGTGCTCGCCGATCAGGTGCTCCAGCGCTGACACGCCCGCGCCATACGGATGCTGGGCGTTGGTCGGCGAGGTCAGCTGCTGCGGGTCTCCGAGCAGCACCATCGCCTCGGCGCCCTGCGCCACCGCCGCGGCGTTGGCCAGCGAGAACTGCCCCGCCTCGTCGATGACCAGCACGTCGACCGCGCCCTTCATCTCGGGCCGCGCCCACAACCAGGCGGTCCCGCCGACGAAGGTCGCTCCCTGGGCCAGTGCCTCGTCGACGTCCTTGTTGTCGCCGATCTCCCGCACCAGCGCAGCATCGTCGGACGCCTCCTTGCCCTTGGGGACCCTGCGCACGCCAGACCGACCGACCGCGTCCATCAGGTCGCCGATCACCCGGTGCGACTGCGCCGTGACGCCGACCTTCCACCCGGCATCGAGCAGCCGCCGGATCAGCAGGGCACCGTTGTAGGACTTCCCCGCCCCCGGCGGACCCTGCACGGCGAGGATGGCGCCGGAGCCGGGAAGCGACATACCGACCTGGCGCATGAGTTCACCTGCCTCGAGGTGCGGACTCACCGGGATCACGGGCGTGCGACGCTCGATGAGGCGCAGGCCCAACGCGTCACCGCCCGCGAGCGCCGTCTCCCCCAGGTCCATCAGCGCCTCCCGCAGAGGGCCGGTGTTGACGACCTGCTTCTGCACCAAGCCCTCGGGCCGCAACGGTTCGCGCCCTGTGCCGCGAGCAACGTCGACCCAGCCCTCCTCCATGTCCTGGCGCAGCAGCTTGCCGACGTTCTCGTGCGTCCGCGCGTCCTCGACCTGCTCCCCCACGCGCCCCAGCACGCCGTCCTGCGGCGGGAACGGGTAGCGCCATACGGTCGAGCGCTTGACCGCGCCGACCTCAACGGGCTCCCCGACCCCGCCGATGGCAGTGGAATCCTCCAGCAGCTCCTCGGTGCTCATCGTCTCGGTGCGGAAGTAGTCCCAGTAGGCCTGCTTGTCCTCGCGCCGGTGCCAGCCGACCAGTCCGGCGAGCAGCTCGCGGCCACCGTCCACCAGGCGCGCGGCGAGCTGCTGCTCGGCGACCATTGCCTCGGAGTCCTGGGACCCCGTGATCTCCGTGAGCTGTGGGCGCTGCACGTGGTGCTCCTCGGCGAGCTCATCCCGCCGCTCCTCCAGCCACTCGTGCAGCGCATGGGTAGACCGGACGTCCTCCCGGTTGTAGCGCCGGATCGCCTCCAGCACACCGTCATCGGTGCGTCCGTCGGCGAGCCAGCGTTCGTACTCGACGACGGAGGCCAGCCCGTCGGCCACCTCGCCCTCGGCTGCGGTCCGGGTCTGCTGCCAGTAGAAATCCTCGACCTTCTTGATCGAGTAGCTCCCCTTGGACAGCCGCAGCCCCTGCCGCACCACCTGGTAGAGGTCGACGAAGCGCTCGCCGCGCAGCAACTGGTCGAGCTCGCTCTCAGCGGTCGCGTGCTGGGCGGTCATCCGCTTCAGCGCGGTCACCTCATAGGCCGCGTAGTGATAAATGTGCATCCCCGGGTGCTCCCGCCAGCGGTCGATGAGCCACTCGAGGAGGTCAGCAGTCAGCCGCTTCTCCTCGGCCGCGTCGTGCGCCCACCAGTCCAGGAACTCGCCGTCGCGCGTCCAGATGCCAGCAAGGTACTCCCGCCCCGCGCCACCGTCCGCGAACGGGTCGCCCTCGAAGTCGAGGTAGACATCGCCGTCGTCCGGCTCGGGGAGCAGTTGCAGTCCGCGTCCCGCCTCCGGCGGCAGGATCCGGTATGTCGTTTCCCCACTCTCCCGCTCCTGCACCTGGAGCTGGGCCTGGCCGTGGATGCGGTCGCGCACGCGAGAGGAGAGCACTCCGGCGAGCTGCTGGGCGGTGGCTTTCGCGAGTTGAGCGATGGTGGTGATGCCCGCGCCGATGAGGGCTGCGCGGTGGTCGCCGCGCAGGCCCGCCACGCCGGAGAGGTCGTCCTTCTCCTCCCAGACGGCGGTGCAGTGCTCGGACCAGCGGCAGGTCGCGCACGCCGCGGTCGGCACCGGCTCGGTGGGCTGCTCGCTGTCCAGGAAGTCCCGCAGATCCACGCGCAGGCGGGCGGCGTAGGAGTCGACGTCGGAGGGCTTGAACTGGTGCTCGGTGCCGTCGCCGCCGACCACGGTGAGCCGCATGACAGGTGCGCCCTGGAGCTCGGCCAGCCTCGCGGCATACCCGGACATCTGGAGCAGTGCGGCCACGGAGAGGTGCCGGGCGAGCTTGGTGTCCGCGATGTCATAGCTCCACGGGCCGAGCGCGCTCGGCCGGTCGGCGCGCAGGAGGAAGTCGGCGTAGCCCAGCCAGCCGCCGTCGAAGAGCGTCGCCTGGTAGATCACGTCCGCGCCCGCGCGCATGGCGGACACGGTGCGCGCCTCGCGGTCGGCGAGCGACCCGGTGCGCGGGATCTCGACGACCTGGCGACCGGCCGCGCGCAGGGACTCCAGATAACTGTCCTCGTGCGCCTGCCCCAGCCCGGTGACCAGCGCGAGCGAGGGGTCGTCGACCTGCGGGGCGACGCGGGTGCCGTGCGCGACCTCGCGCTCAAGCGTCGTCGCATGCCGACACCCGACGTGCCTCGTGAGATCCGCCGCGCTGAGCACCAGCCGGTCGTCATGGAGGAACACGTCTCCGACGCTACCCGGCACCACCGACAACCCCACCCCACTCCCCACCGAACGCGCAGCAGGTCAGCAAAACACCCCACCGAACGTCCGTTGTGTCCGCCCCCAGCCCCACCGAACGTCCTGTATGTCCGCTTTGAGCCCCAACGAACGTCCGCCAGGTCAGCAAAAGAGCCCACCGAACGCGCAAGAGCGTCGGGACTCGGCGGGACGGCGCATCACCCGGGTCTACTTGCAGCCCTTCTCGAACCCTGTCGGGACGACCGGAGTGATGACTTACCGGCTGCGCGGCCGCCCGCCGAGACGCGTCACTCTAGCGCCAGCGCGACGACCCGCTCAGACCGCAGCATACGCATCATCGAAAAAGGCAACCTCGCACGCGACCGCACGGGCGAAGAGCTCCTCGACCTGCGCCTTCTCGGCCGGATCAGTCGGCTCGTGCGCATCCAACTGGCCCCGAAGCCACAGCGTCCAGGTCTCATACGCCTCGCCGCGGTGCAGGTCCACCCAGCCCAGGTGCTCGGGCCGGGTCGACGCCTGCTCAGCCTCGGGCCGCGTCGCCCAGTCCAGATAGAGCCACTCGGCAACGGTCAGCACAGCCAGCACCGCGGCATACGACCGGGT
Source organism: Ornithinimicrobium pulveris (assembly GCF_050261105.1). Classification (GTDB taxonomy): domain Bacteria; phylum Actinomycetota; class Actinomycetes; order Actinomycetales; family Dermatophilaceae; genus Ornithinicoccus. Next base: position 1,371,032 of record NZ_CP189837.1, on the reverse strand, counting down.
CTGGATCGCATCGCGCATGACGCGATCGAAGGCGACCGTCGCCGGGCTGAGCTCGGGCGAGATCCGGTCCCCCTCGGGCACGTCGAGGGTGTCGAAGGACTGCTCGAAATAGCCGTCCTCGTCCGCGGCCAGCATCCCCAGCTGGCGGGCGAGCGGGAGGCGCGCCGGCAGGTCGGGCGCCGACGCGATCGCCTGGCCGATCATCGCGACGAAGGCGTCGAAGAACTGGTAGTCCTGCACCAGGTAGTGCCGCAGCACGTCATCCGGCACGCTCCCCTCAAGCAGTTCGTCGACGAAACGGTGCTGGACCGCCGCCCGCCACGTCTCCTCGTTGGCCGCTTGCAGGCGCGCGCTGAAACCATCGGTGCTGGGGGTGGTGGTGGACGTGGTGGTGGACGTCATCGCAGAAGCTCCTCACTTCCTACGCCGGCATGATCCGGACAGGTTCGAGCGGTCCGGGCGGCCTCAGCCCGATCTCAGCCCGGTGCCCCGGGCTCCCGCGTGGGTACGGCCACCGTAGCCGAGCAGCCAGAGCCCCCTCCGCGCGCCCCCCACCCCCTGTCCCTGTATGCCGTTCCTCACCTCCGCGTCAAGCCGCGAGTCCGCGCTGGGCCGGGATTTCACACATGCGCAACGAGAGGAGGCCCAGCACTGACCTGCGGTTTTATCCGTGCCCCTCCCGTTGTGCACGTTTGGCTGTCGGGGGTGAGCGCGTTCGGTGGCCCTCCTGACGGACCTGCTGCGCGTCCGGTGGCCCTCCTGACGGACCTGCTGCGCGTTCGGTGGCCCTCCTGGCGGACCTGCTGCGCGTTCGGTGGCCCTCCTGACGGACCTGCTGCGCGTTCGGTGGCCCTCCTGACGGACCTGCAGCGCGTTCGGTCGGGGAGGATGGAGTGGTGACCGACGCTGCCGCCTCTCCCCCCTCCCCCAACGCAGAGTCTCCCAGCGCCCTCGACCCCGGCGGGTCGGTCCGGCTCATCACGACCGAGCTGGGCGAGACCGTGCTCCTCGACCGGCCCGCCCGCCGCAACGCGCTCACGGTCCCACTCTGGCGAGCGCTCGCCGAGACCGTGCGCACCGCCGGCGCGACCACCACCGCGCCCCTGTATGTCGCAGGTGCAGGGGGATACTTCTGCTCCGGGGCCGATCTGGGCAGCTTGGGCTGGGCCCGTAGCGCCCCTGAGCGCGCCGAGGAGTTCGTGCACACGGTCGTTGAGGCGCTGCTGACCATTCACCTGGTCCCGCGCGAGGTCATCGCCGTGGTCGACGGCGGGGCCGCGGGCGGGGGCGTGGAGATCATGGCCGCCTGTGACCGACGGATCGCGATCGGCGAGCCGACGCTGGTCTTCCCGTTCGGCCACCACGGGATGCAGCTGGACGACTTCACCCGCTGGCGTCTGCACCAGCTCGTCGGCGACGCCGAGGCCGAGCGTCTGGTCGACGGCCGGCACGTCGTCCTCACCGACGAGGCCTGCCGACTGGGCCTCTTCGACGAGCAGCGTCCAGACCTCGCCACCCAGCCAGCGCAGGACGACCGAGACAGCGTTGACGCCGGGGTCACACGGCATACCGGGACATTCGGGGACCAGCCCCGCTACGCCGCCGGACTCGACGACCTCCCCGCCGCCGTCGCCCGTGCCGCGCAACCGATGCTGGCCGCGTTCAGACCGACCTGAGCGCGCCGCACCACAAAACCTCCCCGCACCCCTAGCATGGCGCCACCGACCGTGGTGGACGGCCGGTAGTGCGGAGCAGGAGGACCCCCATGCAGACCCGGCTCTGGCGTGCGCTCACGACCCTGATCGCCATCCTCGGCCTGCTCCTGACCAACGCCGCAGTCGGCACCGGAGCACCCGCCGACAGCGCCGACAGCGCCAGCAGCGCCAGAAGCGCCGACACCACCGCCACCACCCCCGACGCCTCCCCACCCGGCACCTTCACCGGCACCTTCACCGGCACCGTCGTCCGCATCGTCACCGACGATGTCGAGGGCTCCCAGACGCAGGATGACGTCCGCATCGTCAGCGGCGACGCCTCGGTCGCGGTCCCGGACGCCCTGGCCAGCGACCTCGAGGGCGGCGAGCAGGTCCGCGCGACCATCGCCGGCGCCGCCACCCTCACCACCGAGCAGGCCTTCGACCGCGCGGACACCGGCGATCTCACCCTCACCGACGTCCAGATCCTGGCCACCCCCGCCCCCACGAGCCAACTCGGCGCCCACCGCGTCCTCATCGCCCCGATCTACATCGGCGCCACGCCCCCGAGCACCCCGACGACCACCCAGTTCCGGCGGCTGATCGCGGACACGAGCACCTACCTGAGCACCACCACCAACGGCCAGATCTCCCTCGTCGAGCACCAGGTCCGCCCCTGGCTCAAGGTCAACGCCAGCGACTGCAACAGCCTCTACACCCAGGTCTTCGGCCAGACCCTGCCCGCCCAGGTCGCCGGCACCCTGCCCACGGGCGAGACCAACCACATCGTCTTCTACACCGCAGACATCGGCTGCCCCTTCGCCGGGATGGCCACCGTCAACCAGGGCGCTGCACCAACCGGACCTACGAGGACGTCTACGACATGATGTCCGCCCCGATGACCGACATCTCCACCGGCATCCCGGGCGAGCTCGCGGCCTACCACCAGCGCCGCCTCGGCACGATGACCTCCGCCGCGGTCCCCCGCGTCGGCGCCGGCACCCACACCCTGCGCCCACTGTCCAGCAGCAGCGGCGTCCGCGGCCTCGAGGTGCCGATCACCTCCACCCGCACCCTGCACCTCGAGTACCGCACCCCCACCCGCGCCGACAGCTGGATCACCTCGTTCGCCAACGAGGACCCGACCAGACCGCCCGGCCCGGGGGCCGGCGTGATCGTGCGCCTCACCGACTCGGCCGCGGACCGGCGTCCGGATCGCGAGCTCAGCACCGTGGACCTGCAGGCGGCCGACGAGGTCTACACCTATCCGGCCAGTTCCGACAGCTACTACCGGCTCACCTCCGACGCCCCGGTCACCCTCCCGGTCGGCACCACCTGGAACGTCCAGGGCGCCTCCCCCGCCACCTCGATCACCGTCACCGCGCAGACCACGAACTCCGCCACCGTGGTCATCTCCGGCGGCACCCGCGCCACCAGCGTCGTCCGTTGGTCGGGCACGGACCGTTATCTCACCTCCGCGACGATCGCGACCAAGGCCTACCCGAACGGCGCCCCCCACGGTGATGCTCGCCTCCGGTCGCGACTTCCCGGACGCGCTCGTCGGAGCCCCGGTCGCCGGCGCCCGCGCGATGCCGGTCCTGCTCACCGCGACCACCGGTCTGTCGTCGGCCACCCGCAGCGCGCTCACCACGCTCGGCACCACCCGGGTGATCATCCTGGGCGGCCAGGGCGCGGTCTCCAGCACGGTCGCCGACCAGCTCGCCGCGATGGGGATCGTCACCGAGCGGTGGTCGGGCAGCAACCGGTGGGAGACGGCGGTCGCGGTGTCCCAGCGCGGCTTCCCCTCGGGTGCCCGTGCCCGTATGTCGTGTCCGGGCTCGCCTTCCCCGACGCCTTGTCGGTGGCGCCGGCTGCGGGCGCGAACGGGTGCGTCCTGCTCCCGGTCAACGGCGATCGCGTCAACTCCTCGGTGCTGACCGAGGTCACCCGGCTCAACCCGTCGTCGGTCACCTTCGTCGGCGGCACCGGGGCGGTCCCGGAGGTCTCGGCGCAGGCGATCATGGCGGCCACCCATGGGGCGAGCCAGAAGCGGCTCTCGGGCACCAACCGGTTCGCCACCTCGGCCGCGGTCTCGGCCTCGGGCGCCTTCCCGAGCAGCCGTCCCGAGGTCTTCGTCGCCTCCGGTCGCGCCTATCCGGACGCGCTGACCATCGCCGCGGTCGCCGGTGCTCGCAAGGCTCCGCTGCTGCTCACCGACACCGGCTCGCTCCCGGGCCCGATCGGCACCGAGATCCGGCGGCTGCCCACCCCGCGGGCGATCATCGCGGGCGGCACCGGCGCGGTCAACGAGACGGTCGCCGCCGCGATCAAGGCGGCCCTCAGGTAGTCCCCACCTCGGCCGGGACAGCCGCCACGACCGCCTGTCCTGGCCCGGTCAGCCGCAGCTCGCCCTCGCTCGCGGGCACGTAGACCGCACGCCCGCGCGGCAGCACCTGGTCCTGCCCACCGGCGTGCACCGTGACCTCACCTTCGATGGTCAGCACCAACCGCGGGCCTGCGGCCGGCACCTCGATCCCGTATGCCGTGTCACCCACCTCATCCTCGTGCCCGACCTCGTGACCCGCCGGGGCATCCACCACCAGCAGGGCGAACTCCTCTGCGCCGCACTCCACCAACCGAACGCCTCGGGACACCTGCGCCATCGACACCAGCTCGGGCAGGGCGGGGCGCACCACGGTGCACTCACGGACGAGGTCGCGGTCCATGTGCTTGCCGGTCATGCCGGCACGCAGCACATTGTCCGAGGCCGCCATGATCTCGATCCCGAAGCCGCGCAGGTGGGCGTGCAGCACCCCGGCCTCCACGAAGATCGCCTCCCCCGGACGCAGGGCCACCAGGTTGAGCAACAACGAGATCAGCCAGCTCTGGTCGTCGGGATAGCGACGGTAGAGATCGGCCGCCACCTCCACGCTCGCGGCCCAGGAGGACGCGCGCGCAGGATCCGACGCCGCGCCCGGTTGTCCCGACCCGGCCATCGCTGATCCCCCGGCGGCAGCCCGCTCCGTCAAGCGCACCGCGAGGTCCTCCGCGCCCTCCGGCCGGCCCTGCAACAGCTGCCCGAAGAGCTCGGCCAGGGCGGGGGCTCCGCCCGAGGTGAGGGCGGACGCCATACGGGACGCGGTAGGTCCACCGATGTCCTCCAGGAGCGCGACCGCCTCCGGCACCGGACGAAAACCCGCGAGCAGCAGGCTGTCGTCGAGCGCGACGAAGAGCTCGGGCTTGTGCCGGTCGTCCTTGAAGTTGCGGTCGGGGGCCTCGCGGGCCGGGCCGTCCGCCTCCTCGCGGGCGAACCCGCGCCGCGCCTGGTCGCGGTCGGGGTGGACCTGGAGGGAGAGCGGTTCGGCGGCGGCGAGCAACTTGAGCAGATAGGGCAGCTCGACCTCCTCGCGCAAGGAGCGCCCGTCGGGCAGCTGGGACGCGCCGTCCGGGTGGGTGCCGACCCAGAGCTCAGCGGCCGGGCTGCCCGCGCCCGGGAGATCGGCGAAGGCGTGCAGGCGCGCGCGGTCGCCCCAGGCATAACCCTTGACCTCGGTCGTCAGCAGATCCATCTCCGCGCTCTCGCTCGCTCCAGCAGTGTGCGTCGTCATCGTAGTGAGGCCTCCCGTGCACGCGGACGTGCGCATCGGTCCGCCTGCCCACGCCCACCTGCGGCGACGCGGGCACCTCGCGCGATGCGCACGGCGGGCTGGACCGCAGCGGTGGCAACGTGGCGGTGGCACAGTGGGATCACTCCGCTGCGGGCGGGCAGTCATCCCGTGGGGGGACGCTTTGTGGGGGCTTTCTCGGGACACTGGAGGGGAAGGAGCGCCGGACCGCCCCGACCGGCGCGCGGGAGATGGAGCGGGCCGATGGCGTCCAATTATCGACTGACCCGGAACGAGCGCCGGGAGCTGGCCCAGCTCGAGGTCAGCGTGGCCAGACCCCTCGCGGCGCAGGCCAGGACCGCGCATAGCTATGCCGAGGTGCACCTGCGCCACGCGCAGGACCGAGCCCAAACGGCCGTCTTCACGCTCGAACCCTCGATCCCGCTGCGGGCGGCAGTGATCGAGGCCACCCACGAGCTGCAGCTGCACGAGCGCTGGGTCCGGCACACCGCGGAGTGTGCGTCTATGGCCCAAGACCTGATGGCCGAGCTGGCTGAGGACTATGGGGCGGAGAACACCAACCCGGTCGAGATGCCGAGCTTCCCCGACACCGAGGAGGAAGCGCTGGAGGTGCTTGCCCAGCTCGAGGTGGCGCTGGCGCGCGTCCGGGACCACGACCCGCAGGGGCGGGCCGGCACGGGCACGGGCCCGATCGCCTGGGATGACGTGGCCCGCACGATCACGGGCCTGCGCTCCTCGCTGCCACGGGCATACGGGGAGCTGCACGGCCCTGGCCCCGGCGCTGAGCGCGCCGCGTCGTAGGTGGAGCGCCCCGCGTAGATGGGTCGCGCCGGCGCCAGCATCGCTCGGCGCTGGCCTGCGTCAGGACAGCTTCATGATCACGGTCTTGGTCTGCGTGAAGGCATCCAGCGCCTCATAGCCCTTCTCACGGCCATAACCCGACTTCTTCCACCCGCCGAAGGGCAACTCCACCCCACCACCGGCGCCGAAGGTGTTGACGAAGACCTGCCCGGCCTGGACCGCGGCCGCCATCCGATGCGCCCGGCCCAGATCGCGCGTCCAGACCGCACCGAGCAGCGCGTAGTCGGTGGCATTGGCCAGCGCGACCGCCTCCTCCTCATCCTCGAAGGGCATCGTCACCAGGACCGGGCCGAAGACCTCCTCCTGGGCGATCCGCGCGGTCGGCGAGACCCCGTCGATCAGGGTCGGGGCGTAGAAGGAGCCACCGGCGAGGCGCTCGTCATCGGGCGCGCTGCCGCCGATGATGACCTCACCGCCGTGGTCCTCCTCGACGAAGCCGGCCACCCGTTCCTGCTGCTTGCGGGAGACGAGCGGGCCCAGGTCGGGGTCGTCCTTGCCCGGCCCGATCCGCACCGCCTCGAAGCGCTCGACGATCTTGGCCACCAGCTCCTCCCGGATGGAGGAGTGCGCGAGGAGCCGCGACCCGGCCGAGCAGGTCTGCCCGGCGTTCTGCAGGATCGCCTTGGCCGCGAACTCCGACGCCACGTCCAGGTCGGCATCGGCGAAGACGATCTGCGCCGACTTTCCGCCCAGTTCCAGCACGGTCGGCACCACCCGGTCAGCCGCGGCGTGCGCCACCCGCGAGCCGATCTCTGTCGACCCCACGAAAGAGATCAGCGCCACCTCCGGGTGCGCGGTCAGCGCCGCCCCGGCCTCGGCCCCGATCCCGGTCACCACATTGAAGATCCCCGCCGGCAGCCCGGCCTCGATCGCGAGCCGGGCCACGTGCACCGCCGTGCGCGGCGTCTCGTCGGCGGGCTTGATGACGATCGCGTTCCCGGTCACCACCGCCGCGGCGACGGCGCGCGAGAGCAGCTGCAGCGGGTAGTTCCACGCCACGATCGAGCCGACCACCCCGAACGGCTCGCGCCGCGTATAGACGTGCAGGTCTGTCGCGAGCGGGATCTGCAGCCCGTAGTAGCTCTCGATCGCGTGCCCGTAGAAGCGGAAGTAGCGCGCCGCCACGCTCACATCGGTGCGCGCCTGGCCGATCGGCTTGCCGGTGTCCTCGGACTCCAGCCGCGCCAGCTCCTCGGCATCGCGCTCGATCAGCCCGGCGATCCGCAGCAGCACCTCGGCCCGGTCGGCCGGCAGCGTGGCGGCCCAGGCGGGCTGCGCCTCGCGCCCGGCGGTGACCGCCCGGTCGACCTCGTCCTCACCCGCGCGACCGATCCCACCCAGGCTCTCGCCGGTGGCGGGGTCGATGTTCTCGAAGGTCTGCGCACTCTCGACGCTGGCTCCGTCGATGAACGACCAGGTGGTGGCTGCCGTGCTCTTAGCGCTCATGTCACCATCCTCGCAGGAGCGGGCGCTAGGACCAGTCGAGGCTTCCGATGATCTGCCGGGCCAGCAGGGCCGCCTCGTCCGGGCTGCCCTGCACCAGCAGCAGCACGCTCTGCCCCGGTCCCGACACCGCCGCGAAGAGCTTCTCGAACTTCGTCCCCTCATACTCCCCCGTGCACTGCCACGCCATCGCGGCACCGTGCCAGTCCTCGTGGGTCTCGCAGTCCAGCCCGAAGGACGCCACCTGCCCGGTCACCGCGTAGATCCCCTCATCGATCGCGGTCTCGCCTCCGTCATAGCGCGAGAGGATCACCTGGTCGAGGTCCTTATCCGCGTGCACCTGGCCGATCTCGATCACCTCGGGCTGGTCGGAGATCCCGAAGTCCTCGTATGCCGTCGGCAGGGTGATCGTGAACGCGCCGGAGCGCGCTTCCACCTGCTGGACGTCCGCGGGCGCCGCCCCGTTCGCCGCCGTCCCCTCCTCCGTGTCGCCGCCCCGGTCGGTGCGATCACTGCCGCAGGCGGTCATCGTCGTCGACAGTGCCACCAGCGCCGCGATCAGCACAGCCTGGACACCCCTGCTCCCCGAATTACCAGTCATGGCGACTGAGACTAGCCCGCCGGCGGATCGGTTCCAGGTGAAAGAAGGCTCAGTTCGGCGGCCGCCCGTGCGCCACCAGTCGTCCTCGCGACGTCCAGTCCGCGAGCTCGATGACGGCCAGCGCGGACGTCTTCATCTGCGGCGTGATCTCACCCGCGCCGTCCTCGAGCAGCCGGTCGAGCAGCTCCTCGCAGGCCGGGTTGTGCCCGACGAGCACGACCGTGTCCACATCGCCGGGCAGCCCGCGCACGACCTCGTGCAGGTCGTCGCCGTCGAAGGTGTAGGCCAGCTCCTCCCGCCGCACCGGCGGCGCCTCGTCCAACTCGGCGGCGGCCAGGTCCCAGGCATATGCCGCTCGCACGGCCGGGGAGACCACGGCCAGCTCGAGCGGCTCGCCTCGGGCGTCGAGGAAGGTGCGCAGCCAGCGCCCCGCCTCCGCGGCCTGTCGTCGACCGCGCTCGTTCAGCGGTCGCCGCCGATCATCGACCGGTACCGACCAGTCGGACTTGGCGTGCCGCATCAGGATCAGGGTCTTCAGGCGCCCCTCCGCACCCCCATCTCGCGAGGTCCCTTCTGGCTCAACGGGGGTCATCGGCTCTGCGTTGAGAGGGTCGGGGAACATGCCCACCACGCTAGCGCCAGCGACACGGCGACGTTCCGCGCTCAGCGAACCCTCAGCCAGATCACCCCTTGGGGGGTAGTTTCCTCCTTCCGCGCACGTCAGGGTGGGGTCAAGGTTCAACTACGTCGTCCCACGTCAGGAGCTTCATGAGCGCCGAGCCTGTCCCCGTCGCCTCTCTGTGGGAGTGGCAGCACGAGGGCCTGTGCCGCGAGTCCAACCCCGAGATGTTCTTCCATCCTGAGGGAGAGCGGGGTCCGTCACGTCGTTGGCGAGATGAACGCGCCATCGCGATGTGCGAGCAGTGCCCGGTGTTGGTGCAGTGTCGCGAACACGCCCTGACCGTCCGCGAGCCCTATGGGGTCTGGGGTGGCCTGACCGAGCGGATGCGCGAAGACATCTGGGCCGAGCAGGACAACGCGCTCAGCGACCCCGCCTGAGCCACCCGCTCCGCCAGTCCCCAGCTTTCCGCCCTCCTCTCCGGCGCAGGCCCTCGTGCGTGAGGAACTACCCCAGCGCGTCCTCCTCCAGCGCCCGCAGCACCGCCGCGTGGTCGAGCTCGCCCTCCCCGCGCTCGACCATCCGCCCGTAGAGCTCCCGGGTGAGGCGGGAGACCGGCTGGGACACGCCATACCGGGATCCGGCCTCGAGGATGAGGTCGAGATCCTTGAGCTGGTTGCGGCACGCCCCGCCTCCGGAGAAGTCGCCGGAGATGTAGCGAGGTCCTTTCTGCCGCAAGGCTTCCGACCCCGCGAGGCCACCGCCGAGCACCTCGAGCACCGCTTCCACGTCCAGCCCGCCTGCCTGCGCCAACCGGACCGCCTCGCCGAGCGCCGCGAGCGTGCCCGCGACCACCGTCTGGTTGCAGGCCTTGGTGAGCTGCCCCGCGCCCGCCGGCCCGAGGTGGCGCACCGTGCTCCCCATCGCCTCGAGCAGCGGCCGCACCCGCGCGACGTCCTCCTCCGCACCCCCGACCATGATCGCCAGCCGCCGCTCCCACGCGCCCTGCGGGCCACCGCTGACCGGCGCGTCGACCACCCGGACCCCGTGCTCGGCCAGCCGCTCCCCCAGCTCGACGACCCCCACCGGGCTCACCGTCCCCATCACCACCAGGACCGGCGCACCGCCGCGCTCCGCCCACCCCGCCAGCAGCCCGTCCGGCCCGTCCACCACCTCCTCCGTATGCCGCAGCTCCGGCAACATCGAGACGACCACGTCCGCGGACCTCGCCACCGCCGCCGGTGAGGGGTGCGCGGTCGCTCGACCCCCCTCGGCGGGGTGCGCCGCGAAGGCCTCGGTGACCGAGCCGGTCCGGTTCCAGGCGTGCACGTGGTGCCCCGCACTCACCAGCGCCGTCGCCATCGGCAGCCCCATCGGGCCCAGGGCGAGGAATCCCACCTCGGTGCGCGTGTCGTCCATGCCCGGATCATGCCGCACGGTGCGAGAGTGTCCCCATGGGA